>CP046147.1:2465000-3094136 GCA_029593915.1 Candidatus Lucifugimonas marina | reverse complement strand
AATGGACCAAATTTCTAACAAATTTCCCAGCAATTTTGTGACACCGTTCACGACTCAGTTCAGGCGACCACGAAAATTAACATTTCTCAGCAATCCCAGCCCCTAACCGCGCGAGCCATTTCGGCGCGCCATGCCCAGCGCGACGCTTATAAAGTAGTCGCATGAGAATAATATTTTTCGGTTCACCGGTGGAAGCAGCCGGCGCGCTAGAGTCACTTGTTTCGGCTGGGCACGAGGTCGCAGCGGTCTACAGCCAGCCCGACAGGAAGGCCGGACGAGGTCGCACAAAGACCCCAACCCCCGTGAAAACATTCGCTGTTGATAGCGATCTCCCAGTTTTCACTCCAAAAAGCCTGCGGAATAACGAAGAAGAAGCGCTTAGGCTCCAAAATTTTCAGGCAGATGTGTTCGTAGTAGTGGCGTACGGGCGAATTCTTCCGCTTGAACTCTTGCAGATACCACCGATGGGCGTTGTGAACATTCATCCTTCGCTTCTTCCTCTGTATAGAGGACCCAGCCCGGTGGTCACCGCAATCCTCGATAGCCGAACCGAAGTCGGTGTGACAGTGATGCTGCTCGACGAAGGAATGGACACTGGACCGATCCTTGCGCAATCAGCACCAATCAAGCTCTCAGGTACGGAAAAAGGGGCAGAGCTACAGGATCGCCTCTTTAAGGAAGGGGCTTCGATGCTGCCGGCAGTACTCGAAGGACTTCAAGACGGATCGATCACTCCACAGCCGCAAGACGATTCGGCGGCAACGGTTACAGGGTTGCTTGATCGATCAGATGGCGAAATCGATTGGTCGGCTTCTGCCGCCAGTATCGACCGAATGATGCGTGCTTACCATCCGTGGCCCGGAACGTTCACCAGCTGGGAAGGCAAAGGGCTAAAAATTCTCGATGCTCGAACAGCGGACGCTTCTTCGCTACCTGCTGGAAAAGTGGTAGTTGAAGAGAACAGAGTGCTGGTGGGGACGGGATCAGGTGCGCTCGAACTTATGCAGGTGCAACTAGAGGGGCGCCAGGCTGTTGCAGCCGCCGACTTCATGCGAGGTCAGCCGAACTTCGACGGTGCAACCTTAGGAACGTAGGAGTCATTTCCGTAGGAAAGTTCCCTCTTCTCGACCGCAGCGATAGCGGAGTGGAGAGACCTCAGTCATTTGTGAGATAAACAAACACTCGAACTGAACAGTTGAGTGTCTTCGGTCAAGCGGAAAGATTCGGTGAGTGACTCACTTGAATTTCAACAGTCTCAACCAAGATTCCTCCGCTCCGCTATCGCTACGGTCGGGACGAGGGTAAGCGCTGACGCGGTAGCAGTCGGCCGACTGCTACCCAAAAATCTACGCAGTTTCGATCTGAACGATCTCGCGGTGTGCGAGGTGGCTTCGAACGTGATCTACGTTTGCCAACCAGTAGTCGCTGCCGTAGAACGCTGCTTCGCACTTCTCAATGTTGGCAACATCGTCGCCGTACGAACGAATCCAGATGAACTGGCTCTTTGCTTCGTTCACCCAAGTGCTTTCCACTTTGATGCCAGCTTCGGCCATCACAGGAATGAGCTTTGGGAACGTCTCGAGCCAACTGTCGAGCATGCCGGCATTGATGGTGTAAGTGCGAAGGTGGGCAATAGCCATTGGTTAGAAATCTCCAGAAATAAGTTCGGCATTGCGCCGTAATAAATTCGAGAGATTGATTCTAACCAGCGTTGGCAAGAATCGGGTGAAGAACTGGCTCCTAGCCTTTGAGCATGTTCATAAGAGCTCGCTTGCCACCTGGGCCGGAGATCTTCTTCATCATTTTCTGCATCTGCTTGAACTGATTTAGCAGCTGGTTGACCTGAGTCGTGGTGACTCCAGAGCCATTCGCAATTCGCAACCGTCGAGAACCGTTGATGATCGTCGGGTTCTCGCGCTCAGCCATCGTCATCGAGTGAATAATCGCCTCAACTCGGGCCATCTGGCTTTCGTCGATATCTTTCGGGTTGAACTTACCTCGCAATGAACCCATACCCGGAATCATGCCGAGAATATCGGTCATAGAACCCATCTTCTTGATGGTCTGGAACTGCTGAAGCATATCGTTCAGATCGAACTGATTCTTTCGAAGCTTCTGTTCAAGTGCTGCGGCCTCTTCGGTGTCGAACTGAACTTCAGCCTTCTCGATGAGCGATTCGACATCACCCATGCCGAGAATTCGAGATGCGATTCGGTCAGGGTGGTACACCTCGAACTGGTCGGGCCTCTCACCAACACCAATGAATTTGATCGGAACACCTGTTGCCGATCGCATCGACAGAGCGGCTCCACCACGGGCGTCACCGTCCATCTTGGTGAGAACCATTCCAGAAACACCGATACGGTCGTTGAATTCACCACCGGAACGAACTGCATCCTGACCCGTCATGGCATCTAGAACGAGAAGAGTTTCGACTGGCGACGTAGCGTCGCGAATCTCTTCAAGCTCGCCCATAAGGTCGTTATCGATAGCAAGTCGACCCGCCGTATCGAGAATCAGATAGTGAACGCCCTCGTCAGCAGCTTTCTTGTAGGCCGCTTTCGCAACTTTCACCGGAGTCGAACTGGAAGGCTCTTCCGAATACACGCTGAGGTCGAGTTGCTTACCAAGCTGATTGAGCTGGTCGACAGCCGCCGGACGCTGCAAGTCACACGCCGCCATCATCACCGGGTGCTTCTGCTTTCGAAGCCAGAGTGCCAGTTTCGCAGCAAGGGTGGTTTTACCTGCACCCTGCAAACCAACCAGCATGATTACGCTTGGTGGCTTGTCGGCTCGAGCGATCTCGACTGCTTCACCACCGAGAATTTGCGCAAGTTCATCTCGAACAATTCGAATTACCGATTGTCCCGGTGTTAGCGATGCGTACACCTTCTCGCCGTCGGCACGTTCTTTGACGTTTTTGACGAACTGGCGCGCTACCTTGAAGTCGACGTCTGCCTCGAGCAGAGCAAGTCGGACTTCTCGCAGGGCAGCGTCGATATCTTTTTCAGATAGTTTGCCGCTATTGGTTAGCTTGCCGAAGACTCCGCCAAGCTTGTCGGAAAGTGACTCAAACATAGTTCGAGTTTACATGCGGAATCGGGCTAATATCCGGCGATTCGCGATTAGAACTAGAGATTTGCTGCCAACGAGAGGCGTATCGCCAACCGTTACACCTTCTTCTCGACCGAAGCAAAGCGAAGTGGAGAGACTTCGGTCGACTCAGGCGTACCTCAACTCTCGAACTGAACCACGGGACGTAATTGAGTAGAGTGTGCGGTCGCTCCAACCAAGATCCGTCCGCTCCGCTATCTCTACGGTCGGTACGAGAGTAGGGGCTGTCGTCGGCACAGTCCCTCGGTCAAAATTCGCTACGGATCGATCCCCGCCGTTGCTTCGGCTTCTGCCGTGGCAGTTTCTGGAACAAACAAAGTTGCGATTATCGTAGCTTCGATGTCTTTCGATTCGCTTCGATCAGATGCAGAAGCGGTTAGGAACCAGATGATAAGCAGTAACGCGACTGCAAGAAGCGCCCAGTAACCGACCGCCTCGTATCGCTTTCTAAACGAAAGTCGCTGTGCGCTGACAATATTTGGTCTGGGTCGAAGTCGCCCGGGTTCTTCGTTCATTCTATTCTCGAGTATCGAACTTATCGGCGATCTGGCTGATCGACGAACGGTCCAGTTCGATACGGCTGATCGTACTCGACGACGGTCCCACCGTCAGTCGCAGTTTCTAGCAGGTTAAGCCCTGCCTTCAAAACTTCACGCTGTTTCTCAACATCGAAGGGTGCCGACAAAGGCCTACCCATCGGGTGCGGCGTTAACAATATGCGAGCAGGGTTCATCGCCGCAGTTCGATCTTTAAACACCTTTGACATGATTACGACGCTCGGGATGCCTGCCTCCTCGAACGCCCGCGCTACGTGTCCGACCGACACGTGACACACCGGTCATATCGGAATTAGTACTGCGGCTTGTGCGCCTCCTGCCTTTGCTTTTGCCGCCCAGGCGGGTGCAATCTCTTTCCTGAGACGGAGTTGCGAGGCAAGACCGACGAACGAATATGCAGGGCTAACAAACTCGCCGATCACGCCCTCATCGGCAAGTTCGTTCATGCGATCTATCGGAAGAGAAACGTTTCTATCAGCGGCTGTAGCTCGAATGTCGTAGCCGCCGTGGCGAACCATTGTTTCGTTCACTGACGTAGTAGTTGGTATCTCCGAAAGAACAGGATCGGCTTTACCGAACTCACTGGTCATCTTCACGACCTGTTCCTGCGTCAAACCGTCCATGCCAAAAGGCTTCGGGTCGTCTCCGTGCGCAAAGTGACCAGTAGTTGTTAAAAGTGCAATTTTGCTCTCAGAAACTGGCTGATCAAGGATCGCGAACGGCTTGGAGTCGTATTCGAAATTGCCGGGACCCGAGTAAGCCTCAGACTGTGCTCGAACTATTGCCTCGACAATAGGCGCAGTGTCGCCGTTGTCGATTAAATCTCCCGTGAGATCAAGAATTTCTGTAAGAAAATCGTCGGCGAGCTGTTCAGAGCCCGATTTCAGAAATTTGAATAGAAGATCGGTTCGTGATCCGTACGAAAACGAACTGCGAAACTCATCAAAAGTTTCCTTTGCTGCTTCTTCGTTAGCTGAGTTCCGATTGTCGGTGGACATTTGGAGATTCTACTTCCCTTCAGCCACTTTGATGTAGCCGACCTGTCAGAGATGCGCACCGTGCTGATCTACCATCGCTGGATCAGCCGAAAATTACGCCATGCTGCCGACATCGCCATCAGCCACCAGCCGGGCCTCAGTGCGTGCCTGAACATCGTCGAACGACCAGCCCGGAGCTGTTTCTCTCAAGATCACTCGATCATTTTTACGATCAATCTCAATCACAGCTATGTCGGTAATAACCTCGTCCACGCACGCACGTGCCGTCAAAGGAAACGTGCATTCGTCCACGATCTTGGCAAGATCGCCTCGAACGTTGTGCTCCATCGCAATAATGACCTTTTTAGCGTTTGCTGCGAGATCCATCGCACCGCCTATACTGCCGATTCCTCGTTTAGGGATCATCCAGTTCGAGAGGTCGCCATTTCGAGATACCTGCAACGCCCCGAGCACGGTGACATCGATGTGACCGCCACGAATAAGCGAGAACGACTCGACAGAATCGAAGAATGCCATTCCCGGAACGAGCTTCGGGAATTTTCCGCCAGCATCCATCAAATTAGGATCGCCCTCACCGGGAGCCGATAGTTCTTTGAATCCGAGAATACCGTTCTCGGCGTGGTAGAGCAGTTCAACCCCATCGGGTAGGAAATCTGCACACATCGCCGGGATCCCAATCCCGAGGTTCACAGTTGATCCATCGACCAAATCTCGAGCTGCACGCTTCGCGATAGCCGCTCGGTCAAGTCGAGGCGCGGGATCGTTGCTCAAAGTCGTCATGGCAGCGGGTCTCCTGCCTCTCTAACTACGATTCGATCCACGTAAGTGCTCAGAGTGCCGACTCTCTCGGGATCAATACCGCCCGGCTCGACAATTTCGTCCACTTCCACAATCGTCACCGCCGCGGCAGTTGCCATCGCGGGATTGAACGCACGTGAAGTGCCGATGTACTGCAAATTGCCTCTGGTATCGGCTTTTTGAGCTCGAATCAAAGCGAAATCTGCCGATAGCGCCTCTTCCATCAAATATGTTCGACCATCGAAATCGCGATGTTCTTTGCCTTCGGCAACGGGAGTTCCGACCCCAGTTGGAGTATAGAAGGCGGGTATACCTGCACCTGCAGCACGGATCCGTTCGATCAATGTGCCCTGTGGAACTATGTCGACCTCGGCGTTGCCTTCTCGCCAAGCCTTTTCGATGTCGCTGAGGGGATTCGTAGTTCCCGGAACCGGAAATGAACAGGTGATCTTGGTCGCCTGCCCGCTTTCGAAAAACATGCCCTGATCTATTGGGTCGAGATGATCGGGCCAGCCATAACCTGTTGTTTTCGAAATTCCTGCAACGTTTCCGATGATCGTCAGATCGCCAACTCCAAGATCACGAAGCGCAAGCATCAGACGGGTTGGTTGCCCACCAGCACCACCAAATCCGCCGATCATGATCGACGCTCCCGACGGAATATCGGCAACGGCTTCGGCGAATGAATTTGAAATCTTGTTAATGGGCACGGGAGCCAGATTGTACTTAAAAAAAAGGAGAGGCTGAACAGTTTCAGCCTCTCCCGAGTTCGCCGTTGCAGTTATTCGGATCGTTCAGACTTGAACAACAGCTTGAATAGATCGTGCAGTAGTTCACCGTCTTGAATACCGTGCATGTGATTCCCGTGTTCATTTATGCCTTGTGACACGAACGGGTTAGCGTCATCAGAGTGTTTAGCCCAGCTTCTGCCGACACTTCCGAGTACACCATTGAATTCTTCTCGAGTAGATTCGCAAATATCCTGCCAATGTTCTCGGGATATTTGCCGATCTTCCAGCGGAATGTGGGTTTGGTTCTTGAGCAGTACGTAAACCAGTTGTGCCACAGCTTTTCTACCAGTGAACGCAAGCTCTTGAACAAACGCTTCCAGATCTGTTGATCGACCTTGGGCATTCCCTGACATATCGACGTTGGAGTTTTCTAGCGCAACGATTGCTCGTTTGATTTCGCTTAAGCTGCCATCCAGGGTTAGAGTCAATTTCATAACACACCTTCATTCTTTCTTCTTGCTGGTAGTCTGCCGATGAAATACACCGGGAATGTACCAGTGGTATATAGTATAGCTATAGTAGTGCTATAGGTCAACTATAGGAACTAATATTGAAAAACTTCACTCTCATCGCCCATCGTGGAGCCTCATACGATGCACCTGAAAACACGTTTGAAGCGTTCGATCTGGCACTTGAGCTTGGCTTCGACAATTTCGAAACCGATGTGCAGCTAACCAGCGACGGTCGAGCCGTGATTATTCACGACGACCGAATTGATCGAACCACAGATGCAACAGGCCTGGTTGCAGAAACTGGAATTGCGAAATTTAAGTCGCTAAATGCTGGGCTTTGGTTCGAGGGTCCTGAAGATGGAGCCGGTGTCACAGGCCCAATGGCATATCCAGAAGCATTCGTGCCGACTCTCGACGATATTCTTGAACGATACGCCGGAAAAGCCCACATTCATCTCGAACTCAAGTCGACCGATGTTGATCTCGCAGCCGTTTCGATGAAATCGCTGAAGCAGTGGGGCTGGCTTGATCAGCACACCGGCGACAGCATTTCGCCAGGGCTAACAATCTCGTCGTTCCATTTCGAGCAACTCGAACGATCGATAGCGCTTATGCCAAATATTGCTCACGGCTGGCTACTTCAAAAAATCGATAAAGCTTCGTTGAAAGCTGCTGTCGATCTCGGATTGTCCGGAATTTATCCGAACGCAAACAAAGTCACCGAGAAGCGGATCGCCGATGCGAATGCCGCAGGGCTTGTAGTTCGAACTTGGGGCATCGCCGATTCGAAGGCTGCGCTCAGGCGCGCATATCGCTCTGGCGCAGTTGGAACCACAGTCGACTGGCCGGCGAAAGCGCGAGACATTCTCGAATCGATCTAGCCAATCTTTATCACGCGCTTGAAAACAAGCACATTCGCGCCAATCCGCACGTAACATCCACGCTGTTTTGCGAGTAGCGACCCATTAAGCCGCTATTTTTCACCTTGATTTGCAAATTTGACTGTTGAGTCGGCGGTTCAAGTCGTTAAAAAAACGATTGAATGCCTAGACCACGAGCGGAGTAATTAACGAATGTTCTACGACACCTCTAGCTTTATTAAGCCGGCTCCGCATCTGCGTGACGACCGATTTCACGCACTTGTAATGCTTCTGCCTCGCGAGTCGAAGCGTTTGCTTGCAAAAGCCGTACTTCAGATGCCGGAAGTAAAACGATCTCTCGACGATGGCTGGTTCGTAGTTTCGCGTGGAGTCACTCCCGCTTACATTCTCGAAGAGCTAACCGGACAGGCGGCCGACAAAGGCAACAGCACTGCAGGAATCGTTGCTCAGGGCCGTCTTGCAAGCGTGGTTATGGAAGATCGACTCGGCCCCTGGGTTTTCGAGAACGGAAAAATTTCCGAAACTCCAGCACCTGAGGCGCTCGGAAAGTTCAAGGCGCGTGATGTATCTATCAAAGGCGCAAACGCAGTCGACCCGAACGGAAATATCGGCGTACTGGCTGCCGATGGCGGTGGCGGAACAGTCGGAGGGATCTGGGGCACTCTCACAGCACGTGGTGCCCACTGGGTAGCACCTGTCAGCCTCGAACGACTCGTTCCCGACGTTATCGAAGCTGCCCGAGTATGTGGAAACCACCTCTGGGATCTCACGATGGGTCAGTCGGCTGGTCTAATGCCAGTAGTAAACGCTCAGGTTGTTACTGAGATTGAAGCAATCGCTATTCTCACCGGCGTAAAGGCGACTCACGTTGCATCGGGTGGAGTATCAGGTTCGGAAGGCGCAGTGATGCTTTCACTGTCAGGTGAAGAAGCCGACGTTCGAGCCGCATTCGAAATGCTCGAAGGAATCAAGGGTGAAGAGCAGTTCGAATCCCCTCGACTGATTCCATACATCCGAGAGCCCGAAACCGCTCCTTCAGCTTAATTAGCTCCGTTTTGACGCCAGTCGACATTACCGTCGACTGGCGTGTGCATCCCTCGTCCCGATCATAGCGGTAGCGAAGCAGAGGGATCTCAGACTAGGGGTTGATACGAGCCTCTCACCAGCTGACGATGATCTAGGCGAACATCGTTGGCTTCGTACTCTCCGAGGTCTCTCCACTCCGCTACCGCTGCGGTAGCGAAGAGGGATTTAAGGGCGGGATTATTTATGGAATAAGTACCGTGCCAACGCCAAGTGAGATAAAGTCGCACCCAGAAATTTTCACATCAATCGACCAAAGCCAACAAGCGAGAAGTAGCTAACTATGAAGATTGAAAAAGTTCGATTACGCCACGTATTTGGAACCATCGAAACCGATGGGTTGTTCTGGGAAGAGCGACTTGTCATGCCTCTCGATGTGTACGAAGAGTTCCGTGACACCTCAAAACGAGTGAAGTGGGGAGATCAGGCCGAAGAGAATGCAATGAAGCATGATGCCTACTTCGTTCAGATCGAAACTGACGAAGGGGTGATCGGTATCGGCGGCCCGATGGACAAAGCCGTTGCTTTCATCGTCGAAATCGAACTTTCTCACTACCTAATCGGTCGTGATCCGCTCGCTATCGAGTTCCTGTGGGACATCATGCACCGTGCCTCCGTTCACGGTCGCCAGGGCAACACGATGATTGCCATCAGTGCGATCGACAACGCTCTCTGGGATCTCAAAGGTCGATACTTCAACGTTCCGGTCTACTCGATCATCGGTGGACCAACTCGTGACGAAGTTCCTGCCTACGCTTCTATGCTCGGCTTCAACGTGCTCGATATGGGACTCGTAAAAGAACGAGCTGCCCAGAAGCAAAAAGAGGGCTACACCGCCCAGAAATGGTTCTTCAGGCACGGTCCAATGTCAGGAGCAGAGGGACTCAAGAAAAACGTAGAGATGGTCAAGACTCTTCGAGAAACCCTCGGAGACGACGACGACATCATGCTCGACTGCTGGCAGTCGATGGACGTCAACTATGTGATCAAGCTCGCTGAGCAGATCGAGGAATACCACCCTCGATGGCTCGAAGAAACCGCTTTGCCAGATCGAATCGACTCCTACCGCAAGATTCGGGAAGCGACCAACATTCCTCTCTCAGGTGCAGAACACCACTACACCCGATGGGGCATGAAGCAGTTCATCGAAGCGGAAGCACTCGACATCATCCAGCCAGACATCTACTGGGCTGGTGGTCTTTCCGAAACACTCAAAATCGCGGCGCTGGCAACTACGTTCGATCTGATCACGATTCCACACGGTCACTCGACCAATGCGGGTATTCACTTCTCGGTAAGTCAGTCACCGATTCACACTCCGTATCAGGAGTACCTGGTCAAGTGGAACATCGTTCACCAGCACTTCTTGAAGGACCCTGTCAGCCCTGAAAACGGCATGATCAAGGCTCCAACTGGCGTAGGAATGACGATGGATCTCGACCCAGACAAAATCGAAAGAGAAGAAGAACCAAACTTCGGTTCGTAAATCAGCCTTCGGACAGATCGGACCTACCGACGCAAGGAGGGGTCTCGAAGAAACAGGTCATCACCGGCAGGACGGAATCATTCGTCCAACGCACGATGACTGAAATTCACGAGATCCCTCGGATGCACTCGGGAAATCCACTAATTCCAGTTTGTGAACCAAGTTGATTAGCCACCAACCGCAACCAGTGTCATCCTAAGGCTCTCGAAGGACGACAGGCGACGGTCGAAAACGCTTGCAGGCTAAGATTCGGCAAAGTTTCGTTCGTACAACTGCCACCGGAACCTCAAAAGAGAACAAACAATGAAAATTACCGACGTTAAGGCATACCCGCTAAAGACCCGAACCGCGCTCGTAAGAGTGTTCACCGACGAGGGAATCGAAGGCATTGGAGAGTGCTCGCCAATGAACGTGCCGGTGATGTGCTACTTCGTGGAAAACGCGTTGAAGCCGCTGATTGTCGGTAAGAACCCGTTGGACGTCGAACGGCTCTGGGACGACATGTTCTTCGGAACATACAAATTGGGAACTGCTGGAACTCAACCAAGCTGCATTAGCGGAGTTGATATCGCTCTATGGGACATCAAGGCCAAAGTTGCAGGAATGCCGCTATATCAGCTCATGGGCGGAGCCGTACGCACGACCTTCACGATGTACAAGAGCATTGGTGGCGGTAGTGCGATGACCCCAAACGAAATGCTCTCGAAAGTCGAAACTGCCTATGAAGAAGGGTTCAAAGCGGTAAAAATCCGCATGGACTGGAAGTACAAGCAGGATGTCGATCCCAAGAAGGATATGGAGATGTTCCGACTCTGCCGTGAGTTCCTTCCTGATGAGTTCCCGTTGAGTTTCGATGCGAACAACGGCTATTCAGTTTCCACAGCAATTCAGCAGGGCAGTAAATTCGAAGATCTCGGCATTTACCACTTCGAAGAACCTGTTTCACCGACGAACTACGAAGGAATTCGAGAAGTCGCCGATGCTCTCGATGTTCCAGTTTCAGCCGGTGAGCACGAATACACACGCTGGCAGTTCCGTGATCTGATCAACGTCGCCAAACCCGATTTGCTACAGCCCGACGTCGTGAAGTGCTGCGGTCTCACTGAAGGCAAACGAATTGCGGCTTTGGCCGAGACTCACGACATGTCGGTCGTGCCGCACATGACCCAGCCATCAATAGGCAATGCCGCTTCACTTGCCCTATGTGCAACTCTGCCGCTCTCAAGCCGACCTCACGAGTACTCGGGCCAACGTGACGATCTAGACGAGCTCTTTGACGATCCGTGGGAATTCAAAAACGGCGAGATCACCATTCCAAACAAACCTGGTCTTGGACTAACGGTGAACGAGAAAGCACTAGAAGCGGCGTTGATGGATTAGTCCGTTCAGGCTCTGGCATCGACGGTTGGCTGCAAGGAAGCTCCCGGGAGGGTAACGGTAATGTCCGTGCCCTCGTTCAGCTTACTCATTGCGCTGATCTTTCCGTCGTGAAGGTCAACTAGGGATTTGGATATCGCTAGTCCAAGTCCGACACCAATCTCTTCGCGTACCGAAATCTGGTCCGAGCGGAAGAACGCTGAGAAGATGTTTTCTAGGTCTTCAGGCGGGATGCCGATTCCTCTATCCGAAACCGTTATCGAGACACGACTAGCTTCGATACCGATTCTCACTGTGATCGTTGTGGAGGGTGGTGAGTATTTGGAAGAGTTCGTGATTAGGTTGGAAATTACCTGAACGATTCTCGAGTGGTCTGCCTTTATCCAAATAGGTTCATTGTTCGGTTCTATAACGATTGATTGATCGCGCTGTCCTGCAGTAGGTTCGAGCGATTCGATAACGGAATCGAGCAGTGAATGAATCTCGAATTCCGATTTGTTCAGCTTGAGCTGATCGGTGCTCATACGCGAGAAATCGAGCATATCCTCAACAAGTTCGTTGAGATTCCTGCTGTTTCTCTTGATGACATCAAGGTGCTCTTTCTGCAGTTTTGTCAGTGTGCGATGGCGATCCCGGCTCATGATGTCGGCGAACGCCATCACTGAGGTAAGCGGAGTGCGCAACTCGTGCGACACGGTTGAGAAGAACTCTTCTCGCTGTTTGTTCATCTCGAGCAGTTGCTGGTTTTGAGCGTCAAGATCACGCCTGGCTTCACGGTCTTGCTCGGCCTGAACGTGTTCGGTGATGTCGCGTCGAGTGCCAACGTATTTAGTAATCGCGCCAGAGTCGTCGAATACGGGAGTTAGTGAGGCCTCACAGAGGTACTCAGAGCCATCTTTGCGGACCGTCCAAAGTCGACCATGCCATGTTTGACCTGTACGTACTTGGTCCCAGAGTCCATCGAACGTTACATCATCGTTTTTATCCGACCGCAGGAAAGGTGATGACTTCCCAATTGCCTCTTCACGTGAATATCCGGTGTCGCGAACAAATGCTTCGTTGACCCAATTAATCGACGTATCTGTATTCAAAATAAATACAGCGTCAGCTGCTGCTTCGAGAGCTGCGGCTTGAATCTTGTTCGCCTCTTCGGCTTTCACTCTGGCGGTGATATCTCGGCGAATCCCGACGAATTTATCGATTTTGCCCTCATCGTCGAAGATCGGGCTTAGGGAAGTGTCGACAACATACTCGCTGCCGTCTTTGTGTATCCCTGCCACGACCGCATTCCAAGTTTTTCCTGAGCGGACATGTGCCCACATTTTTTCGTAGGTCGGATTAGACACTTTAATTGTTGGTAAGTATTTTGAATCACTTCCCACAACTTCGGATCTCAAGTAACCGGATTGGCGTTCAAACGCGGCGTTTACATATTCAATCGTTGTATCGCTGCTTCTAATGACGATAGCGTCATCAGCTGCTTCAAGTGCCGCAGCCTGAATACGATTGGATTCGTTCGCTCTGAACATAGCGGTAATATCACGTCGAATCCCCAAGAATTTGTCGATCTCGCCGTCAGAATTGAATACAGGGCTTAGAGTTGCGTCGACAATGTATTCGGAACCGTCTTTGCGCTGGCTCGGAACAATGCTTCGCCAAGATTCTCCACTTCTGATCGTTGCCCAAAGCTGATCAAGCTTCTCAGTTGACTGACCCACGTTCTCTGGGTAAATGAAATTTGTTCCAAGAACCTCAGCCGCTGAAAACCCCGTCTGGCGCTCAAAAGCCGAATTCACATAAATAAGTTTGGCATCTGAATCTCGTATAAGAATCGCATCATCAGCAGCCTCAATGGCCATCTGTTGAATTTGAGAATCTGAGAGAGCTTTTTCGAGTTGCTGATACTGATTGGCTGCAGCGACTGCACCCGCGATTTGAGCACCGATTTGTTCCGCTATCTGAATCTGCCGTTCGCCGTATATATCTTCAGAGATCGATCTGAAAGTGAGTGCTCCGACAACGTCTCCCTGCCAGGCAAGTGGAACAACCAGTACCGATCTCAACCCGGATTCGTAGTTGCTCTTTTCGCCAATCCGGTTCGCGACAACTTTAGGGAGGTCGGAGTAGTTCGATACCAGAGATTTGCTTGTTTCAACTACGGATTCTTTGATATCTCCACTGAGTGGGTGTTCGGTACCGCTCGTGCTGTGTGCAACCAGCTGACCAGCAACATAAGCATCGACAACCGTTTGCTTATTTCTATCGATTAGAGAGATGACAAGACGGTCGAACGGAACCAGTTCTCCGGCTTGCTCGCTGAATGACTTGAATACATCATTAAGTTCCAGGGTCGAACTGACTATTCGCCCAATTTCGGCAATACGAGCCTGTTCGAATGCCAGATGTTCCCGTTCTTCAGATTCCTTTTCGAGGAGAGCGTATTGATTCGATGTCGCAATCGCTCCCGCTACCTGAGCTCCAACCTGCCTCGCTATGGATATCTCTGATTCTCCATATGCAAACGGATCAACAGATCGTAGGTTCAACGATCCGATTGGGTGCCCCTGCCACACTAGCGGAATCAGCAAGAATGATCGAAGCGAAGAGAATGTCGGGTACTGATCAAGTTTTACGCTTCTGGCGTACTCGGGATAATCTTCTCCGCCGACGCTAAACGCTTCATGATTTGATATCGATTCACGCAGAATCTCTGATTCCGGAAACGGGAGTTTGATCCCAAGTTTGGAATCATCTTCGCCCACACCATGAACGAGTATGTCGACTACTTCCGTGAGCTCTTCATTTACGGTGGAAATGACGATGCGGTCATACGGTAGTAGCGAGCGCAACTGAGCAACGAACTCAGAAAGCGCTGCATCGAGATCAAGAGTTGAACTTACGATTCGCCCAATCTCTGCAATCCGCGCCTGCACATTGGCGAGTCTTTGGCGTTCGGCTGACTCCGCCTCCAACTGACGGAACTGGTCAGCAGCATCCATTGCGCCAGCGATCTGTGCTGCGATGGCAACTGCAAGCTCGACTTCGTTTTCGTCGAACGCCTCAGGGTTCGTTGACCGGAATGCGATAGAGCCGGAGACACCGCCTCTCCATAGGAGCGGAACAATTAGGATGGCGCGAAGGCCTGAGTCGTACCTAGTGCGCTCGAGATCGTTTCGCTCTTTGAATTCATCGTAGGCGTCACCGTTTACTACCCAGGGCAGTTTTTCCTTCTGAAGCCTTACCCAAATCTCATCTTCGGGAACTTGCAGTACTTGCCCGCGAGTATGCCCTTTGATCGGAAGCCCATCCGAATACTGGTCGGTTAGCGTTTGTCCTCCGTCAGACCATCGAGAAATTACCATTCGATCATGCGGAACTAAGACTTTTGCATGTTCCGCAAATTGAGTAAGAACATCGTCGAAATCGAGATTTGAACTTGCGATACGACCAATCTCTGCAATTCGGGCCTGAACTTCAGCTAGATTCCGCGCTTCGTTCGATCGTTGCTGTTCCCTTAAATATTGCCGAGAAGTGGCAATAGCACCGGCGAAAATCTGGGCGACTTGTGTGCCTAGATCGATGTCACGCTGCGTGAACGTTTTGGGTTCCTTTGATCTAAGGAATATTGAACCTATAGTCGCCCCTTGTCAGATGATCGGTATTGCCAGGAGTGCACGTAGTCCGGCTTCATACCTAATGGTTTCAGTTGGCGACCCGACGCAGAAATCCTTGTATTCATCTCCCTGCAATAGAAGATGTTCCTGGTTTTCCATGTTGTGCCTGAAGATAAGTTGATGATTCTCTTGCAGACCTTCCCCGGGGGGTGAATCAGCAATGTCCATACCATCGGCAAACAGGCGAGAAAGAGTGAGACCATCCTCTGAGTATTCTGCAACGACGAATCGGTCGAAACTTACTAATTCACTTACTTCATTGCTAAGTGATTTGAATACTTGATCTAGAGAAAGGCTCGATCCAACGAGCCGCCCGATTTGCGCTATTCGCGCTTGCTCTTCAGCGAACTGTTTACGAGATGCAACCTCGTGCTCAAGTAATTCGAACTGACGGTTCATCGAAATGGCGCCAGCTATTTGCGCTGAGATTTGCTCTGCAAGGTCTAACTCACGTTCACTGTAGGGGTTCTCAGATTTTGATCTGAAAACAAGGACGCCTACTAGTTTTCCTTGCATAACTACGGGCGCGAACATCGCGGAAATTAGGCCAATCGCAATTCGCTGATCAGTGTCTTCGACCGCGCTAGATCCCGAGTAATCAATCAATTGCTTTTGATCTAACGCTAGTGTTCGTAACTCTTCATATACCAGAGAAGGTACCGAACTGTTTTCTAGCGAATACGGACCAGTGAAATTTTGGCCTTCGATCTGCAGACCGCTGATATGGGCATCGGATAGCAACCCTGATTCGGGATCGATCGTTGAAATTGCCAATCGGTCAAACGGAATCAGCTTCTTTGCGGTGTCTGCGAATGCCGAAAAAACAGAATCTAAACTGGGCGACGCGCTAGCAATGCGACCAATTTCTGCAATTAGCCGCTGCTCATTTGCCAGTGATTCGAAATTGCTCTGGGGAGCTGAATCCGTAGAACTCAATACACAACTCCAACTACATGCGAGTTGTTTTCATGGTCGAAAACCACAAAACATAGAAAGGCACATAGCAAAAAGTACTATACGAGAACTGAACTTAGGTTGCGTGCCAACCGAGTCTTAGTATCGGTTCGGCACAATAAAACAGAAAAAATTCAGTTTAATCATTTTATCTATCAGCTCGAAGTGCCGTAAGTTGATATAAGTGTGCTTTCAGTTCTCTTTACGCGATCAGCACTACTATCCCCAGTAGCCAATTAGGCAATCGAACTAGGTCACTGATCTCGATTGTAGTCATTGACGCTGTTTACTGATCGATCACGCCTGGAATTGTCACGATCACAGTTGTTCCAACGTTCAAAGTGCTCTCGACTTCAATCTTCCCATCATGAAGCTCGATCAATGTCTTAGAAATTGCCATTCCAAGACCCGTGCCTGGTTTAGTTTGAATCTCATCACGTTTTGATCGATAGAACGGCGAGAAGATCATTCGAAGATCTTCGTTCGACATGCCGAAGCCAGAGTCAACAACACGCAGTTCGATCGAATCGTCTATCACATCTGTGCAGATTTTGATCGAACTGTTATCTGGCGAGTACTTGCTAGCGTTGGTAATCAGGTTCGACAACACTTGAACGAGCCTGCCCTTGTCGGCATCAACCAAAATTCCTTCAGTGTTCAACTGAACTTCGATCGCCTGTAGTCGTTCGCGTGCTGTTGGCTCAAGCGATTCGACTGTCGATATGACTATCTCATTGATCTCAACAGGCTCTCGTTCGATGCGAAGTGACCTGCTGTTCACGCGAGACATATCAAGCATGTCTTCGACAAGGATGATCAGGCTGCGGCTGTTGCGCTTGATCACTTCAAGCTGATCGATCTGAGTGCTACTGAGATTGCCGTCTCGGTTCCGGCTCAAGATATCCGAAAATGCCGTTACTGCCGTCAATGGTGTTCGTAATTCATGCGAAACAGATGAAAAGAACTCTTCTCGCTGCTTGTCTATTTCGAGTAGCTGCTGGTTTTTGGCATCTAACTCAGCACGAGCCTGCCTGTCTTGCTCAGCCTGAATTCGCTCAGTGACATCTCGTCGAATGGAAACGTACGAAGAAATCGTTCCGTCTTCAGCAAAAATGGGATTCAAAGAAGCATCGAGCGTGATGACAGAGCCATCTTTGCGTCGACTGAGCTGGGTACCACGCCAGATTCGACCCTGCTGGACGACTTTCCAAGTGTCTAGGTAGTTGTCTTGGTCGCCATCTATAGTTCGCAGAATGCTTGAGGGCTTACCAATTACATCGTCTCTTGAATAACCAGTTTGCTCGATAAATGCCTCGTTGACGTACGTAATCGATGTGTCAGGCATCAAGATAATGACAGCGTCACTGGCAGCTTCGATTGCCGCAGTTTGGATTTTGATTGCATCTTGGGCTACTCGTTCAGCTGTCACATCGAGGGCAGTTCCTCGTATTCCGACGAAATTCCCATCTGAATCAAGTAGCGGGCTTGAACTGAATGCGAAGTGAACCTCTGATCCATTTTTGTGCAGGTATACGGTGGTACCAGCGCGAACGTAATTATTCTTTGCCCTCTCGGCGAAATGTTCTCGAATTTCCTTGTCGTTGTTCGGGTTATCTCGGTTGGGGGTGAACTGTGTGTACTGCTGTCCCAGTATCTCGTCTGCCGAGTAGCCCAGAGCCTCTTCGAGTGATTTATTGACGTAGGTGAATCGGCCTTCAGAGTCCATTCGCCAAACTAGGATATGGCTGTTTTCGACCATTCCTCGGTAGTTTGTCTCACTCTCTTCGAGAAGCCGATACTGGTTCGACATTGCGACGGCACCAGCGATCTGAGCGCTGATCTGCTTTGCTATTTCGATCTCTTTGCTGCCGTAGGCGTTCTCTTGCTTGGAGCGGAAGTTGATTACGCCGATCACTTCACCCTGCCAGAGCATTGGAGACATTAGTACCGACACTAGCCCGGCATCGAAACGAACCTTTTCAGCGGGTTCGTTCTCAACAAAGGCCTGGTACTCCTCGCCACCCAACACGATCTCAGTTGCCTCGTCGAACACCCGTTTCTGTAGAGGGTTGTCGTCGATAGACAGCACCGCACCGGCCGGCGCTGAGTTCGAATCGACGCCATCAACCAGATTGTCGACTACATTCGATCCATCTTGGCTGAGAGTGATAATCGCGATCCGGTCAAACTGGAGCAGCCCGCGAACCTCTTTCAGAAAGCCAGCGAATACTTCGTCGAGATCGAGTGTCGAGCTGACTATCCTGCCTATTTCAGCGATTCGTTCTCGTTGCTGGTACTCACTTTCAAGCAACCAGTACTGGTTCGCTGCTGCGACCGCACCAGCAATTTGCGCACTGATCTGAATTGCCAGACTAACTTCGTGTTCGCCATAAGCATAGAGACTCGTGGACCTGAACGTTATTAGTCCGATCACGTTGCCTTGCCACACCAGCGGAGACATCAACACAGAGTTCAGACCGTCATCAACGCGCTTTTGCTCCGACGGTATTGTCTTGGCTTCTTCGAGAAATTCGTCGCCTCTACGGATTACTGGCTTGCCTGTGTTGATCGCTTCAGATTGGAACTGATTCAAATTCGAAACCAGCTTATCGCCGATATTAGTAATATCCCGGCCAACACCGTTGATAAGCTCTCTGTCCACCTTCGAATAGTCTTCAGTCAGCGTGATCAGCACCACTCTGTCGAATGGCAATAGTCCACGCGCTTCCACGTTAAATTTTGCGAACACTTCGTCCAGATCAAGTGTGGAGCTGACTACTCTTCCAATTTCTGCGATTCGGCGCTGCTCGTCAGCGAGTCGTTGCCGTTCTGATGATTCGGATTGAATAAGTTGCCGCTGTTGGCTTGAAGCGATAACTCCTGAGAGCTGGGCGGCAATTTGTTCTGCGAGACGAACATGTTCATCGCCATAGGGGTCTGCCTGACGCGATCGAAACACCAGATTTCCTACTGTGGTTCCCTGGAAAACCACGGGTACGAACATCGCTGATATCAGCCCCGCTTCGATTCTCAGTCGATTATCGTCGGCAATATCTGTCTTTGAACGTTCTGCCAGTACTTGGGCATTGGCTACAAGTACTTCGTGATCGTTGAAAACGGTGTCAGGAACAATACTTTCTCTGAGCGAAAAGGTCCAGAAAGATCTCCGATAGCGAAGCGGTGACCCGCGACGTGCGGATCGGAAATTTCGCCCGATTCAACGTCTATCGTTGAAATTGCCAGCCGGTCGAACGGGATTAGTTTGTTGGCGGCATCAACGAAAGCTGAGAATACGTTTTCAAGATTCGTCGTCGAACTGATAATTCGGCCAATTTCAGCTAACTGTTCCCGTTGTTGAGATTCTTGCTCCAGCGACCTGAATTGGTTCGACGAATGGACCGCGCTCGCAATGTGGTCAGCGATTCGCTTGGCGATCTTAATGTCTCGTTCGCCGTATGCAGCAGGGTCCTTGGAACGAAAGGTCAGACTACCGACCAAGTCACCTCGCCACATAAGAGGTATCGAAAGCAGTGCTCGCAGACCTGCAGCAAACCTTGCCAATTCGTCCGGTTCATCTAGAACGTATTGTTCGTAAGTCTCGCCGTTTAGAGCGAACAGTGCCTCGTTGCCATTGATGCCTTGATAAATATCGTCACGGATTACCGGCGACAAAGTCGGCGTGACGCTTTCGTTGATAGCCATCCCGTCTACATGACGACCGATCACTTCGCTCTTGTGATCTATCGTCGTGAGGATCAGCCGATCTGCCGGAACAAGCATGCGGGTTTGTTTGGCGAACGATTCGAATATTTCGTCGATATCAAGGCTGCTACCGACGATGCGTCTGATCTCTGCGAACTGTTCGTGTTCGAGAGACTCACGCTGAAGTTCTGCGTACTGAATGGCGGTGGCAACAGCGCCGGCGATCTGACTCGCTATCTGTTGGCCTATCTCCATTTGGTGCTCGCCAAACGCATCTTCAGCGAACGCACGAAAAGCGATAACACCGAACTGGCTGCCCTGCCAGAATAATGGGACGAGCATCAGTGACTGTAGACCTGTCTGCCGTCTTACGTCTTCCTCGGGATCACCCGTATTGAACTCCTTGATGTTCACCCCTGCGAACACTACTGGCGAAGGGTCGCTCATCAGTGAGTCGCGCGCTGGATTGTCATCAATTTTTCGTCGAGTTCCGACGGCCGATCCAGGAATGTCAGCGCCTTCGATGTACTGATCGACTAACTCGGTCTGATCGTCCGAAAGAATTGCGATGACCATCCGGTCAGCTCGCACAAGTGCGCGGGCGTGTTCGGCAAATCGCGGGTACACATCTGAGATATCGAGCGAGGAACTGACGATCCGCCCGATCTCGGCAATACGCCTTTGTTCATCGGCGAGTTGCTCGAAACTGTCACGCCCCTGATCTATGTGAGTTGCTTCATCGGTCATTCAAGCTCCGCCTGAATTTGGAACTCTATCGTCGAGTAAATAGTTCAGTCACGAATAAGTGAAATTCGTCGATTTCCTAGTTCTAGTCTCTAGTTTCGCGATGTTAGCGGCATCGTCGATCACTCTAGTTCAATTAGCTCTTTCGCGTATTTACGTTCCATATCAGCCAGCTTGTCTACACGACGTCGGAAGTCAGGGTCGGTTGAAAACTCTGCATTCACGAACGCATCGAGAACTTCCTTGGCAACTTCGATTCCTATGATCCATGCGCCCATGCAGATCAAATTCACGTCGTCGTGTTCAACGCCCTGATGAGCGCAGTGAGTATCGTGAGTGAGCGCCGCGCGTATGCCCGGAACCTTGTTGCCAGCTATAGCAGCTCCAACGCCCGTACCGCATACAAGAATTCCCCGCTCTGCTTCACCGGAAAGAATCGCAGATGTGACTCGCTGGGCTATATCTGGAAAATCCACAGGCTCTTCAGAGTGAGTTCCGTAGTCGGTAACTTCGTGACCCTGTGACTTCAGATACTCAACTACTGGTCCCTTCATCGGGAATCCTGCGTGGTCGCCGCCAACTGCTAATTTCATTCTTGTTTCCTTAGTTATCCACTCGCTGTTTTGTACTAGGTTAGTTTGGCAGAGTCGCCAGTTAATTGGTTCGAAGTCGAGAATTATGAGTTCGAATCAATATGCTTAAATAACCCGGTCGGGTCGGCCCATTCGGACGGCACTCTCAGCGACAGAACCGAAGCGTCGCACGTAAGAACGCCATCATGTGAGAAGAAATCTACTTCGAACATGGTTTTCTTGTCAGTTTTTTCCGTAAGACGAGCTCGCGCAGTCACAGGTCCATCGATTCGAGTCGGCTTTCGGTAGTTCACCGTTAGCGAAGCCGTGGCGTACCAAATTTTCTCGCCATCACCAACCTCGCGTCCTTCAGTTCGGTAGGCGTCGGCAATGGCCGAGCACACACCATGGCAATCGATAATCGCGGCGATAGTTCCGCCGTTCATGACATCAGGTGGCATTGCTGAATGATGCGGTTTTGGCTGGTAGATGCAGACCGATTCATCGCCATCCCAGAACGATTTGATCTGCAGCCCTTTGTCGTTCCATGCACCACAGCCGTAGCAGTGATTCCCGTGAAGACCGTCTTGGAAGTAAGTGCGTTCTAGTTCGCTCTGGCTCATACTGCTCCTCGAAGAGGAATATTTTGATCGTTCGGCAATTCACCGGGCTCACAAACAATACCGACTCACGCTTGCAACTGCTTGTTCTCCCGAGATACGACTTTCTACGAATTCATGTTCGAACCGCTACCCAACAACCGCACATCAAATTCGCATGTTTCAAGTTGAATCTCGATCACGTGCGCTGATATTCGTATCGGCTGCAACGTTTTTCACTCTCTCAGTCTGGTTCTCAACGAACGCCATTTCTGGCGGGCTTGAAACCGAAAAAGCTATCGACGAATCGGCGATAGCCGTACTCACGATCGCAGTTCAACTCGGATTCGTGTTCGGAACTCTTCTAATCGCGATAACCAACCTCTCCGACTTGATTAATGCTCGCACGCTGTTTGCTATTTCTGCTGTGCTCGCAGCGATTACTAACCTGCTAGTTATCCCCATCGAATCAACCCCTGCGCTAATCGCTGCCAGGTTCGCGACCGGAGCGTTCCTGGGTGGCGTATATCCGCCGGCTATGAAGGTAATTTCAGGCTGGTACACCAAAGGTCGCGGATTCGCCCTAGGGACGATGGTCGGGGCACTGACAATCGGATCTGGATCACCTCACTTACTTCGTTCGGTATTTTCTGAAAACTGGCAAGCTGTAATCGTTGGCAGTTCGATTCTGGCAATCACAGGCGGACTGATTCTAAAATTCATCGTCACTGATGGACCACATGATGTGAACGGTGCCAAGTTCAATCCCCGCTACCTGATAGGGGCTCTCACAGAACGTGGGCCTCGACTCGCATTAACCGGCTATCTAGGTCACCAGTGGGAGCTGTACGCAATGTGGGCGTGGATTGGCAGTTTCATGCTCTATGTCGTCGGCGAAAAATCGCTGATAGGCGATAGCCTCGATCTAGCGAGCGGCCTGACATTCCTCGTGTTTGCGATAGGTGCTGTGGCAAGCTCGTACGCTGGAGCGTGGTCGGAAAAAATTGGGCGAACAGCTGTTACGAGCATTGCCATGATCATCAGTGGATCGGTTGCTGCATTCATCGGATTTATCCCGACCGAATTCACGGTGTTGATCGTGATATTAGCGATGATATGGGGAGCTTCGATCATCGCCGACTCTGCGCAGTTCTCAACAGCCATGACCGAGCTTAGCGATCCAGCTTATCGAGGCACCATGCTCACTTTTCAAACTGGAATCGGGTTCGCACTAACCGCCGTTTCAATCTGGCTACTACCTATCGTCAAAGATTCTTCAGGATGGGGCTGGGCGTTCGCAATGTTGGCTCTGGGTCCTGTTGTCGGAACCGCTGCAATGCTGCGACTGCGGTCACTGCCCGAAGCAAGCAAACTGGCGGCTGGCAAGCGGTAGGGATTTGCTAAAGTTCCGCTATTCGTCATTGGAAAATAAGCATTCGGCTTCGCGTTGTCATTGCGAGGAGTCCGACGACGTGGCAATCACGATCATATGGAGAATTCGTTGCAATCTAGAAAATTACTCACTCTGCTGATCTTCTCTATCGCAACAATTGCAATTGTCGCCTGTGGGTCAGGCGAATCAACTGACGACACAGTCTCCACTACTAACGATGGCGCAGAAACTGCTCCCATTCTTCGTATCGACGAAACATTCACGGTCGAAAATTTTGAAACAGCAGGATTCAAGCTGAACAAAGAGTTCGATACCGATACGGTCCCTAAAGCAACGAATATCTACTACGGATTTGCGAACAGGCGCGATATCGAAATTCGTAAATACGCTTCGCACGCCGACGCAATGTCGGCAGGTGTCGAATCAGCAATAGCGATCATGGAACGCTCGCCCGCTTCGAACTCAGCAGGCGGAATTATTACTTCAGGAAACAACCGAACGAGCTACCACGCTTATCTCGTGGTCGGAAACATGGTCATGCTTTGCCAGACCGATATCTCAGTCTGCGAGCAGCTAGCGACCGATGTACAAAGCGGCGGATAACCGAACTTAACCGTCGATCCAGCGTTTTCGCCTAATCGCAGCAAACTCTTTCTTCTCGTCCGCAACTGCCACTGACGGTGGAGCGAACGGTGCGGTTGGTCGAGTCCCAGGGAAGAAATCGGCGTCCATGCGACCAACCAACTTATCGCCGAATTCGACGTAGCAAGATCCTTTGCCATCGAACGGCTTTGGTTCACCCTCGCCGGTAAGCTCGGTTATCAGGTGTTCCGCAACAGCTCTGGCGGCACTTTCAGCAAACACGCCCGATTTCGGAGCGGGTGCGCTTGTTACATCTCCAACGGCGTAGACGCCCGGAAATTTCGTCTGGAGATTTTTATCGTCGACCGGAATCCAGTCGTCTTTGGCCAGGCCTGCCTCTTCGACAACTGTCGGCACCCTGTGAATTGGGATTCCCAAGAACAGATCGTACGGAATCTCTTCTCCACCTTCGCATATAGCTACTTTACGGTCGGGATCCAAACTTGTGATGACTTTCTGGGTTGTAAATGTAAGCCCACGCGCATCGAATTTATCGAGAATGGCTTTTGTGCCGTCTGGCGAAGGTGGTATCGGCACTGGCCACTGCGACACCACAGATATGTCGATACCTTCGCTCAACCCACGTTGCTCAAACCATTCATCGAGCAATATCGCAGCCTCACATGGAGCGGGTGGACACTTGAACGGCTGACCAATGATCCCGATCACAACTTTTCCAGATTCGAATTTCTTTAGAACGTTGTGTAATCCAATAGCTCCGTCGAACGAGTAAAACTCGTGCCCACCCTGGGCAAAGCCCGGTGTTGCATCAACGCTGTAATCGGCACCTAGCGCCACAACTAGCACGTCCGCTTCGTAATCCTGCTTATCGGTAGTCACGCGTCGATTTACAGGGTCTATAGAAACAACAGTCTCCTGCCTGAAATCCACTGCCGGCTTCGATATGTCCTTGTAGAAGTAAGTAACTTCGGGACGAGTTGAATGTCCCAACATGAGATCAAATTTTGAGAACCCGAAAATAAATCCTTCGTTTTTGTCGATCAAAGTAATCTCAACCCGATCGGCAAGCGCCTCAGATAGTCGACTCGATAGTTCAAGACCACCGAAACCCGCACCCAGAATTAGAATTTTCTTTTTGTTGCTCATGTGACTACTTTATCGAAGATGCTCTTCTCGGGAACACAAATAAAAAGACCCGCCAAAAAGCGGGTCTCATCAAATAGGCGAACCATCTTGGTTCGTAAAGTTTGCTGGGCAGGCAAGCTACAGATTAGTAATTAAGCAGCCTGGTTGTGGTCGTCGGTAGAACGTGTGAAGTTCACTACTCGTGATGCCCGACCCAATCGTGCCTTCTCTTCGATGTGGCCTCGTGAAACCATGTCGAAAAATGCGCCCTGGGCTCGTAGACCTTCAGGACACACAGTGCCCTCTTCACCAGCCGCTAGTACTAATCCCAAACCGCCACGTGCTGGAACGATTGAGTTACCTGCTGAAGTGTTCTTGATGCTGATGAGTGTCATTGTTTCGCCCTTTTTACCCTTGGCAACTGAGGAGATTCGATTTGCCCGTGAACCTCGTTCAGATGACGCTTAAGTGCGTCTTTGTCTGATGCCCACAACTTTAGACGTCTGACATGGGGGCGGCTCCGAGCTAGCTACACAACGCGGCTGTGAGTCACCCCCCACAGCAATGAGCCACAAGGCTCACCCGCGAGAGCCTGTTGGAACGCACACGGGGCGATTCTCAGTTCAAATCAACTATCCGGCAGTTGCCGCACCGCGACGGCGTCGGCGGTATCGGCGCGAGTTTCTACGCGACTTTGTTGCACCATTCGCTGATGTGGCAGGTCTATCCGGTAACGTGATGTCGTCGGCAGTCGACCCGTTCGTAGCTGCCTTGAATTTTCGAGCTTTAGTAGTACCAGCAGCTTTGGTGTTCGGTTTGATACCGTCCATTTCGGCGAGGTACTGCCCCGTAGACGATTTCTTCACCGTTGCGACGAACTCAGGTGTTCCTACTGCAACAAGCTCTCCGCCTCGTTCACCGGCCTGAGGCCCCAGATCGAGAATCCAATCTGCATTCTTGATCAAATCAAGGTGGTGCTCGATGAGAATGATCGAGTTTCCAGCATCGACTAGTCGGTGCAGCACGATCATCAGCTTCGCCGCATCGTCGAACGAAAGACCCGTTGTTGGCTCATCGAGAATGTATACGGTCTTACCCGTTGAACGTTTTGAAAGTTCCGATGCCAGTTTGATTCGCTGCGCCTCACCGCCCGAAAGAGTCGTTGCAGGCTGACCCAGATGGACGTAGCCAAGACCCACATCGGTCAAAGTCTTCATCTTGTTAGCGATCGAAGGAATGTTTTCGAATACCTCTGCGGCTTCAGAAACAGTCATGTCGAGCACTTCTGCAATCGATTTACCCTTGAACTTGATCTCTAGCGCTTCTCGGTTGTAGCGAGCACCAAGACAAATTTCACACGGTACGGTTACGTCGGGCAGGAACTGCATCTCGATCTGAACGTATCCGGCTCCGCTGCAAGCTTCGCAACGACCACCCTTTACATTGAACGAGAATCTTCCAGCCTTGTAGCCGCGTGCTTTTGCTTCTGGCATCGAAGCGAAAATATCTCGAATGTTCGTGAATACACCGGTGTAAGTTGCAGGATTCGAACGGGGTGTTCGACCGATAGGCGACTGATCGATATTGATCACTTTGTCGACATGTTCCAACCCGGTCACGTCATCGTGCTCACCGGGTCGGTCTTTCGAACGGTAAAAATGCTGCGAAAGCTTCTTCGACAGAATTTCATTCACCAGCGTGCTTTTACCTGAGCCAGAAACTCCCGTGACACACGTAAGCGTTCCGAGTGGAATGGCAACTGAAACGTTCTTGAGGTTGTTCGCACGTGCGCCGATAACGGCGATTTCGTTTCCATTGCCTTTACGTCGCTTCTTCGGCACCGGAATCGACATTCGACCGCTTAGATAAGCGCCAGTGAGCGACTTTTCGCTCTCAAGCACTTCGCCAATCGGACCTTCCACAACGACATTTCCGCCGAATTGACCTGCGCCCGGCCCCATGTCGACGATGTGATCGGCTGCACGCATCACTGCTTCATCGTGTTCAACGATGAGAACGGTGTTTCCGACGTCACGAAGGTTTTGCAGAGTTCCGATCAGACGATCATTGTCGGCAGGGTGAAGACCCACAGAAGGCTCGTCACAGACGTACAGTACGCCCATAAGACCCGATCCGATCTGAGTTGCCAATCGTATTCGCTGCCCTTCACCACCGGAAAGCGTTGCGGCAGCACGGTTAAGCGTCAGATAGTCGAGTCCAACTCTCGAGAGGAAGCCGAGCCTGGCTTCCACTTCTTTCAAAATCTGAGTTGCAATCGATTGCTCTCTATTGCTGAGCGGATCAACAGCATCGCCACTGTGCTCACCCTCGCCCGGCCAAACACCTGTGCGACACGCCTCAACCCATCTGAGTGCGTTTTCGACCGACTGCCCCGTGACTTCCATCACGTTCATCCCAAGAACGGTTACTGCCAAAACCTCAGGCTTCAAACGGGCACCACCACACGAAGCACACGCACGCTGAGTCATGTAGCGTGCAATATCTTCGCGAACCGAGTCCGATTCAGTGTCTACGTGGCGTCGCTCCATGTTCGGGATCACACCGTCGAACGCCGTGTTCCAGTTGTACACACGCCCTTTTTGGGTCTGGTGTGAAACTTCGAGTTTTTTACCAGCCGTTCCATACAAAATGACCGAAAGATGATCGAGGTCCATCTCACGAACGGGTGTATCCATCGAGAATCCAAAGTGTTGAGACAGTGATTCAAGTGTCGAGTGGTACCACGGCGAATTTGATCCAGATCGTGCCCACGGCGTAATTGCGCCGTCGTTCAGACTAAGCGATTTGTCCTGAATCACCAGATCAGGGTCGACTTCAAGCTTGTAGCCAAGACCCGTACATGTTGGGCAGGCACCGAACGGGGTGTTGAACGAGAAGTTGCGTGGTTCTAATTCGGCAATCGATAGATCGCAGTGGACGCAGGCGAAATGCTCAGAGTAGACGACATCTTCGTCGTCATCGCCATCACGACCCAGCTTCGAGGCGATCAAGTTGCCGCCGGTGAGTCGTAGCGCGGCTTCAACCGATTCTGTGAGTCGACCACGATCAGTGTCTTCACGAACAATGATTCGGTCGACAACAACTTCGATATCGTGCCACTTAGTTTTTGCGAGTTTTATCTCTTCCGACAGATCTCTTGTTTCGCCATCGACCCGCACTCGAACAAATCCATCTCTTCGAGCAGTCTCGAAAACCTGAGTGTGCTCACCCTTCATGTGGGTAACCATCGGAGCAAGAACCTGTAGGCGAGTGCCTTCTTCCCAGCTCAGAATCGAGTCGACTATCTGCTGAACCGTCTGGCGCTGAACGGGTCGTCCACAGTTGTGACAGTGAGGTCGACCTGCGCGTGAGAACAGTAATCGCAAGTAGTCGTAAATTTCGGTGACAGTACCCACGGTCGAACGAGGGTTTCGAGAAACACCCTTCTGGTCAATCGAAATCGACGGGCTAAGTCCCTCGATGTGATCGACATCCGGCTTTTCCATTCGTCCAAGAAACTGACGAGCGTAAGCTGACAGCGACTCGACGTATCGACGTTGCCCTTCGGCGAAAATAGTGTCGAATGCAAGGCTGCTTTTACCCGAACCCGATACACCGGTGATCACCGTGAGAGTGTCACGCGGGATGCTGATGTCAAAGTTCTTTAGGTTGTGTTCGCGGGCACCGCGAATGACGATATCGGAGTCGGGCATGTTTTAAAAATCAGGCAGGTAATGCAAGGCAAGTTAGAAATCGGCAATCGAGCAAATTACTAGCTTGCTATGAATGTAAAAAACGCGAGTTAGGAATCAGTTCAACCGAGTGTAACAATCTGGCGCAAGTTCTAAGGCGACTGTGTCACTCTTTCTGTAGGTCGCCGGGTTAGTTGCCCGAACTCGACCCACTCGATGCCTTGGGCTCGTCGTTGTGCGAAGGTCGAGTTCGTACTTCATCCATAAACGCCTCCGAACGCAACCCACGATCAAGAACGTGATGAATCTGCGCTCGAAGAATTCGCGAAAGCTGCCGGTTTTCGTCCTCTCCGGCCTTCATGACTCCAGCCTGAGCAATATCAGTCCTCGAAAGGAACCTTAGTAACTTGATCGTGTTCAAGCTTGCTGGCAGTAGCGCACTTTCGCCAACGGGTCGTGCATCGCTGTTAACCAGACCACCGCGATCAGCCGAGTAAAGGTGATTCGCGGGTTCGAGATCTACACCCGTTTCCACACAGCGCGAAAGCTCCGGTGAAAATCCACTCAGCTGCAAAAGTCTCATCTCGAAGAAATGAATAATCATCTCGGGATTTGTGGTTACTTCGAGCGATTCCAGTGTGTCGAGCAGCAACCTGAATAATGGCTGGTTCGCACCGTTTTCAACTGAAAACCGCTCCGACATCTCAGATATGTACGAAGCCCGCGAAAACCGGTCCAGATCGTCTCTCAGGCCACGAAAACCATTTAGTGTCGAAGCTTGGCTTAACCCGTGAAGAGTTCTGGTTTCTCGAACGGAAACGCTCACATGCTTCAATAAATCGAGATGACCGCCAACCTTCGAACCCGGCTTGCGAGCTGCTTTGGCTACTCCGCGAACTATCCCGTGAACCGGCGTTATCAGCGTAATAATCCGGTCGGCCTCGCCCAAATTGCTCGTGCGAACAACCACGCCATCAGTCGTATATGTAACCGGCCGCCGTTTAGAAGTCATCGTTCGCTAATCATAGCTGTCGAATGGGATTGACCTATCCGTTTAGTCGGGCTAGCTGAACTGTTGCGGGCCGAGCTACGAAACACCGCACTTATCCGATTCGGAAATCTCCAGCGGAGTTGCACCTATCAGCCCTGTTTCCGGAATTCTGCCCATACGAACAGGTTCATCAACGCGTACGCTAATCACGATTGTCCTGAATGTCGGATCGCCTGGAAGTGTGAAAACAATCTTGGCGTCGTAAGGATTCGATCCCGTAGATTGAATAGCCCATTCTCCGATTCCCGAAGGCTCGCCATCGAGCACTGCTACTCGTTCATCACAGAGATGAAGCGATCCTGAAAAAGCCTCACTAACCGCGTACTGGGCATAGTTGTAGGCAACCGCATCGAGAACCGCTCCCGACAGATATGCACGCCAGTAGTCAACTCCGAGAACATTGTTGGTCTCCGTTGATCCGGCGACAGTTATCTCGGAAGGGAACTCCTTAGCTCCATCAATCCACGTAATTTCGTCGATTTGAACTGCAACAATCTCCGCTTTTTCAGCCAATTTTCTCTCTTCAGCGGTGTATGCGTACTGAATTCCAGCTTCCGCCAGAGCGCAACGCTCACTCGCCCTGAACTCCATCGCATCACTGCTACCCGATCGAGCAGGCTTACCGTCGTTCACACCGATTGCGAAAGTAACATCACGACCCGTGAAGGGAATCTCGTGGGTAATCGTCACCTCATACCAGTAGCCAGCCGAAGGATTAACTTCCCACTTGAGAGCACCCTCTGGATCGCCTTCGAGATAGCCAGTACCGCCAGGACAGAAGTGGATGTCGCCTTCAAATCCCCGTCGATTGCGGAAGTAAAACCTGCCAGATGTGACGCTGGTGGTTGTGCCGGTTAGGAACTCAGTCCAAAGCGCGACAACTTCATCTGATTCAGCACGCGAGTAGAACTCTGGATCGAGTCCTTCAGGTAAAACCCTAATATCGCCATCGACCAAGTTGGGCCAGGGAGTCGCGGTAGGCGATATTGGGGCTGGAGTCACCTCGACCGGCAAGAACGTTGGCTGTGGAAAGTCGGGCCGACCAGCTGCTGGCAACGGCTCCGATCCGCAGGCGCTGATTAGGGCAGCTACGACCGAAATCAGCAGCAGAGCGCTTAGTGATCGAATACGAGTGTTGTGATCGAAGGCCATGAATCTCGGTACGTCGACCGCGCTGATACAGTTTTGGCCAGCCCGATCACGTTCAACTTTCGCCTACACAGTAAACGCCAGTCCCTGCTTTGTCATTGGCTTGCGAAAACCTACACGGTAAGTGGTATCCCGTTTCCGTGTAGGCAACTTGTACACCGGCGAAAACGCCCTCGATACCGTGTAGCCACGGGCAATCCCGAACTGAGAAAAACCAGTTTCGTTACCGTGTAGCGTCTACCCGCTGAAAAACCTACTCAGGAGAGTCAGATTGGCGCTGTGGAATTTCTGCACGACTTTCGAGAGCGTGAGCAAGCGTCGAATCGTCGGCATATTCGATATCCGAGCCACTCGGTAATCCGCGAGCAAGACGAGTCACCTTCACACCCAGCGGACCAATCAACTGCTGAATGTACATCGCAGTCGCCTCGCCCTCGAGGTTTGGATTCGTTGCGACAATCACCTCGGTAACCGAGCCGTCGCGTAACCGTTCTAGAAGTTCGCGCAACTTCAAGTCGTTCGGACCAATCCCGTTCACCGGCGAGATTACCCCGTGAAGCACGTGATACTTGCCGGAATAAACTCTCGCCCGTTCCACAGCCACAACGTCGAGCGGTTCTTCGACCACGCAGATTCGAGTGCCATCACGTTGAAGATCGCCGCAAATTGCACATTCTTCCGATTCGGCGATGTTCGCACACGTGTTGCACAGAACGACTTTTTCTTTGATTCCGAGAATCGCCGCAGAAAATTCTTCGGCCTCTTCCTGCGGCATACGAATCAGGTGATACGTGAGCCGTTGAGCGCTTTTAGGCCCAATTCCGGGCAACCTGTGAAACGCCTCGATCAGTCGGGCGACTGGTGGCGCAGCGGAAGGTGCAATTTCGGAAGGGGCCATAGGCTCTTTTCGTTGGTCCCTAAGGAATTCGGAACCGTTAAATTTCGGGGTCTTTGGATCGAATCCCGACTACATCAGGCCCGGAATGTTCATTCCGCCAGTGATTTCGCCCATCTTGTCGTTAGCAAGCTTCTGAGCGGTATCCATCGCTTCGTTTACGGCAGCAAGGATCAGGTCCTGAAGCATTTCAACATCTTCTGGGTCGACTACTTCAGGGTCGATAGTGATCGATTCGACCTTCGAGCCGCCGATAACCGCAACGCTAACCATTCCGCCACCAACTGAAGCTTCAGTTCGTGCAACGGCGATCTCTTCTTGCACTGCCGCAAGTCGGGCCTGCATCTGCTGAGCCTGCTTGAGCATGTTCTTGTTCATCATCGAATTGAGTCCTGATTATCCAGAGCGCTTTGTTCTCGTCCGTAGATTATTTCGACAAAGATCAAAGCGAAGAAATTTGAATCCGACAATCATACGGGGTTACCAGCCGGTTCGAGAAATCGAGAAGGCGGTCATTGATTCCAGCGCACGAAAAAATTCGTTCGCCATCCTGGCTACGAATCGTCACCGTCGGCTGTATCTTCAGTCACTAGAGTCGCGCCATGTGCCATCGCTGCGCGCACCATCGCACTCTCTTGTGCAATAGATGTACTTTGGGCGTTTCCGCCACCGTTCCCGCCGTTGGCTTTCGCCTCTTCTTCAGCAGCTTCGTGCGGCGAGCGAACTTCAAGTTCAAGCTCAGATCCGTACGCATCAGTAATCGCAGCCTTCAGGGCATCGCGTGATCGCTGATCGCCCATCTCTTCCATGAAATTCTTCTTGAGTGCATTGCTCTTGAAGCGAAGAGAAATCTTTCCGCCAGCTGGCTCAGGTACTTCGACGTTTCGAAGAATCGGCCCCACCACGTACTTGCGATTCTTCGTACGTCGCATTGCCCACATGACCTTCTCCCACTTTGCCTCGGCAGGGCTGAGATCTTTTCGAGGTGCTGGCGGAGCGTCTTCAGGACGTGGAGGTTCAGCAACCTGCTGCGCTTGCGGAGCAGCCGCAGGTCGAGAAGGCGCAGCACCTGATGATGCTGGAGCCGCAGGAGCAGCCGCTACAGGCTTGGTGGTTGCCTTTAAAACTGCCAGTTCAAGCGGTAGCGGAGACGATGAGTTGGCCTTCATATCGGCCTGACCCAACGCCGTGAGTATGTGCAAAATCTGGTTGAGTCGGGCAGGTCGTGCCGCTGACGACATCATCTCGGCGAACTCGGAACCCTGGGTGATCGAATCCTCAACACCCGCCTTCATTAGCAACGCCACTCGAAGCGCATCTACTGCACCCGAACGCAATGCTCGAAGATCGGCTCCGCGTTGCGCCTCGCGGTTGATCACTGTCAGGGCTGCTGCAGCGTCTTTGCCAAGCAGGGCTGTAGCCAGCTCAGTGCTCGTAGCTGTATCACCGAGACCCAGGAGCTCACGTGCCTGCGCTTCGGTAATCTCCGCTGGCATCCCGTCTTCGCCAGCCTGACCGTATGAAACATATAGTTGCTCAAGAAGATTTTCTGCATCACGAAGCGATCCCCACGCCGTTCGAGCGATCATCTCCAGGACCGCAGGTTCAGCTTCGATCTCTTCCACTTCGCAAACTTCGATCAACCGTTCGATAACGTCGTCGTTCGAAAGTCGTTTGAAGTCGAATCGCTGGCAACGGCTGATGATCGTTGCGGGAAGGGCAGAAGCCTCGGTTGTCGCCAGAATCATCACGATTCGAGGTGGCGGCTCTTCGAGAGTCTTTAGCAACGCATTGAACGCTGCCGAGGTGAGCATATGCACCTCGTCGATGATGTAGACCTTGTAGGCTCCATCGGCAGGCAAGAATTGAACGTTGTCGCGAAGATCGCGAATGTCGTTGATTCCACGGTTCGAAGCACCGTCAATCTCGATGAGGTCCATGTACCGACCTTCATCGATAGCCTTTGAAACCTCAGAATCGGCTACCGGCTCGCCGTCGAGTGTGACTTCTGAATTAAGCGCTTTGGCGAGAATTCGAGCTGTGGAAGTTTTGCCAACGCCACGTGGACCCGTGAACAAATATGCGTGCGAAACGTGGTCGGTTGTGATTGCACGTTTGAGAGTTTGTGTGACGTGTTGCTGCCCCGCCACTTCGTCGAAACGAGTGGGGCGCCACTTTCTATAAAAAACCTGGCTATTCGTCACTTCAGTACCAGTCTTACCAGTTCGTTCTCGATCTTAGCTTCATGACCAGATCAAAAAACTACTCTCCGAACAGTTTCGCCAAAACTACGTCAGTCTTGCCGAACATTATCTTTTCTTCTTCTAGCTCGGCATGATCGTACCCGAGCAGATGAAGAACTCCGTGGATCGTCAGCATCGCCAACTCTCGATCCGCCGATTTTCCGTTCTCGGCCGCCTGTCTCACCACTTGAGGAAGCGAAATCGCTATGTCACCGAGCCTGTTCGAACCTTCTTCATCGGAATCACCTGTTTCAGGCCATTCGTCATCAGAGTCATCCTCGTCAGGTTCGACGTTGAACGACAACACATCGGTTATCGCATCCTCGCCCTTGAAATCCCGATTTAACTCTCTGATTCGTTCATCTCCGGTGATCATAACCGTGATGTGATCAGGGCCATCGAACTGTTCAGAGTCCAAACCGGCAACGGCTGCATTCATCACTAATGAAATATTCGAATCGGCTACATCATCGAGATCAAAAACGACCTCAACACGGCCATCTTCAGATAAAAACGAATCGGTGTCGGCAGGGGACTTCAAAGTGCCCTCATCCTAGCATGTTCAATCGGTAGTTCGAGCGTCAACGTCACCCAAACGGCGATCAATCGCTAGCTCATTTTCGTTGCGATCTCGGCTTCTTCTGCCAGAACGCGAATCTTCGAGTAAAGCGGCGCGTATCGAGGGTCGGTATTCGCCAACTCACCAGCTTCGAGTCGAGCGTTCAAAATGCCCAACCGTATTTCCGGCGATTGCAGCTGGCCAACTTCGAGATAGGTTCGTGCGTTGTAGAGACTCGGGATTAGCTTGTCGCTGATAGTCCGTGCGACCCATCGTTCGGCAGGAGGCGCGGCAATCTCTTCAGCCATCTGAACGGCTTCTTCGAGAGTTGCTAGAACTTCAGGACCCGTAGGCCAGAGATCTTCTGCTTCCTTGATCGGCATTTATTTACTGCTTACCCGACTACTCGTTCGATCCAGAATCGGAATCTGAACCCGACCCTGATCGATATGTGCGTATTAGGAACCAAAATACCACTACAAGCACTGCTCCGAAAACATCCGCAACTACGTCAATGACCTCACTTGTGCGCCCTTCAACGTTCGATTGGTGAAGTTCATCGAGAATTCCGTAAACGGGTGCGACGAATATGGTCGATTAAGCGATGAGCCCCTTCGATACCGGTCGCATCAATACGAAAGTACGCAGAACGAACACACTCAAAATGAAGTAGAGCCCGATATGAGCAACCGTCGTCGCAAACGGCAGCCAGGAAGTTGCCTCTGATGCACTTTCGTAGCTGCCACCGGACCTATCTGAAAGCGCGTAAATCAAGCCCATCCATGCGATGGCTAGAACTGCCCAAAACCACACCCGGTCAATTGCTTTCACGATTCTCCCAAATCATCCGAATCAGCCAACGCCCGCCAATGTCATCCTGAATTCATTTTCAGGATCTATCTGCGCAACCTCACCCATCCAACACCTGCGCCCACAATCACACCCCCCCCCGTCATTCCGACCGAAGCGACAGCGCAGCGGAGGAATCCGGTCACTCGATTAAGCCGACTCTCCTTCGCCACTGAACAATTCACTTCGACTATCAACCCAACGCACCGATCCCAGATCCCTCCGCTCCCGGGCGGGATGACGGTGTGCGGTGTGCCCTGTTCAGCTCAGTAAATCTACTCAAACCACTCTGAATCAAACGCCAGACTCATCGGGTACCACCAGTCGTCTTCAGCAGCCTGAGGAACCTTCTGCTGATACGTCGACATCAGATCATTCCATTCTTCAGCACGCTTTGAAGCCGTGTAGCTCTGGAAGTCGCGACGAGGGTCGAAATCGTCAGGAACCGTGCAGTACATGAACAGGTGATTTCCACTTCGGAAAATCTCCATTCGTTCGATTCCGATTCCCTTCAAAGCTTCGAGAACTTCGGGCCAAACGTTGCGGTGATATTCCTCGTACTCGGCGATGATTTTCGGATCGTCTACCAGGTCTAAAACCTGTGCAATCGACTTCGACATTCGTGCTCTCTCCATCTAAAAATGGCCTGAATCAGGCTATGTAGGCTGCGTTCGATGGGCGCATAGCCTACACTCTGCTCAATTGAAATGTCCTCCCCCGGATCGGGGGAGCCAGACTGCGACGTGCGACCAAGTGCGTATGCACGCCCGGAGCTAAAGGCTAAGACTGCGACGCGGTCCCAAGTCATTCGATGACGCCCGGACCTAAACAAACATAAACAGGGAGTAACACCATGCAACGAGTTGGATTCGAGATGAAAATCCATCCCGAAATGGTCGACGAGTACAAGCAACGACACGATGACATATGGCCCGAAATGTCCGAAGCTCTCGTTCGAACTGGATGGCGCAACTACACAATTTTCTTCCGAGAAGACGGCACCCTGTTCGGCTACGTCGAGTGCGACGAGTCTTTCGAAGCTTCTCTAGCTGGCATGTCGAAAGAAGACGTAAACCAGAAGTGGCAAGACGACATGTCGCCCTTCTTCCAACTACCCGACGGAGCCCACCCCGATCAAAACATGATCCAATGGCGAGAAGTCTTCCACGCTGATTAATCGTCTTCTACAAAGTTGATTTTCGCTTGCCTGCCGTCCTTCGAGAGCCTCAGGATGACATAGTTTTGAACTTGGCAGCCAACGATTATCCAAACGCCATGAGTAGTCAAATGTAACCCTGAGGCTCTCGAAGGACGGCACGCACGCCAACTACTTCTGCTTAGACGAAACCCCCAATGACCAACACCACCCGCCTAATCTCAGACTCCCTCGAACTGCCCGGCGCACTTGAAGCCATCGAAACCTACTTCGAAAACGGCTGGTCAGACGGTCTACCCGTCGTACCACCAACTGCCGAAGCCGTTACGGCAATGCTCGATGGCGCGAATCTTGCCCCCGACGCCATACTCGGCATCGAGCCTGTGAAGGGCGCTGTGATCACGGCGGAAAAAGCAGCTATCAACGCTGTAATGGCAGGTTGCAAGCCGGAATACATGCCCGTGGTCGCAGCGGCTATCGACGCCATCACTCAGCCTGAATTCAATCTGCACGGCATCACAGTTTCAACAATGGGTGCGGCGATAATGCTGGTAGTAAACGGTCCGATTGCCGATGAACTCGGAATCAACTCGAAAACATCAGCGTTCGGTCCCGGTCACCGTGCAAACGCAACTATTGGTCGAGCAATTAGATTGATCGTCCAAAACGTACTTGGAACCAACAGCAACGACGGGCTAGATAAGGCAACACTCGGTCATCCCGGAAAATACTCGTGGTGCGTTGCCGAGAACGAAGACGTTCTGCCGTCTAAATGGGAACCGATGCACGTGACACGCGGCGTCGAAGAGGGAGAAAGCGCGGTAACGGTATTTCCGGGGTTGAGTGCTACGCAGTTCGGCGAACACGAGGCAAACACCCCCGAAAGCATTCTCGATGCGTACGCGCAACGCCTGTACCCACTTGGACCCAACGTCAGTGAGGTCGCAATAATCGTTTGCCCCGAACATGCCGCTTATTTCGACAATGCACGCTGGAAGAAAGAGCAAATAGGTCGGTATCTGTTCGAAAACGCTCGTAAAACAGTTTCTGAATGGACAGCCATGGGGCTACCAAGTGGTGCCCAGCAAGAACAAAACACCAAGCTCGACCCCGCCGAAAGTGATCGACTAGTTAGCGTTCTTGCCTCACCTGAATCAGCGATTCCCATCGTAGTTGGCGGCTCAGGCGGGGCGTGGAGCGCTGTAATTCCAACATGGTCGAACGGAGCGCGAGCCAAAATCGTTACCAGACCAGTCAAGAAAAGTTAGTTATCAGCGTGAGCAGGTAACATGCCAGCTCAGGAGATCTTTTCAATATGGCACCAGAAACAATTCGAGTTCTTGATCCAACATCACCGCAGTCGATAGCAACTGACGGTATGGCTGATCGTCCCGAGTCATTGGACGGAATGCGAATCGGACTGCTCCGCAACTCGAAATTGAAGTCGGAACCGCTTCTCGATGCCATTTACGAGGTGCTCGCCGACCGATTTGATATCGGCAGCGTCTACAAAGCTGACAAGGGCGAGGCTTCCCGACCTGCTGATCCCGATTTGTTGAGCGATTTCTCGAAAGAAGTCGATGTGGCGCTGCTGGCGAACGGCGACTGAGGAAGCTGCTCGTCGTCCAGTGTGTACGACTCACTCAAGCTCGAAGCTCTTGGCGTACCTGCAATCGCAATTTGCACTGAACCGTTCGAATCGGGAGCTAAAGCAATCGCTAATCTAGGTGGAATGCCCGACTATCCATTCGCGCTCATCCAGCACCCAATCGGCAGCCTCACTCCCGAACAAATGCGTGAAAGAGCAATCGAAGCAGCCCCACAAGTAATCGCCTCGCTTCTGGCTCGAAGGGCGTAACGAACAACTTTGCCTAAGATTCGTCGTTCGCCACTCGTACAGCTTCTCGCCAACTCGCCATTCCGGAACCTCGTGTTAGGAAACTACACGAACATGATGGGAGTCGAGCTACGCATCATGGCTCAATCGTGGCTCATTCTTGAACTTGGTGCCTCTCAGGTCTGGGTAGGAGCTGCAACCGGGCTAAGAGTCGTTCCTGCCATCGCAATCGGACTGTTCGCGGGAGTGATGGTTGATCGCATGGGCGGACGCTACGTCCTTCTCGTCGAACGATTACTACTACTGTTGCTTGCCGTTGTAACCGCCGCTGTAGTCGTGTCAGATGTGGTGACTCTCTGGCAAATCGTCGTGCTCTCAATCGTTTCGAGTGCTGTTCTCGCTATGGGAATGCCTGCCGGGCAGTCTCTCGTTGCGACGCTACTCCCCAAAGAAAAGCTTCAAAGCGGCAATTCGCTCAACATGGCAGCGGTTAGCCTCGCCAGAGGTGTCGGACCACTCGCGGGCGGTTTCCTCATCGCCGGTTTCGGACTAGGATCACCGTTTCTTGCACTTATCGGTCTCTATGCACTCTCGGTCTACTTCACCACCCGACTACCGAAAGAGGAGGTCAGCGAGCCTTCTGGTGACTCTGCGCTTAGAGAAATTATCGATGGCTTGAAGTACATCAGGTCGAATCCGGTTCTGTTCAGGGTGATGCTCATCGCGTTTTCAGTGATTCTCAGCGCGGTGATGGTGCCGATCATGCCGGTTTATGCACGAGACCGTTTCGACGTTGGAGAAACCGGATACGGCACGATGCTTGCGGCTTGGGCTGTTGGGCAGGGAGTTTCGGCGCTGTGGATCGCTTCGAGAGAGAATTGGGCACGTAAAACACCTCCAATCCTGATCAGCTCGGTCGTATTCGTTGCCGCCGATATCGTGTTCGCGCTATCTACCAACTTCTATCTCACTCTGGCTTCACTCGTGGCAATTGGAGCGGCGATTCCAGTTTGGGCGTCATCGACAATCACGCTCCTTCAGCTTCAATCCGACCCCAAAATGCTTGGAAGAGTGATGTCGGTATTCAGCCTCTCGCTGCAATCGATGATGTTCGGATGGTTCTTGGGCGCATGGATCGGCACGATCATCGGCAACGCACAGATGATCGTAATTAGCACCCTGATCTACCTGTTCGTCAACTTCGGAATCATCCTCACCTCAAAAGAACTGCGCAAGCTGTAGGCAATGATTGGTTTTTACTAGCAGAGCTGACGATCCGCTCGATAAACTGAACACTTATGTTCATTACATCAACCTCACGGTGCACGTCGCGCTCGGTAATCAACTAATTACCGACCAAGTCGACTAATCAGTTCGACTCCGCAATTCTGCACATAGTTCTCGGTCCAAAATCCGCCAGTTAGTCTGGCTCTGAGAGAACGCGTGCAACTACGTGCCAAGCACAGAAACATTCGATGCCTCACGGCATCCTCAAGACAATGAACATTTGGAAGTACTACGGCGTAACTCACGCCGACCACCTGGTTATGAACCCGACATCAGAGGCGAAAACTGATGAAATCATCAGCCTCCTGCCTCTCAAGCCGAACTCACGCGTTCTCGACATAGCATCGGGTAAAGGCGAGCAGCTACTGAGAATTATCGAAAAGTATGATGCCACCGGCATTGGAGTCGATATTTCTCCGTACGAAGTAAAAGCATCGAGCCAGCGTGCCATCGCACGAGGGCTACAAGATAAGGCCGAATTCATCGAAGGCGATGGCGCCAAACAGGATTTCGAGCCAAATTCGTTCGATCTAGCGATGTGCTTCGGTGCAAGCTGGGTTTGGGGTGGTCACCTCGGAACAATCGAAGCACTCAAGAATTTGGTCAAACCCGGTGGGCTGATTCTTCTTGGCGAGCCCTACAAGCTCAAAGATCCTGAACCCGGCTACATCGAAGCTGAACCTGACTTTGCAAACAGCATGGTCACTCACGCTGAAAACGTGGCGATAGCTCAACGAGCAGGACTAAACCTGCTCTACACGATCGTTAGCGATCACAACGACTGGGATCGATACGAAGGTTTGCGATTACGAGCTGCCGAACTGTTCGCTGAAGAAAATCCAGACGACCCCGACGCAGTCGAAATCCTCGACAAGCAACGTGGTGAATACGATCTCTACCTCAAACACGGCAGAGACACCGTAGGCTGGGCGATCTACCTGTTCCGAGCGCCGTAAACAGCAGCGCTTCGCACTGCAAAACCCCCTCTCCCAGCGGGAGAGGGCTGGGGTGAGGGAGATACCCGCTTCCTCACCCTACGTTCGATCCAGCGCCAAACCCCGACCCGGTCATCCTGAATCCATGCCTGCCCTGAGCAACGCCGAATGGTTTCACCATCAATCTTCCGAACTCAGCGGTCTCCCGACTCAGCCTCACCACCAAACCTCGCTGATTCACGAAACTCTGGCCCGTGCGTCCACCGATGCTCGCGCCTCACGCACGTGAAATTCTGGAACGATGTACATGCTCAGAACGATGACCGCCATATTCGGAACATTGGTCCTTCTCGGACTAATGACGGTCACATACCAATCCCACCTGCAGCTAACCCTGCCGTTCTAGATCTAGGTGGTCGCACTTCACGCCAGCAGCCGCAGCTCTAGCGCCTGTAATTGGCGAGTACGGATTGTGTTCTTACTTATCGCACTTCGACCATCATGGTTCTGAAGTAGCTAAACTGTGCCGACCAGTTCAAATACCGGCACAAGATAGGAACCACCTCGTGACCGTCCCGCCATTCATCGATACCCATCACCACCTCTGGGATCTCGAAAACAATCCCTACCCGTGGCTCACAGAACCAATCGATCACTTCGTTGGCGACTACTCGGCGATACGAAAATCGTGGCTAATTGGAGATCTGCACGAAGGTGCAAAAGATATTCCGCTAGTGAAATCGGTTCACGTTCAGGCCGAATGGGATCACAACGCCGATCCCGTTGGCGAAACCGCATGGCTGCAAAGCGTCGCCGATGATCCAAACTCAAAAGGCATGCCACACGCAATCATTGGATTCGCAAATCTCTCCGACCCCAACGTCGAAGCAACTCTCGAACGCCACGCTCAGCACGCCAACTGGCGCGGAATTCGACACATGCTCAACTGGTCGGACGACAAGCCAAACTTCCGATTCGCCGAAACTGGCAGGCTTATGTCAGATGCCCAATGGCGAGAAGGATTTAAGCTTCTCGGCAAGTTCGACGGATCATTCGATCTGCAAGTTTGGCCGTGGCAACTCGAAGAGGCCGCCAAGCTAGGTAACGACATTCCCGAAGTTCCGATGATCCTGAATCACACTGCAATGCCCATTGGTCGATCCCCGGGTGAGCTTCGTGAATGGCGAAAAGGGTTAGAAGCCCTCGGAACGGCTCCAAATATCTCGGCAAAAATTTCTGCACTCGGAATGCTCGATCAAACGTGGACCGCTGAGTCAATTTGGCCGTTCGTGCTCGACACTATCGACATTCTCGGCGTCGACCGCTGCATGTTCGCCTCGAACTTCCCTGTAGACAGCCTCTTCAGCGACTACGCAACCGTTTGGAACGCCTACGACGAAATAACATCCGACTTCACCGAAGAAGAACGAACAAAACTCTTCCGCACCAACGCCGAAAAGTACTATCGGATCTAAACACACCCTCTTCCCGACCGAAGCGACAGCGCAGCCGAGGGACCATTGCCGGTAGGAACCCGATTAGCCTGCTAGCGTGAACCACCAATGTCATCCTGAATTCATTTTCAGGATCTTTCGTCCCCTTATCCCCTCTCCCAGCGGGAGAGGGCTAGGGTGAGGGAGATATCGACAATTTCGAGTACAGCTTCCCCGTCATCCCGACCGGAGCGGAGGGATCTTAGGCGATTTTGATGTACGGATACACGAAGGCGTAAGTTCGTACTGCCCCGCCTGCGTAAACTGACACCTAAAGACCAATATCTCTCCACTCCGCTATCGCTGCAGTCGAGACGAGGTATTAATTCACCTGCTGATACGAGTTGAATCCCAAAAAAACATGCCATCCATCCAAACCATCTACCACACCGGATTCATCGTCGAAAATCTCGATAAAGCTCTCGAGTTCTATGTCGACTTTCTGGGATTCAACATCGAACGTGACCCCGCAATATCTGAAACGCCGTGGATATCCGAAGTGGTCGGCTACGAGAACGTGAAAATGCGTCAGGCATACGTGGGTGTCGGCGACGGACACTCGATTGAGCTGATCGAGTACATGCGACCTCGTGGCGAAAAGCGATCTGATCAACACGACCGAAACCGACCCGGCTCCGCACACGCTGCAATGGTGGTCGACAGCGTTCCCGAATGGCGAAAATTGCTTGAAGAACGAGGTATCGAAACCTACGGACCGACCTACGAACGTGATCTCGAATACCCGTGGGCTAGATACGCAATCTACTTCCAAGATCCCGACGGCAACTGGCTTGAAATGGTATCCCGCGATCCCAAACCCGAAGGCTCAACCCACAACTAGCTACCTTCTCACCCATGCCAAATCCAATCTCAAACTGGATAACCAATCTCAAAGCTCGCTATCGGCAGAGCAAACTCACCACGCCCGAAAAAACGCTAAACATCTTCAAAAATGGCGTTCGTGAGGTCGACGAAGGGCATCCGCAAAAGGCGATAAAACACTTCTCAGAAGCAATCCAGCGTTCTTCTGAGTCGGCAAAGCTTCACCACTATCGAGCCGACGCCTACGCCATGGATGGTCAATACGAAAACGCAATAGTCGACTACGACACCGCAGTACGACTCAACCCGTCTTACCCCGACACCTATCTCGATCGAGGCAACTCGCACTATCAGCTGGATCAGCTCGAACGCGCACTCAAAGATTTTTCTGAAGCAATACGGCTCAAACCCGACTGGGGCGAAGCCCACGCTAATCGAGCAGTTATACATGTCGAACTGGGCAACCCCGAAGAATCTGCAACCGACGCCGAAACTGCCAAAACACTCGGAGTCGACACTGCACAACTCGAAGGCATGCTTCAAGCAGCCAAGAACGCACCCACGTCATCCTGAAGTAGCCAACTACTCCGCTCCCTCTTCCCGACGTAGTGGAGGGACCTCGTTTCAAGCACCTGGGTTAGGCATCTTAAGCAAGAGTTACGCTTGAGGCCCGAATCCAAATTCCAGAGCCACAAGCCTGCTCCTGAATCGACCAAGATCTCTCCGCTTCACCATCGTCCTTCGACGGGGATGCAGGATGTAATTCGGTCGTGATGACGGGTAAGTTTTGTCTCCCTCAATAAACCAAAACCTGCACGCCGCAACATTTCCGCATACACTCCCCTCCGCAATCCAAAGCAGCCAACACGCAGCAGCAATTCAGAGGCAGTCGACACCGAATGGCAACTTCTACACCGAAACCCGAAGCAAAAGTTCAACCCGCCGACCCAGCAAGCGATCCGAACGCTGTCGTCTTCTCTGGCGATGGCGAACCGCACACGCCAGAATCGACCATCGAACGCCTCAACCAGTTGCTCGCTGAAGGCAAACTGCAACCCGACAAATACTCACTCGGAGGAACCGTAGAAGAGCTCGAAACCCGCATGGCTGCCGAACTGGGCAAAGAAGCAGCCATATGGATGCCAACGGGAACGATGGCAAATATTCTCGGACTCCGTAAGCACTGCGGCATGAATGCCCGTATCGCCCTGCAAGAGCAAAGCCACATCTATCAAGACGAAGGCGACGCTCTCGCCCGCCTCTGCGGCATCAACGCAACTCCGCTCGCCTTTGACAGGCCATATTTCACTGCCGACGAACTAAAAGAACTTCTGAAAATGTCGGTAACAGGCCGTGTGCTTAACCCAGTCGGCGCAGTATCGATAGAAACCCCGGTACGTCGCCAGGCGGGTCAAATCATGCCATGGACCGAAATGAAGGCAGTGACCGACCTCTGCCACGAAGAGAACATCCCGGTGCATCTCGATGGCGCAAGGCTCTACATGATGTCGGCTGCAACCGGCATTGGCATCAAGGACTACACAAGCCTCTTCGATAGCGTCTATGTGTCGAGCTACAAATACTTTGGCGCACCGTTTGGCGGCATTCTTGCTGGAACAAAAGAATTTATCGAAGGTATGTTCAACGACCGTCGAATGTTTGGTGGCGGAATACCGTTTGGCTACCTCGCAGCAGGTCTTTCGCTCAACGGTTTAGAAGGTTTCGAAGCAAAATTCGCCGAGTCATTCGCGAAAGCCACAGAGCTTTTTACTGAGATTAGTAAGCTGCCTAACATTTCAATCAAAACCTTCGAACACGGCTCAAATATCTTCGAACTGATTCTCGACGATGCTATCGACACCGACCAGTTTGTAGTCAACTTGCGCAAGAACAAAATAGTCGTCACCTGGCCCAACAGCGAGTGGCACGTACCGCTATTACACGTAAACCCAAGCATCCTCCGTCAAACCAACGACGAAATTCTTCAGGCGTTCGCTCAGGCCTGACAATCTCGTAATTCAATAGTCGACTAACTATTCTCGACTGTCTTCGAATCGCCTTCACGTTGTCATTCTGAACTTGAACCAGAATCTCTAACCAACAGGCGTAATAATTCGACCCTGCCGTTCGTTAACACAGCCGCTCAAGACGACTACATCCGAAGCAAGTGATTCTGAATCAAGTTCAGAATGACATTCGGGCTGAATGTATGTTCTGCCACCCCACCTTGCGCACGTGAAATCTTCCGCTAAACTCTCGCCCATCGAGACCTAGTGAGGATTCACCTAAATGACCACCACCGAATCGCGAACTGACGAATTACTCGTTGCGCACCTGTTGCGGCGAGCGGGTTTCGGCGGCACTTCAGCCGAACTCAGACATTTCGCGAAACTGAGTTACGAACAGGCCGTCGACGAGCTGCTAGATGCCGTCGATACAGCAGCAATGCCTCAAGACATCATTCGCCGCTACCACGTCGATATGTCGGATCTGCGAACGAAACCAAGTAGTTCAGGCAACTGGCTCTACCACATGGTCAACACCAATGCCCCGTTCGTCGAAAAGGTGAATCTCTTCTGGCACCGAGTGTTCGCGACAGGGCAGACCAAGCTGATCCAAGGCAAGGCAATGTCGACACAGCTCGACATGTTCCGCAAGTACGGACTCGGCAGTTTCGACGAACTGTTGCTCATGCTCTCGAAAGATCCTGCGATGATCCTGTGGCTCGATAATCAGGACAACCACAAGGATGAAATAAACGAGAACTATGGTCGTGAAATCCTCGAACTGTTCTCGATGGGCGTAGGCAACTACACCGAAGAAGATATTAAAGAGTGCTCACGTGCGTTCACCGGTTGGACAGTCGAAAACACCGATTACATGGCGCTGAAAATGCGCAACAACACGATGCGGCCGTACGGATACATCAATTGGCAGTTCAAGTACGACCTCGACGACCACGATGACGGCGAGAAGACCTTCTTAGGCGAAACAGGCAACTTCAACGGTGAGGACATCATAGGTCTCATCTGCAAGAACCCTGCTACAGCAGGCTTCATAGCTCGTCACCTGTATCACTACTTTCTGGCCGACGAACTTCCAGTGCCGCAATGGCCGCACTTCCCACCGAAAGATCCTGAAGCGATCAAGGTCATGTCCGATGCCTACTTCGATTCGGGTTACAGCATCAAAGCGATGCTCCGAGCTTTATTCCTCTCTGACGCGTTCAAATCGGAAGCAAGTTGGAACGCCCGTGTGAAAAGTCCTATCGAACTGGTTGTCGGAACTCTGCGACTCTCAGGCGGATATGACGGTCCAACTCACGATGTTTACGATCACATCGCCGCCAGCGGCTTTATGGGGCAAGACATCTACGCCCCTCCGAGCGTCGAAGGCTGGATGGGTGGCGCAGATTGGATATCGACCGGTTCGATGGTCATGCGAGTGAATTTCGCAGGTGGAATCATCGGAGATACCTCACGCAAGGGTGTTGTTGAACTCATTGATCGCATTCGCGCCGAGTCCGGCTCAACACCTACTGCCGAATCACTTGTTAGTGCATCACTCGAAAATCTAGGCAACCTGCAAGTAGCCGACGACACCCGAAGCGGACTTGAGGAGTTCACATACAAAAATGTCATCCTGAGGCTCTCGAAGGACGACACGACAGCCGACAACTCCGACGAAGCACGCAACGCCATAGCCTCCCTCCTACAACTCATCGTAGCCACTCGTGAATATCAGTTCGTCTAATCCATCATGACCACCCAAACTAAAGTACAACTCAACTACGTCGATACCGTCGGCTTCGGAGCCGATGTCGGAGGTCGAGGCTTCCACATACCCGTAGATCTCTCCATCAGACCCGACGGTCGAATTTTCGCTGTGAACCGCAGTCCGATGCACCGGCTTGGTATTCGGGTTGGAATCTGTGATGTAAACCACGGTTGGTATCACGAGTTCGGAAGCGACGGAACTGGTGATGGACAGTTCACAGGTCCAACGGCAATTACTCACGGACCCGACGACCGGGTTTACATAGCCGATGAAGAACTAAACCGAATCACGGTCTACGACCCCGATGGCGAGTTCATTTCTAAGTGGGGCGAACTGGGCAGTGAACCCGGACAAATCAGCGGTCCCTCAGGTTTGAAATTCACTTCAAACGGCGATCTGCTCGTTGTCGATCACCTCAACAATCGAATTCAGCGAATGACCCCCGATGGCGAATACATTTCGCACTTCGGTTCAGAAGGCTCTGGCGAAGGCGAATTCAACCTCCCCTGGGGCATCGATACCGATTCACAAGGCAGCATCTATGTCGCTGACTGGCGAAATGACCTAATTCAGCGGTTCACGAACGATGGCGTATTCATCGACATGTACGGATCTAGCGGTCGTGCAGAAGGTAAGTTCGATAGGCCCTCAGACGTAGCTGTCGATCAGGGCGGTTACATCTACGTCGCCGATTGGGGCAACCAGCGAGTTCAAATGTTCGATTCGAACTGGAATTTTGTGCAGTCAGTGAGAGGCGAAGCTACGGTCTCACCGTGGGCACAGGAATATCTCGACGCCAACGCCGACGAAGCGGAGGCACGGTCACGCTTTAGTTCGATCATCGAGGTCGATACCGACGATCCGCACGAGGTTTCATCACGAGTTGAAGCCTACCTCTGGGATCCCACCGCGATAGAAATCGACCCCGAAGGCCGACTAATAATCACCGACTCCCTCCGCCACCGCCTACAGGTCTACCAACGATCCCAAGAGTAGTTTTTGAAAGCTGTCACCCCGATGAAAATCGAGGTCAAACGTCCAACCACCAACATCACTGCCGCACAACCCAGCCAACCACCACCAACATCATCCTGAGCCCCGCCTGCACTGAGAGCTAGTCGAATGTGTCGAAGGGTCAAAGCAACCAAAACCATGACCACCACCGACCGTCCCAACAAAACAAGAGAAAAAGTCCTAGTAGTCATCCAGCTATCAGGCGGCAACGACTACCTAAACTGCATCGTTCCCTATCAGGACGGTTTCTACAAAGACTCACGCCCCAACATTCGCATCACCGACGATCAGGTCATTCCACTCGATCGTGGCTACGGACTCAATCCGGGCATGGGACCGATGAAAACGCTCTACGATCAGGGCAAAGTCGCGATCATTCACGGCATCGGATATCCAACTCCCAACCGCTCTCACTTCCGATCTATGGACATCTGGCACACCGCCGAACCAACCACGGTCGGATCAAAAGGGTGGCTTGGTCAGGCGATCAAAGAGCTAGATCCAGAAGGTAGCAACCCTGTCACAGCCGTGAACTTTGGGAACGGCTTGCCAAGAGCACTTGCAGCACCCGGTGTGCCAGTTGCTTCAGTTGGCGATCTCGAAAACTATGGCCTGCTTACCGGAGTGGCAGGTAACGACCAGCGTGAGCAGGCGCTGAACGCCTTCAGCCGCATGTACACGCCCTTGCTCGGCTCAGATACCGTTATGGACTATCTGGGGCAGACCGGGCTCGATGCGATGCGTGGGGCAGACATCCTCAAAGCAGCTCCACTCAATTACAAATCGAACGTCGAATACCCAGACAATCCCTTCGCCAAGAGTCTAAAAGGTGTTGCCCAAGTTCACTTCGCCGATCTCGGAACTCGAGTTTTCTACACCCAGTACGGAAGTTTCGACACCCACACCGACGAGGTCGCTCTACAGTCGAACCTGTGGAGCCATGTTTCGAGTTCGCTAATCTCGTTCTTTGACGATCTTGAAGAGCACGGCTTGGGCGATGAAGTTACCGTGCTGATGTTCAGCGAGTTCGGTCGGCGTGTCCTCGATAATGGCACCGGAACCGATCACGGCTCGGGCGGAGTTGCGTTCGTAGTCGGTAACCAGGTTGAAGGCGGACACTACGCCGAATACCCGTCGATCAACCCAGCCGATTGGGTGCAAGGCGATCTCGCATTCAACAACGATTTCCGAGGTCTCTACACCGACATCCTCGAAGATTGGCTCGAAGTCGAAGCCAAACCAATCGTCAACGGCAACTTCGAAAAAATAAAACCATTCGCTGTGTAGAGACAGCCAAGCACGATCCCATCTCCCCGGGGGAGAGGGCTAGGGTGAGGGTGGAATCGTTCATAACCAGCATTGTCCATGCCATCTCCATCCGGGATCAGTCCACTCTGTGACCGCGCTTCGACTAGCTAAGGATTGACTACGGTCGAGACGAAGAAATGCAGTCGATAGTCTTACGTTCCGAATGCTGATGGACAGGACAAAAGTGTCATCCTGAGGTTCTCGAAGGACGACAGGTAAGCCGACAATAGCCCTAGAACCTGCCCCCCTCCTCACAAACATGCAAACCCGCACCTACAAAACAACCGCCGACCTCGAACTACAACTCGACATCTACGGCGCCGATTCCAGCGACAACTCCCCAAAGCCCGTCATCGTCTGGATCCACGGCGGTGCGCTCATCATGGGCAACCGCAAGCAAGTCCGACCCCATCACCTCGAACGATATCTCGCAGAGGGATTCGCCGTTGTTTCCATCGACTACCGACTCGCCCCAGAAACCAAACTTCCGCTAATTGTTGAAGACGTCGAAGACGCCATCGACTGGATCGAAGAACACCGTGACGAACTAGGAATCGACTCGTCACGACTCGCCGTAATCGGGCATTCAGCAGGCGGGTATCTAACCCTCACGACTGGTTATCGCATCAAACCCACCCCGAAAGCGCTCGTCGCCTTTTACGGCTACGGCAACCTCGTTGGCGAGTGGTACAGCAAGCCCGACCCGTTCTACTCGAACGAATTCAACATGTTCACTGAAGCCGAAGCCCACGCTGCCGTAGGCACGACCGAAATCGCCGACGGCTCACAAGACCCACGCCGAAGAGATTATTACCTCTGGTGTCGACAGAACGGACTTTGGCCTGAAAAAGTTGGCGGTCACGACCCGATTAGCAAAGCTGACCACTTCACGCCCTACAGCCCAGAGGAAAACGTCGACTCGAACTACCCGCCAACTCTCCTGCTACACGGCAACAACGACACCGACGTGCCGTACGAGCAGTCAGTTCTCATGGCATCCAAACTCGAATCAGCCGGTATCAAGCACGAATTCATCACCATAGAAAACGGGCCCCACGGCTTCGACAACAACCCCGAGTCAGCCGACACTCCCGAAGTACAAGCAGCATTCGAACGGGTAATCGAATTCCTGAAATCACATACTTAGCGCGCTATTTCGTTATCTTCCAGCGTGACAAACAGCGATTTGCGCACCTGTCCATTCACTGCGCGTGAAATGTGACCCTGTCCTGTGGTGTCCTCGCAGATAAACACCTCGCCGGTATCAAAAACTCGCTTCTCGCCAGAGCCGACGGTAATCTCCACCGCACCTTCGAGATTCACGACGTACTGCCGAGCTGGCGCAACGTGGAAGTCGTAATCGTAAGACTCGCTGGTCTCTCGAAAAACAATACCCGTCGCACCGTAAGTTTTTGAGATGTGACCAACGATATTGTCTTCCATATCGATCTCAATATCCTCGAAATGCGACTGCCCATCATCCCCCGTATACAACCGAGTAATCTTCGTCTTTTTAGTCAACGCTAATCTCCTGATAAACAGAAGCCTGAGTCGAAAGACTCAGGCTTCAATAAACGATCTTTTAGAAAACAAGCCTCAACGGGCTTTAGAAGTGAATTGCCTCGTTCGTAACCGCTGCTCCAGCTTCCTTCACAGCCTCCGACAACGTCGGGTGAGCATGAGTCATCTTGTGCAGCTCTAAGTTTGTTCCCTCAAGCATCTGCAGCATGCCGACTTCAGCGATCAACTCGGTAGCTTCAGGGCCAATAATGTGCGCCCCAACAATCTCGCCCGTGTCATCGTCGGTCAGAACCTTCACGAAGCCCTGAGGCTCGCCAATCGCAACCGATTTACCAGCAACCTGGAACGGAACCTTGCCGACTTTCAAGTTCAAGCCCTTCTCGCGAGCCTGCGCCTCGGTAAGTCCAATTGAAGCGATCTGCGGCTGAGCGTAGGTACATCGAGGCATGTTCACATAATCCTCGATAGGCTCAACTTCGTGACCTGCAATCGTCTCGGCAGCCACAACACCCTGGTCGAACGCAACGTGCGCAAGCATCAGCTTGCCGTTCACGTCACCAACGGCGTAAACACCGCTGACGTTAGTTCGCATGTTGCCATCGACTTCGATAAATCCAGGTCCTGCAGTAGTAATGCCTACGTTCTCAAGACCAATTCCATCGGTGTTTGGCTGAACACCAACACCAAGAAGCACCTTGTCGCAGATGTACTCCTGCTTTTCGCCATCTACTTCGTACTGAACTGCGAGTCGTCCATCCTTCTTCTCAACGCCTGAAACGCTGGCAGAAGTTGCGAACTCAATGCCCTGTCGACCGAACTGACGTTCCAGCTCGACAGAAACCTCTTCGTCTTCACGAGGAACGAGGTGACCGAGCATTTCGAACATCTTTACGTTCACGCCGTACGAATTGAAGTAGTAGGCAAATTCACAACCGATAGCCGAAGCGCCAATGATGGCGACCGCTTCTGGCTGCTCTCTAAGTTCGAGAGCGTGTCGAGCTGTGATGATGTTCTCGCCATCAATCTCAAGGCCCGGCAAGCTGCGAGCACGTGCGCCCGTTGCAATAACAATATTTTTGGCAGTAAGCGTCTCGCCGCCTTCAACTTCGATCTGAGTTGACGACTTCAAAGTCGCCTTACCCATTACTAGCGTGATCTTGTTCTTCTTGAACAGGAATCCAATTCCGCCAGTAAGCGCCTTAGAAACCTTGCGGGAACGATCGACTGCCTTCGACATGCTTGCCGACCACTCGCCAACCTCGATGCCCCAGTCTTCTGCGTGCGAAAGGTGGTTCACCACTTCAGCGTTCTTGAGAAGCGACTTCGAAGGGATACAGCCCCAGTTCAAACAAACTCCACCGAGTCCGCCGATGCCAGTGCCATCGTCTTTTTCAACAACCGCAACGCTCAACCCAAGCTGAGCGCCCCTAATCGCAGCGTGGTAGCCGCCAGGACCCGCACCGATAACAACAAGATCGAAACTAGTTTCTGCCATTCGAAAATTCTTTCTGGGGGAGAACCAATCCAGCCGTCACCGAGTTCAAGCTGGACACTTCGATTGCAGCGTTTCGAACGCCTAATGCACCGTTACGAACCGCAATCTACAAAAATCAACCGCCCGATTATACGACCCTCAGAGCGATCATTCTGCCTGTTGTCATGCTGAACTTGATTCAGTATCAAATTCTTACTGTCGCAATCGTGCGATTTCGGTACGCTCACCCAATACTCGGGCTGACCCCAATGCGCTCGTCACTTCCAAACTGCAAACTGAACGTATAAGCGAAGAAGATGTAGTGCTGTAGTGAAGATAGAGATTCTTTAGTTATGGGTGTTCAGCGCTCACATAGACAGAGATACAGAGGGCTAGTCGCTAAGTTCTTTGTCGCTTCAGTTGCTCTCATATCGATTGTGAGCTGCGCCGAGACCGAACTCGCACCTGTCGTCACCGAAGAACCCATCACGCCAGCCGTCGAAACAACTCCGAAATCCGTAAACGTTGTGGTTAGTCCCGAAGCTACCGCGCTACTGCCAACTGCCGTTCCGGTTGCAACTCCTGCGCAACCCGAAGTTGAATCTGATGAGGTAGTCGCCGAGACACCAGCGCCGGATGCGACAACGATTCCTCCGACTTCGGTACCGCCCAGTGCCTCTCCTACACAGACGCTTGTTCCTCAACCAGCGACCGGGTCTCCAACGAGCACACTCACTCCCGCGCCAACCGCGATTAGCGTTCCTACACCAATACCAACGGAAACCCCGGTACCCACGCCAGTCCCCACACTCGCCCCAACTCCGCGACCTACTCCAGGGCCAATATCACGCCAAACTCAGTTCGTTCCACTCGACGAACCCGCCTACGTCAGCCGCGATCAGGCATCGGAAAACATCAAGAACAGTTCATATGTTCTCGGCGTTGCTAACAACGGCGAGGCGAGAGCCTATCTGCTCGACATGATGTGGTATCACCACATCGCCAACGACACTGTTGGCGGCGAACCGTGGCTGGTCACCTACTGAATTCTCTGTCATTCAGGGGTCGGGTTCGATCCCATAGTGAACGGTCAACTGCTCAACTTCGAAGTTGTGGCGCTGATCGACGGTGTGTTTTCGATGACTGATCGCGAAACAGGCACGCTCTGGACGCATCTCGACGGCCTATCTCTGTCAGGTCCGCTGCTCGGTGAGCGATTAAAGTTCCTGCCAATGCAAATTACCACGTGGGAAGAATGGCAGCGACTATATCCACACACCACTGTTCTCGACTGGAACACCGGATTCCAATCTCAGTATCGAGCCATCACCCCGGGTGCCAGCGTCGGTAACGATGCCGACTTCAACGACACACGACTACCCGTGAACGCTCTGATGATCGGTGTTGAAGTGGACGACCAATTCAAGTCGTACCCTCATCAACTAATCGATCGTGACGGTGGCGTAATCAACGACACGCTCGCAGATCTCCCTATCGCCGTATTCCACGCTCCGGTAGGCGACTCTGGTCTCGCTTATTCGAGGGTGGTCGGCGAACAAGCACTGACGTTCCAGATCGAAATCGCTTCGATCAATGTCTACTCCGATCAAGAAACCGGAACACTGTGGACATCGACCGGACTCGCCATCGACGGTCCTTTAGAAGGAACACAACTCGAATTCGTACCGTCGATCACCACCGAATGGTACGGCTGGGCCGAATACCACCCAGCAACAGGCATCTACGGAACACCATCCGACTGGGCACAAGTAACTGGACCCGCACGAACGAACAATTTCAACTAAGAGCTAGTCGTCATCCAGCCGCGAACCACGATTCATCATCACGAGCGGAATGCTAAATAGGCGAGACTATGACTCTTATTTCAGCGGTCGCCGTGCCACCAAATTCGCTTCTGACGGTGATTGTTGCATCGAATCCACCAGAGCCACTCGACGTGTAAACGTGAGACCCGACGATAATCCCTGTTTCCTGAATAACGATCGCCGGCTTGGCGCCTGATCCATCACCCCAATCGATTTCAGCAACCAGTGCACCAGGGGTTCCCTCGGAAATCACCCGAGTGCTAACTAACGAAATTGCCTGACCGACAACCCCCTCGGGAGTCGTTCCAAGTTCGATAGAAATTGTCCCGTTGGGAACCGCGGTCGGCAATGGAGCTTGAGAAATGTTTGCTGCCGACGATAACGGGCTTGACGGAACAATCTGGACAAGTCTGAAATCGTCGTCGTTATCAAGAATCACGTTTTCAGGATTCGGCATTCCACGAGAACCCCAGTAGTTCGAAGGCGCCTGGATTTGCATCGAATTCGAACTCTCGTTGCTTGAGTAAACCTTAATGGCATACCGTGTGCTGGAGATGAAATTGTTGTTCCGTATATTCACGGAACTGATAGCAGGATTTACGAGAATGATGGAATTACGATTATTCTCAAACTGGTTGTTCACAATAGTGAAAACTGCGCTCGATTCAGCCGTTATTGCAGATCCCCAGTCATCACTGTCAAACCCGTTAGATTTGAACACGTTTCTTGAGAGCGTAGATTGCGAACCGCCATTCAAGTACACGGCTTGCGCACCCATGCCCGAGAACACTGAATCGGTAACCACGGCCTGAGCCGATCCCCCAATAAACAACCCGCGGTTGTTTCTACCTTCAAACGTAGAACGTTCGATTGTTACAGGCACGTTCGAGTTAAGAAGCACTCCATAACCTTGCGAATTACCGAAGGTGCTATCGGCAATCGAAACCGAGGCGTTCTCAATTGCCAAACTCGACGAGTGCGCCAGATTATTGAAATTCACAAATCTGAATGACGAATTTATCGAGCCCGGGGCAACAACGATCGAATTATCGTAGTTCGATGAGAAATTCGTAATTACTATCGGATTCGAATCAGTGCCATTTGCGACGATGCTCCCCTCGATCCGCAACGGATGTCCGTTCAGATTCACCGAAGAACCTTCGATGATCCGGAGAACGGCACCAGAAGGAACCAAAACCGGCCCATCGAGGTTCACAGTGGTGTTGTCCCAGGTTGTCGTACCCGAAAGAACCCCTGTTACTGATTTCCATGGACGCGGTGTAGCTGTCGGAGCCGGTGTGGGACCAGGAGTGGAAGTTGGCCACGGTGTTGGACTGACCCAAGGAGTGACCGGTCCCGACGATCCTGGCCCACCAGATGACCCCGAATCATTTCTGGCACCGCCGACGAGCTCAATAAATTCGGGATTGCTCGATACGTTCGAATAATGCTGCTGGTAGCCATCCCACGACTCGATTCGGTCGTTGACTACTATCCCTTTCGGAACCTGGAAAACCCCGGCGTATTGCTGCCAGAAAATGCTGTAATCAACCCAATTCAGGTGTTTTTCAGATCGGACGTTCGGATTCTGCTCGCCCAAAATCTCAAACAACCATCGAGAACCTGCCTGCGATTCGAAACCAACACCCCAATGTGGGCGTGATGCCGATGTATCTATCCTAGGAAGTGGCCAGTCGAGCGGATAGACGTTCGAATGAATGTCGCCGTTCATCAGCACTGGCAAAAACTGAATGCGTTGCCGCATTCGTGGGCTAATGACTCCGCCGTAATCTTCGACAAGTCCTTCAATCTCAATTCCCAAGCGTGCCCAATCCGACATTATCGTGTCGGCTACTTCAAGACCAGCAGGTCCAGCTTCTGCAGAGTAAGCCTGCAACGTGAGTTTCTCGAATCCTTGCCGCTTGCCGCCGACTAACGGGTAGCCCGCTGAGTCAAGAAGAGCTCCTGCGGCATCTAGATCACCATCAGCAATTTGCCAGGGAACACTCTGAACCGTTCCGCTGCATGAAACAGCATCGCCAGTCCACGAAAAACATCCTGCGTTTCGAGAACTATCCCAGCCAGGATAATTAGGACCCATGTATTCGGAATAAATCGGCGTGCCAATTCCGTTCAAGAGCGAATCGTTGACCGCACCACGGTCAATGGCGGTCGACAGCGCAAGGCGAACCAATCGTGCCTGCTCCATATCGTCCATTCCAGCTGGATTGTCAATGTCCGTGTATGGGGCGTTCCCACAGAGCACGTGACCAGGACTATCACCATTGGCGCAAGTGCCACCTTGGTGTCCCCATGGATTTCCAATCCAAGGGTAGTCCTTCTCATACGAAGGGTTGTTCCACGGCTCCAGTGGCTCCGCTGTCACGGCGTGTGAGTGTTCCCAAAGGTTGCCAGGAAATAGCACCGACTGCCCGACAAACCCGCCCGGCATTGTCTCCAGGAACGTGAATCCGTCGGCAAGTACATCGGGCAAGAGCTTGTAGTCAAGCTCAGCCATGTCGATGGCACCGTTCTTCAGCATGGCAATTTGGGTAGTTGACTCTGGAACCTGAATGCCCACGATATGAGCAACGTTGCCGATCTTTCGCCAGTGCCGGTCCACAGCATGCATGGTGCATCTATCGCCCGGTGTGCACTGACCCTGGACATAAGGACCCGTACCAATGTGGTGGGCTCGCGCCCACTCAACACCCTCAGTATCAGCGCTGGTTACTTTGTGAACGCCTCGTGTAGTCGAAAGGCAACCGAATTGTGAAAGTGGTAGACAGTGGAATACCGGGGAGACGAGTCCAATTTCCACCGTGTACTCGTCAACAGCTTTTGCTTCGAGCAAAACGGCGGCGAGGTCCCCACCCTCTGCATATGTCGACTCAGGATTCGTCGTTGTGTTGTGCCGATTGAACCATTCAACTAGCTCGACAGCGTTCAGCTCGCCAAAGTCTTGGTCTTCGTACCCAATGGGACTTTGCCACTTAAGACCTTTTCTGAGTGTCAGGCTAACTCGAGTACCTGCGGCGTCGATGTCCCACGAATTAACTAAGAACGGCGTCATAGGGTTACCGCTCTGGAAATTAAATAGGGGTTATTCGAGACCACCGATTTGGTTCGTTGCAGAAGCTCGGTACGGGCCTACATAACCAATACCGTAAACAGATTCCAAGGTACGGAACGCACGAACTACGCTTCCTTCCGGACCGGTATTGATAGGTGCCGGTGGGACTGCGATCGTCGGTCGAACCCAAGCAACTACCGGTGTAACTGTCGCCGAGACAGGAACGGCGGTGGCTGGAATGGGGGCAGGTGTCGCGGGAATTGAGGCTGGGGTGACTGTCTGAACTGGAGTTGCAGTTGGCAGGGCAAGGGTAGGAGCGATGGTCGGTTCGGGAACAGTTTCAGGAGCTTCGACAGTTGCCTTCAATGCTGCCAATTCTTCCGCTTGGGCAGTTGATGCTATCGAGAGTGCTTCGGTGGTCTCGATGGCTCCGCTTAGTTGTTGAGTTCCTGCTTCTTCTCCTATGCAGCCCACAATTAGAGCCACGAGCAGGAACACCGCACCGATTGATGAGAAGTTTTTCAGTTCTCTAACTAAGCCCGGTCGCAATACTAATTCTCCAATTCGAGGACCCAAACCAGTGTGATGAAGCATACGTCTTCATCAAGTCGAAATACCGGAATCTGTGTGAGTTCTTGCGCGATTACGAAAAGTTATCTCACAAAGCTGCTTAAAACTCACTAGAGATGACTAGCGAGCTGTGAGGAGACCACTCTTCTAACAATGGTCGAGTGGTCTCGGTCGCCTGAGACTAGTCATCGTCCCGTGGCGAACCGATGCTTGGTTCGTAGGCTTTTTCGCCGCCGATGGACGTATCAAAAATCTTGTAGAGCCTTGCGCCGACTATCGAAACGACGATCATTATTGCGAGAATCACGAAGAAAATGATCGACGATATGAGTACGAATGGCTCCCAGCTAGCAGGGCACTTGCTGATACCCGAACACAACCATGCACTTGTTGCGCCGTAGCCAATTGCGACCATCAGTCCCAGCGCCGTTCCGAGAATAATTCCGGCAACTGCAGGGCGTCTTCTTCCAATAAATCTAAACATCGTTATTCAACACTACTGCCAATTTTCGCCAAGTGCACTTCTAATTGCTGAATGTGGCATTCGTCACTCAAACCGGTGCATTCAGAAGGATTCATCAAATCGAGAGACATTCGATGACCTGAGATTGATCCATGATCACAGTGGCTAAGGATGTGTGATTTCCTCACGTAATACACATCTGACGAGTACGAACGCTGTGTTAACAACGATTCAAACACCTATAACTTTCCGCTTGAGTGAAAGCGCAAATTCGGTAAGTGTTTGCGCGATCTCTGAGCAACGTTCTCAGCGCGAATATTGTTAATGAAGGTGCTATATCTAGCATCACGGGCTGGAACAACTAGAGTATCAGCCACCCGCTCTGATCAAACGCTCCGATCGCGTTTGCACTACGATGCTGACCAATACGACAACCGACCAGAAGCCTACGCGTATGCAGATCATGCCAACGTTACTAAGCAGGTCCGCTGCTTACGTGTGGACAGGAATTCTCGTAGTAGGATTTTTTGTTCTCGACATCTTTCTCCCTCTCGGTGTTGCAGCAGGAGTGCCGTACGCGGTCGCAGTGATGACTTCAATGCGAACCGCTCGAATTCGGTTTATCGCTGGAGTAACGGTCCTTACCTGTGCACTGACTATCCTCGGATTTCTACTATCGCCCGATGGCGGTGAGCCGTGGAAAGTCGCAGCGAATCGAACGCTCGCTATTTTCGTGATTCTTGGGGCTGGCGTATTCGCCGTATATGCAATTAGTGTTCGCCGTCGAGCCACGCGTCAGGCGATTATGTTCGAACAGGTGCGGCGCAGAAGAATTCAGGATGCCAACATTCAGTTGATGAGGTCTGCCGAGGCAAGAAGCAGCTTTCTTGGGCAGATATCGCACGAGCTCCGAACTCCGCTCACCAGCCTGACTACGTTCGCTCATATTCTCGACGGAAAATCTGAAACCCTGTCTCGAGAGAGAATCCAGGCTCACTCCGAAGTGATCGGTCGCAGTGCACGTCGTCTCGAAGTTCTAATCAATGATCTGTTCGACGCCTCAGGATCTGAAACCGATAGTTTTAAACTCAATTTGAGTACCGTCGATCTGCCACAAATTGTCTCTGATACTGCCAATGAGTATGCTCACCACGTACGAACACTCGATCAAGAACTAGAGATAGATATCGACATTCCTGACGAGTCGAAATATCGAGCAATCGCCGATTCAGTTCGAATGTCGCAGGTAATAACGAACTTACTTTCGAACGCGTCGAAATACTCCTGGCCGGGGTCGACCATCCACGCATTTTGCGGACTCGAGAACGATAAGTTCATCGTCAAAGTAACCGATCAAGGAGCCGGAATATCCAGAGAAGACATTTCGAAGGTATTCACACCGTTCTTCAGGGTCGACGCCGCCGAAGTGCGAGCAGTTCCCGGTGCCGGACTTGGATTAACCATCGTGAAGTCGATTGTCGAACTCCACGATGGTCAGGTTTACATCGAAAGCGAACCAGACCGAGGAACGACTGTTTCATTCACGATTCCGGCAGTTCTTTCTTCTTAGTTCACGCGATCGAGCACGCTCTTACCAATAAGCTCGATATCGCCAACGTTCCACGGTGATTTCGCCATGGTTGGTCCCACCGACACGGTCACAAGCCACTCACGTTGCCGCATTACCGTTGTTCGACCAATTCCATCCTGATCAATCAGAATCGAAAGAATGTCGGTCAAACCTTCGTCCGAGTTGTTCAACTCCGATATCGCGTCGTCGGTCTCCATGTACGCCGATTTCATCAATTCATAGTGATCAACGGCTGAATCACCCGACTTGAACTGCATCAGTACCACCGCCATGAACTCTCGACCCGGCAGGCTGGTGTCGTACATAGCGGAGCACATCGAAACAATCTGCGGCTGTGATGATCGAACTGAATCAGTCAGAGAATCCCTGAACAACGAAAGTTCGCCTTCGCCCTCGGCTTCCTTATCAGTCAAAACGCCGGCACACGAATTTGGGTCGATCTCAGCTGCTGAAATCGCCGACGATCCTGCCTCAGAAGTAGGGTTAGGTGGATTCTGAATTGGCTCTGAAGCCTCGCCTGAACTGCTACAAGCACCAACAATGAACACTGTCAGCGCCACAAAGATCATCAGATTAATTTTTCGAAACACAGCCTGCCCCGTTTCGTTTTGCAAATTCAGCGATAAATACTACGCCTGTCACTAAAACGCACGAACTACCAAATTTGTTCCGCATTCGCGCAAATGGAACATATCAACCTCTATAGTTAGCCAACTTCTCTCACCACCAGCTAATAACCCCCTCATGCCCCAAATACCCGCCGCCAACGATCCCAAAGCCCTTCGCCAAGCCGTGCTCGAACACATGCACATGGGAATGACCAACCAGACCATCCTCGCCGAAGAGGGCGGACCGCTTCTGATGGAATCCGCCGAAGGCATATACATCACTGATGTCGAGGGCAATCGCTACATCGACGGCATCTCTGGCATGGGCTTCCGCAACGTCGGGCACGGTCGAGAAGAAATCGCCAAAGCTATCTACGATCAACTCAACTCCGTGAGCATGAACGTCTACTCAGGCGCCACTCCCAAAACGATCCAACTCGCAGCCAAACTCGCCGAAATCGCTCCCGGCGATCTATCACGAACCTTCTTCTGCCAGGGTGGATCGGAAGCAAACGAATCAGCACTCAAAATGGCGCAGGCGTATCACGTCCGCCGAGGCGATGCCGGACGTCACAAAATCATCTCCCGCTACGGCTCCTATCACGGCTCGACCTACGGAACGATGTGGCTGGGAGGTCACCCCGGCTTCCCGAGAACCGATTACCAGCCAAAACCTTCGAACGTCGTGACAGTCGGACAACCTCTCTACTACCACGACACCTACGGCTCTAACTCTCCCGAACAAAACGGCGAACGAGCCGCCCAGGAAATCGAAAAAACCATCCTGTTCGAAGGTCCTGAATCCGTCTCAGCCGTGATCGGCGAACCCGTATCGCAACCGTTCGGAGGCGTCGTTCCGCCCGCCAACTACTGGCCAATGGTTCGAGAAATCTGCGACAAATACGGCGTGCTTCTAATTTTCGACGAAGTGATCACTGGCTTTGGGCGATTAGGCACCTGGTTCGGTTCCGATCTCGTCAAAGTAGTGCCCGACATCATGGCGTTCGCCAAGGGCATCACATCTGGCTACTTCCCCGTTGGCGGAGCGATCTCAACTCAGAAAATCGCTGATGCGTTCGCTGGTGGACCCGAGAAAGTGTGGAGCCATATGTACACCTACTCGGCTCATCCCGGAGGTGCCGCCGCCGCCTTCGCCAATCTCGAAATCATCGAACGAGAAAATCTAGTCGAGAACGCCCGCATCCGAGGCGAGCAACTCACCGATTCCCTCGAAGAAATGAAGGCAAAGCACCCGATAATCGGCGATGTACGAGGAGTCGGCCTTCTTCAAGGCATCGAGTTCGTCAAAGACCGCAAAACCAAAGAACACTTCGATCCATCACTCGGCGTAAGCAAAATGGTCACCGACGAACTCCGCAAACGAGGCGTCTGGATCCGCTCGTCACTGTTCATCCTCCTAATAGCCCCTCCGTTCAACATAACCGCCGACGAAATGGACGATTTCACCACCCGAATCGACGAAGCATTCGGGGCGGTCGAACGACGATTGGGCATCGCCGCCTAAACTGAACCAATCAGCGTGCGAGTCTCAGCGCAACCCCTTCGACACACTCACTTTTAGTCACTCCAATTCAAGCGATCTGCCCGTTATGATTAGTTAGCTTTGAACTCTAACTGGCTATAAGGAATCAATTTTGTGTTGTTCGGAATTCCCGCCGAGACAAAAATCGGTGAACACCGCGTCGCCTTAACTCCCGAAAGCGCTCGCGAGCTAACCAGCCGCAACCAAACTGTCCTGATCCAATCCGGAGCAGGCGACGGAAGTGGATACAGCGACGACTCGTACCGCAAATCCGGCTGCCAAATCGCAAAAACAGCTGACGAAGTCTGGGGCACCGCCGATCTGATCGTGAAGGTCAAAGAACCTCAGCCATATGAGTACGATCTCATCCGAGAAGATTCCGCTCTCTTTACATTTCTCCATCTCGCAGCCGATGTACCGTTGGCAAACACATTGCTCAACAAATCCGTACTCGGAATTGCCTACGAAACCGTCACTCACCCAAGCACGAGATTCCCGATTCTGGCTCCTATGAGTGCAATAGCCGGTCAACTCGCCGTTCACGCAGCCGGTCATCACCTGCAGCGCGCTCACGGAGGACTCGGCAAACTCATTTCGCGCATCCAAGGCGCGCCAGCGGCAGATGTCGTTGTTATTGGCGCTGGCACGGTAGGACAAAACTCCGCTCAGCTCGCACTAGCCAACGGGGCCACTGTCACGCTAATCGACGTCGCTCAAGATCGACTCGATCAGTTTGCATCCGATCATTCTGAACTTGCCGGCACTCTCAAAACCGTCATATCGACTCCTGAAACTGTAGAAGAATCAGCGAAAAATGCCGATGTCGTAATCGGTGCTGTTTACTCACCGGGACGTCGTCCACCGGTTCTGTTAAAAGAAGACCAAGTTCAGAAAATGCAGCAAGGGGCAGTACTAGTCGATGTCGCAGTCGATCAAGGTGGCTGCTTCGAAACAACTCACGCCACGACCTACGAAGATCCCACCTACAACGTTCATGGTGTAGTTCACTACGCAGTCGCCAACATGCCCGGAGCTGTCCCTAAAACAGCAACGGCCGCACTATCGAACGCCACGCTGCCGTACTTGATACGGATCGCTGAACAGGGCATTGTCGAAGCGCTGAAAAACGACGAAGGATTCGCTTCCGGAGTAAACACCTACAAAGGAACGCCCACCGATCCCGGTTTAGCAGCAATAATGGGCACAAAACCAACCCCATTCGCCGAAGCCATCGCCTGAGCGAGACGATTTCAACTTAGACAACAACTAACTACTGTCATCCTGAGCCCCGTCGAAGGACGACACTCAATCCAACAACCCCCAACCCTGGCCAACAACGGTACCCTTTCCGGACCGGAAAGGGCTAGGGCCAAAATGAAAGACTCCCGAGCCGAGTTATTAGATAACGAGCGCGAGTAACGAAAACCATGCCAATCCCAGCCGCCAACGACCCCCAAGCCCTCCGCCAAGCCGTCCTCGACCACATGCACGTAGGCATGACCAACCAAACCCTCCTCGCCGAAGAAGGCGGACCCCTCCTCATGGAGTCAGCCGAAGGCATCTATGTAACCGACGTCGAAGGAAACAAGTTCATCGACGGCATCAGCGGCATGTACTTCCGCAACGCTGGTCACGGACGAGAGGAGATCGCCAAAGCCATCTACGACCAGCTGACCTCCATCAGCATGAACGTCTACTCCGGCGCCACTCCCAAAACCATCCAACTCGCAGCCAAGCTCGCAGAAATCGCACCCGGCGATCTTTCACGAACGTTCTTCTGCCAGGGCGGATCCGAAGCCAACGAGTCGTCGCTCAAAATGGCGCAGGCGTACCACGTGCGCAGGGGCGACAAAGGACGCTACAAGGTCATTTCACGAGAAGGCTCGTACCACGGCTCCACCTACGGAACTATGTGGCTCGGCGGCCACCCCGGCTTCCCTCGCACCGACTACCAGCCCAAGCCTGCGAACGTGGTTACGGTCGGACAGCCCCACTACTACCACGACACTTACGGTGCTTCGTCGGCAGAAGAAAACGGCGAACGGGCTGCTTTGGAAATCGAAAAGGCGATTTTGTTCGAAGGACCTGAGTCCGTTTCGGCGGTTATCGGCGAGCCTGTGTCGCAGCCTTTGGGCGGAGTTGTGCCGCCTTCCAACTACTGGCCGATGGTTCGCGAGATTTGCGATAAGTACGGTGTGCTGCTGATTTTCGATGAGGTCATTACCGGCTTCGGACGTCTTGGCGAGTGGTTTGGTGCCGATTTCGTTGGGGTCACTCCCGACATCATGTCGTTTGCGAAGGGCATTACGTCGGGCTACTTCCCGGTCGGAGGTTCGATCTCGACCCAGAAGATCGCCGACTCCTTTGCTGGCGGACCCGACAAGGTCTGGTCGCACATGTACACCTACTCAGCCCACCCCGGCGGTGCCGCCGCCGCATTCGCCAACCTGGCAATCGTAGAACGAGAGAATTTGGTCGAAAACGCCCGAGTGCGAGGTGAGCAGATTTCAGAGTCTCTCGATGAAATGAAGGCAAAACACCCCATCATCGGCGACACCCGTGGCGTCGGCCTAATTCAAGGCATCGAGTTCGTGAAAGACCGCGAAACCAAAGAACACTTCGACGCTTCCGTAGGTGTAAATGCGATGCTCACGGAAGAACTCCGCACCCGCGGAGTCTGGATCCGAGTACCCGCCTACATCCTCCCACTAGCACCACCACTAACCATCACCGCCGACCAAACCGACGAACTAACCGGAATAATCGACGAGGCGTTGGGTGCCGTTGAGCGACGGTTGGGGGTGGAGGCGTAGGCAAATAGCATTAATTGAGATATTCAATTTATTGCTTTGCAAAGTTCGATCATTGCCGCAGTCAGTGCGGCACATACACCGACTGTTTTTAATCTCAGTGACCACTTAGACCAGCCGCGCCAATGCTCGGTCACGAGTAGTTTTACTCGCCTCTTTGGCCATGTAGCCGGATTTGGACGGAATGATCGATGAGGGTAATAAACGGAAGATGTTACTGACGCCCCTTCCCATCGGAGTTGGTGCCCTAACGCGTCACCTAGGAACGAAAAACCTGCTGTGGTCACAACGATGAAGCTAAGGAGCGGGGTTGCTATGTCGAGAAAATTCAATTAGTAATCCTTCGTTTTCACCTCGAGTGTGTTTGTCACGAACTAGTGCCACCAAGCTCAGATGAACGTCTTGCTACCCACATTGTGTGCTCGCGAGAGATAGCGCTTTCGGCTTCATTCACGAATTCTGAGAATTCGTCTTCACTGCTTATGGTTTGCAACTTTAATTCGACGATGCCCAGTTCATGAGAAGTGAAGCTATACACACTTGAAAGCGTTTCATGGTCTCTAGTTTGTAGCCAGCTAGTCGTCGCTATGGCAATCGCTGCCACGACGCCCACAAGATTTATTTGCCCTGGTGAGTACGCAACATAAAGTATTGCGATCACCAAAGCGGTCAGCTCTGACAGAATGAGTGCTCCGAAAAACTGTCTACTCCGAGTTTTGTGAGTCGAAGCTTTTGCCGAATACCACTCTTTTTGCGACGCGACACGTCCTGATTTGTACGCATCGATCCTTTTATTCAAAGGAGCCGCTCTAAGAGTCGACATTTCTGATGTCAGCTGAGTATTCGCTGAAACTGCGTCTAGGTTCACATTGAGCCGCCGTTGTGAACGTAGTATTTCACGTAGGTTGGCGCTCAGAAGTTTGTTGGCATCAGATAGTTCACCGTTGAACGGTGCGGCTCTGACCGTGTATTTCCAAGCGACTGTTTTAGTCGACTCTGCAATCGCTCGACCTCCGTACCAACTATCTTGGAAATGCCAAAATTTGATTGCGATAGAAACTAACGTAGCGACTCCTACGAGGACGGCCGTTACGATGGCGACGATTTCCTGAATTTCAGTGTCTTCAAGAGTCACAGACGCGACGCCGGCCGTTATTACCAAGAGAGCCAAACTAGCGATACTCAGACGCACAAATTTAAGTTGGGCTGTTGCTGAAGCCTGTTCAGCTGATTCATAAAGATCAGGCAGAACTAGTTCTTGTGTTGATTCAAGCTTTTCACTCATTGGATACAGTTTCGTTGCTAGTCACACTTTTTGTTGTATTTGAATCTGTCCCGAGAGTTGACGATCTTGTTTGCCGCTGTTCTTCGACGCCCAAATGCTTCTTCGATGATATTGGCAAGTGAAGTGCTGCTTTTCGGGTACTCGTAAAATTCAGAATACCCAGATTCCTTGTTTGCCCTGACTCGATCAGGTAATCGAGAGTAAGACTCATATAGCTGAATAGCGACCAACCCGTTAGGGGGTGGCCCGTCCGCAGGTTTTCTCAATGAAGACTGAACTTCCCAGTCGACATATCGCCTCGACCAAGTGCATTTGCCTACCAGCACGATAGTTACAGTTGAGTCTTCAAGAAATCGCGCTCAAATTCTTGACATGACATAGTCAGTGTTCTTTGAATCGACGATGTCCTGATCCATATCAGAGTGTTTAGCAATAAACGAGCCAGCTGATCCTGAGAACTGTTCAATAAATCTATCGACCGCTCTTTGATCTCTGCTGTCGTATGAAATAAAGCATTTGTGTTTCTGTGCCATTCATCATTCCTCGGAATAGTTTCTCGACTCGTCAACCTATGCTCAATGTGAAATTCAGTCAATTTTGGGTGTCACATATTGCCGTATATGCATGCGCCACTACCCTCTTGACCAACCCCAGCAACCCATAGCAATCTAAAACAAGAAACCAGCCGACCAAAAACCACCGGCAAGCGCACAGGCACCCGCAATCCATCAAATGGACCCACATGCTTGATGCCCGCTATTCGTCATTCCGACCGTTAGCGGAGGAATCTGGTTCGGATTCGTAGGTACAGGCGTTCGAATCTCACGTACTTGCCGCTTGTTTGGTAGTTTCTATCAGGCACGACGAGATCCCTCCGCTTCACTGTCGTTTCGGTCGGGATGACCGGCAGATAAGCCCCCTCACACCACCGGCGCAGCACCGCCATCCATATTGATCGCAGTACCCGAAATGTACGAAGCACGTTCACTCGCCAGATAGGCAATCAAGTCACCAGCCTCTCGAGCCTCACCAACTCGCAACACGGGGACGTCCTTGCAGCGTTCGGTGTAGTAGTCCTCAGTAGTCGCAACCGCACCCGAGGCAACTGCCTCTTCGGCCTTCACCATGTTCTGGGCAGATCGGATCGAGCCAATACAAACGGTGTTCACCAAAATATTGTCGACACCGTATTCCTTCGACATCGACTTCGTCATGGCGATGCCAGCAGCCCGTGACATCGCTGTCGGCAGGGTCGAGTAGCCCGCCGCCTTACCCGCTGCCGTGGTGATGTTGATGATACGTCCCCACTTTTGCGCCTGCATGCTCGGCAACGCCGCTTTCGAGCAGTACATCGCTCCGTGAACCTTCAGTGCGTAGTCATCGTCGACAATCTGCGTGGTCAAAGAGTCAAACGTGTTCGCATTGCCCTGTCCGGCGTTGTTAACAAGGATGTCGACCTTGCCATGCTCGCTCAAGATCGCATCAAACGCCGACTCGACCGAACCAGCATCGCTCACATCGCACGAAATCGCCTGAATCGACCCAACTGCCGTCTGGCTAATTTCGGCGACCGCTGCGTCGAGCTTGCTCTGTGTTCGAGCCAAGATCACGACGTTCACACCCTCTTCAGCAAGAATGGTCGCCGCCGCTTTGCCGATGCCTTCGCTACCGCCGGTTACAACGGCGATGCGATTGGTTATGCCTAAGTTCATGTTTTTCTCCGTTATCGCGCTCGTGACTCATCACTCGGCTCTGTCTACGAGGTGACCCCTAACCCCTTCCAATCCGGAAGGGGGACTTGTTTCTCTGTATTAGTCGCGCTCGTCGTCTGACGACTCGGCTCCGCGTCGCACTTCTCCCACCCTGCTCCGACTGGCTTAGCATGTACCTAACTCCCTCCCACTCTGGAAGGGTGGGGCGTTCGTGCCTCGTGACAGATCGTCGAAGTGTATATGTCGATTTGTTCTACTCTCGGGTTGCGCCCTGCTTGCCGTCCTTCGAGTGCCTCAGGATGGCACCTCAGGTATCTTCGCCGTCTCTCACCGCATCAAAACAAATGCGCGGGATAAACCAACAACCAGTACCCACAACAGTCCTATCCCGGGTAGGGGGAGTCAGAGGGGGAGACTGTGCTGTGTAGCCGAGTCGTCAGATGACGAGCGCGACTAACGAGGTGAGTAGAAGTGGCATCGAGTACGAAACGACAGCGACGTAAAGAGCGAAACCGCGCGAACGTAAAAGCAAGAACAAATGCAGTTCGGAACGATCGAATAAAACGCTACGCCATGTTCCTGCTAGTAGCGGCAGCAGTTATAGGCGTTTTGTACGTAGCCGCAATCGCACTGCCTGATCTCGACGCTGGCACGGTAGCGACCCACGGCGGGTAGGTGACATGTTTGGGTAACCCTTCGGGCTTGCTTTCGAACGGATTGAAATATAAAAACACCCCGAAGTTCAATCTTCTTTGGGGTGTTTTTATATTTCCGTACGTGACTGAGCCGAAAGAATTCCAGCGACTAGATCTTGTCGGTAATTCCTTCAAACTCGTCAACGTCGAATGCTCGCATTGTTTCGGTCGAAACAAATCCAAGAGCCCCGGTCTTTAGCAGGAACATTGCTGCAGTTTCGTCATCAGGAAGTTCGTAACTGACCACACCATCGTATCGGCCCATCGTAACTAGGAATTCGGTCATTGTTCCGCCGAGTGCTTCAATACCTTCTTTGGCGGCCTTCATTCGTCCGGGAGAGGTCTTGACCTCGGTGATGCCCTGCGATGTGAAGTTAAATAGCGTGACGTATTTGGGCATAGTTGACCTCGTTGACTGAGTTTTGGGGATTGAATTGTTGGCACTGAGCGGCGTGAATCGGCTCTATCGCTAATCACACCACGATATGAACCGCGAGTATAACGGGAACAAATCTCGCATCAGCGTCGTCATACCTTGCAAGACCTAGTTTCTAATCTCGATAGGATTGCAAAATTATGATCACCAAACGAATTCTCACAGTAAGTGCAATGTCGGTGATGGCATTGGGGCTCATCGCAGCTTCAGCCTGTGGTTCCGACACCAAATCGCCAGGCGGCATTGAGCATGTTGCAGATGGTGGCGATGATGCTGCTCCGAAAATTGGAGCAGTTGTGGAACATGACCCGACTACCATCGAACCCGCCGATCCGAACGCTGTAGATCAGGGCATGCTTATAGGTGGAGACGCTGGGGCAGATGGCGACATGATCGTTGTACTCGACGGCGCTATAGCTGTTGGTTCTGAAGGAATCGCAGATCCTACCGATGGAACTCGCCTCAACGACGACGAGCTGTACCCGAACGGCGAGCCGAGAGGTGGTGTCGAGCCTCTTGATACTGATTCTTCACGTGACCTGATGGATCCTGCCACGGGGTTGATAAGAGATCCTGCCGAAGTCGATAACCTGGAAGTGTCGGATGGTTTGCCTCTAGCAGAGGGCGTGCTGAATCCTGATTCCTGCGAGAACGTACTCCCGCCGGCGCCAGAACCGTTTGAGATCAAAACGCACTCAGCTACCGATTCTGCGAAGGCTGATAACTCTGCTGTCGAGACGATGTGCACTGCTTGGTACGCAAGCGATTTGAATGAGCATTCAGTTTCGGTGGCTTTGATTTTGATGAGCGATGTGGAGGCTGCAGCCGATCACTACGACGTGTTACGAAGTCAATTTTCACAGGGTGGCATCGAGTTTGAAGAACAGCTCGACCGAACTGGAGACTGGCTGACTGCAACTATAGATCAGGGCGGAATTGGCTCGATGGTTGTTCTGCGTATCGGTGAAAATCTCGTGAGCGTTCACAACGGTCCCACCAGCGATCAAAAAGAATGGGATTCTCGTTGGATGCTTGATTTGGCACACAGTACGCTTGAGCGGGTGAGCTAAATAGTAGGCAATGCATCGAGGGCAGGCGTACACTGCCCTCGATTTGCCAAACTTTGACTTCACGATCCGGGTGAACATTCGTCCTCAGGATCACATCTGCTCTTCCTCTAACTCCCTCCCGAAGGAGGGAGAATAATGAGCGACTCCGCCCGCTCCAGTAATCCGTCCGAAGACATCTCAGCTACAGTCGAGAGCTCGGAGAGCGCTCCTGTAAAAACCTCTGGTCTGGGGCTGATGTACGGCCTCTCAGCTGGTCACGGGATAAAGCACTTCGGGCAGGGTGCCTTGTTGGTGATGATCCCGAGCATTCGAGCGACACTCGGGCTTGGTGACGTGGCGATTGGTGGAATGTCATCGGCACAGTCGATTTCGTCTGGGTTAGCAAATATTCCTGCTGGCATTCTCACCGACATGTTCCGCAAGAAGATTGCTTGGATTCTTCTCGCGTCGATGCTCATGGTCGGAACCGGCTACATCATCATCGGAGTCTCGCCTGTTTATTGGGCGCTCCTGATCGGAGTTGTGATCGTCGGATTTGGAACTTCCCTCTGGCATGCTCCCGCATTCGGGACGCTCGCCGCTAGATATCCGGAGCGGCGAGGTTTCGCGATGGCTGCCCACCTAACAGGTGCGCAGATCGGAAATACGACATCGCCTTTGATAATCGGGTTTCTTCTAGCCGGAACCATTGGATCGTGGGTGGTGTTCAGCGGAATCGACTGGCGATGGCTGGCAGTGATTATTTCGATCCCGATGTTTATGACCGGTTTCGCGGTAATTGCGAAGTTCAAAACAGCTGGAGCGGAATCGACAGGCGATGTAAGCCTTCGAGAGTATTTTGGTTCAGCTAAGAAGCTGCTAACCAATCCGGGCGTGCTCGGCATGGCATTGCTGGGGGCGTTAAGAGGAGCGATTCACAATTCGTTCCAGGTGTTCCTCGTTATATACATGCGTGAGGAGCTCGACTACTCGGATACCTTCGTTGGCGTGCACGTTGCGCTTATAACGATGGCCGGAATAATCTCGACACCGATCATGGGTAATCTTTCAGATCGTATTGGTCGTCGGCCTGTCATTTCGTTTGCGATGACTTCGATGACCGTATTGATATTCCTGTTCCTGCAGTTCGATTCAGGATTTGCGATGACCGCTCTTATCGCGATTTTGGGCCTTTTCTTCTTCTCTGTGATGCCGATCATCAACGCTGCTGCGATGGATATGATCGACAAGGGATCAGAGGGATCGGGAACCGCGTTGATGTTCTCTGGTGGAGCAGTTATCGGCTCACTTACACCCATAGCCGCCGGATTTATAAATCAGGAGAACGGGTTCCACGGAGTAATTATCTTCGCAGGAATAATCGCTGCTGTAGGTGCAGCGCTGTCGCTGATCTTGCCGATGAAGGCGAAGGTTTAGCGCTTAGGTTCGAATCGACAGTGAACTGACAAACGCTGATCTTCAGGGTTGATCTACTGGATATTGATCGAATATCCGATTCCGCGGTGAGCTCTTATTAGCCCTTCACTTTCTTGATCGGAAGGCTCTTCATTGAGTTTTTGGCGGAGTCGGCGAATTGCCATGTGGACAGCCGCATCTGAAACTTCGCTCGTGCCCCAAGCCAGTTCCTTTAGATCCTGGTATTCGACGACTCCTCCTGCTTCGTGCAGTAACGCCTTGAGTACGTCCCATTCTGTGAGATTGAGTTCGACGTTTTCTCCGTCGACAGTGGCCTGACGTCGGCTGAAATCGAGCACAATTCTGTCCATAGAAAAAACCGAGCGCTCTACTCTTTGATCGGATGATCTGCGTATAACGGCTTCGACTCTCGCCATAAGTTCGATCGGTTCGAAAGGTTTGGTCACGTAATCGTCGGCGCCAATAGTCAGAGCCTGCGCTACTGACTCTGTTGTGTCGTTTCCGCTGACCACTATTACTGGCGCGTCTGTATACGTTCGCAGCTGCTTCAGAACTTCGATTCCCGAGATATCGGGCAACCCCATATCAAGGAAAATTAGGTCAGTGGAGTTTTGTTTGAGATAGTCGAGCGCGTCGGAACCAAGTTCGAACTCGGAAAAATGATTGTTAGTAGCCGAAATCTCGAAGCAGACGCGAATATAATCGCGCTGGTTAGGATCATCGTCGCAAATAACTATTTCCAAAAGAACAATCGACCTCGTATCGTCGTATCGACAGTGTTTGCACTTAGGGCGCCAGGCTTGCGCCATCTTGGTCGAGCAAACGATAACAGTTTCTAGACAGCAGTATCTCGAATGGGCAAGACTCGAGTGCTGAATGTAGCGGAAGTTGAGCCGTTGAATTGCCAAAACAACGTACTCTTAGCGAACTCAATTTGGATTGTCTCGTAGCCACATTAATATTTCGTAAAGTAGGACTACCTAATGAAAGCCATCGATATTCACGCACACATCCCTCGGATGCCGGGAATCCCTGAATACGGCATCGAGCCTGGGTTACGTCGTATGTTCCGTATGAACGATGAGCCAGATGATGTTGCGAAGATGGTGGAAACTTACCGGGCTATCGACACGATGGCAGTGATCTTCTCAGTTGACGCAGAGACAGAGACGGGCGACTTGCCTGATCCGAACGACTACGTCGCAGAGACCGTCGCAGCGCATCCTGACGTTCTGCTCGGATTTGCGTCGGTTGATCCTCGTAAGGGACAGGCCGCTGTTGAGGAGCTGGAGCGAGCGGTTACCGAATTGGGGCTGAAAGGGTTAAAGCTTCACCCGATTCACCAGGCGTTCTTTCCTGACGATCCTGAATTTACTCCGCTTTTTGCGAAGGCCGAAGAATTGGGTATTCCGGTGCTAATGCATTCGGGTTACGCAGCTGCGGGTGCAAACACTCCCGGTGGTGGTGGATTCGAGTTGGCTTATTCGCGACCTATCCCCGGTTTTGATTCGCTTGCTGCCCGACATCCTGGATTGACGATCATCATGGCTCACCCTGCTTGGCCGTGGATTCAGGAGCAAATTGCTATTACATTGCACAAGCCAAATGTTTTCATCGATCTTTCAGGATGGGCGCCTAAATACATACCGAAGGAACTAATGGCAGAGGCGGGAGGTCGCCTGCGCAAGAAGGTTTTGTTCGGATCTGATTACCCGTACATTTCGCCGGTGACTTGGATGGAGCAGTTCGACGAGCTGGATATTCGCGACGAAGCTCGACCACTGATTCTGCACGACAACGCTGCGGGCATTTTGGGTCTCTAGCGATGGTCCAGCGTTAAGTGAAGAATCTCTCTCGCTGTCATTCTGGACTTGATTCAGAATGATTGGCGATGGGAGCGATTGTGCTTGCGTAGCACCTATTTGTATGATCACAACACCAACGACGTATTAGACATTTGTAAGCGATTCTGAATCAAGTTAAGAATGACAATTTGCTCGTCACCATCGCTGCGGCAATCTGGAAAATCATCCGTTACCGGATAAAACTCGTGAAGCTCCTCAGATGTAGCCGGGGGGTTCTCGCGAGTCTCCAAAGGTGTTACGGTCAGTAACCAAGCCCGTAAGTTTTACGATGTCTCTTAAAGAAATGCGCCCCTCCGGAGGCGTAATTGGAGGGGCACATGGGCTCGCAGCGGAGACTATGCCAGCAACTTCAGAGCCCATGAAGTATGTCGGCGGCGTGAGGTTTGTGTGTCCGCACAAACCTCAGCGTTTCATCTAGTTGTCTCTACGCGATATTCAGTTTTTTGTGCGAGTGGCACACCGATCTGGATGTCTCGCGCCCTTCGTTAGTTGGGCGCTCCAAATCTTTTCTCCAGGTGTCTAAACCGGAACTTTGCTTGGCGCGTACTGCTTTGGAACAGGCTGCGCTCCTGCGACACCTCCGTTTAGGTTTGAGAGTGCTGACTTAAGTCGGCTGTCGAGAATTCGAAGACTGCTGATGAGCTTCAGTCGTCGATATTCCGGAATAACCTGCAGCTGCATTGCGTCGAGCTCACCGGCGATTTTCAGGACGGCGTTTTCGATCAAAGCTGTGTCGGCTTCAACCGGAATTGCAGGCTGAATAACTGGTGCTGGTTCCGGCTCTCGCTCGGGTGCTCGCTTACCATTTACAACCTCTTCGATAATGTCCTCTATCGACAAAGTTGCAGACGTTTTCGCGCGTCCCACAATGCGCTCCACATGGACGCTGGAAAGGCGTCCGTCGATGAACGGCTGAGCGATTTCTCGCTGCCGCACATGGTCCTCAATATCGGCGATAGAACGTGCCTCTTTAAAGGTCAGTTCTCCACTGTTTACTTTCTCACCCAAAGCCGGGTCGAGCGTGCGAATTAAGCTCTCGTAATGGTGGATGGTTCCAGGTGTAATTCCGGTCCTGCGAGCGAGCTCTTGCTGGGTCACTTCATGGCTGTCTCGGTACTCCATGAAAGCGCGCCCTAGCTCCATCGCTGGCACAAGAGAAGAGTGGTACTGCTCGGCGAGAGAAAGCTCCCAACGCTCCTGCGGAGTGACCTCTTCTTTGACGGTACATTCGACCGCTGTTTCGCCAGCTTCTTTAGCGGCTGTCAGCTTTCGCTCGCCCGCTAAAAGGAGGTACCCGTTGTCCGTAGATAGAACAACCGGATCTCGCTTCGAGCGCACAGAACGCGTGTTTTCACGACGACCGTTTGCTCGTTTTGAGCGAGGTAGATCTGGGTCCGGAAAGATCTGATCTATCGGAATCTTCAACTTGCTTTTCCTCATATATTCCCGGTGCTTGCCGGGATTCGAATTCACATGCCTATGGAATCGGAATGAGCAGTAGCAACTAAACTAACTACACATCGCATTCCAAATCGATGTGAGTATTCTCCGCGTTCCAAAAAGTAGTTTCATAAACTGTCCCCGCCGGGAAATCGGCATTCCAAATAACATTTGACTTTGGAATTGCTGGGAGATAGTGTGAGCAGTGCACCGGCTTGGAATGACCGTTTCCCAGTTCAAATGACCACTCAAGATCAAACATCCACAGTTCCCCCATATGTCCCTTACCGGACATTCCAAACTTTTTTGGAATTCCTTCTAGACGAGGGCATTCCAGGACGTATCGACAAAACAGTTTGGGGTCCGAGGTTCTCAGGTAGCTCTGGGACCCAATTAATGACTGCTTTGAAGGTGCTTACCCTTGTCGACGCCGAGGGGCATCCTTCACACGAATTGGAAGATCTGGTCCATGCGGAAGGCGACGACAGGCGGGCCCTGCTCAGGCGAATTCTTGAGCGTTTTTACGTGCCCGTGTTCGAGCTTGATTTGGCCCGGGCGAGCAAGGGTCAGTTCCATGAGGCGTTCCGGTCGTTCGGCACAAAAGAGGGTGTGCTCACGAAATGTGAGGCGTTCTTTATTAGGGCTGCTCAGGCCGCGGGAATCGAGCTTTCAAAGAGGATTCTAGTGGGGCGTCACGGCGCAAGTAAGAGCCGAACAATGTCGGCTCCAGCTCGCCAGCGGGTGGCTCCTGCGGCACCGGTAGTAGCCGAGAAAACGGTCGTCTCAACACCGCCGGAATCTACTGCTCCGGCTGGCTCCGTGAAGCTCGAATTGGCCGACAGAATTCTTGCAAAATATCCGGACTTCGACCCGGCTTGGGATCCCGCTGTGCAGGCCAAATGGCTTGAGGGAATGACCCGGCTATATGAGGGGCTTTCTGTCACCCCTGGCGACCGCGATGGAGCGGCCGACGAAGCGTAATTTTGAGCCTGAAAATTGCTCAGAAATTTGACGCCTAAATCGTCTCTGGATAGATCCGATATTCGACGATATTTAACGTCCTGCCGTCGGGCGTAATCCGGTCATATTCGTCTTCTATTTCGCCGCCGAGATTTTCAGGAATTCTGCGGCTTGGCAGGTTTTCTCGGTCGACCGTATACCGCAAATAATCGCATTCGATTTCGTCGGCAGCCCAGCCACACAAAGCTTCGATTGCTTCCAGTCCGAGTCCTTGCCGATGGAAACCTTTTGCTATCCAAACGCCTAGCTCTGGAGTGGGGGTGTTAACGCGGTGCAGACCAAGACACCCAACGAATTGCTCGGAATTTTCTGCGAGATTCGCCACGAGTTGAAGGTTCGTGTTGTTGCTCAGTCCTTCAATCGAGTTAGCTATAAATGGTGCGACGTCCATCGCAGACCGTGCGGGCGGCGGATACATGTACCTTGTGATCTCTTCGTCGAATTCGCGAGCTATAGGCTCAAGATCGATGAGGTCGATAGGACGCAAAATCAGCCGCTCGGTGACGATCTCGACATCGAGCAGTTGGATGTCTCGACGCAGCATGGTGAGCTACGCCGGTTCAACGAGCGTAAGTCGTTCGGCGGCCGCACTGCTTGTTAGCTCAACAACGCTCATGGCCTCGGCCCGAGCTTTCTTGCCGGTAGGTGCTACAGACTTGAACATTGCTTCAGTTTCGGGGTGGCAGGTAAGGAAGATGACCTGGAATCGCTCCGAGAGGTCCATGATGACCTTGCAGGCTGCCTTTGCACGCTCTGGGTCGAAGTTCACGAGGATATCGTCGAGCACGACGGGCATAGGCTCTGCGTTCTTGGCGTATTCCTCGATCAGCGCGAATCGCATTGCGAGGAATAGTTGCTCGGCAGTACCGCGACTTAGCTCGTTGGCACGCTTGGTGTGACCCTCGCCCTCGACTACTTCGAGGTCTTGGTCTTTCTCGCCGATCACGGCTCTGACGCTTGTGTAGCGTCCCAGCGTGAGATCTGACAGGTACTTGGAAGCTGAACGTATTAGCGCTGGCTGTCGTTCCTGCTGGAATTCTTCGCGTGTTCGTTCGAATACGTCTCGGGCGATTGTGAGCACCGCCCAACGCTGGGCGTCTCGAGCGATCTTCTCTTCAAGCATGTTGATCTTCGAGTGAAGTTCGAGAGCTTGACCAGATTTTTCAAATTCGCTTCGCTGTCGAAGTAGGTTGCCCTGTTCTACGTGCAAACCATCTACAACCGAACGTAATCGTTTCTCTTCATCTTCGAGTTGCTGAAGGCGTGCAACGGCTTCTTCGTGCGGAGTGGCAATCAGGTCGTCTCGGTACGACTGTCCATCATCATTGCTCAGAAGAGGCGTGTTCTCCAAAAGCTCAGAGAGCTTACGCTCTAGCTCGCGTCGTTCCTGCACCTGAATGGCTGTTGCCTTGAACTCTTCATGATCGTAGGTTTCGCCCTTTTCTAAGAGGGAACCAATTTTGGCGTCGAGCTCTGACATTCGAGTTTCGAGAGTTTCAAACTCAGCAGTCCAGTTTTCCATTTCAGCAGCGATCTGCGACTGTCGAACAACAGCCTCGTCATGTGCTTTGAGGCGCATCGCCAAATCTTCGAGTGCCTGTGTGCCCGCTTGTGCAGGTGCTTCAGGCAAACCTGCTGCTTCAAGAATTTCTGACAGTCGGAAATCGATCTCACCAGCAGTATCTGACATTTGAGAAACCCGCATGCGCAGGCTTGCAGTCGTGCGCTGCTGGCTCTTCAGGGTTCGGATGCTCGCCATCACGTTGGCTGCCTGTGCAGGATCGAGATCGATGCGCAACTCAGATCGTTCGAGCAACAACTGCCATCGGTTTTGCACGTCGGCGAGGGTGTTCGCACTGAGCGCAAGACTGCTGTGTGCCTCAGTCAGGCGTGTGTCGATTGTTGCGAGCCTCGAAGCTGCAGTTTCGAATTCACGTGAGACAGATTCAAATCTTCGTCGAAGGTCTAGCGAGCGATCGAGTTCTCCAGCTTTCTCTTCGACATCACGAATGCTTGGAGTGTCGCTAATTCCGAACTCACCGGCAATTTCAGATATTTCTTTGTTCACCGCGTCGAGTCGTTCTTGAATTTCTTCAACTTGAACGTTCGCAACGTCTTTAGCTTCACTAATGGCAGGCTTGCGGATAGTGATTTTGAATCCACCAGCAGCCCTTGCACGAGAGATCAGCATGAATCCCGCGACAAGCCCCAGAAGACCCGCGAGTCCGCCAGAAAGCTCGGCTTGCATGTAGCTCCACGCCATCGAAGCGATACCGACGATGATGACCGTGATCGGCAGCAGGATTGACCCTACGAAACCGCCAATGTCTTCAGTTTCGGTCTGCGCAAGAGCGTCAGATAGGTTCTTCTGAGCTTCGTTCATCTCAGAACGAATCGAACCCGCGTCGGCTATTGCAGCACGTAGACGTGATAGTCGATCTCGTTTTTTCTCAAGATCGGCAGAAATTTCTTTTGGCACATCAGTCAGCGCATCACGAGCGCCCGCAGATTTCATGGCTTCGTCGGCCATTGTCTCTCGGTCTTCAGTGCGGCTTTGAACCGTAAGTTCGGCTTCTTGATATGTACGACGCGCTGCTGTTAGCTCACGACCCGCAGATTCCAGGTTCGACTGGAGATCCATTGGTGTTTCGAACTTGCTTACGGCCTGTTCTGACCAGCCAAGTTCGGCGAGATCACGGTCGAGTTGGGCCTGTTCTTTCTCAAGCTCTTGTTCGACTTCTGGTAAATCGGTGACAGCCTTCGTGTAGTACGCGGTTTCCATTAGCAGCTTGCGAGTTTCTTCGCCGTGCTGATCATCAAGGAACGCCTCGACTACGCCTACTGATTCCGATTCAGTCTTTCGTTCTTGCTGGCGTAGCTCGCCATCATCCATCTGAGATTGGAGGGCAGTTTTTTGCTCGACCAAATTGTCGAGTTGCTGCTGACCGTCCTCAGGGATCATGTCGTTTTCGGGAAGTTCTGAAATCTGGCGTTCGATTTCAGTCTTGCGATCCCACGGCTTACGAATATTGACGAGCGTCTTCTGACGTTCGATGCCAGATCGCATGTCTTCGAGTTCGGCAGTTTGTGAATCGATGTTCTCCACAAGCTGTTCGAGACTGCTCGATAGAGCCGCGTACTCGTCGCTGCCACGTCGAGTTTCCTCAAGTTTGGTTCGCAGCTCTGTGAGGCTTTTCTGGTTCTTAGACATCGAGCCGGCTCGACCGGTCGTGCTTCGGAGTTTGTGCAGTTCGCCATCGAGTTCTGCACGAGCATCAGTTAACGAAACGTTGGCGAGACCGAGTCCGACCGAGTAAATCTTGTCTCGGATTTGGTCGGAATTAAGAGAAGAAATTACCTGTAGTTCGCTCAGTGAGATTGAGAAAACGTTGGTGTACAACTCGGCGTCGATACCACCGAGCAACGTACGAAGTAGATCGTCGCTGCCGTTTGCGTCGCCTGTAATACTGACTTCACCACGCTTCTTTCCGTCGCGTCGGTGGATGTTGAAATTCGTATCCGACGAAGTGACGAACGAGATTTGTCCCGATCCGGGTTCTGGCTTGAAGTGTTTGTACGTGAATAGCTCGCGAATCGATGCCTTGTCGGCTTTCGTTGTGTAGCCGAACAGAGTCGAACGCAAGAATGCACGAAGTGCCGATTTACCCGCTTCGTTTGGACCGTGCAAAAGCGTGAGCCTGTTCGACATATCGTCGAAATCACGACCTGCAAACGGTCCAAAATTTTCTATGTTGATTCCTGTTAGTCGCATGCTATTTGCTCTGCTCCAACAGTTCGGCTAAGTACCAGCGGGCTTCTTCTGCCCATGCTGAAACCTGCTCGTCGCTTGGCTTATCGAGTCCGTTACGTCGACCCGTGTAAACATCAGAAACAACTTCGGTAAGTCGATCGATTTCATCGGCTTCAATCGAAGAAAGTAGAGCTCGCTTCAAAGTTGCGCCGAGGAAATCATCCTGTTTGGCACGCGCTTCGATATCGATAGCAGGACGAGTTGAGTCGGTGATTCGCTCGACCCATACCCACGGCGAACCGCTTGCATTCCAGGTGTTTCGTACTGAATCGAGAAGATCGTCGACAGCGCCATCGGCAGCAAGTTGCTCGTGCAAAGGTCCTCGTCCGACGATGTTTAATCGGCACACCACGTCGCGATCTTCAGCTTGAACGCTGAGATTGTCGGTTGCCTGCCTGATTGCCGAGTCGAGACTATCGATGGTTTCAAAACTAGAAATATCTACGTCGCTTCGTTCCCATCGAACAACATCAAGTGCAACAAAGTCGCTTCGAGAAGCACCTGAAGGATCGACATCGACAACTAGCGCACCACGTGCTCCGGTTTCGTTCGGGTGCCTGCCTTGTGTATTGCCAGGGTAGGCGATTACGGGTGCCGCACGTTTTAGAGTTTGTCGAGTGTGAACGTGACCCAGCGCCCAGTAGTCGATTCCTGAACCTGAAAGGTCTTCAACTGTGCAAGGTGCATAGTTCGGGTGTGCCGAGTTGGCTCCTACGTTAGCGTGCAGAAGCCCAATGGCAAATAAGTTGCCTGATTCAGGAGGGGCGAACTGGATTGCGAGGTTTTCGGTTACCTCGCGAGTTGGATAGCTCATGCCCTGAACTGCGGCGACCACCTCGCCGTTCTTCTCAAAATTCTTCCATTCAGGAGTTGCACCGAATACGTGAACGCCTTCTGGCCACGATATCGACGACTGCCAACCATCGAGTGGGTCGTGGTTACCGTGAACGACAAAAGACTGGATACCGGCTTCTGCCAGCTTGGAAAGTCCGTCTCTAAAGCGCAACTGAGCGCGAACTGAGCGGTCGGCACCATCGTAAACGTCACCAGCGATCACGAGGAAGTCGGCATTTTGGTTAATGCAAAGATCGACCAGATTCTGAAAGGCTTCATAAGTTGCCTCTCTAAGTCGGGTCGCTACTCGATTATCGGCGTCACCGACACCCGCAAAGGGTGAATCGATGTGAAGATCTGCCGCGTGTACAAAGCGGAAAGAGTCCATATCGTTGCGCTAACTCACTGATAGACCGGTTCGTGCAAATGGGTGGTGGTTGGCGGGTCAAATTCCCCGCTCGATGCAAGATCAGCCTGTCACTCTCGTCAGTTTAGCCTGTTAGGGCAAGTGAGCAGGAGAGGGCTGTCACCTACAAGTTACGTGGGGGTGAGCACGCGAGTACAGAACCGTTGGTAACCGATTATTGCCGCATTTAGCGCGTCATTACGGTTTCTTCGTACGGCACGTAGTCTTCGGGTGATTCTAGGACTACTGGAACGTTGTAGTCGAAGTAGTGCATTGTGTAGACATCAGAGAGCCACCAATCTACGTATGCGACCTTTTTACTCCAGTCGGTCGGCCATTCGAAACCCGGGTAGTCTTCCTGAATATAGGAAACCATTCGGAACGTTTCATGGCTGATTAGCACGGATGTGGTTCTTGCTGTCTGCACTTCATCTTCATTGATGAAACCTGGAAGCATCTTAGTGAATGCTAGGCGATATACCTTCTCGCCGTTGTCCGCCGTTTCGTTGTTCGAGATTAGCTCGAGGTCGTGCTCGTAAAGAATCCAAGCGAGACCCTCAGACGGTGGGGTTGGCTGCATACCGGCTGCGGGTGAAGGTTGTGATTCTTCCCAACTGTGATCGGTATCGCGGCGAAAATCTGTGGAACCTAACTTGAGGGATTCCCAAAATTGGGCACTGCTATCAACTGAGTTCTTCATCACAGACCTATAGTGGTCATACGAGTGAAAAGCAGTGAAATCGTAGAAGTTGGTGCTAAATTCCGCGCCTGGAGAATCTCTGTCTAGCGATTTGCTGCACGATTTGTAGGTGACGATATCGCCCATTGCTACTCGGCTTCGATCAAGAATTTGTTCGAGTGTTGCCGTGTTGGGGTCAAGGAGTGGCATTGCTTTGTATGCACTGCCAAGAGTCCACTCGTAGAGCGACGCCTCTTCCTCCGGAGTTTTAGCCCAACTTACGGGCGACGGAACGTCTGTGAACTGTAATTCGCACTCGGCTAGCGTCATTTCATCAGACAATGCAGCCACGATGTGTGGTTGCCGGATGATGTCATTAGATGTGGTGGTTCCTCGTTCGCTTGTCGCTTGCGAGCTGCATGCAGCGATGAGAAGTACCACAGATGTTGCGAACAGTAGTTGTGCAAAAAACTTACGCATGGATTCACCATGGCATGCGTGAAATAGCGGTTGCATGAGTGTGATCACTAAACAATTACATCTAGATTTTGGTTTGCGGGCAGGGTCTGACGGTAGGTTATTCGGGCTTCAAGCCGATATAAATGCCGCGGCCAGTTAAACCCTCTTCGAGGTATTCGAGTTTCAGATCGGCTTTCGTGAAGGCGTTCGAATACTCGTCGTGAGTGAACCAGCCCATCTCGTGGGTTTCGGTTACTTTTGAGATGCCGTTGGAGTTGCCGATCATGTATTCAAGAACGAGTCGACCTCGGTCAACCGGTTCCGCTACACCCATTCTCAATACGAAACCATCGCCTGTTTCATATTTATCGGCGTGCACTCTTCCCGGAATCCACGCTTCGGGAGTTATCCATGGTTCCACGAGAAGCATGCCGCCTGGATTCAGGTGGTTTGCCATGTTGGAAACAGCCTCTTCCATGCGGTCCACGGTTTTTGTATAGCCAATGGACGAAAACAGGCAAGTAACGGCGTCGAATTTTGAGTTCAGGCTGAACTCACACATATCACCGTTGTGGAGCCGAGCTTCTGGCATGCGTTCTTCTGAGATTTTGAGCATTTCCGTATCGAGGTCGACTCCCTGACATTCGAACGATTTGCTCAGGTGCTCCAGATGCTTCCCGGTTCCACATGCAACGTCGAGAAGAGTTGTGGCGTTAGGCACTCGTTCACGAACTAGAGTCGTGATGAGTTCACTCTCGCCTTCGTAGTCTTTGTAGGAGTAGACATCGTCGTACTGTTTGGCAGTTTTGGTGAACATTGTGCGGCAGGTTACATCACATCGTTTGGAGCAGCTATCACACAAATCGACTATGAATCAGTACTGAGTACAACCCACGCCGTTTTTACAGATGAATATCTGCGGCACTCAGAGGACGTTCATCCGGCCTGTCCGGCTCGATCACCTCAGGTTCCATCGACACAACCGGGAATTTTTTACGCCACGCGTGAAGACCACCTGCCAGCGCAGAGGCATCCCAGCCAAGCCGTCTCATCTCCTGTGCCACACGGGCACTGGTCGCATCATCTTGTCAGGTGCAGTAGGCGACTACTCGCCTGTCAGGTTCTCGGTCAAGAAGCCAATCACCGAGTTCGTCAGGCTGAACTCGTACGTCCTCGGCGATTCGGAAGCCATCACCTTCGTAGCTAAAACGTGAACGAACGTCTAGCAGAATAGGAGGCTCGTTGGATTGCAGCATTGAGTTCAATACGTCAGGCGTAACTCTTGGAACTTCTTCGGAATGTCCCTCGAAAATTCCAGCAGCATCGGCTTCACGCTCTTCTTCGTGAACCGAATGCTGAATACGCTTGGCATACCACTTGACCGCAGGACCCGAACTGGCGCCGTGGAGAATCGTCGACACGAATACGATAACTCCCACAGCTCCCATCAGAATTTCAGCACCTTCGACATGTAGCTGAACGACCAGCAAAGCCAGTAGAAGTGAGTTTAGTCCGCGTGGCCCGAACCACGCCACGAAACCTCTTGCCTCCCAACTCATGTGCGCTCGAAGTAAAACGAGCGTGAGTGATAGAGGGCGGATCAAGAAAATTGCAATGAGGGCGAGAGCCAATGCAGGCCCAAGCGAAATATCTGGGATTAGTCCGGAAAGAACGATTCCGAACAGAATGAACGACAAAAGCATCGCCATCTCAGATGTAACTTCACCGTACTCGAGGAAGCAATCACACAAAGTCTGGTTGAGAAGAACTACGGCGAGACCCGCCGCGAATGCGGCAAGAAATCCGTCGCCACCTACAGCCGTACCTGCGGCATACGACCCGAGCACCAAGCCTAGACCGTACATTGACTGAAGTTCGCGCCTGATGGGAGTCGCTTTATCGATTCTAACCATCAGCCATGATCCGAGTCCTCCGACTACAAAACCAATGGCTGGCCCCAACAACAGTAGTTTGGCGATGAACACGATCCATGCCTGTGCACCACTCGAGGATGACGTTGCTATCGCCGCAAGAATCAACACCGTTGGCAGCACGACGAGATCGTTCATGCCAGCTTCGATTCTGAGAGTTTGGCGTACTGACCGAGGGATTCGGTGGTCGCGTATGAGTTCACGCAAGACGACAGGGTCGGTAGAAGCGAGAACGGCTCCACCGATGAATCCGACAATTATTGGCAGATCGATCAGCCACGCGATGGCGGCTGCGAGAAGCGAGATTATTAATGTGGTTCCGGGACCTAGAGTGAGTGCCGGAACGAACCATCTTGATCGGAGTTCTTCGATCTGAAGTTTTACGGCATCAAGGAAAAGAACCAGAGATAGGGTGAGGGTGGCTATTACCTCTAAGAGGCGATCGTGAATGTCGAGATCGATCACGCCGAAGCCGGATTCACCCAGTGCCAGTCCTAGAAGTAGGAATAGAAACGCGAACGACAGGGGAGAGCGGTCGACTACTCCCGAGATGATCGGCGTCGCGAGTAGCACCACTGCTACAAGAGCAAAGCCGACTACGATTTCGTTCATTCGTTATTCCTGATTTTTTTTCAAAAGAAGCGCCAGCAATCCATCGTACACGGACGGAGGCATGAACTTTGAATAGTTTTATGCGCTCGGAGAATTCCTGAAGTGTGCGTCGCTGGATTTTGAGAGTGATTCTGAATTGAGTTCAGAATTACTTTGACTATGGGTTCGAGGAATAGGTCTTGATAATGAGTTCAGGATGACAGTGTCGAAGGAATTGAAAAAAAAGAGCCGCATCGAAAGATGCGGCTCTTCTTGAACTGCTTTGTAAAGCAAGGGCTATTTAGAAGCCCATGTCTCCACCAGGAGGTCCACCTGCCGGCATTGCTGGCATTGGTTCGTCCTGCTCGCTGATCAGAGCCTCAGTTGTGAGGATCATTCCAGCTACGGAAACTGCGTTTTCAACTGCTGCACGAGTTACCTTGGCAGGGTCAACGATTCCCATGGAAACCATGTCGCCGTACTCGCCAATGTGAGCGTCGAAACCGTAGTTCTTGTCTGAGTTCTCAGCAACCTTCTCAAGAATCACATCACCTGAGTAACCGGAGTTAGCAGCGATGACCTTGATTGGAGCAACGAGAGACGTTCGAAGAACGTTGATTCCGGTCTGCTCGTCAGAGTTGTCTGAAGATACTGAAGCAAGTGCAGCAGCAGCTCGGATGAGAACAGTTCCACCGCCGGGAACGATTCCCTCTTCAACAGCAGCTCGAGTAGCAGACAGAGCGTCTTCCATTCGCTGCTTCTTCTCTTTCATCTCAATTTCGGTGGCTGCACCGACTTTGAGGATGGCAACACCACCAGACAACTTAGCAAGTCGCTCCTGGAGCTTCTCACGGTCGTAGTCAGATGAAGTGTCAGCAATCTGAGTCTCGATCTCAGCCTTGCGGCCTGCGAGAGCGTCGAGAGAGCCATCACCGTCAACAAACGTGGTTTCGTCCTTAGAAACGACAACCTGTTTGCACTTTCCGAGGTCATCGAGAGTAACCGAGTCCATGCTGCGACCGATTTCTTCTGAGATAACCGTGCCACCGGTGAGGATAGCGATGTCTTCGAGCATTGCCTTTCGGCGGTCACCGAAGCCAGGAGCCTTTACGGCAGCGACGTTCAATGTGCCACGAAGCTTGTTCACAACGAGAGTAGCGAGTGCTTCGCCCTCAACGTCTTCTGCGATAACAAGAATGTTCTTGTTGGTCTGCAGAACCTTCTCGAGAACAGGGAGAAGGTCGGAAATTGCAGAAATCTTCTGCGAAGTGATCAGAACGTAAGGATCGTTTAGAACTGATTCCTGTCGTTCTGAGCTAGTTACGAAGTAAGGAGAGAGGAAACCTCGGTCGATCTGCATACCCTCAACGAACTCAGTCTCGTATGAAAGAGACTTCGACTCGTCAACGGTGATAACGCCGTCCTTACCAACCTTGTCCATAACGTCGGAAATGAGTGAACCCATCTCGTCGTCGTGGGAAGAAAGGATTGCAACGCTTTCGATCTGTTCCTTAGAGTCAACTGGTGTTGACAGGCCAGCGATCGATTCGCGAACGGAAGCCATTGCGATTTCCATGCCGCGCTTGAGTGCCATTGGGTCGGCACCAGCTGCAACGTTCTTGAAGCCTTCAGCAATGATTGCCTGTGCGAGAACTGTTGAAGTGGTAGTACCGTCACCAGCGTCGTCGTTAGTCTTCTTAGAGACTTCCTTCAGAAGCTGTGCGCCCATGTTTGCAAACGGATCTTCGAGGTCGATCTCCTTGGCGATGGTTACACCGTCGGAGTTTACCTGCGGAGGGCCGAATTTCTTGTCGACGATAACGTTTCGACCACGTGGGCCGAGTGTCGACTTCAGAGTGTCAGCAAGAACGTCGATTCCCTCTTTTAGACGGGATCGAGCGTCATCGCTGAACTTTAGGTCTTTTGCTGCCATTATTTACATTTCTCCAGATTGAGCCGTGTGGCTCGAATGGAATGATTAGTTCGAGTACGAACTATCCAACGATTGCGAGGATGTCGCTCTCTCGAACGATGAGGTAGTCAACTCCGCCTTCTGCGTACTCGGTACCTGCGTACTTCGAGTAGATGACGGTCTGACCGACTTTTACCGGCATGTCGATGACTGTGCCGTCGTCGGTAGTTCGGCCTGGGCCGGCTGCTACAACGTTGCCCTGCTGGGGCTTTTCTTTTGCAGTGTCAGGAATGATGATTCCGCCGGGAGAGGTTGATGCCTCTGCGTCGGCAGGCTCGATGATTACCCTGTCACCAAGCGGTGTGAGGTTCAGTGCCACTGAATATTTTCTCCTTAGTGGTAGACGAGAAACCGGTTTGTTCGAGCTTGGTTCAAACGGTGCGGACACACCAAATCAAGTTCAAATTCAGCCAATTTCTTGATTAGCACTCGACCGTGCCGACTGTTAGCAGTCGCGGGCTTAGAGTGCTAGCCAACGAATTCTATGAACGCTACGGGTGTGCGTCAACTAAAGATGTCGGTGGGTTCGTGCTATGAGTGGAGAGCAGTTGTGGTCTGATTGGATCAGGCGGTGTGGCTTGGTGTCCGAGTTAATCGGACTTCCCGAGTGCAGCCGAGGGATCGGTCGTCTAAGGCTTGTCCGATTCGAACAGCACTTCGCCGTCGACTTCGATTTTGACCATCCGTTGGAACTCGTTGATGGCATCGAGGTTAACTTCTACGCCAAGACCCGGCTCATCCGAGGCACGAATCAGTCCGTCGGAATCTCGGAAAATGCCAGTGGGGGCGGTTAACCCTAGTATGAGAGCTGAATCGCCAGCCGGGTATTCGGTGAGATCGAATTCTTCGTAACCTGCGAAGACGTGAATCGAAGCTGCGACCGATAGATGACTCTTGAACGTGTGGTTCACGTACTGAATTCCGAGCTCATGGGCTTTGTCAGCGACTCGTTTGGCTTCGGTGATACCGCCGATTCGCCCGACGTCGATCTGAACGAAATCGAGCCCTGCGTTGGTCATCATGTCGTCGGCTGCTCGGAAGTAGTCGGCGCCTTCGCCGCCGGCGATACCGATGTTTACGTTGTTGGCACGTACTTTGTCGCTCAGAGCCTTATATGCACCCACTTCCTCAGTACGAAGCGGTTCTTCGAGCCATGTAACGCCAAGATCTGCAAATGCAACGGCTCGTTCGTAAGCTTCGTCGACGTTGTCGCCCCAGATAACCCCGGCGTCGACCATGAGCTTGGCGTCGGGGCCAAGTCCGTCACGAGCTGCCTGAACGAGTGCGATATCGTCAGCCAGAGAACTTCGGCCCATCGGACCCCATCCGAATTTTGCTGCCCTGAAATCTCGCTCTACGATCGAATCGGCAACTGCACGAGTCTCCGCCGGGTCGTCACCAAACAAAACGCTGGCGTACGGAAGTTTTTTGTGGGAAGCGTCATGGCCGATCAGCTTCCACACTGGTTCACCGAGATGCTTTCCAAGAACGTCCCAGAGAGCGATATCGGCGCCAGCTACCGCGTGATCGAGCTGTTGGACATCAAGTCCGTACTCGCCTGCTTTGTTGCGAAGCCGAATTACGTCCTCAGGGGAGTCGAGTGTTTCACCAAGCAGCGCCTCTCGAATGTTGATGACGTTCGAGTGTGACATCGGCATCACATACGCTGCCATCGATACTAGAGGCGATGCATCACACTCACCCCAGCCCTCGAGTCCGTTGTCGGTTCTTACTCGAACTACAAGCGAATCCTGAGTGCCGTCGGCTGCTCGCTTGATTTCTGGGAGTGCGACGTAAAAGAGGTCAATAGCTTCGATTTTCAAAGTTTTAAGAGGCTTTCCAGGTCATTAGGTCTTCGATTGAATCCAGCAGGGTGTCGTATTCAGCAAGATCGAATTTGTCGAGATCTTTCTTGCCGGGTGAGCGAGTAGTTGTAGATGTAATTACACCACGGCGATAAAGAATTTCCTTGAAAGCCCGCATTCCGTAGAGGCTTTCGTAGTTGTTCAGCGGTGCCATGCGAGTGTGAATCTCACGTGCGCCTGCTTCATCGCCGTCTTCAAGCAGGTTCCACATCTTCGAGTGGATATCGCCAAAGTGAGATGCTGGCATGTTGCCTGCCATGCCTCGGTTAAATTCAGAGATTAGGAACTTGCAACCCATTCCACCCATCACGCCTTTTAGGGAATCGCCAGCGTGATCGAATAGCTCGGTAGTTAGCTGTGCTGCGAAAACAGTTTCTTCCTTGATATAGCTAACGTTTTCGATGTTTTCGCATAGATCGGCTAATTGTTTGGCACTGAGCGGGGCGCCTAGCGAGTGGTTCTGAATCCAAATAGGAAGATTTACGGCATCGCTGAGTTTCTCGAAGAAATTCAACACTTCACCGGTTGAAGGTCGCGAAATGTTGAAAGGCGGCATGGCGATCACTGAATCAAAGCCAGCACCTTCCGCATATTTAGCGAGTTCTATCGAATGGATATTCGATATGCCCGACACACCGGCCACTGTTGGAACGCGGTTACCCACGACTTTGGTGGTGATATCGAACACGGTGCGCCGTTCTGTGTCGGTTAACGCCTGATACTCGCTCGCCATCACCGGCATAACTATGCCGTGGCAGCCGTTATCGACCGAAAATTCGAGAACGCTTTCAAGCGAACGCGTGTCGAGTGATTCGTCTTCGTTGAACGGGGTGGCGGGAATACCGTAAATTCCGCGATATGGCTCTGATGATTGAGTTGTCATGTGGGTGGCTGGTTATTTCTTCCTGAGTCGCATGATGTAGTGGCGGCCACCCCGAGTGTAAGGGGCGATGCTCTTGTTCATGATTTCGATAAGTTCACGAGCAGCGATGAGATCGGATTCGTGAAGTAGTCGAGCTTCAGTTTCCTTCGCCCGGTTGAACGCAAATGCAAGATCAGTTACATCGAGCGAAGTTTCTAGTTCTAGACCCCAGCCTTCGGCAAGTTGTAGAGGTGTGATTTTAGGATCTTCAAAAAGCGAAATTGCGATGAAGCTTCCACCGGGTTTGAGAACTCGTTTTACTTCGGTTGCGTCGAAAACGTCTGTTGTAACAACCATGTCGAACATTCCGTCGTCGAACGGAAGGTTTTCGACTGGGGCTTCGACGAACGTGCAGAGTTCAGAAATGTTTTCGATCTCAGCGAGATCACGAGCGACTGTTAGGGCTTCTCCATCGATGTCATTTCCATAAACCTGACATCCGAAAAGCGATGCCATCCATCGTGCGTTACCACCAACGGCACAAGCGGTATCGAGAACCTTTGTTCCGGCGGTAATCTCTTGTTCTTCAAGAGCGATCCGGAAGATCGTCTGGTTCGCACCGATGTGCATGAACTCGCCGTATGAGGCGTGATCCCAGCGTGGTCGGGCGTCGAACCACTGCTGTAGTCGTTGAGTTTTGTTATTTGAGCGTTCGGCCATTTGTGTGATTCCTGAGCCGGTTCACAGTTTCGAGCTTGATTGGAAGATTCTAACGAGGTGTTTCGGCGAACAGTGTGCCAGAAATGCACTGATGATTATGTTTTCTGGTGAGCCTGACGCGAAAACGCCCCTCAGGTGGATGAGGGGCGTTTTCGCGTAGGAGGCTGGTTTTGCAGTTGCTTAGATGTTTATTTCGGAGCCGTTCGGGAGAGTGAACGATGTGCCAGATCCGCCTTCAGGGGCTTGCTGCATCTGGAATCCTGGACCACCGGGGCCACGTCCGTGACCTCGACCATCTGGACCACCTCGGTGGTGTCGTCCGTGACCGTGTCGGCCACCACGACCATCTCGGTCGCCTCTGAGTTCTTCTCGAAGCTCGTCGAGGTACTCAGGCTTGGCTTCTGTCCAGGCGATAACTTCGTCGGCTTCAGCCTGTGTGATTACTTCCTGCTCAACCAGAGTCACCAAAGTCGCTTCTAGATCGCCTTTGACCCCGCCGTGCTCACGAGCGAGTTTCTTGAGATCGTCCATGATTTCAGGCTTTGCATCTTCCCAGGCATCGATCTCATCGGCCTGTTCCTGAGTAATAGTTCCAGCTTCAACCAGAGCGGCGAGTCGCTCATCCTGTTTTTCTTCTCGGTGCTCTTCACGGGCGGTGCTCATTGCTGAATCGAGAGCTTCGCGGTCGATACCTAAAATCTCGGCGACACGATCCTTGATCGAATCTCGTGGGTGCTCTCCGTCGACTGGACCTTCCTGTGCGAAAGCAGCCCCGGCTAGAGCAAATGCTCCGAGTAGTCCTGCGGTAACGCCGAGTGTGATTTTTCGTTTGAACATTTTCTAAAACCTCGTGTCGGAATTGCCGACGGGGTTGGTTGCCTGCGAACAACATTAGAAAACGAATGTGTGGAAGCTGTTCAGAAAATGTGAAGGAAATGTTTAGAGGTAAAGCAAGCGCTTAGATATTTGCTGGTACAGATGGGTTCAGTTGATTGATGGCAAGAATCGAGGAAGTGTCATCCTGAGGCTCTCGAAGGACGACAAGCGAACGACTGAATCCCCGCTGTAGCGGGAATCTCGCTGTGATGGGTGATTGACCCTGATTTTCATCGGTGTGACAGATTGGTTGAACGGGCGAGCGCTATTCAATGTCAGGCCGAGTGACTGCGATGGGTTGCGGAAGCCGAACTAAACCGAAGGATTCCACTTTCCTTCAGTGCGCACCGCTTCGTGATCGCCGGGCCACGGTGGAGTTGTGGTGATGGCAATTTCGAGAGGATTATCGCCAATAGCGCGGAACTGGAACGTTGTTCCGAGCGTAATTTTGCATGAAACGCCGGTTGCTAGCTTCAGTACCGACTCGCCTTGCGTATCTTTGCGCCACAGTTCGCCTTCACCCCTTATGCAGAACCACGCTTCCTCTACCGTGAGATGGTGAACTGCGTAAGTTGTAGTTCCCGGGTGGAGTAGGGCATGGACCATGCTCGATTCGGGAAGTGGGGACTTGAGTAGTCTGATTTCCGAGCCATCGGGAGCGATTACGTCGGGTTCTTTGGAAATGTTTGCAAGAGATGCTGGATCGAACATCCCGCGATGATATCGGGTTAAAAGCAGAACGCCCTGTGTCAGGACAGGGCGTTCTGAGGAGACCAATCCTAAAAATGTTACGAGGAGACTTGTGCTGTTTCCTGCAGGTAGAGCAATGTTGCTTGGACACGCTGGTCGACAGATTCGCTATCTTCAATATGAAGATCTTCGTAGATAGTTTGGAGAAGCGGCTCCACCAGATCTTCGTCGATTTTCAGTTCTTCCGAAATTGCGGAGTCTGCGTATCCCGAAGAGATGAACATCAGAGCTTCCATCTGATCATGGGTGAGGCGTTCAAGTATTGAACGTTGGCGTGGGAACAGATCGTTCATAACTTGTGGGTCCATTGTGACCTGACCTGAAGCTGCCGATTCGATTGCTCGGGCGAGCGAGTGAATATCAGCGATACTCTGTTTGAGAAGGAACGACCATCCAGAAGTACCGTTTTCGAGGAAGCTCGATAGGAACTCTTTGTCTCGATGTGCCGAGAGTACAACGATGCCCGTATCTGGAAAGGCTTCTTTGATGTCGCTGGCTACAACGATACCGTTGGGGCCTTCGCCAAGCTCGATGTCCATGAGGACAACATCAGGTTTCGTATCTTTCGACAGTTCGAGCGCTTCTAATCCTGAAGCTGCTGCTCCAACAATGTTGATCATCGGTTGCTTGTCGAGCGCGTCTACGAGTATCTCTCTGAACAGAGATTCGTTATCGCATACAAGAACGTTGATCGGTGACAGTGGTGACTCATTGTTGAAGTCGAACTGATCGTGATCCATATAGTCTGATTCCTTGCCGTAGAAACCTTGTGTGTTGCCGGTGATCTCAACGTTAGGCTTGCTGGCGGCGCGGCGCGAATGCTCTGGGGTCACGCGGCTGAGCCGTGCGGCTCAAAGGTATTTCGGAATCAACTGACGCGTGTCACTAGGTAGAAACCGCAATAAACAAAAAGTCCGCACCCAGAGCAGGTACGGACTTCTTTTTATTAGCCGTTTCGTTATTTGGAAATATCGGTTAGATAAGACCGCGACGTTGAGCTTCGGAAACCGCGTGTGCACGGTTGCTCACTCCCATAACGTCGAATACGTGCCTGAGCTCACGTTTTACGGTGGCAGGGCTAAGGAACAGATTGTCGGCTATGGCTTTGGTCGTTTCACCGGCTGCGACCATCTGCAGAACTTTGGATTGACGTTCAGATAGGTTCTGGTTGTCGGTCGTTTGGTTCTGGATCTGTCGATATCGGTCTACCAGCAGAGCGTTGAGCGCTGGTGACAGCGGTGAACCACCACGAGCGGCGTCTTTTACTGCACGCACGAGTTCTTCTTGTGAAGCTCGTTTCAGCAAATATCCTGCGGCACCAGCTTCGAGAGCGGGTCCGAGATGCGTATCACCAAACGAACTGAGCATCACTACTCGAACGTGAGGGTATTTTTCCATCACGCCTTTGGTGGTCTCGATTCCGTCCATACCTGGCAGCATGACGTCGCACATGACAACATCTGCCAGTCCGAGGGCTGGATCGTTGATGGCATCTTCACCGCTGCTGGCTTCACCGATGATCGTTGCTTGACCATCGAGCTCTAGCAATCGACGTGTGCCTTCACGCACAACCATGTGATCTTCGATTAGGAAGACCTTAATTGGCTGTGATGATTCCTGTGGTGTGTCTGCGACTGTGTAGTCGTGTTGATACATGGCTATTTTCTGCTCTGGTATTGGGTGGTGGTTACGTTCAGAGTATTGCTGACTATAAGTCAGTCATTAGCTAGCTTTTCTTGCCGATTTCATTCTTGTAATTCCGGCTGAAAGATCGGGTCTTCCGTACAGTTCTGCTTCTGAAGGTCGCTGTTCCTTCAGTACGGCATATTTGTCCATGCTGTGCCTAAGTTCTTCTAGGCTGAACGGTTTATGCAGAACTTCAACGCGTGTCTGCTCCAAGAAAGTGCGCGTATCAGGCGAAACAGTGTCACCGGTAATAAACATCACACGGTCTGCCAGATCAGGGCGCAATACCTCAATGCTTCGGTAGACTTCCGCTCCCCCGAGGCCCGGCATTCGGACATCGAGAAGAATGGCGTCGTACTCGTTCAGGAAGATGGTTCTGAGAGCCTCTGCACCATCGTGAGCTACATCGACATCATGACCTTGTGCAACCAATGCTCGGTTGAGGAGCATAGTCACTGATCGTTCGTCGTCGACAGCCAATATCTTCAGCTTGGTGTAGCTGTTTGGCTGTGCTGGAGTGCTTAGTGAAGGAGCATCGACTTCTTCGGGAACTTCGATGATCGGAATTTCGACCACGAATGTTGTTCCGCGTCCGGCTGCACTTTCCACTTTGATAGCGCCGCCGTGGTCTTCCACGATGCCTTTACAGATCGATAGCCCAAGGCCTGTGCCTTTTCCAATTGGCTTCGTGGTGAAGAAAGGCTCAAAAATCTTCTTCTGGTTCGCAGGCGAGATTCCAGGACCATCGTCGGTGATGCTCACACGAATTCGGCCTTCATCGTGAACAACACCAACGGTGATAGTTCCGTGACCAACGCTTTCGCCGATGGCGTGGATGCTGTTACCGATCAGGTTCATGAAAACTTGTTCCATGCGGTGTGCATCTGCAAGGGTGAGAGGCGTTTCATCGCCGAAGTAGGTCACTACTTCAACGTTGTTGACTCTGCATTCGTATTCTCGAAGGTTGAGAATCTTCTGAAGTGAGTCAGTGATATTCAGCGTCTGAGAATCAGGGAACGTGTCGGAAGATCGTGCGAACGTAAGTAGATTGTCGACAATTCGACCTGCGCGTTCAGCTTCATCGGCAATCGATTCAAGATCACGCTTGAGTGTGTCGTCGGTAGCCTGACGCATGGCAAGCTGCGAGAAACCGAGTACGGCTGTGAGAGGGTTGTTCAGTTCGTGCGCAACACCGGCTGCCATTTCACCAACTGAAACCAAACGGCTGTTGGCGATCATTCGGTCTTCTCGATCAGAGCCTTCAGTGGTGTCGTCTATAAGAAGAAGGAACTTTGATTTGAGATCGGCATCAGAGTGCGGAGTAACCGTCACGCTGTAGCTGACTTCCGGATCGGACTCGTTTTTAGGAGTGTCGATCAGTTCACGCTTTTCTACTGAGCGTGAAGTGCGTGCGCACTGTTTAAAAATGTCTTTCAGTCCTTTAGGGTCGAAGAAGTCTGAAAGTCGGTCGCCAGGGTTACTTGCGCCAAACATTCGATCGAACGCTGCGTTCGTGAGCATGATTCGACGTCGACCGTCGAGGGCAGCCATCGCTTGCGGGATGGATGCCGTGAGAGCCTGCATCAGATTCTTTGTTGAGTTCGACTTTGATCGCGATTTCACAACGGAAAGCTTGTTTTTCCGCTGTGTCGTTACCTTACGGTTTGTTGAGCTCGTAGCTGGAGCCATTAACCGCCCTGCCTAATCTTGAGTTCTTCTAGAACGGCTTCAGTCTCGGCAGCAACTTCAATCATTGTGAGTTTTTCTAGGTCGGCGAACGCGGCTAATCTCGCAGATTCTTCGCTTTCATCATCAGCGAAAATATCATCTAAGAGATCTACTCCACCATCATCTCCACCATCTGGAGGGACCATAGCGAACTTGCCTTTCTCGCCTGACCGATTGGGCGTATCCGTTCGGTCAGTTTGCCGGGGCTGAAATTGTTGTGAAGATCATCCTCGAAAGTGGAGGAATAATCGTCATACAAATACCTGATACCACCATCATCACACCGATCTGGTATCCGGCACGCATGCGGTGTCCCCCACTTGCGGCCCATGGTGCCACAGCATTCGCGATGGTAAAAACTACCACTACCATAGTGATGATTATGTTCAAGAACTCGAAATTTACGTTTGCGAACGTATTAAATCCGCTTGAACCGGCGATGTCGGGAATTGGCGCGCCTGAGCCAGTTGGGTCAGCCGACTCGGTATCGGACAGCATGCTTTCTGCGAATAGTTGCATGACGTTCACAATGAAAATCAAAAGACCAACCATCGCAGCGTGAAGCGGAACTGTTAGGTAGCCAAAAGTTTGTGCGACAAGAGCACGCTTTTCACGAAGCAGTGAAATTTCTGCCGAAAAGAATGCAGCGGTTTTACCTGTGATTAGCGGATTACCACCAATCGTCAAAGCGTCCCAGAAAATGTTGATGGTTCGTTCCATCATTTCTGAACCAGATTCCTGTACTAGGTGATCCCAGCAACGGTCGGGCGTAATTCCTGAACGAACACGAACTTCGAGCCGCCTGAAATATGGTTCAAGCGATCCGAGCGAACGTCGGTCTACCTTGCTTAGTGCGTCGCTCACAGTGGTACCAATAGCGTCAGTAACACCACCGAGCATTCGGGTTGCAGTAGCAACGTCGGCGTCGAGCGCGAGCAGCCGCGCAGAATCACGGTTCATGATGAAACCTGACGGCAGTAGCGATACACCCAGAACGAGCATTCCGATTCCCAATTGACCGCCAGTTGCGGCAACTGCGATTAATCCAAGTACAAGACCAGCCGGAACCAGATATTTGAACAGATTTATCGCAACCAATTGGTTCGGGGCACTAAGACCCGAAGTTCTCGTATAACTCTCTTTTGGAGCTGCGAGATAGATGGTCCAACTGCCGATGATGGCAACTGTCATCGTGACCGTGCCCGTCATCAGGATCATTCCAGGGCCAAGGCTCCAAATCATCATAGAAATGATGGATACGACAACGATCAAACCTGCTGAAACGACCATCGCCGAATAGGCATCAGTCCACTTTCGAAGCGATTCGATGTTGGTCTCGTACGTAGCGCGGTAAAGCTCGGCCATGACGGCAGCTTCACGAGTGAGGAATTCTTCTTCATCTTCACCAGATGACAGCGAACCCGACATTCGAAGCAGTAGCGATGACACGTCGTGATCATCAGTTCGATCCGCGATGGCTCGACAGGCTTCTGAATAGTCGTATTTCAGCCTGTTTACGAGCGTGTTTATATCGAGGAAGTACGCCGTTGAAGAAAGGTTCAACGTCGCTGCATAGCTGAACATAACGTCACGTGAAGCCTTGGCAGTTGCCATCGACGCCATGTACGAAACGTGCGTGAACAGATCGAATGCCAGCTGTTTCTTATCAACATTAGGGCGTTTGTTGTTGCCCAGTGCGTTGTCTTCAGCAGCTTGCTTCGATTTATCACTAAACCCTAGACGGGAAAGAATGCCTTGTGCCACGGCTTAAAACACTCCGTCTTTAATGGCTTTCGCTATTGTCTGGTAAACCTCTTGGTATTCCTCAAGACCAGAAGCAGCGAGCTTCTCTAGGATTCGGGCACGACGTTTCACCAACGAGTAGATCTGGCGTCGTCGGGCAGGCGGGTAACCACGTGCTGGCGCAATTACTTGTTCCAGTAGGTAGCTGTTATTGAAGCCTGTAAATTCAAATGTGTCGGTAACAGGATCCCACTGGAATACTTCTACGAAAGAGAAAGCATCGGCAGCGGAGTCGTAGTTAACGATCTCGTTGATAGCAACCGCACGACGACCGAGTTTTCCTGATGGAAGTCGAACAGCGATCTGAATCACTGCGATGTTCAGGTTGTCGACGTAGTTCTTGGGAACAAGAATCGGGTCACCAACAAGACGCTGAATGAGTTTTTGTACGGAAGCCGCGTGAAAGGTTGCCATGACTGGGTGACCAGTCTGCATAGCCTGGAATGCGATCAATCCTTCTTCACCACGAATCTCACCAATGATGATCATTTCAGGACGCTGACGCAGTGCAGCTCGGAGAAGGTCGAACATACCCACACCGGAATCGGTTTCACCGGGTTTTGGCTTCCGAGTTACTTCCTTAATCCAGTTTTTGTGAGGCACGTTGACTTCAGCCGTGTCTTCAATGGATACGATTTTTGCGTTTGGTTCGATGAACGTGCAGAGCGCGTTCATGAGCGTGGTTTTGCCCGAAGCCGTTTCACCAGATACGAACATGTTCATGCCGTCTTCAATGGTGATAGACAGATACGCAGCCATCTCCCAGCTCAGTGAGTGCCACTTGCAGAGCTGGATGATGCTGATCGCTTCTTCTGAGAATTTACGAATTGTGTAGTTCGTGCCACGAAGCGAAACGTCTTGTCCGTAAACGATGTTGATACGTGAACCATCGGGAAGCGATGCGTCGACAACGGGTTGACGGAACGTAACAGGCTTCTTGATGCGTTCAGACATTCGTAGAACGTGTTCGTCGAGCTCTTTGTGGGTTTGGTACCCGAAAGAACACTTCATCGAACTGAATACCTTGTGTTCGATGAATATTTGGCCCACACCACTGCAAGAGATATCTTCAATGTGGTGGTCGTCGATCAACGGCTGAAGCACACCCATTCCGACTTTTTCTCGAACCATCGAGTATTTGATTCCCTCGATGTCGTCTTCGTCTAGGCCGTACTTCTTGGCGATGTCGAGGTTGATCTTCGATCCGCCTCCAAACAGCTTGGTGATCGGAGCGAACATGCTCGACTTGTTGGCTGACTTGGCAGGCTTCTCGTCGGTTTTCTCTTTTACTGCAACTGCAGTAGTGCCCGAATTCTGTTCGGCTTCTGCCTCAGCGCCGCCTTCGCCCTCAGTGATAGCGAGATCTTCTTCCTCGTCTTCTTCAATAACTTCACCAAGGAATCCTTTTGGAAGCGCCAGAATCGCATCGAGTTTCATCTCGACAGGCTGTTTGAAAATGTGGCAAAGCGCCCAACGGAGCATGGCTCCGAGCTGTTGATCACCTTCTGCCGATTCCAGTTCATCGGTGTATTCGATCAAACCTTCTTCAATGTCGGCCATGATCGCTGGAAATTTAGGGTGTTCAACAGATGGCTCGATAGCGATCAACCAGTCACGAATACCCTCTGGATCAGGGTAAACGTGCATGAAAATCACACCGGTATTCGTCTTGTAGATGAAGTTCGGGTTTTCTTCATCACCATCGTCTCCTTCGAGTTCTTCGTGGTAGACGGGGATCCCGATTTCAGCGATCGGCAGTGTGTGCAGGTAACGGAGTAAGAACGATGTGCGCAATGCGACTTCACGTAGCGCCGTAGGAAGCTGCTGGACGAGTTCGCATGAGTCAGGATCACAAACGTGATCACTGGCGTCTATTACGTTGAATGGGAGTTCAAATACTGCCAATTAGTTACCTACGCCGATGCCTTGGAGATCGGGATGATTTTCATACCGAGATCTGGCTCGATATCGAATGTGACGATGTTTCCTGTGTTTTTGGAAGCACCACGAATTTTTGCCACCTCGAGAATTTTCACGAGCTGTTCTCCAACTTCTTCTGTACGGAGAGTTAAGTGGGCGTCACACATCGATCGGAGCCTTGCCAGGGTTGTGTCATCGAAGGCGTAGGTGGATGCCACATTGATGATGGTTCGGGCTTCACCGACCAGCACCTGGCACTCTTCGAAGTACGATGCGGTGTCTTCCCATGAACCACGAGTAACGAACGTTGTTAGCGAGTCGACAACGATAAGGTCGACACGTGGTCCGTGCGTGATATTTCGCAGCATGGTGTCGAACACCTGTTTGGCGGTTAGCTTTCGCTTACCAGCCGAGATCGGATATATCTTGAGCCGACCTAGTAGCAAGAATTCCATCACCTCAAGGTTCAAACTGCTCATCTGCCGCAGGAAGCTCTTAGTGGTGTTTTCTGTGGTGAACAAAGTCACGGTAAGACCAGACTGAAGCGAACCCCAAATGAGCTGCTGAGATACCACCGACTTTCCGGAGTCGGACTGGCCTTCAAGAAGCGTGAGTGAACCAAGTGGAATTCCTCCACCCATTTTTTTATCCAAATCGGGCTGACCCGTGGATACGCTTGCAATGCCTTCTTCAGCTGCCATGGTTCTGGCTTCGTCTTTGTCTTACTGGGTGAGTGTTTTAGTCCTCACCACTAGTTGGTAAATACCTCAGTAACCGCTATCCCTTGTTCGACAGCGAGAGTCACCGTGTTGCTCGAACTAGTTGCCACTGCTGGCCCTAGTTCAGCCCGTATTACAAATTCTTCACCAGGATTGACGATTCCGGGTTGGTAAACCTCGGGGTCTGATGTACCGGCGTCCTCATAGATTCCTGTGAGTGTCCACTCCCCTGCCGATGGGGTGGCTGAAGTCGTATATGTGAGCCTTTCGATCTCTAGACCGCTTCCAGTGGCACCGTGGTACCACACAACAACATCCCAGCTGCTCACCTGTCGGAAGTCAGATTGACCGTTGTTGTGAACAGTGAAATCGAGCCTTGAATTCGTTGTAACCGTTGCTCCCAATGAAGCCACGCTTGTGCGCGAAATATCGCCGGCTGTGTCTCGCACAAGTTTGACGCTGTGGTTGATCTGATCCTGAGAACGAACTGAACTGGTTGCGTAACCTGCCATAGCGGCAAGGATGATCATCACAGCGAACAGTGCAACTATTAGGCTGGACATGCTTCACCGCGATTCAGGCAGGGAGTGTGTTTGATTAGTGTTTGCATGTCGTAATCAACTGCCACTGAAGTAGATTGTTCCGGTCTGACCGGACGGGGTGGTGATTTTCACTTCGCCAGAAGTTGATGCCTGCACTTCTGGATTGAGCTGGATGCGCAGAACCATTTCTTCATGTTGATTAATTCGGCCAGGCTCAATGAGTTCGGCTATCGAATTGTCGTAATCGAGCCAGAACGATAGGTCAGTCCATGAATTGTCAGTTGTTGATGCTGAGTAAGGCGCAAGCAGAACGGTTTCGTCTGAACCGCCGGTTTGGTCGTACCGAACGCTGACGTCCCAATCGTCATATGACGAGAAGGTCCGCATTCCATCGTTCGAAAGTACAACGTCGACTTGCGTCACCCCTCCGCCAGTTGCAGCGGTAGCCGAAACAAGTTCAATAGAACTTTCGAGTTCAGCTACGAGTAGTTCATTTTTTGCTGCGAGGGCTTGGGCGTTGTCGCTGCCTGTATTTAAGACGGTGTTCACCGCAGTCATCGTTGTTCCGATAACTAAAAAGAATGCGAAGAGTGAAACTACTGCTGTGCCCATGGGATTAGCGCTTCTTCATGATGTGCTTGGCGTAATCCGTCGGTGAAGTGGCTGCGCCAGGTGAGTAGGCAGGTTGCATTTGTGCCCCGTTGTTGCTGAGCGATTTCGGGATCGACGTGATAATCGAAACCATGATGATTGCCATCATGATGAACGTGATTATTGAAACTGCTGCCTTTGCCATTTGCGATCGCTCACGCGTCGGAGTTCCCGACTACATCGAGAAGTAGCTTTCTGCTGCGACACCGTTTGGTGTGATTACACGGATGAAGTAGGTACCCGTGGATTGGATACATGATCCGGGGCAGCCATCGTCGAATTTAATGTCGAACTTGACCGTTGATGCGATGCCCCATTCGGTGGCTCCACCTTCGTAGGAGTATGACCACTGTGGGTACGATCCACCGGCATCGTCTTCGTGAGGTATACGAACGATCCCGCCAGGCTGACCGAAGAAGATATCGACTTCGTCTACTGCGGGAATTCGGATGTCTCCGACGTTCTTGCTCCACACGTAGAAATCGAACAGAGAGTTGGAGTTAGTGTCGACCCAGCTGCTGCCGGAGTCTAGTTCGCCCACAGATTGAACAACCGATATGTTGGTTCGTATTCGTTCATCGACTGTTCCAGATGCAGATGCTACTGCTGCGGAACTTCTGGTTACTGCTGGGTAAACAGCGTTCATCACTGCAACTGCTGCAATTACACCTGCGATGGTGAGAAGCATAGTTACGATTGCTTTATCGATGACGAACTCTCCTGAGTTTTATTGGGGACATGAATTGCATATGAATTCATGGGGTTGAATCGTCTAGGAGTACCCTGTGCGAATCGACCTGCACACAATGATGTCGTCCTACTCGAATAACCACGCGAGATTAAGATGTGCGTTAGGTGGGGGCGGGCGGAATTCGTTCGTAAAGTGGGAATGGATTAGCCGTTAAATCAGAAGTGAGTTGCTAACTAGCAACTCACTTCTTGTTTTGCGTTATGTTTTAGGCGAGAAGCCGATCCATTGGATCGTCGTCCACATCCATGAGCATGCTTAGCAGCCTGCTGGTGTCTGAACCGCTATCGGCGTCCAGCACGCCTTCCATGCGAACCATTGCTGAAACGATTTCTCGTACAGGAACGATTTCACTTGGATCCTCTTCAGAGAGGGCCATCAGGTGATGCAGTACTGATCGCGTCGATGGTGCAATTCTGCCAGCCGCTTCGAAGGCGTCTAGAAGGATTTCGGTTCTGTTGGGACCAAGGCGTTCGGTAGTAACAGCTACCCAGCGAACTAGGCCTGCCATTGTTAGTACATCGAAGTCGGCAACCATTGCTGCTGCAACTCCATCTGGACCGATCGCTGTGCCATTTGCCTCTGCCTCGGCCGCCGCAGCTTCAGCTGCTTCGGCTTCGAGTTCTTCCTCAGAAGGCTCTTCATCTAATTCAAAGCCTTCATCTTCATCTGGCACAAGCTCTTCTGTTTCAAATACTTCTTCGGCGTCGCCCATGTCAGAAGATGCTCCTCCGCCCATGCCATCATCGATGATTTCATCACCCATGTAGCCGTCATCGGGAACTTCTTCGATTATTTCGTCGCCAGGATCTTCATCGTCGAGGTATTCATCTTCCATATCCTCGGCGTCGTCACCTTCGAGGTCGTCATCGTCGTCGAGAAGATCGTCGATACCGTCCTCTCCATCTTCACCCTCGCCGCCTTCTCCGCCTTCGCCATCGGCTCCAGCAGCACCAGCAGCACCGGCGCCTCCCATGAGGTCGTCACCGAATTCGATTTCATCCTCGTCAGTGAGAGCGTCATCGATAGAGCTGAACGGGTTGGTCGCATCCAAAATATGCTCTCGAATATCGAGCAGCGTTTGCTGGACCTGATTCTTGATGAGGTTAAGCTCGTCCTCTGCGGTCTTCAGACCGGCTTTCATTCGAGCGTCTTCAGCAGCCAAAGCTAAAACTCATCCCCTGGTGAAAGAACCCTTGCACGGATATCCGCGATTAATGGGAATACCGACTCTTTTAGGAGTCGGATTTCTTCTTCCAGATTCTTAAGACGCTGATCCAAGTCGATTTCTTCGGCCATGGTGTTTTGCGTCCCTTTGGTAACCCGTAAATAAAATTCGTAACCGTTGGCTCAAGGTGGTTCCTAGAGCCTATGCTTCGTCAAATCCTTCGCTCCCGGCCGCCTAGACGACCAGGAGCGAAGATTTATGACGAGGATGACCTCTACTTGAGGTCCATAACTGTGTCGAGCCTTGATGGAGCTGTTCGCTGTACGGTGAGTACTGCACCACTCTCTGGCTTCACTTCGATCGTGAACTGGTCGTTCGTGCTGATGAGCGTGCCACCAGTCTGAAGGATTCCAGACGAACCGTTTCCGTCGACAGCAGCATATTCGCCTACACTGTCGCTACTGCCAATGGCTGTACCGGTGTTTCGCTCTAGAAGCCAAACGGTGATCTCGGCCTTTTCGCCATTCTCCAGAAGGTTGTCTGAGTTTGCGTTACCTACCCAATCAACTGACCATGGAACGTCAGGAAGGTACTGGTTTGTGTCGGTGTACGAGATAACGGTCTTGTACTCAGCACCAGACGAGATGTCTGGGTCTGTACCTGATCCACCAGCTGTGTAAGGTGGTGTCAGGTCGACAGGTTCACCAGCAACTGCATTAGAAACTACGAAAACCACTTTGTAGATGGTTTCGGTTGATCCAACAAGTCCCTTGTAAGCAATGACTGAACCGCGTGGTTCGATCGAGCTCTTAGCTTCTTCCAGACCTGCGAACACGGTTTCCTTGGATCGTTCAGAAGCAAAGACACCAGTCGAAAGAACTGTGAAAGCAAATACTGAAGCAACGACCACGAAAGCAATTAGGATGATTGCGGTTTCAAGACCTGTAATACCCTTTTCGCTCTTCGGCGTGCTGTAGTTGTGCGTAAACATTCGTAACTATCTCCTAGTTATCGCCGGATAGGCGAGGCTGGCAGGTCATCCTCATTAGTTGTTCTGGTTTCGAGTCGCCAACCTTGTTACTCAACCCAGATAATTCAGCGATGCTTCTAAATTATTGGGAAACAGTTGATCGAGGTATTGGGGGCACTCCAACGCTAGGGGTGTGGAAACCCACATATGACCCACACGAAAACAGCCACCGTGTTAGCGGTGGCTGTTTCATTAGTTCTATGAACTTTTATAGTTTTGGAACTATTTGAGATCCATAACTGTGTCGAGTCGAGAAGGAGCTGTGCGCTGAACGGTTAGCACCGCACCACTCTCGGGTTTTACCTCGATAGTGAACTGGTCGTTCGTGCTGATCAGAGTTCCGCCATCGGCAATTCCGGTTGAGCCATTGCTGTCGGCTGAAGCGTATGTGCCTACACTGTCGTCGGCTGTAATAGCTGTGCCAGTGATTCGTTCGAGCAACCAAACTGTAATTTCGGCCTTCTCACCGTTCTCCAGTAGAGAGTCAGAGTTGGCGTTACCTACCCAGTCAACTGACCAGGGTACGTCTGAAAGGTATTGGTTGGAGTCGGTGTATGAGATAACAGTCTTGTACTCAACATTGCTTCCAACATCAGGATCTGTAGCGGCTCCATTGGCCGTGTAAGGTGGTGTCAGGTCCACTGATTCACCAGATACAGCGTTAGAAACTACAAATACAACTTTGTAGATAGTCTCTGTAGATCCGACTTTACCCTTGTATGCGATAACCGAACCACGTGGTTCGATCGAGCTCTTTGCTTCTTGTAGTCCGGCGAATACTGTTTCTTTTGATCGCTCTGAGGCAAAGATACCTGTCGAGAGAACTGTGAAAGCAAATACCGAAGCTACGACTACGAATGCAATCAGGATGATCGCGGTCTCAAGACCGGTAATACCCTTTTCGCTTTTGTGCGTAAACATTTACGTATCTCCTAATGTCCGTTCATCAAAACGGGGTCAGAATGGTCTTCCTCATTGCTGATTACGGCTTGATAAGCTCTGACCAGATGCTTCATTCCGTATAGCTACAGCTCTGTATCTAAAGTTATGTGGTGCGGAGTTCATGGGGTATTGAGCAGTCTCCAACCGGAGGGGTTAGGAAATCACCCACAAGGGTTAACGAAAACAGCCATCGGTAATCCGATGGCTGTTTCCTTTGTTCGATTGAACGTAAGTAGTTTTGGCTACTTGAGGTCCATAATCGTGTCGAGCCTCGAAGGCGCAGTTCGCTGGACGGTAAGAACCGCTCCGCTTTCTGGCTTCATCTCGATAGTGAACTGGTCGTTCGTGCCTACGTACGTGTCTGTGGAAAGCATTCCACGTGAGCCGTTTGCGTCTGCTCCACTCCAGTAACTAACACCGTTTGTGTCGGTGGCGTTGGTTACGGTGGTGTCTCGTGTCAGCAACCAAACAGATATCTCTGCTTTTTCACCTTCTTCAAGGAGGTTGTCAGAGTTGTTGTTGCCGATCCATGAAACTGACCACGGAACGTCTGGTAGGTACTGGTTCTGGTCTACGAACGAGACAACAGTCTTGTACTCAGCATTGGTAACGATGTCTGGGTCGTCACCAGAGTCGTCTGTGTCATATGGTGGAGTCAGGTCAACCGGCTCACCAGCAACAGCGTTAGATACGACGAACGAAACTTTGAAGATCGTGTCGTTTGTTCCCTCGTTACCCTTGTAGGCAATAACAGAACCACGTGGTTCGATCGAGCTCTTAGCTTCTTCGAGTCCGGAGAAAACCGTCTCTTTGGATCGCTCTGAGGCAAAGATACCTGTCGAGAGAACCGTGAAAGCGAAAACCGATGCAACAACCACGAATGCGATCAGGATGATTGCGGTCTCAAGACCGGTAATGCCCTTTTCGCTCTTGTGCGTAAACATTTATCTATCTCCTAGATCCGTCTTTGTTAGTTGAGACGGCAGCCAGTTGGTCTTCCTCGGCACTGCTTCTGCGATTCAGTTCTGGCTGTGCGCTGAATAACAGTCGTTGCAGTTAGATATATAAAGTTATGGTCAGACTAGGTTCTGGGGTATTGAGCAGCCTCCAACGGTCAGGGGTGGCTAACCCTCAGTGCGGGTTAACGAAAACAGCCACTGGAAAACCAGTGGCTGTTTCATTTTTTCGATTGAGCGCAAGTAGATTTGGCTACTTGAGGTCCATGATCGTGTCGAGCCTGGATGGCGCAGTTCGCTGGACAGTAAGAACAGCTCCGCTCTCTGGCTTCATCTCAATAGTGAACTGGTCGTTCGTAGTGATTGCAGTGTCGGTTGAGAGCATTCCGCGAGAACCGTTTGCATCTGCCGCTGCCCAGTAAGCTACACCACCGGTCGCCGTTGGATCGGTTGCTTGAGTAGCGAAGTCACGCCGGAGGATCCACACACTGATCTCGGCCTTTTCACCGTCTTCAAGAAGGTCGTCCGAGTTATTGTTTCCTATCCACGACACAGTCCACGGTACGTCTGGCAAGTACTGGTTCTGATCAACGTACGAAATTACGGTCTTGTACTCAGCGCTTGCGACGATGTCTGGGTCAGATCCTGCGGCGTTTGTGTTGTAAGGGGGAGTCAGGTCGACTGGCTCACCTGCAACAGCGTTAGAAACAACGAACGATACCTTGTAAATTGTGTCGGCTGATCCTTCGTTACCTTTGTAGGCAATAACAGAACCACGTGGCTCGATCGAGCTCTTAGCTTCTTCGAGTCCGGCGAAAACCGTCTCTTTGGATCGCTCTGAGGCAAATATGCCTGTCGAGAGAACTGTGAAAGCGAAAACCGATGCAACGACCACGAATGCGATCAGGATAATTGCGGTTTCAAGACCGGTGATGCCCTTTTCGCTCTTGTGCGTAAACATTTATCTATCTCCTAGATCCGTCTTTGTTAGTTGAGACGGCAGCCAGTTGGTCTTCCTCGGTGCTGCATCTGTAATTCGATTCTGGCTATGCGTCGAATCGCAGTTGTCGCAGCAATACACATAAAGCTATGTGCTGCTTTGTGAGCGGGGTATTGCGTACCCTCCAACGGTCAGGGGGGGATAGCCCTCAGTGCCGGTCAACGAAAAACAGCCATTGGAAACCCAATGGCTGTTCCGTTTGTTCGATAGAACATAAGTAGCTTGTTACTACTTGAGGTCCATGATCGTGTCGAGCCTCGAAGGCGCAGTTCGCTGAATGGTGAGAACTGCTCCACTTTCCGGCGCCATTTCCAGCGTGAACTGGTCGTTCGTGCCGATAAGTGTCCCGCTGGAAAGAATTCCATGTCCACCATTTGCGTCAGCTACCCAGTAACCGGCGGCATTGGCGTCGGTTACCGCTACAGTGGTGTCTCGTTCAAGCAACCAGGCTGTGATTTCAGCCTTTTCACCCGCCTCAAGAAGACTGTCACCGTTGTTGTTTCCTACCCAGGAAACGGTCCACGGCACGTCAGCTAGATGCTGGTTGATGTCGGTATACGAGATAACTGTTTTGTACTCTGCACCTGAATCGATATCTGGGTCAGTGGCATCCTCACCCTCGAGGTATGGTGGTGTCAGGTCTACCGGCTCACCTGCGACAGCGTTAGATACAACCCATGACACTTTGTAAATCGTATTTGTTCCGGCGTTATTGGCCTTGTAGGCAATAACAGAACCACGTGGTTCGATTGAGCTCTTAGCTTCTTCGAGTCCAGAGAACACAGTCTCTTTAGATCGCTCTGAAGCGAATATACCTGTGGACAGAACGGTAAAAGCGAATACCGAAGCCACAACTACGAAGGCGATTAGGATGATTGCGGTTTCAAGACCGGTAATACCCTTTTCTGTTGCTACCTTCGCTTCTTTATTGAACAGCATTTCTGCAGTCTCCCCAAAATCTCTCATTAGTCTCCTAGCACCAATGTTCTCTTTGCGAAACAAAGAAACGTAACGGTGCCTCTCCTAACTACAACAATAGAAGTTGGGAAACCTGGAGTCGGTCGGGTCGACACACAATGTAGGGCGTGCTGGCACCAATGGGATTAACGAAAAAACGACCAGCGGAAATTCGCTGGCCGTTTTTCGATGATCTATTTAATCTGAACTATTTCAGATCCATGATTGCGTCTAGCCTGGCAGGAGTCGTTCGCTGAATGGCCAGAGTTGATCCACTCTCGGGTTTTACTTCAAGTGTGAACTGGTCGTTCTCGTCAAGTAGTGTTCCCGCCGTAAGAATCCCGCTGCTGCCGTTTGCGTCGGCCGCTGAGTACTTTGTAACTCCGTCATTTGCTGTCGGGTCAGAAACGCCATTGAGTCTTTGTAGTAGCCAAACGGTGATCTCAGCTTTTTCACCTTGTTCGAGCAGGTAGTCATTGGATGACTGTCCAAGAAGCTTGATAGTCCACGGGACATCAGACAAGTACTGGTTCTTATCTTGGTAGGAAATAACCGTCTTGTACTCTGCGCCTGAAGAAATATCAGGATCTGTGTTCGTTGCATCTGCGGTGTACGGAGGTGTCAAGTCGACAGGCTCACCGGCGATGGCATTGCCCAGCACAAACTGGATCTTGTAAATCGTGTCGTCATCCGTCGTTGTGCCTGCGCGTCCTTTAAAGGCGATAACACTGCCACGAGGTTCGAGTGAACTCTTTGCTTCTTCAAGTCCTGCGTACACGGTTTCTTTTGATCGCTCGGATGCGAAGACACCAGTCGACAGAACGGTGAATGAAAATACTGAGGCTACGACGACGAACGCAATCAAAATGATTGCAGTTTCTAGTCCCGTGATTCCTCGCTGCTGCTGGTTATCAACATTCGCCAGCTTGTTTGTGATCATCTCTCGGATGCTCCTCATGGTTTGGTCTTTCCCATATTCCCTCACGTGTGTTGCAAGGTGACTAAGAATGAGCGTGCGCACGAGAGCGCGTGCTCGACCTGACCGGTCCAAATTTATCTACTAATTCAACAGTATTGAGGACGTGTGTCATCGGGTATTGGGAGCGCACCAAGACCCCCGTCGTGTCTACCCACATGGGGTGCAGGGTGCGGCTTACTCGGTGGGTGTGGGAACGCACTCATGTATTGCCACCTAGCATGACGCGTGGGTTGCGCTAACGACACCTGAACCATCGACGGACAGTATTAGGGAATACGTTCGGTAGAAAACGGCTAGCGATACCCGGCATCAGTATTGCGCCTTCAGCCCACAACTATCGATACGGGGGCAAGTGAACAGGTAATCCCGTCAGATTCCTGTACGCACACAGGGGACAATTTCGAATGCAAAAAATATCAGTACTAATAGCGGATGATCACGAACTGACTCGTGAAAGTCTCGCGCTCCTTCTCGACCGGGAGCCAGGGATCGAAGTAGTCGGTGTTGCAGCCGATGGTCGTAGTGCAATTTCAATGGCAAAGTCGCTACAACCATCCGTAGCGATTCTTGATGTCAGCCTTCCAATGATCAACGGCATACAAGTTGCACGCCAGTTGCGCGTCGACAGCCCACGCACGGGCCTCGTTATGCTGTCAACTCACGATCGTGGAGAGTACCTAAAAGAGTTCATGCGTGACGATTCTGCAGGCAAGGCTTTCTTGCTGAAGTCGACTCTTCGCAACACTCGCGACATCGTACGATCTATAGAAGATGTAACCGCTGGACGAACAGTTCTCGACCCTGCAATGGTGTCGAAGCTTACGTCTGACGAAGGCGTACGACTTAGCGGAGCACTCAAGAACCTCAGCCCACGTGAACTTCAGGTTCTGGGTCTGATGGCGAAGGCACACTCAAACCGTGCGATTGCAGAGGCTCTATTTATTCAGCCTCGAACGGTTGAGCACCACATCAGCAGTGTTCTGGCAAAGCTCGGGTTCAACTCAAACGGTGAACGGCATGGGCGAGTATTCGCCATTCTGACTTACCTTGAGTCGACAGGTCAGCTCCCAATGCACGAAGGCGATGTAGAGCAGGCTGCTGGGGACATGAGCTCTCCACTGCAGATGATCGCTTAGTTCGATTTTCTAAGAATTCAAAGGGTCGGTGAAATTCACCGACCCTTTTTCTTTTAATTTCCTGACTTGAGATTGCTGAGTTAGGAATTGTGCCTCTCGAACCACGCCAGCATGCGCTTGAAATACTCACTACGAATCATCGGGTGCTTAGCTCTGAATATGCCGTGACTGGTGCCGGGGAGTCGAACCAACTCGACTTCCTTGCCATGTCGTTTAAGAGCGACGAAGTACTGCTCAGCCTGTTCGATAGGAACTCGAACATCGTCTTCACCATGAAGCAGAAGCACCGGCGTGTTAACGTTTCTGGCGTATGTGAGTGGCGAGTGAAAACGGTACTCATCTATTTCTTCGAATTTTTCGCCGCCTAGTTGGGTTTCTGAGAAGTTAACACCGATATCTGAGGTGCCGTAAAAACTCTCTAGATTTGTTACGGGAGCGGCGATTACCGCTGCATTGAACCTGTCGGTATGCCCAACTGCCCAGCTCGACATGAAGCCGCCGTAGCTCGATCCGTGAATCACCACTCGTGAATCGTCTATGTATTCACGTGAAGCTACTTGCTCCATTGCAGCCATCACGTCTTCGTAATCACCTATGCCCCAATCACAGTGCACGGCTGTGGCAAAGTTCAACCCGTATGTCGATGACCCCCTCGGGTTCGGAGCCACAACAACGTACCCGGCGCCTGCTGCGACCTGGTGAATCGGATAGAACGAGTCATAGAAAGCACTGTGAGGACCGCCGTGTACATCGAGAAGGAGCGGGTATTTCTTGGTTGGATCGAAGTCGGCAGGGAACCAAACCCTCGATTCGATATCAAAACCATCGCGAGCTAACGAGAATTTTTCTAGTGTGGCAATGTTGTGGTCATCAAAAAATCCTGAGTTGAGATTAGTGACCGTGTGCACATCTCCCGAATTTAGGTCGATTAGAACCAACTCACCGTGAGTCGTTGGTGAACTTACCGCCGCCACTGCAAATCCCGCGCCTGTGCTTACGACCATCTCAGTTATCTGCCAGCGGTCAGTGACCAGTCGAACGTCTCCTGGCTCATCGAGATTGGCAATAGCTATGTGCGATTGCCCTTTCGAGTCAGCTCCGAATACGATCCCGTCTCCAGAATCTGACCATGACATGAACGGGCTGTCGGCAGTAATCGGGAACCCTGCACCGTTGGCGTGAGGCCTGATCGAATCGTCAGTGAGCTTGATCGGCTCTGATCCTCGCTCCAGAACGAAAATACTCGATTGAGTGGTGAGCCCATATCCGCCAACTTCAGATTTGGTTCTGCCCCCGGTTACCGCTATTCGCCTTGAATCTGGCGACCAGGCAATCGATTCCACCATGAACATATCGCCTGACCATTGTTCGAGCGACGAACCGTCGGCATTACATACATACAGTTCGGTATTTGAACTGGTTTCGCGATCTGGATGGCGATCAGATATGAATGCAATCTTCGAACCATCTGGCGACCACACCGGCGGCCCATCGTCACCTGCTCCGGTAGAGCTATCGGTGATTTGAGAAGTTATCTTCGTGTCGAAGTCGTATACGAACAGGTGGTGGAACGAATCGCCGCGCCAGCCAACTCCGTCTTGCTGATATCTAATTCGGCGCGCCGTTCGTATATTTGGCAGTTCAGGATTAGCTTTTAGCACCGCTAGTTCGTCTGGGCCCGGGACGAGTGCTCGAAACGCGATTTTGGAGCCATCTGGCGACCATGAGATCGCATCGACGTTGGCGATATGGTCAGTGATCATTTTCGGGTCACCACCAGCAGCGACTCTAACGAAGACCTGCTTCACGCCCGAATCATCGTCATCCAGATATGCGATCTTCTTGCTATCGACTGACCATGCGGGCTTCATTGCCGTACCTGAGGCGGTTATCTGGGTGAGAATCGAAGAACTACCGAGGCTCTTTACGAAAATATCGGTGATCGCTTTGTGTGAATCACTCTCGAATCGATGCACCGTGAAAGCAACAGCTTTGTCGTTTGGGCTGATCGCCGGGTGTGACGCCGTTTTCAGATGATAGTGATAGTCGGGCTGTACTGTGTTCGCCAAGATATTCGCCTATTGGTCGTTTGGTGCTGAGTGCCCGGTGGACGATTGTTTAATGGGTCGAGTCGAGATTGTATTCCTGAATCTCACTCGGGGAGAACCGCACCTGCCCTCTGGCAAGCAGTAGAATTCCAGCCGATCGGGTTTGCCATGAATCGGGTCACGCGCGTGCAAATTGCTGGAGAAGCTGAATGAAGATCGCCGATGTACGGACAATCGTAGTTGGAAATCCGTGGAAAAACTGGATTTACGTTGTAGTCGAAACTGACGAAGGGTTAGTCGGAATTGGCGAGGCAACAGGCGGATCGGAGACTCAGCCTACAGTAGCGGCGATAGAGGAAGTAAAGCATCTCGTAATCGGGATGGATCCGCGTAACGTCCACGAGATATTCCACAAGTTATACCTCACCGCGTTTATCAAAGTAACCAAGGCAATTTCAGGTATCGAAATGGCGTGCTGGGACATTCTTGGCAAATCGCTCGGCGTTCCAGTTCACACGCTCTTGGGAGGAAAAGTTCGCGACAACGTTCGCGTCTACGCCAACGGTTGGTATTCAGGGGAGCGAACTCCTGAAGGATTTGCCGAGAAGGCATCGGAAGTAGTTGCTAAAGGCTACACCGCGCTCAAGTTCGATCCGTTTGGTGATGCGCACATGCAGATGTCACGCAAGGAAACGGCCGAGGCTAAGGCGCTGATCGGCGCGGTTCGAGATGCGGTTGGGGATGATGTCGATATTTTGATCGAGGCACACGATAGATTCAGCACTTACGCCGCAATCGAGATTGGCAACTGGCTGAAGGACTACGACGTGACGTGGTTCGAGACCCCGGTCCTATCGACCGACATCAGTGCGCTAGTGGAAGTGGCGCGGAGAATTCCAGTTCGCATGATCGCTGGCGAACGAATGCACGCTATTCACGAATTTGGTGAATTTTTATCGCACAACGTGACCGATGTAATTAATCCCGAGCCACTTGGTGTTGGCGGCATTTGGCGTTCGCTTCAGATTGCAGGTATTGCGGAAGCGCACCACGCCGAAATTGCGCTTCACAACGCCGAAAGCCCGTTCAAAACGATGGTCGCGCTGCACATCGATGCAGTTACGCCAAACGTATTCATCCAAGAGTGCTTTGACGACTTTTTGGAGCCGTGGGTGAGCGATGTCCTAACTGGGTTCCACCGAGTTGAAGATGGGTATCTGAAGATGCCTACCGAACCGGGTATTGGCGTGACTCTGAACGAGGAAGAAGCGAAAAAACACCCCTACGGCAAGAGCAATTTTCTAAGGATGTTCCGACCCGGTTGGGAGAAACGAGACACAGCCAAACAGGAGTAGGTGGATTTGTCACACAATCGAATTCTATTGATCAGTGGTCCGGCCGGTGCGGGTAAGACCACTGTTGCGTCTGAGTGGGCGTCCTCTAACGATACTGAATCGATTCACCTCTCTCTCGACTCATTCCGTGAGTTTGTGAAGTCGGGTTACCGTAACCCTGAGTTGGGATGGAATGACGAAACCCAGCGGCAACTCGATCTTGCGAGATCCAACGTGTCAGCGGTGGCAATTAACTCCGCAAACGCCGGTTTTGAGGTCGTGATCGATGACGCTGTATTTCCGAGCTGGGAAGCAGTCGGAATCGATCGGTGGAGAGAAGCGTTGTCTCCATTCGAAATCGATCTGGTCGTGTTGCTGCCCAGCTGGGACGCTGTATTTGAGCGTAATGCTGCTAGATCCAACAACAGGAAGCTTCCTGAGGCAATGTTGAAAACGATCTACGATGACATGTCTGGGTGGCGTGAGCATCCTGATGCCAGCGTGATCGACAGCTCGGAACTTACCGTCGATCAGACACTCGCTGAAATCAAACGAGTGCTGAACGACTAACGAACTAACTACCTAGTTCGGACGCTGCCCTTGACCATGCTGGCTTCGTCGCTAGCAAGGAAGGCGTAGACCTTCGAGATGTCATCTGGCGATACCAGAGCGTTTACTTTCTCTTCGAGATCACCTTGTTTACCGCCGGCGTCGTGCATGTCTTCAACATTCGCAACCTTCAGTGGAGTCGCAACCGCACCCGGAAGGACATCGTTTACTCGGATGTTGTACTTCTCCAGATGAGCTTCCATCACGAGCGAAAGACCGTGAACTCCGCCCTTCGACGAACCGTAGGCGAACGACGAACTGCCGCCGTGAACACCTGCACCTGAAGCGGTGAGAATGATCACGCCTTTTCCCTGTTTCTTCATAACGCCAGTGACGTATTTACAGATCGTGAACGAACCACGCAGGTTGATGTCGAGAACGGTGTCCCAGATGTCCTCAGGGAACTCATCGAGTTCGAGTGCTGCGCCCTGAAGCACGCCGGCGACGTGAATCAGTACGTCGACTCCACCGAGCCATGTTTCAGCTGCTGCAACCGCGCCTGAAACGGCGGTTTCATCTCGAACGTCAACGTGCCAGTAGCGAGCATCGCCCCCGGCTTCGTTCACTTCGCCGATTGTGTTCGAACCGTCAGTGTCGTTCACATCGAAAGCTGCGACTTTTGCACCGGCGGCTGATACTCGCAGTGTTGTGGCTCGGCCGATGCCAGTTGCGGCACCGGTGATGATGATTCGTTTTCCTGAAAGATCTACGGGCATATCTGTTTACTCTCTTAGTCCCATTCAATGCCGACTTTTTCGGCAACTTTTCGAATTCCTGCTGCTGCAACTGGAATCTTGTCATCAGGCAGGTGCTCGACAAGTACGTGTGCCTTCGGGTTAACTTTTTGTAGACCCAGCAGAAGTGCTTCGTTGTCGAGCAGGCTTTCTGGCTGGCCAATTATTGATTCTTCGAAGTGCGGAAGAAGTGCGTCTACGACTGTGAAGTCTTTGGCGTGGCAGCCAACGATTCGATCTGGAATCAGCTCGTAGAACTCGTTGATCAAGGAAGTCGTGTCGTAGGCAGTATCAAGCGAATCGACAAAGTTCACTGGATCCATGTTCAGGCCCAGAGCCTTCGATCCAACAGCGTCGATGAGATCTTTCATTCGCTGAGGTGAGTCGATTGGACATACTGTTCCGCCTTCGACTGCCATCATAATGCCTTCGTTCTCAGCAACTGCACAGATCTGCTTCGTGCTGTCGACGAGTCGGTCGAACACTTCGTCTGAGTGGTTCAGCGGATGAGGCATCCAGCCGCCCTTTGGATTCAGGCTGCCGGGGCGCAAGTAGGTGTTTGGGCTACCGAGTCGAGCGGTGAGATTCACCATTCGCTTTACGAACTTGATCTCGTTTTTGCGCTCGGTCTCGTCTTCAGCAATGAGCTTGCCGCCGTAATTTCCTACGGTTTGTGGCATCTCGAATCCTCGGCCTTCGAACATCGACTTCAGTCGAGTGACGTCTTTGTCCTTCATAGATTGCGGATCGCTTACTCGAATTTGGACGGTTTTAAACCCGTGCTCTGCAACATTGTCGAGTACAGCCCCATCGATTGATTTCCAGTCGCCTGGCACCAGACCCGCAACACCTAACAGCATGAGAAAACCTTCCTACGAATATCACGTCGTATTCATGACGATCCGCTCTCGTTCCGCATAATCGAAATGTAGAGCTTTTGAACATCTCCGTAGCAATCCTACGAATGGTGACCTAGCTTATCGGCAATGAACACTAATTGGGGCTGGATCGCTGATTGATTTCAACAGTGATGATAAGGAGACCGGCAAGCGATGGTTGACGAGAACGTCACACACACTGGGATTGCGTGGCAGGAGACCGTTGAGCGCGAGCATGCGCAGTCGGATCGGATTCGCGAGGAATCTGCATCTGAAGATTTCTGGAAACCGGTCGCTCACCGTTTTGTGCCGCCCAAAAAAGGTGAATCAGCACCCGACGATACCGTAGAAAAACTTGCTGAACTAATTTTGCCGTCAGAATCGGTGCTTGATGTCGGTGCTGGCGGCGGTCGACTTTCAGTTCCTTTGGCGGAATACGCATCGCACGTAACTGCCGTGGAACCTTCGGAAGCTATGCGGGATCAGTTGACCGCAACCGCAGATGCTTGGGGCGTGTCGAACGTTTCGGTCATACCGAGCACGTGGGAAGAAGCCGATGTTGATTCGCACGATTTGGTTGTGTGTGCGCACGTTGTGTACACCGTCACTGCTATCGAAGCGTTCGTTCGCAAGCTGAATAATCACGCCCGAAAGAAAGTCGCACTGATTTCTTTCGAGCGACCTGCTACCGCAACGTATCTACCATTGTGGTCATACGTGCACGGCGAAGAGCGTATCGCTCTACCTACGCTGCCCCAGATCGAATCGTTACTTGGCGAGCTAAAGATTGAGTTCGAGGAAACACCATTGAAAGAATGGGCTCCTCGACCGTTCAAAAGCCGAGAGCAGGCTCAATCTGAATGCGAGGCTCGGTTATTCGTGGCGCCAGGAAGCGACAAGTCGAAAATGCTTTCAGAAGTTCTCGACAGTTCATTGATCGAGGTTGAAGGCGGGTTGCGACTCGAGTGGGCAGAATCGCACCGCCCACTGATCATTAGTTGGGATGTTCGGTAGTAGCAGTTTCGAGCGTGAGACATCGCTCGACTCGACGATGAATTAGTTTTCACCACCCAAGATTGCGTACCACTTAGCGAATACCGCTTCTGCCAACCTTCCACGTATGCCGTCGGTTGGGACGAGCGGGGCATCGATCATGTCGTACGCCCACGAGAGTGACCCGTTTATGAACGGACGATCGGCAATTACTTGGAAGATTGCTTCAATGGCGTTCGCTTGAGCCAGCTCGCCCGAGGGGTCGTCAGCGGTAGGCACGGCGGGTGCGTGGACTGTGTAGAAAAACACAGGGTTGCCCCATTTTTCGTAAATCGGATCAACTCTCTCGATGAATCGGCCTTCGTAGTACTCGATGTACTCCGCAACGGTTGTATCTGCAGGTAACTCAGGCAAACCAGTGTCGTATGTGGTTACACCGTTGAAGTCGTAGTTTGTATTGCTGCCAGAAACTATTAGCTTGCCTGAATAGATTTCACGTATTTTCGCCATGAGTCGAGTTTGTTCGGCTTCAAAATTGATGATGAACGGATCGTCCGAGGGTTTATCGATGTATTCGTACACATGGAACAACGGACCCGGAACCATCATGTATTCAGCGTCGATCAATTCGGCGACCGTCGCCTGCCAGGTCCACATTTCGTCAGCGAGTTTCAGCCATTCGGTCCACCATTCGTCGGATTTAGGACCGCTGTAGACCTCGAACCCACCAGGGGCTTGTTCCATGTTGAATTGCGGGCCAAAGAAGACCTCAAGCCCTTCGTCATGTGCGATTTGAGCTTGCTCAAGCGCCAGTTCGAGTGGAGTTGCGACCGTACCCGCATGTACTCCCCGGTATTCGAGTGTCGGAACTGGCTGGGATTGTCCATATGACCAGACCGAAGACACGACGACTGCCGATCCTTCATGCTCGACGATTCGGGCAAACGTAGATTCGGATAGACCGATGAAATTATTCGAGAAGAAGTCGGGAGTGTAGATTCACTTGACGAAATTCTCGTGAGTCTCAACCTCACGGGTAAGTCCGGGCCATGACGCAACCCAGTCGTTGACCACCTGTCCGTCGAAGTTGGTATTTATCGAGCGCCCAAGGCTTTCAGAGCCTTCACTTCGCAGTTCGTATTTGTATGCGAGTGGACCATCGTGGCCAAATACAATGTCCGCTTCCTAGATCCACGGATTCCCAGAGTGAGGTTCCATACGGATGCCGCTTCCCAGAGCAGGTCGGTTTCCGCTTACAAATATTTCTCCTCCGGCTGGAGTTTCAGGCGGAACGGAAACTCTGAACTTGACCGAAAGAGAGCCATCTTCCCGTCTGGCCGAAGGATCAGGCTGACCTATCCATCGGGTCACTACATGTGTGACAACTTCGTTCTTTGCGGGAGCAACGAGAGTCCTAAACCCGTCGACAGCTTCCGGTGAGGCGTCAATTCCGTCGAAGCTGTCACCCAAGATGTAGCGGTAACGCATTTCACTGCCTTCAGGACCCGTTCCGAGTACTGTCGAGTACGTTCCATCGTCTCTTCGTTCCAGCCACGATGAAGGTCCCATATTTAGCGTGATTTTTGCGTCATCGGGCGTGTTAGCGGGAGGAATGACATTAAGTGAGACTAGCGGCCAGCCTTCGTTGTTCCAAAACTCGACTCGGTCTGAACGACTATCACTTTCTTCGCCTACCCTGAAGCTTTGATAGACCGTGCGCCCTTGAGCGGCTCGCTCCTGCGTGACCCAAATAGGTCCGATCGTGTAGAAGTATTCGATGAATGCTCCTTCAGGGAGCATAAATTCGCCCGAAGCTGTGTTTCCGTCTCTTTCGAGAAGCGGAATGAAGAAGTTGTCGGGAGTCATGGGGCGGGAGGGATGCCCTATGCGACCGCCGAGAGCGTGAACGTTGCCGGCGATCTTCACCCACGCTCCTTCGGGAGTCGAATCGGGGAGCAGAACATCGAACGAAACTGGCACGAGTGTGGTCGATGAAACTTCGAAAACTGCCGCTATCGACTCGCCAGAACCGAGGGCGACTATTTTCTGCACAGGCAAGAAATCGCCAGTGTCCGAATGAACGATAACTGTATGGTCACCTGCGGGAAGACGTGTGACTTTGAAAGTGCCATCTACTCTCGTTCCGACGTGCACTCCCGAGATTGAAACATCGGCATCGAACACTGGTTCTCCAGTGTCGGCATCGACTACCGTTCCAGTTATCTCGCCTTCGACAAATGACTCTCTCAGATCAGCCCAAACTGGAATAGTGTCGGTCACATGATCAATGTCTGAATCAGTCAGCAAAAGCCGGTATTGCAAGTTGAATGATTCGCCAAGCGACTCTCGAGTTACCTCGGCTAAGCAGCAAATGTCTTTGTACTCAAATCTGTCGTATGTGTAACGAACGAGAGCTTTATCGAGCACTTCTGCCTGAGTCTCGAAGATTCCGTTGCCGAGATCCTTCATTCGAAGTCTCTCTGACTCACCGCCAGTGATGTCCATAATCGTGAGGAAGACCGGATCGTTCTCAGGCGTGTTCTCTGGAACAGAAACTCTGAACGTTACTGGTCGTTTTGGTAACGAAATCGGAGAGAACCCGGGTGTTGGTTCGCCGACCGCAATTCCTTTCGAAGGAGTTGTAGTCGGGCGGTCTGGTTCGGGGTCTACCGGAGCGTTCGGGTCGACGGGAAGAGTGGTCGAACCTGGGGCAGGGGTTGGATCGCTGTTCGGACTTGTGGTGCCCTCATCTGATTTGGGAGAGCAGGCGACGAGCGACAGAACGAAGACCGTCAATACGATTGCCAACAGTCGACTGTGATTCATCCACCCACTCCACCAGATCAGATTAGTAGCGAACTATTTGCCTTCAGCGAAAGCTGTGACCATGTGTCGTCGCTGGATTTTGCCTGTTGCGGTTCGTGGGAGTGCATCGGCAATGTAGACAACATCTGGAACCTTGAAGTCGGCCATCTGTTCTCGACAGTAAGCTCGAATTCCTTCTTGATCGGTGTCACCGTTCAGAACGACAGCCGCGTGAACGACTTCTCCGTATTTTTCATCTGGAACCGCGAAGCAAACGGCTTCAGCAACAGCGGGGTGCTTGAGAAGAATTCCGTCGATTTCTAGTGGCGAGATCTTCTCTCCGCCTCGGTTGATCAATTCCTTGATACGACCCGTAAGCGAAAGATAGCCTTCGGCATCCAAGAATCCCTGGTCACCAGTTCGGAACCAGCCATCGACGAACGCTTCTGCGTTGGCTTCAGGGTTGTTGTTGTAGCCATGCATCACGTTTTCGCCCTTGATGACGATTTCGCCAATGTCGCCGGTCTTCTGAAGTTGACCTGTTGCAGCCATGTCCATGATTGCTACTTCCACGCCTGTTGCCTGACCAACAGTTCCGGGAATTCGCTTTCCGGGAGGCATTGGGCTCGACGACATCTGGTGAGAAGCCTCGGTCATCCCATAAGCTTCGAGTACCGGAGCACCGAATCGTGCTTCGAGTCGTTCGAATACGGCAGGTGCGAGAGCTGATGAACAAGATCGGATGAATCGGAACGATTCGTGTGGAGCGTTGTCGTCATCGGCACGCATAAGCAAAATCTGGTGGATAGTCGGAACCGCCGAGTACCACGTGGCGTTGTTGTCTTTCTGGAGTCCCCAGAAGCTCGAAGCCGAGAACCGTTCTGGAATTACCAAAGATCCACCTGAGTTCAGCGTCGAAAGCGAGGCACCCATCAGACCGTGAACGTGGAACAACGGCATCACAATGATCGAGGTGTCCTCGGGGGTCAGTTCGTAGTGATTCTTGATATTGCTGATCGACTTCATCAAGTTTGCGTGTGTTAGCGGAACACCTTTGGGCCGGCTGGTTGTACCTGACGTGTGAAGGAACAGCGCTACATCGTCGGGAGAAGGAGCCTGTGCGTCGGCAGATTTGGTGATGTTGCCACCACTGTTGCTCAGCACTACTTTGCTGCCATCGAGCGATGCGTCGAGAACTGGGATGCCGAGTTGATCAGCAGCGTCTCGACCCAGATGTGTACCTGGCGGAACGATTGCCAACTGCGAGTCTGCATCTTCCATGAAGAATTTGAACTCATCTACTGTGTAAGCAGAGTTCAATGGTGCTGCGATAGCTCCGGCTCGTGCTACAGCAAGGAACAGAACCATGAATTCGAGGTTGTTCACGAGCACGATTGAAACTGGTCGACCCGGTTTCACACCTGCACCAGCAAGCAACCCTGCTATTCGTTCAATCTCATCGCTGTATTGAGCGTACGAGAGAGTCGGACCGTCAGGGATGATGATCGAATCATCGGATGACGACGCTGGGTTGAGGAGGTGTGCAAGCGTATTTGTAGACATGAGTACCTGAGTGTTCGAATCTGCTGATTTACTTTCGATGACACTGCGTACTGAATCGCACTAAGCCATCGAGATGACGAATTGTAGTCCGCTCGAACGGGTTTGGTGGTGTGATTTTGTCGACTGACAAAAACCGCTATTCAAAGCTCCAAGTAGTGGAAGCGATGAGTGGGTTGTCGCGGTCGACCAGAACGTGCCCTGTGTCATCGAACCCGTCATCGGCGAGACGTGCTGCATCGACTGTGCAAGTCTGAGGCTCGACACAGAGTGCGCCTTCTGGAGAGTAGAACATGAAGTGGGTGATTTCTTCTGAACCAGTCATAGTCATCGTGAGTTCAGGCCAACTAATTACCGCACCGCCGCCGGGGTTCATAAGGAAGCAGCCATCAACTTCGCGTATTGCGAATTTTGTTCCGTTCTGCAGCCGGGTGGTTATGTCGGTTACTTCGAGCTTGCCTGATGCTGTGGCGATGTCTTTCAGCTCCCATTGGCCTTTCACGTCGGCTTGGGCGGTTACCAGATCTGATCCCAGACTTGGGTTGAACCACGGGTGCCAGCCGAGACTACCGGGGAAGGGGCGAGATTCGTTTTCGTCGGCGATAAGACGCATTGTCTGGTGGAACGATGAACCTTCGAGCGATAGTGAATATTCGACCTTGCCAGCGTACGGCCACGGGTCAGCAAGAATAATTTCTAGTTCAAGAGTATTTTCAGTTACCGATTTCACCGTCCATTCGCGATCACGTTCGAGCCCGTGAATCGCATGGGGTGGTGCATTCATTGGTAGTTCGTAAATGCCTTCTGGCGTTCGGAGTTTTCCGTCCCGAATTCGGTTGACCCAAGGCGCCATAACGAATGAACCTTCGCCGTGCGGAAGAACAGTTGGGTCGTGTTTGGTATCTCCACCTGCGAGCAGTTCGTAGGAGTTTCCGTTCTTGTTCACCTTGATAGATCGAAGAGATGCGCCAGCTGACGGCGACACAGTTACGGAGACAGATTCGTTTTTAATTGTGATGTTTTCGGGCATTTTGAACTTTGTCTGATAGTTTCGGCGGTATGATGTGGCTCGTTCGGGCTCCATAGTAGATGCCGAACTCGCCGGAATGAATGCTTTATTGGAGAAATTATGTCTGAAGGTTTTCCGTCTGCAGGGGATACGACTGTCCATTTTGGTCACATCGCATATCGGATGGAGGAGCGTTACGCTTTTCGCGATCCGAAAGTGAAGTATTTTCAAACATGGTCGCCTGAAGAAACCATGGATCGCATTGAAGACGCAGATGTTTTCGTGTGTTCAGGTTTTTGGGACAACGCCCTTCTCGATAAAGCGAAGAACCTGAAGTACATACAGTCCATTGGTGCCGGCTATGACCAGTTCCCGCTCGACGAACTCAAGAAGCGCGGTATTAGGCTCGCAAATGCTTCCGGTGTGAACCAGAACGCGGTTGCCGAACACGCTATGTCGCTGATTCTTGGTCTGAACCGACACATACATACAGGTCGTGACAATCAGAACAGCTCAACCTGGCGAGGCATGCTAGGTGACCTGACTCAACGTGAAGATGAGTTGATCGGCAAAACGATGTTGATCGTAGGGATGGGAGCGATTGGGTCACGACTTGCTCGGTTCGCCAAAGCGTTCGATATGAATGTTCTCGCTACCAAGCGTGATCCTTCCACGGCTGAAGGTCCTGCCGATGAAGTTGTGACTCCCGACAAGCTTGGAGAACTAGTTCCGCAGGCAGATTTTGTTGTTCTGACCTGCCCGCTTACTCCCGAAACCACAAATATTGTCGATGCCAGCGTTCTTGCCGCAATGAAAAACACTGCGTACCTGATCAATGTGGCTCGAGGGCAGTGTGTTGATGAACCTGAACTGGCGAAGGCACTGAAATCAGGATCAATTGCTGGTGCAGGAATCGATCACTTCTGGAACGAACCTCTCGAAGAGGGATCGGTGTTCTGGGATTTACAAAACGTGATCATCACACCTCACACAGGTGGTGAGACTCGGCTCTATGAAGAACGAGTTATCGACATTTTGGACGATAACTTGGGTCGGTTGTGGAACGGCGAAACCGAGCTTCGAAACCAGATCGTGTAGGTTGACCTGCGAGGCCTTATAGATTGCCGCGGCTTCGGTCGCGGCAATACCTGTCACGCAAGCGAAATAATCACTACACCAGTAACGACCGCGACGGTTGATACAACTTTGGTGACGACATCGCTCCGGGAGAACTGTTCGTTCAGCGCGCGTTTCGCAATTGGGGCGAACGCAAGCGTGATCAGTAGAATGAAAATTGGCCGTGTGCCGAGTAGTGCACTCACGAGTGAAACCGGACCGTTGGCGAGTGCGAGAAGCAGGAATCCGTTCCCGAATATCGGACCGATACCTTCGGTAATAAGAACCGGAATTGCGGTTCGTTTAGTCGTAATAAATGTGACCAGGTCTTTCACGACCGATGGTCGAAGTACTGGAAGTGCGAGCGTCAGGAACAGTCCTGACCCACGGATTGACATGTTGTGCCACACACCCAGATGTTCAGAAGATATTTTAAGTAGCACTTGCGCTATACCGATAAGCGCTGCCGCTAGTACGACCCAGAGATAAACCTTCTTGAAGCCGCCAGACATGATCTTTTGAGGATCGGCTGAAACTATCGCTGCGCCTGCGACTACAAGCAATACTGCGAGCCATCCCCACCACGCAAGGTGTTCGCCGAGAAAAACTACTCCTAGTATTGCTGCGAACACCGGCGATGTCTGAGACACCGGAACTACCCGGCCGATTTCTTCGCTTCTGAGTGTCCAGAACAGCAGAATAAGAGCTAATCCCCAGATCATTCCTCCACCGAAGGCTGATGCTATCGATTCGAACGGTGCGTCGGGGAGTCCGAGAATTACCAGAATTGCGAGAGCGATTATGAGTTGGGTTCCGCCAACAAACTGGTTGAAGCTTTCGATTCGCAGTTTGAGCGTAGAAAGAATCCACTTATCACCAATCGATACGAGTGCGTATACGAAGGGGCTCGCTATCGCAGGTAGTACCCAGCTAAGTTCCAACTGGTGATGCTTTCTTTAGTTTCGGTTATGTGGCGTGGAATTGATTGCGTCGGTGGGGTGACGGTTCGGAATACTACTTGTTCGCCAAGTGATGTGTAGGACTTAAAGCAAAAAGACGATGCAACTGCATCGTCTTTTTATGAATGTTTATGAGATCCAGGTGGAACTACGCAGCGTCTTCAGCGGCAGCTTCAATCATGGTTGTAGACAGGATGGTGTAAACCTCGGTCCAGGCGGCTTTTGCCTCTGGAGTCCAAGCATCGGCAAGACCCTGTTCGAGAGTCCATAGCAACGCCTGAGCGACAGTGCCATAGTGTGCAGCTGTAACGCCGTACTTGCCGTGTCGCTTACCAAGATCTTGAACAGCTGGAACAAGCTTGTCGGGGTGGTTCAAAGTTGCAACTGCGAACGAAATAGTCGCCATCAGTGCTTTCTTCTGAATAGAAATATCTTCTTTGAAAAGGTCTCGAGTTTTTGGGTCAAGTTCGAACAGCTTGTTGTAGAAAAGATCTGCTGCTGTCTCTTTGATCGGCTTTACCGCTGCCCAGTTAGCCTTGACCAGATTGATCTGGTCGTCTGTGAGTCCTGCCATGATGTATGAATCCTCGGATTACTGACTTGCTCGGTTTGATCTTCACGCTTAAGAATGTTTTTTGGCGCGAATGGCGAGTTCGTATTCATCTAAGAGTGCTCATCTCTCGCGTTGGTTGCCTACGTGAATCACGCAAGTCGGTATAAGCAATTCCCCAGTCGATTCGAACGAGGGGAGCGAATATTCAGAGATTCGTGAGACAAAATAACTCAATCGCTACGAGTGTAGTCACGCGGAGTGAACTCAGAGCCGGCGCGATCTTCGGGCTTGTAGCCGAGCGCTTCTTTTGCGTGCGAAATATCGAAAATCTTCCACGTGTTGTCGGAAGTAGCGTTGAAGATGTCGTATCGGTGTGTATCGGGAGCACTGATACACAGATCCATTATCTGAGCGGTGTCTCGATGGCTCAGCCACACTGACAGCGAGTAGCCAGAGAAAGTTGGATCGTCGTGCTCGAGCACCCAGCCAATTCGCAAGTGGAACGACATCACACCGTGGTAATCGTTGTAGTAGCTACCGAGAGCTTCACCGTACGCCTTTGCCACGCCGTAGTAGCTGTCGGGACGAATCCTGTGGCCTTCGGTTACTAGTTCGTAATTGTCTTCTTCTAGCAGGTGAAAGTCTCCGTCCATAACGGTTTTCCACGGAGCGTCGAGGTAGTAGCCGCCTTCTGCGTGGTTGGAGCTGGCGAATACAACTCGCTTCACACCTGCACGTTTCGAGGCTTCGAACACGTTGTACGTTGCGATGAAATTGTTTTGGAGGATGGATTCCCACGAGCCTTCTGGCGATCTATCGGCTGCAAGGTGAACTACGGTGTCGATTCCTTCGAACGCTGGCGACATAGCTTCTAGATCGTCCAGATTGGCGACAGTAGATTTGATTCCATCGGCTTCACGTAGATCGAGCGATGAGAATTCGTACTTGTCGCCGAGTTTGTCGATCATGATGGATCCGATTAATCCGGCTCCACCAGTGATCAGAACTTTTCGTTTTTCGTCTGGCATTTTTTAGTTGTCTCTGAGTTCTGATCCGGCACGATCTTGCGGTTTGTAGCCGAGTGCTTCTTTGGCGTGGGTAATATCGAAAATCTTCCAAGTGTTGTCGGAAGTAGCATTGAAGATGTCGTACTTATACGAATCGGGTGCACTGATGCAAAGATCCATGATCTGCACCAGATCACGGTGACTAAGCCAAAGGGTGAGACCGTGAGGCGAAACCGTTGGGTCGTTGTCTCGAATTACCCAACCGATGCGCAGGTGGAACGAATTTACGCCGTGGTAATCGTTGTAGTAGCTGCCCATCGCTTCGCCGTAGGCTTTGGCGACTCCGTAGTAGCCGTCGGGTCTGATTCGGTGAGTTTCTGTTACGAGTTCGTAGTTGTCTTGTTCGAGTAGTTCGTAGTTACCTTCGTTGACGTGTTTCCACGGTGCATCGAGGTAGTTTCCGCCTTCAGCGTGGTTTGAGCTGGCAAAGATCACTCGTTTCACGCCGTTGCGCTTTGCGAGTTCAAATACGTTGTAAGTTGCGATGAAATTGTTCTGTAGGTTCGATTCCCATGATCCGTCAGGAGAAGGGTTCGCTGCAAGGTGAACAACAGTGTCGATACCTTCGAATGCAGGGGCTATGGCATCGAAATCATCGACGCTGGATACCGTGGATGGGACGTTTGAGTTTTCGCGCAGGTCGAGTGATGAGAATTCGTATTTATCTCCAAGATTGTCGATCATCAGTGAGCCAATCAGGCCGGCACCACCTGTGATCAAAACTTTTCGTTTGTTGGTCATTTAGTTGTTATTTACTCTGTGTACTTGATTGGTCGTTCAGGAAGCGAATGCGTGTTGGCTAGAAACGGTGAACATTCGGCTTGAAGCTAGCTTCATAGTATTCGGCAACGTTCGTGCCGGGAGGTGCTAGCTTGTCGATTGTTGCGAAATCTTCCTCTGTCAGCTTCACGTCCAAAGCGCCCAAATTGTCTTTGAACTGGTCAAGAGTTCGAGGCCCAGCTATAGGAGCCGTGACTCCGGGCTGAGCGGCAACCCACGCCAGCGCAATTTGAGCGACTGTTGCGTTGTGTGTTTCTGCGATTGGTACTAGGCCATCGGCGATGTCCATAACGCCATCGCTGAATCGTCTTAGCTTGCCGGGATCGGTTTCGTCTCCGAATCGTGTTCCCGATGCCTGCTGAGAGGTTCTCGTGTATTTGCCCGTAAGACCACCAGCTGCGAGTGGTGACCACGGAATGAACGCTGTGCTGTAGGTTTGGCACATTGGCAGGTGCTCACGTTCGGCTCGACGGTCAGCAAGGTTGAACGGCGACTGTTCGCTCACGAATCGGTTTAGTCCAAGCTTTTCCGAAGCCCACAACGACTCGACAACCTGCCACGAGCCGTAGTTGCTTGTTCCGGCGTATCGAATCTTTCCAGACGTGATCAGATCGTCCATTGCTCGAAGGGTTTCGTCGATTGCGATGTGCGGGTTGGGTCGGTGCAGCTGGTAGAGATCGATGTGATCGACCTTCATTCGCCTGAGACTGTCTTCGCAACCTTGAACGATGTGATGCCGGCTTGTTCCGATGTCGTTTGGCTCGGGCGACATACGTCCGTTCACTTTGGTCGCAAGGAACACTTCATTGCGCTTGCCGTTTCGCTGAAGTGCTTCGCCGACGAACTCTTCAGATGCACCGCCGCCGTAAACATCGGCTGTATCGAGGAAGTTAATTCCTTCACCGAGAGCGAAGTCGATGATTTCGCACGTGTCGTCGAGATCGGTCTTCTGTCCGAACATCATGCAGCCCAAAACGATAGGGCTTACGTAGACGCCGGTTCTGCCAAATAGCTTGTATTCCATGGGTTCCTTTTATTGATTCCTATGAAGCGCGGAACAAATCGATGGGCTAGAACGTTATACCACTACAGGCTTATGACGAGCTGGGTAAATCGGAGTTTGTGTCGACCTGTTTGGCATGAGCGGCCCCAGCATCAATAAATCGTTGTGAATATCTACGAGGGACAGTCATGAAGGTTCGATTTAGTTTCAAATATATTTTCGCAATAATCGCGATATTTGTACTGGCGCTAGCTGGTGCATGTGCATCCGGTGGTTCAAGCGATATGAGCACGGGATCTGCCGGCGCACCTGATAACCCTGGAAATCCCGGGGCCGCAGGTGCTCCGGGCGAGCCGGGAGTCAAGTGGGATTCGGACGATGATTCCGGTGAGAGCGCCGTTTGGGCCACCGCTGTCGTTACCGAAAGAGGTGATGTCGTTGCCGTTCAAGCAGATTCTGGCTACGGGATTGCAGAAGAACGATACGAAGCTCCGGCTGCGGGGAATAGCGCCTACGGTTCTTACGACGAAGATTCGAACAAGACTTTAGTAACGACTTCTGGCAACGGCGGTTCGGCCTCTCTAGAAAACGAAATCGCCTCTGCCACAGACGGCAGAGTGATCATTCGAACTGCCGATCTGAACGTGACTGTCGCGAGCGTCACCGATTCACTCGACGATATTTCCAACATCACCAACGCCGCGGGTGGTTGGGTTGTTACTTCGGTTCAGCCGCATAACTATTCGGGAACCATATCGGTTCGAGTACCAGCAGATCGATTCGACGACGTAGTCGAGCAGTTTTCTGATCTCGCTGTGAAGGTGAAATCGGTTTCCACTCGAAGTGAAGATTTCACGGAAGAGTTCACTGATGTCACTGCCAGGGCACAGACATTGGAAGACACACTTGAAGCTCTGAGAGTCCTTTTTGATCGAGCGTTCAGTGTCGAAGATGCAATAACTATCCAGAAAGAAATCACCAGTGTTCAGAGTGATCTGGAATCGCTCGAAGCAAGGTTGAATTTCCTTTCGCAAAGTTCAGCATTCTCGTTCATATCGGTTTCACTCGCGTCCGTTCCTGTTGAGCTAGTGATCGATGGCGGTGAAGATATCGCAGCGGCTGTTGGACACGCAGTTACATACCGAGCGAAGTTCACCCCGCCTGAAGGCATGGATTCATTCGTAATCAAGTGGAATTTTGGTGATGGCAGCCGAGAAGAGTCGACCAACAGGGTTGCCCCAACCGGCAACGGCGACGAAGTTATCTCTTCGCCAGTAATTCACTACTTCAACCGAGACGAAGACTCTCCGTTCATCGTCACTGTCGAACTAACTGCTTCTGGTGATGCGGGGCTTGGCGAGGGTGAAGACACTCTCGTGACGACGGTAAGTCGCTTGCCAGTGATCGAAGTCTTCGCCGGTGAAAATCAGACGGTTGAATCGGGAAGCAAGGTTGAGTTCGACGCTTCGTTCACTCGACCCGAGGGCGTTTCTGACATCACTTACTCGTGGAACTTTGGTGATGGATCAGCTCCGTTCGAAGGTTCTATCGGTTCAGACGAACAGGGTGGACAGGTCGACACGACTCATGTCTACAACAACCACCGACCGAATCCGTACGTCGTAGTGCTCACGGTCACAGGTCAGAACGAAGTTGGAGAAGTCGAAGCTAGAGGTGAGTTCTACGTATTCGTTCGAGAAACGATTGGTGTTGCCGCCGCTGAACTCGATGCTGGAAGCACGACTCGTGATGCCGTACGAACTCTGCAATCGGCAGGAGTGTTCGTTGCTAAGGCCGGTCTCTGGCTCGTAATTCTCAGTCCTGCTTGGCTGATCGGTCTTGCTGTGTTGTTCGTGCTTTTGAAACGACGAAGCATCGTGCGGATTCCACGACGCGGTAACGGCTAACAGTTCAGACGCTGATCTGGGACGAAGCAAATAGCTTCGTCCCAGATCGGTATTTGCTCAAAACGGATACGAATCACATCTTGATGCTCAGAGTGAATCCGTGCATGCTTAATTTTCGTTATATGTATACACATCGGTGAGTCGCAACACGATGTAACAAGTTGGAAGGGTTGTTCTGGGTAGTGGTGTAAACCAGCGATTAATTCAGGAGGGACGCTCCGTGAGATTCGATACCAAGAAACGGTTTTTGATGGTGGCTGCATTGATGGCCGTCGCAATGTCTATGATGGCTTGTGGCGGTCTGGATAGTGATGCTGATGACGGCGGGGCTTCGGACTCTGGCTACGGAGTTGCTGCGACCGCTGCACCAGCAGCAACGGCAGCTCCCGCAGCGACTGCAAAACCAGCTTCAACAACGAGATCTTCAGTAGTCACTGGCACAACGCTCGACTCCGATTCAAGTGAATCACCGAGTGATGCCAGTGGTTCAGGTTCGACACAAGGTTCGGCTGGTGGTCCTGCTTCGATCGACAGAGACGTTGCTTCTGCCGCATCTGATCGGGTGATCGTGAGGACAGCCGATGTTGATATCACGGCTGACAACGTCTTCGACTCGCTAGAGGACATCTCGAAAATCTCGACTGCGGCAGGCGGTTGGGTGGTTTCCTCGTTCCAGTCTCGTAAGTACGAGGGCCAAATTTCTATTCGTGTTCCTGCGGAACGTTTTGAAGATGTGATGGCACGGATCACAGATCTCGCGGTCGAGGTTGAAAGAGTCACAACCAGTACTCAAGACTTCACTGAAGAGTTCACCGACATCAATGCAAGAGCTCGAACGCTCAGGGATACCGTTGAACAACTCCGAGTGATCTTCCTACGAGCTGAAGAAGTGGAAGATGCTCTAGTTATTCAGCAGGAGATTACGAGAGTCTAAAGTGATCTCGAAGTTCTCGAAGCTCGAATTAACTTCTTGTCTCAAAGCGCAGCGTTTTCTTTGATCTCTATCTCGATTCAATCGATTCCGTTCGAGATTGCGATAGACGCTGGTGAGGATCGGACTGCAGCGGTTAACGACGCCCTGACATACCGCGCTAAATTTAAATTGCCCGAAGATATCGAAGAGGTGGAAGTAACCTGGAAATTTGGCGATGGCAGTAGGGCCATTTCAATTAGCGAAACGGTTCCCACATCTATCGATGGCGAAGTGATTACCGCACCTGTGACTCATAGGTACGGAAGTGATGTAGATTCGCCATACATCGTTACCGCCACGTTGCGAGGAGCAGGTAAAGCTGGGGTGGTCATCGGCGAAGACAAACTCATAACTGCGATCAGCCGTTTGCCTGTTATTGAGCTATTTATGGGTCAAGGTGGTGTTGTGGAGTATGGCACCGATGTAACCCTTGAAGCTTCGTACTCGAAGCCAGAGGGAGTTACTGATCTGGAGTACACCTGGGACTTTGGTGACGGAACAACTCCTGTGACGATAGAAATCGATGAGGATGCTGAGTCAAACAGACTCACCGCAACTCATGTTTACGAAAATTTCCGTTCGGAACCTTACCGTGCGAAATTGCGAATGTCCGGGAAGGCAGATGTTGGCGATGTTGTAGCTGTAGGAGAAATTACCAACGTCGTCCGTGAATCTATCGGTGTTGGACAAACAGAACTTCAAGCTGGAAACATAACGCGAGATGCTGGACGCGTCCTAAACAAAATCTGGGTTATTGCCGCTTCTGCAGGTCTCTGGTTTTTCTACCTTAGTCCCGTTTGGATCGTCCTTGCACTGATCGTTTACGCACTGCGAAGGTGGGGTGGAAAACTTAATCCACCTTCAAATGCTCGACGTGAGGTGAGTAAATCAGATCGCGAGTCGATGGAGCTTTAGTTCGTTGTAACTGGCACTAAAAAAGGGGAGCCAGAATCGACTCCCCTTTTTCTTCTCCAAGGAAGTGATCCTAAACGTACAGATCCATTGGGGCTGGCTCGGTTAGCCATTCGATGCCGTCGTTTGTGATCAGGAACTGGTCTTCGATCGATATGAACATGTCTCCGCCTTCAGAGTGGCAGATAGTCGGCTCGAGTGTTTCCACCATATTCGGCTGAAGCACCGTGTGGTCGTTGAGTGCGATGCATGGCGGTTCGTGTACAACCCTACCTACTCCGTGGCCTGTGTACGGAATAACGGGTGGGTAGCCGATGTCGTCATACAGATCGAGTTCAGTCTGGCGAAGATCAGAGCACTTTATTCCCGGCTTCATCTCTTCCATCATGCGTTCAACAAGCCATTTTTCTACGGCGTGCGCTTTTGCCAGCGAATCGCTAACTTCACCGAAGCCAACGATGCGCGATAGGTTGCAGATGTAGCCCTTGTACTTGGCCTGTCCATCAATGCGAATGAACATGCCCTTTTTGAGCTCTACATCGCCTGATGCTGGAGATCCGTTTGAAAGATCAAGACCAGCGGGCCCGAAGATCATGTACGCCCGTTCGTAGTCAGCTCCATTCTCAACGCAGAGGCGTTTGAACACAGATTGAAGCTCGGACTGCGTCATGCCTTCTTCTGCTTCGTGAACGGTGTCGAGCCATATCTTGCTGCCGAGTTCGCAAGCGATTCTGAATCGACGAATTTCTTCGTCGCACTTGATCATTCGAAGCTGCCACAAAGCGTCTTCAGCGTCTACGAAAGTGGCGTTGGGAAGAAGCTCTTGCAGTCGTTCGCTGTACTTCGATCCTAGGAACCGCTTTTCAATTGCGATAGTCCCTCGATCAAGCCCCTTTTCTTTCAAGGCGTTTGCAGCGACTTCCATCGCATCGCCTGAAGGTGGGTTGGGATCGAGCGGGTTGTCCCAAGTCTGAATGTAGTACCCGGGACCCCAGAATCGTCGATCTTTGATCCACGGGTCCATGATGCCGATGGTCGTTGACTCTGATGCTCCAGCAACTATGAATGGTTCACGACTTTCATCTGCAGGAAGCCCGACGAGAGTCATGTGAGTTGCTTCGGTATCCCACAGTACATAGAACTGGTCGCTCACAGGGTGGTAGTAGTCGGAAAGGTACTCAACTCCGTGACGTGAGGAGGCAAGAATAATATCGATACCGGCTGACTTCATGATGTGAGTAGCGCGGCTGTAGTCGAACAGTTGCATCGGGCAGTTATTTCTGGCTAAACGGTGATTTCACCGTTTTTTAATTTAAGGCAGCCGAGATTGTACGCCTTGTGCGACGTTAACCAACTGTTGTCCGTCGAGAAGCGCACTACCTTCATCGTTTGCGGTGGAACTCATCGACACGAATGTAGAGCCAAATGTGTACACCACAATTGCTCCAATTCCGCCTGCTTTGATGTCCATCAAATATGAGTCGGCTCCCACTACACTTTGTTGAATTTCAGCTAGGTCACCCACCTGCTCGGCAGTGAGGATCGCTGCTGCCAGCGTGGAGTTGTAGAGACTTGATGCGAGTTCAGGAGTTTCGAACTGAACTAACGAGAGTGTGATCGAATCGCCGGGAGCGGCAGAGTTGGAGCTGTCTATCGTTCGGAATACCTCGACAAGACAGTTGGCTGTGGCGCCACTTTCTGCCAAACCTGGGATCGAAGTCACATCGAGAACGCGCACTCGGTCGACAAGACCAGAGGTGCCCGATTCCGCTTCGACATGGTCGGTTGTTATGAAGCCCTCGCAGGTTTCGTAACTGCTGGCGGCAGGTCCTGCATCGGACGAATCAGAGCTGGTGTCGTCGGCGCTCGAACATGCTACGGCCGCGATGGCGAGTAGAAGGAGCGCTGTGATGAATAGATTTGTTCGGCGTTGTGAAATCGACATTGAATTACTGTAACCACGGAAATGGAATTGCGAAATCTGGTGAACGTGAAGGATTCACTACAAAAACTAGCGGATCAGGCCTTTAGCACGTAGCCGTACGCACGGAGCGAATGAATGACTCTTGGCTCGCCAGCGGCTTCGAGTTTTTCGCGAAGGTTTTTCACAGTTACGTTCAATACGTTCGAACTGATTCCGTTCCGCTCGACCCATACTCGCGAGATTATTTGAACTCTCGATAATGCAGTTCCGGGACTTTGCAAGAAAGTGTCCAGAAGATCGAATTCTCGACGGGTGAGGTTGAGTTCGCGATCTCCCCGAGTAGCGGTTTGGGTTTCAAGCGACAATCTAATGTCGCCAAATGATCTTGGAGTTTTGGACGTCGCTTCTCGTCGCTGTGTAAGTCCGAGAGGGTCGTTCATCTGAATAAGTCGGCGTTTTTCTGTTAGATCTTCGATCTCATGAGTGATACGACGTTCTTCGAGAAGACTCGTAACTGACTCAATGCACTTGTCGACGAACGATTGACATGAGTCTTCCTGAGATTTTGTAAGACGAAACTCGCTGGCAAAAAAGAGGGCAGCGTAGACTTCCTCTTCGATCATCAGAGGTATTCCCAAGCACCATTTCTCGTTAAATTTGGCGAATGTTGAGTTGATCAGCGAAGTTGGAATAACTCCATCGATGAACTCTTGCACTTTTCCGGAGTGCTTTCGCTGATCGTGAAAAATAGTTTCGAGTACAGGATTGGCGTCGGCGGCGACCGTGATGGTGGGGACCCAACCGGCTTGAGACCGCCGGGCGGAAGTGTTGACCTGGGCAAAAAGTGGAGTGCCTGTTCCAGATATGGACGCGACTGTAACTTCGTTCGATTCTTCACTGAACGTGACCAGGCAAGCGAATGCGGCCGGTGCTAGATCGGCAGCTAGTCGGGCAACTCGATTATGAGTAATTAAATCTTGCGGCATTTCATGTAGATCGTTCGTAAGCACCTCCCCACAGCCCCACTCTTAAAATTCCACGAACCTGTTTAGCACGGATACACATCGTCTCACATAACGATTGTATTCATACGTCTAGGTATGTAGTGCGAGTTCGGTCAGGATTCATTAACTTGTGAAGAACTATCTGACCAGCGCAGGACTTTACGGTAGGTGCTGTTCGAGTGCGTTTTTGCGTGCGTCGAATTCAGGATAGTGAGTCCACGTGATACCTTGCTTGTCCATCACTTCTTTGATGACTGCCCGACGACGTATGCTGGCAAGGTTTTCGGCGGCGATATCGTCTGGGTCAAACTCGTCGAGTATCAGTGCCTTGAGTTCTGTCTCGATCTCGCTGTTTTCAGGAGTTCCGGCAAGATTGTCCCATTCCTTAGGATCATCTTTCATGTTGAACAGTTGGGGGGCGTGACCGTGAATGTAGTTGTATTTCCAGTCGCCCTTACGAACCATGATGCAAGGGACTCCGACCACCTCGTGCGCTTGAACGAAAACGTGCCTGTCGGGATTTTCGTTCTCGAAGAGTGGGATCAGGCTGTCGCCATCGAAAGGCTGTGACGCATTGCTGCCGGTCATTTCACAGAATGTCGGTAATAGATCCATCGTGGTGACAGGTGTGTCGACCACTGTTCCAGCGTTTCGGTTGTCTGGGTATTTAACTATTAGCGGAACTCGTGAGCAGAAATCGTAGAACGCTCGTTTCTGAACCATTTCTCGTTCAGCGAGCATGTCTCCGTGGTCGCTAGAAAATACGACGATGGTGTTTTCATCTAGACCGGTTTCTTCGAGTGTTTCGAGAAGTTCGCCTACCAGATCGTCCATATACGTCATTAGTGCGTAGTAGGCTCGGCGAAGTCGGTATAAGCCTTCTTTGTCTTGCAGGTCGTAGCGTTTTACACCGTGATAGGCATTGAGCCATACATCCATCATCGACTGCCTGTCTTCGAGATCGTCAGGTAGCTCTGGAATGTCGATCTGCTCACCTTCGTACATGTCCCAGTACTTCTTGGGTGGCCAGAACGGCTCGTGAGGGTGGTGGTACGAGACTGTTAGTAAGAACGGTTCAGGGTTATTACCTCTGGCATTCAGATATTGTTTTGCCCTGAAGTGAGTCTCTTCGTCGTATGTGAGCGGGCCGTGTTTTGCATCGATTTTGACCGCATCTGGAGCGTAGTTCGAAGCGTTGTACTTCGATCGGTTCTCCATGATGTTTCGCCAGTCTTCGCCCTTCGATTCCTTCATGGCAACCCACTCAGGGCGGGTCCAATCGAAGTCGGCCGGGTAGATATCGGTATTTAGGCGACGTGCGAACCCGTGAAGCTGGTCGGCTCCAACGAAGTGCATCTTTCCGCTCAGAACGGTGTCGTATCCGTTCTGAGCAAGGTAGTGGGCGAAGGTTGGAATATCGGAACCAAACGGAGCAGCGTTGTCCCACGCCCCGATGCTCGAAGCGTGTCGACCCGTCATCATCGCCGCTCGCCCAGGTGCGCAAAGTGGGAATGGGGTGTAAGCGGTATCGAATCTCACACCATTTTCGACGAGCTTATCTATGTTGGGCGTTTTGACCACGGGGTGATCGTAGGCGCCCATTAGCTCGGCGATGGCTTCATCGGCCATGATGTAGAGAATATTGGGTTTGTTGGCGGGGTCGAGTGCGGTATTGGTAGTCATGGCGAGTGAGTGTATCGCCAGAAAGTTGGTATTGGACGCGAATAATCTGAGATTAGTCTGAACTCGTCAGCTCAGGATTCCTGACTATTCGTATCCCAGTGACGATCAACCAAACAAGGTAGTTTGAAACGAAAATCCTCTGCATTAAACCGTCTAGAGTCGAAGCATCATCTGAGCCCACGGCCCCTGCAGCGAAGAAAAGTATGAACGCGAGAATTCCGCTTGCGAGGGTGTATCGACTGTAGGTTTTCCATTCAGGCGAACGAGACATGCGCCTCGAGATAACAATTAGTCCGATCGCCATCGATAGAAACCCGAGAACGCCAGTGATGAGGTGAAGCTTGCCGCCAGCGGTGATGCCTTCACACAGCGCATCGCAAGGAAAGATTGCGTTTAGACCAGCCGATGAGAACCCTAGAATTCCTATTAGAACGGGGCCTATTACCGAACCCGCTCCGCCATCGATTGACTTGTGGATTCCGAACGCAAATCCGATCGTGCAAAGTGAGAGAAGATAGAAGTTAAGGTTTTGAATCCACGGATACTGAGATTCGGCTCCACCAAGTTGACTAATTTCTCTAGAGATATGGCTATATCCGTCGTACTGAGTACCAGCGATGATGATTCCGATAATGAAAATTATCGGACCTGCTATCCCAAGCGCCCCAAGTTTCTGTTCGTTGGTCATAGGAATAAATACTCTCCAGCCAAAGTTTTAGTCTCTACAGTGATCTGCCTAATATGACGTTATATTAGATAGAGCAGACTATATTCATTAACCAGTTTTTATGTCAACAAAGAGAAAATACGATTCGACACTCCGCTTAGAGCGGGCAGCCGACACGCGTTTGCGAATACAGCGTTCTGCCAAAAAGCTGTTGATTGAAAATGGGTTTGAAGGTACGACGATTGCAGCTATAGCCTCAGACGCTGAAGTTTCGCCTCAGACGATCTACTCCACTTTTGGGTCTAAGGCAGCCATAGTCGCTGCAATGATGACTCACCTAGAGGATGAAGCCGGCGAGACTGAGACTGTCGAAGCACTCATGGCAGAGCCTGATCCTAGAGGACAGCTGAGAATTTTCACGCAGTGGATCGCTCGCTTGTTTGATCTAAGCTCAGATTTGTTCGTCATTACGCAAAAATCTCCCGATGCACCCGGTTTGTCTCAGATGAAGAGTCAGGGTGACTCCCGACGGTTAATGGGCTGCACAAGGTTGACCGAAATTTGGAAAGACGCAGGGGCGTTGAGGAACGATATAGATTTCGAATCTGCCGCTGAGCAGTTGTGGTTGCTTTCAAGCGTCGAATCGTTTTTGAACTGCACCGAGGGTCTCGGCTGGTCGGCAGAACAGTTTGAAAATTGGCTGTATTGGTCGGCTGAACGACTGTTGTTCACAGACTAACTTTGCGCTTGACCTTGGCCCCTGAGACGCACACATAAAACCCTTATGATGCGCTCAGTTTTTTTCTCAATCAGCTATCCAAAACAGTTTTGGGAACGGTTTGCTTCGCCGACTCGTTTTAGTTAGTGAAGGCATAAAAATACCGGTGATATAACCTTCCGGTAAGTGAACGCCTTTAGTGAATAACTAAACGATGGACGAAGCACTTCAACTGAGTCTGGAACGCCAGGCAGTCGACAAGTGTAGGGCTGGTGACAAGGATGAATTCCACGTCATCGTGAGTCTGCATTCGACAGCTATGTTCAGGACGGCATACGGAATTACCGGCGACTATTCGCTGGCTGAAGATGCTGTTCAAGACGCGTTTGTTCGTGCATGGAAGAAGTTCAACCAGTTCCAACCAAGTACGAACTTAAGGAACTGGCTGACCCGCATCCTCGTAAATCGAGTTATCGACATGAGTCGGCGAAAACAACTGCCAACAGTCGACATCACTGAAGCTACTAACAAGCCTTCACCGGTAAGAGGTCCCGAAGAGTTACTACTGTCGTTGGACGATCGCCATCGACTTGACGTTGCACTACGCACGTTGTCTGCAGAACAGCGCGTGGTTGTGGTGCTTCGGTATTACGAACAGATGACTGTGCCCGAAGTAGCGTTAGCAACCGGCTGGCGCGAAGGCACGGTGAAATCTCGACTCTCTAGGGCAATGACAACACTGCGAGACACGATTGGGGGTGCTTTATGACTAACGACAAGCACCGAATGACAGACGAACAGCTCGGTAAAGAGCTGGAATCCCTGATTAGTGGCAATGTGGAGTCAGTAACGCCTCCTGCCGGAACCTTCTTAGCAATTCAAGATCGACTCGGCTCGCAAGACCCTGACTGGTCGCCTTCAAGGCTGATCAAGAAGCTCGTGCCGGGTGAATGGAGGCTTCCAATGTTTACGGGAATGTTTGTAAAAGCTGGTGCGGCAGTGATTGTCGCTATAGCGATAGCTGCGGTGTTGGTTTTTCAGGGTAGGGATGACGATTCAGGCACTCAACAGGCGGCTGAGCCGACTGCGACCGTCGTGACTGTTCCAGAAGCAACACCGATTGCGAAACTGATGGTGCCGGACGATCTTGTTCCGTTTGGTGAATCGGGTGGTTGGCCGATGCACTTCAGGTGGCATGCAGACCAAATGAAAGAGCTCGATGGGAGTCTTTCGGGAGTTGCAAGCCTTATGGCGCCGTACAACGCATCGGATGAGCAGGTGGCGACGCTCATGCAGCAGCAAATAAGGCAGGAAGCGTTCGGTAGAAAACGAATGCTGCTCCTAATCTATGCTCCTGGTGTCGATCCGTTCGCAAATGGAGATGTGTTTGAGTACGATCAGGCGATGATGCAGCACTTAACTCTAGGTAGAAACAAAGGAGTCTTCACTGTCTCCGCTGATGATCCAAAAGTGATCATCGTCGAGGAGTTCGCGTTCTGTGATGATGGCCGAGGGGTTTATCTACAGCATTCAGAGAAACCAGTGGAAATTGGAGAGACATTCGGCTGGGACGTATACGTACTTCCTGAAGAGGCTAACGATGGCATTTTCCATCTGGTAATGACTGCCGAACCAGATTCGCCGATTACCCACGACGGTCCTGATCCTAAGAGGTTGGACATGCAAATCACGACGTACGAAAACGTCTTGACTGCATACGTTGCCGAAGCCGACATAAAACTTGTCGGATTGCTGGCGCACGATCCTGCCATCCCTGAGATGTGCGCTAACTAGGGCTCACCAACTAAATAGTCCGAATCGAGAAGAGCCGCTTCATTTGAAGCGGCTCTTCTTGTTAATTCTTGACGAATGCCTACAACACCCGAAATTGTCATTCTGAACTTGATTCAGAATCTCTTTCAAACTAAGAAATCGAACACAGATGGCAAGCCCTATTCCACCTGAATCGTCAGTTGGCGCAGTATCGTCCACAGATTCTGAATTAAGTTCAGAATGACATTTTCGGGGTGAGGATCAGATTAGTGGGTATCAACATGAGTATTCGGGTTGGACGGCGATACAATTATTGGTTGGGCTTCAACGCGTTCATTGCAATTTTGTCGAACGTGCGCGATCAGTTGTTCGCTGTATACATAAAAGGGTTGAGTTGGGTTTAAAAGAGAATTGGTGGCGGTTTAATTACCACAGCTTGAGATTGGGATTCATTCCGTTTGCCAAGCGAGCTCTGCTTATGAGAAGCAGCTCCGAAGGTGAAATACCTAACGTACGACCCGTATTGCTGGCTCCGGTGCACCGAACTTCGGCCGATGTATTCGCTATTGCTGAAGCATCAAAAGAATTCGTTAGCTTCGTTTCGACCGATTCGTTCGGTCACAACGGCGTGATCAACTTCGTTCAGGAAAAGTGGACTACCGCCATCGGGACTGTCATCTGGCACGAAGCCGGAATCGATAATCCCCGCAAGCGTGCCGTTGCTCTCGCTAAGGACGTTGAAGATCGACTAGATCGTCGGTTAATCACAGCGGCATTCACTCAAGGCGAGTATCAGTTCGACTCGGTTGAATCCGTGGAAGAAGGTCTTATTGGTCTTTTGAAGCGATACGAAGCAAAGCACCTGAAGCAAAAAGGGCAAGAGCTGAAAATTCCGATTGTTCCGGTGGGTATTGAATACAACCGTGGCGGTCGGGGTCTCGAGCAATCGGCTGTGGGTAAGTGGATCGAAAAGTGGATTCCGTTTACGCCCAACTGGACAATCCCGGCGTTCCGGACTCGTATCACTGTCCGCTTCGGCAAAGCCCACTACTTTGAAGGTCAAACCGCCCGCGAACTTACCGAAGAAGTGATGAAAGAAGCCGCCGATCTAAGCAGGATTCCGTACGAGGCTTAGGGTTGGGGTGCGAAGCGCTGAACGGATTCTGTTTTTTCCGTTACAGTATCGATTTTCGCTCTACGTAGTTCATCGCTGGCGTCGCCGTATAACCGGAAGCCACGCGTTAGATTGGATCGGCCCTGAGAATGACTGTTACATCCGGCGGCTCAGAGAGCACCAATCGAACCGACATCGAAGAGTTCGATGTGCTTGTCGTGGGGGCTGGAATTGCTGGTGTAGGCGGTGCTTATCACCTCAGCACGCAACGTCCTGATTCGACTTTTGTTGTCTTAGAAAGTCAGGATAATTTTGGAGGGACATGGCGGTCTCATAATTACCCTGGCATCCGTTCTGACAGCGATCTGCATACGTACGGCTATAAATTCAAGCCATGGACAGGTCCTCCCATTGCTACGGCTGAAGAAATTCTCAACTACATGGGCGAAGTCATCGATGAGAATGACCTTAGTGGCCATATTCGGTACAACCACAAAATAACCTCAGCAAAATGGTCGAGCGAAGAGAACCGCTGGTTCATAGAGGCCACACAAACTGACACTGGTGACTCACGCTACTTCTCAGCTAATTTTTTGTGGATGTGCCAGGGGTACTACCGACATTCAGAGGGATTCACCCCTGATTGGCCGGGCATGGATGACTATCAGGGTCAGATCGTGCATTCAGAAACTTGGCCCAAGGATCTCGATTACGTCGATAAGAAAGTCATCGTGGTTGGTTCTGGTGCCACTTCAGCGACGCTCATACCTGCAATAGCCGATAGCTGCGAGCATGTAACTCTGGTTCAGCGGTCGCCGATCTACTACGGCACAGGTCGGAATCAGAACGAACTGGCTGACATGCTCCGTGAGATCGAAGTCGATGACGAGTGGATCCACGAAATTGTTCGCCGGAAAATAATTCACGACCAATCGATATTCCACCGACGTACGTTCGAGGAACCAGAGGTGGTGAAGGAAGAACTCCTCACTGCCGTAAGAGATATCTTGGGTCCTGATTACGATATCGATACGCACTTCACACCGGACTACCGTCCATGGCGTCAACGAGTCGCACTGGTTCCAGATGGAGATTTCTTCGAGAGCATTAAGTCGGGTCAGGTTTCTGTAGAGACGGATGAGATCGAGACATTTACTTCGACCGGTGTTGTGCTGAAATCTGGAGCGGTTCTCGAGGCAGATATTGTTGTTGCCGCCACGGGTTTCAATATGAATGTCTTAGGTGACATTGATTTTTCAATTGATGACCAACCGCTCGTGTTTTCAGACACCGTTAACTACCGAGGGATGATGTTTACGGGCATACCAAACTTGCTCTGGGTGTTTGGATACTTCCGAGGAAGCTGGACCGTGCGCGCTGATTTACTGTCGGATTTTGTTTGTCGATTGTTGACGCACATGGATGACAAGGATGCTCAGCGCGTCGAAGTGAAGCTGCGACCAGAAGACGAAGATATGGAACTTCTACCCTGGCAAGATCCCGAGAATTTTAATCCGGGCTATCTAACACGTGCGATGCCCCTTCTCCCAAAAAGCGGAGCTAAGCCAGAATGGCACCACTCCCAAAATCTCGCGGAAGATTTGAAAGTAATTCCGGGTATTGATCTGGATGGCGAGGAGTTTGTTTGGGGGTAGTGGTTGGGCGTCCAATGACTCGATTCCCAACTGTAATCTACCCTCCCCGCGCGAGTCTTTGGTACAGCCACTACCCAGTGCATTGCATCAGGTGAGACCTGCTGGCGACGTTGTTGATTGTTTCACAGTAATTGCAGTTGATCAGTTTTCGGTGCTCGCCACACCCCAACGATTATCCATGTATTCCAGTGACCACTCACGGTTCCGACATAAAAGTATGTGTCGAAATCATTAATCATTCGGGTTTGATACTTATCAAGGAATGGTTGTTGCCAATTTTCACCATATTCCCGTCGCGTGCGTCTGTATAACGCAGCCATCTCCCAGTCTGAACACATCATTGAATGGCCACCGCAGTGATCATCTTCGCAATGGAAGTGATAAGTAAATTTGTACGGTATTTTCTCGAGTTCGTTTTTCGGAGTTTCGCCGAACAGTGAATATTGGCGTAGTTTTGCAAATTCCTCCGACGACCACTCTGGATTATCTTCGGGTGTTATCGAAACCCGTTGAATATTTTTCGGTTTTATTAATCCGAGACTGGGACCGCCAGGTACGCTCCCCAACTGTCGAAGCTCACACATGTTAGGACCGATCATCTGAGAAACAAATTCTTTTCGGGCTGCCCAGTTGTGACCCGAAGAAAGTACCTCACTTTCGATAGATATCGAATCCAAGTTCGGTGTAAAACTTTCTGGCCGAGTATCTTGCCTCGGACGATTGACCTCGACATCAATCCATTGATACTTCCTGAAACGTTGGTCTCTATCCATAAATCGATAAGGAACTGGATAAAGTCGGAGCCACTCGCCAGTCGATGTGATTCCAGCGGTGCACGAAACTTCCACACCTTTGCGGGCTGGGCTGGGATAAGTACGAACTGTGATTAGGACTTTGCGGCGCTCAGAAATGCGAATCCACCTTTCATGAGCGCCATGAAATTACAGGTGTGAACCGACTAGTCCAAGCCGTTCAAGTCCTGCCGACAATCTGTGACGATGACACTCGATTGCATCATACTCTACGCACATAATGGCCAACGTGTTTTGCGCGTAGTTGAAATACCATTTGAGATTCCGGTGGGCATTTCCATACACAACTTCGGAGTCGTACCAGTCCCATAGCGCATCGTAATCAGCTTGCTTTTTCAAGCTCTTGCGTCGTTCGGTAGGAACCCCAAGTTCGGGAATATGCACATATTCAATCCCATGCATCGCTAGTCCAGATTTTATGTTTTTCTTGCTGAACTCAGGCCGCCACATACTCACTGGGTGTTTTCGGACGTCGACCAAACATTGGATATCAGCGGCGATCAATGTTTGGGCAAACTCGTCAAAAGTTCTGGAAGCGTAGCCGATGGTGTAATAGTCCGGAGATGGTTCGGTCGAACGAACTGCGGTAAGGGTGGTCATTTTGGAGCCTTATAAGTCTGTGGCGAACGCAGACGGGGTCGAATAACCAGAATTCTAAATGGTCGAGAAATATCCCACTAAGAGTTTCAGCACCGTGTTACAGCGTAAATCCAACTATATACAGCGGGGACAAATCTATTGACCGAATCTTCCGTAATCTTCTGTCCGCAGATATCCTCATCGACCAACGTCACGAAATCGCTACTTACCCTTCCTTGCGATCAGGTCGTCGACTACCTCAGGTTCTGCCAGCGTGCTTGTGTCGCCGATGGTGTCGATTTCGTCGGTGGCGATTTTCCTTAGGATGCGGCGCATGATTTTGCCGGAGCGGGTTTTAGGTAGGGCTGGTGCCCAGTGGATGACGTCGGGTGAGGCGATTGGGCCGATTACCGTTCGGACCTGAGTTCTCAATGCCTGTTTGAGTTCGTCGGTGTAGTCCTGTCCAACGTTCAAAGTGACGTACGCGTAGATGCCCTGTCCCTTGATGTCGTGCGGGAAGCCTACGACCGCAGCTTCGGCAACTGCTTCGTGCAGCACCAGAGCGCTTTCGACTTCGGCTGTGCCCATTCGGTGCCCTGACACGTTGATAACGTCGTCGACACGTCCTGTGACCCAGTAGTAGCCGTCTTCGTCACGGGTCGAGCCATCGCCGGTGAAGTAGTAGCCCTTGTACATGTCGAAGTATGTATCTTCGAATCGCTTGTGATCGCCGTACAGCGTGCGCATCTGACCCGGCCATGTCGCCTTCAAAGCCAGCACACCTGAAACGCCATTTCCTTCGAGCGGAGTTCCGCTTTCGGGGTCGAGAATTTCTGGCTCAACACCAAAGAACGGCATCGTTGCTGCGCCCGGCTTGGTTGGAACCGCACCCGGAATAGGAGTGATCAAAATTCCGCCGGTTTCGGTCTGCCACCATGTATCGACAATTGGGCAGCGTTCTTTTCCGACGTGAGTGTTGTACCAGCGCCACGCTTCTGGGTTGATCGGCTCACCAACTGAACCAAGCAGACGCAAAGTAGGCATTTCGTACTTGTCTGGATATTCGTCGCCCAAGCTTGCAATCGCACGGATAGCCGTAGGGGCAGTGTAGAACTGGTTCACACCCCATTTTTCGACGATCTGCCAGAAGCGATCTGGACCCGGGTAAGTTGGAATTCCCTCGAACATAATCGTCGTTGCACCGTTGGCGAGAGGTCCGTAAACGATGTAGGAGTGACCGGTCACCCAACCGATGTCGGCGGTGCAGAAATAAATATCGCCATCGTGGTAGTCGAACACGTACTTGTGGGTTTGCGAGGCGTAGACCATGTAGCCGCCAGTGGTGTGCTGCACGCCCTTGGGTCGGCCTGTTGAGCCTGATGTGTAGAGGATGAACAGAGGGTCTTCCGACTCCATGTGCTCGGCTTCGTTTACAGGGTCGGCATCTGCCATGACGTCGGCGTACCACTCGTCGCGGCCGTCTTGCATCTCGTGCTCGACGCCCTTTGAGCCGGGGATTCGTTCAACAACGATGCAGGTATCGACAGTAACGCCCTGCTTTTCAGCTAGCTTCATCGCTTCATCGGCGACTGTCTTCATTTCGACCGGCTTGGCGCCACGGTGAGTGCCGTTGCATGTGATGAGAGTAGTGCAGGTGGCATCGGCGATGCGGTCGGCGAGAGCGTCGGCTGAGAATCCGCCGAACACGATCGAGTGGATAGCACCGATTCGTGCGCAGGCGAGCATGGCTACGGCGAGTTCGGGGATCATCGGCATGTAGATCGACACGCGGTCGCCTTTGCCTACGCCTCGTGCCTTCAAAACATTCGCAAATTTGGAAACTTCTTCGTGAAGTTCGTTGTATGTGATTACTCGCTCTTCGCCGGGCTCGTTGCCTTCCCAGATGATCGCGGTTTGTTCGCCGCGAGTATCGAGATGTCGGTCGAGACAGTTGTAGGCAATGTTGGTTTGTCCGCCCTCGAACCAGTTGATATCTACATCACCTTCACGGACGTCGTAGTTGAAACGTCGGACGGTGTCCCACTTCTTGAACCAGTGGTATTCATCGGCCTTTTCTGCCCAGAAAGCGTCTGGGTCGGCAATCGAGCGCTCGTACTCGGCCTTGTATTCATCGAAGCTCTTGATATGAGCGTTCGCGGCGAACGATTCCGAAGGTGAATAAAGTTCCGAATCAGACATCAGAGTCTCCAGTTACAGTTTTTTCACATCGCACACGGGTTTTCACCGTGGTTGGTGGTTCGATCAAGGGATCGATTGCACGATTTCACGGGAAGGATACAGATTGGAAGCCATTTTGCTAAGCCGGAACTGGCTCGGCAATAGCTTCAAGTCGAGGTTCTTTAGCTGTCGACACCAGTATTCCGGCGACCAGACAGAGTGTTCCGGCGATGAGGAACGGAGCTAACCAAACGCTTAAGCCTTCACCGCTGCCTGCATCTTTGAACATTCCTGCCATGATTGGGCCAACTATTCCGCCAATGCCGTATGCCGAGAACATTAGGCCGTAGTTAATTCCAAGATTCTTCACGCCGAACCAGTTCGCAGTTGCTAACGGGAAAAGTGCGAAATTTCCGCCGAAATTGAATCCGGTGAGGGCTAAGAAAACATACAAAGCGACGAGTGATCCTCCGAAGTAGTAGAAGGCGATCATGAGGACGCTTTGAGTCACTGCCATGATCATCATCGATCGTCGCCAGCCGATTCGGTCGGCGATCACGCCCCAACCGATCCTGCCCAGTCCGTTCGAGAGTGCGAACGCAACCGCGTATGCGGTCGATGCTGCGGCTCCGGCTGCCGCTAGATCGGTAAATGCTCCGCTTTCTATAAGAGCGTCACGACCGTACAGCTTGTTAATGCCGATCAGCATCAGTCCTGCCAGTGCGAGGAATACGAACGACAGCCACAGGACGTAAAACTGTGGTCGTGCCAGCATGGTGCTTGGGGTGAAAGCGTGTGTAGCTTCCTGCTGAGCCTGAGCTTCGGGCGGATTCCAGCCTTCAGGTTTCCAACCGTCGGGCGGATAGGTCATGAGTAATCCGCCGATGTGGACGAGAATTCCGAATATCACGCTGTATATGAGGAACGTATTCAACACGCCATAGTTTTCGATCAGGTGACCCCAATCACCTGCGAGTTGAACCCAGAGCAAGGCTCCAAAACCGAAGCCGGCAACTGCAAATCCGGTCATGAGTCCTTTTTTATCGGGGAACCAACGAACTCCGACGGCGATTGGAACAACATAGGCGAGCCCGATTCCGGCTCCACCCAGTACGCCTATGCAGAGAACCTGAACCCAGAAATGCTGACCGAAAAAGCCCGCTAACCCATATCCGGTTCCAAGAAGAATTCCGCCTGCGATAGCGACGGGTCTTGGTCCGATATCGGCAACGGCCTTTCCAGCAATGAGCATCATCGCTGCAAAAGAGGCGAGTCCTACTGAAAAGATCCACTGCGTTTGAGTTGCAGTGAACCCGAATTCGCCATTTTTGTCGGTCAGCTCTCCTGTGAAGACACCCCAGGCGTATATGGCGCCTAGTGACATTTGGATTAGGATCGCTCCAATTGCTACCAGCCAGCGGTGTCGGGTGAGTAGCCCGTGTTCGACCTTGTCGATCACATCGACCATCGGGTGGTGATGCTCAAACTCGTCGATAGCAGATTTGATCGTCATTTCTACTTCGACGAGAAGCTCAGACGGTCGTTTGTGCAGAAGGGAGTGTCGTGTGCTCATTCCTCCATAATTTCACTAGTTGAAGTGATAGTGGGGGTTAGGGTATGAAGCGATTGTGAGATATTTCACAATAAGTAATGTCCGAGGCTGTATCGTCACGCCTCTACACATCTGAATCACTTGCTACGCGACGAGTTCGAACATACATTGGGAGTCGACCGGTCGATTGTGCGCCGTGTGTGGCCTGGTACTGGTCTAAATAATCCCTCAGGAGTAAAAACTGCATGTACGAAAAAATTCTCGTACCGGTTGATGACATCAAGTCTGCCGGGTTGGCGCTGACTAACGCTAAGGAAATTGCCAAAGCGACAGGCGCGAGCATTGTGCTTCTACACGTAGTTACTCCCGATTCACCGCTGATTATCACCGATGAGCACGTCGCTGGAGTTCATGCTGCAGCATCCGTGGTTGAACGAGCACAGCAGGATGAATCGGTTCATCTGGCGAATCAGCAGGAGATTCTCCAGGCATCGGCGGATGAGATCAGTTCCGATGGCGTTTCTGTGTCGGCTGAGGCAGTACTGGGTACCGCACACACCGAGATCATCCGAGCAGTGAAAAATTTCGGCGCTGATTTGGTGATCCTGAGCACGCACGGTCGCCGAGGAGTTTCGCGAGCTTTCCTCGGCAGCGTTGCCGACGAAGTAGTTCACGATGCAGACGTGCCTGTGATGCTCGTCGATCGAACTTAGACCAACGTTCTTAGCTTATCTTTGAGACTGTTAGCGATTCAAGTTCGCTGAACTGGTCGCGTGTACCAAACACGACGATCACATCGTTCGCTGAGAGGATTGTTGATGTTGGTGGCATCATCTCGAGAGCACCGTTTTTACGCCTAACGGCGATCACCATGTAGTTAGCGCCTTCAGGGGTGATGCATTTCTCAAGTGATTCGCCATCGAGTGCGGAACCCACCTCAACTATCAGGTCTTCTATCGACAGCTCGATCTCTTGATCGCCGAGCGCAATATCGGTGAATTCAACGGCGTTAGGTCGAAGGGCGAGTTGCGCCATTCGGCGACCCGTTGATCGATAGATAGGAACGACGCGGTTCGCGCCGGCTTTGAGCAGTTTTTGCTCGTTGCTCTCATCATCCGCTCTGGACACGATAAAAATTTCCGGGTTAAGCGTTCTTGCCGAGAGCGAGATCATCAGGTTGGTGGCATCTGATCCTGTCGCTGCGATCAATCGGCTAGCGTTCTCAATGTTGGCGTCGATTAGAGCTTGATCGTCTCCCGCATCACCATCGACCACAAGCCAGCCATTGTTTTTCATCTGTTCAGTGACCTCTGAATCGTTGTCGATCACAACGATTGGTTGATCTACTGATCTGAATTCTTGAGCAATTCGATTGCCGATCCTGCCGTATCCGCAGACGATTGTGTGTCCATTGAGACTAGAAATTTTGTTTCGCATTTTTCTGGCCCTGACCGACCCTCTGAATTCGCCGGCTACTACGTATTCGCCGAGGATACTGAACGTGAATGTGAATGCCGAAACACCGAGAAGAATCAGCACGATAGTGAACAATCTAGATGCATCGCTCAGAGTTTGAACTTCACCGAATCCGACCGTGCTAACTGTGATCACTGACTGGTAGAAAGCATCTACCACGCCGAAATCGTTTTCCAACAGCAAGTAGCCGATCGTGCCTGTACCGATTACGAGCATGAACACGGGCACGATGATCCGCAGGCGGCGCAACAATGCGACGCTCTGGGATGTGTGAGTGCGATTTCGGGGCATCATGCGATGAGCATAGACGATTGGTTGCTTAGCGTCCTTATTCGACTCAGGCTCAATTTCGAGTGATCTTGCGACTGAGATACTCGTTCAACGACCTCTATGAGGCATTTGTAAATGTGATTGACTCGCCAGATGCGGGTATCAATTTCGGCTGTTTTTTCGACTGGTTCCACAAAAAACTATGGTGTGGATTACGTCAATTTTTGTACTGAATCGGTTCTCGGATAACTAGGCGGCTTGTAATCGAACCAGGCAACAATAATATTTATTGAGCCCAACGCGACGTTGTGATGTAGATGTGTTGACGCAGTAGCTCTGGTAATGCTGAAGCAGTTCTCTTTCGACTGCGTCCACCCCGACATATTTTTCTCGTCCAACGCTCCTTGACGCTTCCACGTCCTGCAATATTAGTGCGACTATTTTCGCTGGCTTTGGCCCTTGCGTTTGCAGTCTCGCTCGTCCTAGTTGGGTTCCAATCGAGCACGCTCGCATTCCTTGGATCTAGCTCGATAACCGTAGACGGATCGTTCTCAGATTGGGGCACGATCGCCACGCCAACCGACAGCATCGGCGTGTTTGAAGACGCTAGCAACTCTGGTGATCGTGACGGTGGAGGTGTTTCTGGCGACCTCGACATCACCGCGTATTGGGTGGGAATAGAAACGGAAGATGGTGGATCGGGTACTCCCGGTGCCGACAACAACATCGTTTCGTACCACTTCAGAATCGACACTGCGGGTACCAGTAGCACGCTGAACCAGCTCTACAACATCCAGATGAACTTGGGTGTCGCTGCTGCCGGTAAGTCGGATCACCTGCTGCAGGTATATGCCAATGCTGATGGCGATGCAACAGAAGTTGAGATCGTGCTTCACCAGTACGACACTCCCTACCCGGGCGTCGTAGCAACGACTGGTTCGTTGACAGAAAAAGTTTCCAATATTGCTAGTCCGTTTAGTGGCTATTCGGGAGTTGTGGATGCGGCTGCTGTGGGGGCGATTGGGACATCAGGCGGAAAGTACAGCATTGAGGTTGAGATTCCGGTTGGTTGGTTTGGGTCGACTTATGGTGGTGCTCTGACCCCGCTTGGTGGTTCGAGTGAAGTGCTTGTAACCGGTGTGTTCACCACTACCGCGGGCTTGGGTGCGGTTGGTGCCGTGAAAGATACGGTCAACAACTCTGATGGCGAGACGGTAGCGACTAAAACGAATGTTTCAACTGGTTCGACCGGGTTCGTTTCTATCGATGCGATTACTCAGCTGGCGTTTACGACCTCTGCTCACAGCGTTGATCCGAATGTTGTAACAGGTGCGATTACGGTTCAGGCGCAAGACGGATTAGGGCTGGCAAGGAACGTTTCTGCCGACACTACTATCAACTTGTCGTCGACATCGGGTGGCGGGTTGTTCGATACCGATTCGGGTGGTTCGTTTGATGGGTCTATAACGTCGGTTACGATCACGAACAGTACTAGTTCGGCGACTTTCTATTACAAAGATTCGAATGCTGGAACGCCAAGTATTACCGCGGCGGAGTCTCCAAGTGCTAGCTGGACCGATGCTGTTCAGCAGCAAACGATTGTCGCACCGACGGCTACTCCGACATCTACACCTACGCCAACTCCTGGTCCTGGTACACCAACGGTCACGCCCACCCCAACTTCTACACCTACTCCTACGCCGACAGCCACGCCCGTTCCTCCAACCTCGACTCCTACACCCACCGCAACGCCTGTACCGGCGACTTCGACTCCTACACCAACTCCTACGTCGACACCTGTGCCTGCGACTTCGACACCAACTCCAACGCCTACGCCTACGTCGACACCTGTGCCTGCGACTTCGACACCAACTCCAACGCCTACGCCTACGTCGACACCTGTGCCTGCGACTTCGACACCAACTCCAACGCCTACGCCTACGTCGACACCTGTACCTGCGACTTCGACACCGACTCCTACCGCGACGCCAACGGTGCCGCCGACTGTTGCGTGGGTGCAGGAAGACAATCTTTCAGCAACTCAAACTCCTACCCCAACTCCGACAACGCCGCCGCTATCACCAACGTCGACTTCTACATCTACTCCTACGGCTACAGCTACGGCCAGTCCTACTACCACATCTACGACAATCCCCACGGTTACTCCGACCCAAACTACTACTCCCACGCCAACAGTCGTGCCAACACCTCTTCCAACGGCAACCACTGTTCCTGCTACCGCGACTGCCACGCCTGTTCCGACATTAGCTCCGACGCCTACACCGACTCAAACGCCAACACCAACTGCTGTTCCTACGCCAGTTCTATCGCCAACATCCACGCCAGAGCCTACGGCGGCACCAACTCCTGTTCCAACCGCAACATCAACACCTGTTCTGACGGCGACAGCTACTCCGACCGCTGCACCGACTACTGTTGTGGAGCCGACTGCGACCGAAATACCGCCCACGCCTGAGCCTGTTATTACTCCGGTATCTACACAGATACCGATACCTCAGCCAACCTCAACTCCAACACCGGTACCAACATTCGTTCCGTTTGTTGTAATTCAGGATTCGCCGACGGCAACCTCAGTACCACCTACACCGACAGCTACGGCGACACCGGAACCTACTCCGCCTTCATGGCTAGAAAACATATTCGGCATCACCGCATCGTTGAGTGAGAGTGAAATACATGCCGGTGACTCGTCGATAGTTACAGTTCAGTTGATCGATTCCGAAGGGAATCCAATTGCGGTCGAAGATGATTTCAATCTGACTGTTTCAAGTTCGTCAGATACAGGAACATTTGAGTCTCGTAAGCTGGCAATTGTCACTATCGCCAGTGGAAATTCCTCGGGTCAGATTGCTTACACCGACACCATCGCTGGTGTCTACCAAATAACCGTATAGGCAGCTTCTAGCTTTGGTCTTGATCCGGTAGTGGTCGAAATTTCAGTGGTGGCTGGTCAGGCGACGCAGATAAAGATCGAATGTGTCGATGATCCGGTTCAGCCGGGCGAAGTTTCGGATGTTGTTGATGTTTACGTTGAAGACCAATTCGGCAACCCCGCTTCGCCGAGCGGTCCTACCGATATCGAAGTAACTATCGATTCGCCAACTGCTGGACTTTCGACCGATCCGAACGGCAAGTTTGAGACGAAAACGCTTCGCATCCCTGTGCCAGACGAAGGAACTGGAGTTCAGTTCCACTACCGTGACGACGAGATTGGTGTCGAAGTAATTTCAGCTGCTGCTATTCCTGATCGAGGCTGGGATGCCGTTAGCGTCGAGGCAAAAATCACTCTCACATTCAGTGTCGATAACCTTGGCACTCTTGCCGTAACTGAAGTCGACACCGAGGAACTGACTACTAAGGCTCAGCTGATATCCGCGTCTGAGAGTGGTCGAGTTGTGTTGGCTTTCTCACCCAGCATGAAGGCAATTCAGGAGTCTGGCGATCGTGTCGAGAAAGTTACGGTCGACGAGATAGTTGAGTCTGGATCGCAGGGCACTGGAGCTGGTGAGACGGTTGTTTCAAGTAGCGGCTCTGGATCTACTTCAGAGACTGGCACTGCTGTCACCGTAGGTAGTTCGATTGATCTGGGGCCTGATGGTTCGCAGTTCGATCCACCTATCGAAATGGCACTTGCTTACGATTCATCCTGGTTACCTGATCGCCCCGACTTCGATTCGATATCTATCGCGGTTTTCGAAAACGGTGAATGGGTGAAAATTCCAAGCACTCACGACCCTGAGAGCCAAAACGTGCTTGCGCAGGTTTCTCACTTCAGCACATACACAATCATTGTTGAACAGAAACCGAACTGGCCGCTCTATGCTGGCATGTTCTCAGGCGCGTCGTTCTTGGCTCTTGGAGGACTATTCCTATTTGGATTCCGACGTTACCAGCTGGTTCTCGAACCGGTCGGCGGCAGTATGTCGCTGCGTCCGGGGCAGGTTACTGACATGGTTGTGCGTATGAAGGGATCACCGGGTCGTAAGGCGTTTATGCGTCGGCCTAACCGGGTGATGCTTGATCTTGGATCGACTGGTTTGCGGTTGGCTAACGGAGATATCGCAGAGGGTGTCTTGTGGGCCGGTGGAGAAGAAAGCCTGACGATACCGATAGTTGCTGATCAGGTCGGTGCACATCAGATCACCGCTTCACTTGCGTCGAAAGTTGGACCTCGCAGTCTGAACATCTTCAAGCCGAAGACAGTTATCGACATCATTGCCAATTCGCCGAGAATGCAACTGGCGATTCGTGCCGCTCGTAAAGCAATAAAAAAACGCCGACTCGATTGAGTCGGCGTTTTCTTTGTTTGCGTTATTTTCTAACCGCCGATTTGATCGGCTTTCAGAATGTACGAATTACTATCGAGTAGTAATTGGAAGGTCTGTGCGGTTACCCCACTCAGTCCATGATCCGTCGTAAACCTTCACAGTTGGGTATCCAAGAAGTTCCTGGAGAACGAACCATGAGTGTGTAGCTCGGACAGCGGTTTGGCAAAGGGTGAACACAACTTTGTCGCCCTGAATGCCTTCACCGTCGTAGATCTCTTGCAGTTCAGACGCTGGGAGGAACTGACCTTGTTCGTTTACCGAACGGTTCCAGTTCACGTTGCTTGCCTCTGGGATGTGACCACCGGCAGCGGCTCGAACGTCCTTGCCTGAGTACTCTTCAGGTGACCGAGTGTCGCAAACGATCTTTGAAGGGTCGTCGACCGAAGTAAGAACTTCTTCCCAACCAGCGATGATGTCGAGGTTAGGCTCGCCAGTGAAGGCGTAGCTAGAAGCTGTAACTTCTGGAGTTTCGGTTGAAGTCTCCAGCTCGTTTGCGCTCCAGTAGTTCCAAGAACCGTCAATCAAGCGGGTGTCGGCGTGTCCGTAAACCTCAAGAGCCCAGAGAGCTCGGCTTGCCCACAGGTTTGAGAATCCGTCGTAGAACACAACAGTGTCAGTTGGCTCGATACCGAGTTCAGCAAGTGCAGATGCAACGTGTTCGGCTGAAGGAAGCATTCCTGCTACGCCGTTCTCGTCTTCTTCCTGGAAAGCGGTGTTAGGTGTTAGTCGAAGAGCACCTGGAATGTGGCCAGCTGCGTAAGCTTCTTCATTTCGGAGGTCGACAACAACAACATCTTCGTTGTCGAGGTTTTCAACCATCCAGTCAGCGGTCATGAGCATTTCAGAAGCTTCAACTTCTGCCGGGGTGTCGGCAACGACTTCGGTTGGCTCTGGAGCGGTAGTTGCTGTTGGAGCAACAGTTGGCTCAGGTGCCGGTGTCGCCTCTTCTTCAGACGAACAGGCTGCAATTACCGTAGCTGCGACAACTAGTGCCGAAAGTACGATCAACTGCATAAATTTAGTACGAACAATCACTCTGTTTCTCCTAAGAAACTAAATTTTGGTTAAGCGCATGCGCCATTCGCCGGCACCTAACTCATCTATCTCAACTTCGTAACCGCGCTTCATAGCCTGGGGTGGGACGGTCGATAGCGCAGGCGGGTGGTCAGTAATAACGTCGAAAATTGCGACGTCTTTCTGATCGCCATCAAGGGCCTCGTTTGTCTTCAACATTGGGTATGGACAGATTTCTCCACGCACATCCAGAGTTGGTATTTGCTCATCAGCCATATATCTGCCTCGCTTTCCTAGCTATTCGTCAGTTTTCAATGTGAGCTTGATTCGCCAAACATCTTCGTCCGGCATCGACATACGCATCTTTAGGCCGTCTTTAGCAGCTGCGGAGGGAACGTACTTGATCACTACCTCTTGATCGGTCGTGAGAACTACTTCGTTTCCTTCGTTTGCTTTTGCTACGGCTTCGGTGGCCCGTTGCAGATGCTGAGGCATCGGGACGCCACGAAGATCGACTTCGATAATTTCTGGCATGGTTGTGGTTACCCGATTCTCTTGATTACTTGCGTTCCTGCGAACGCTCCGGCAGCCATTGCTAGCCCGAACACCCATCCTGACAAGGAGAGTGAAGGTACTGCCGAGAAGAATGCGCCGATGGTGCAGCCGATGGCGAGACCGGATGCGTAGCCCATCATCACACCACCACCAATCGACTGGAGGTAGCGACGCTTATGGGTTGGAAGTCGGAGTTTGAATTCGCCTGCGAACAGTGCGCCAATTAGTGCACCGGGGAGAAGTCCGACTGTGATTGCAAATGTGTGACCGAGAAGACCCGATTCACCTGATCGGCCCGTGCAGCCGCCGAGAGTTGAAAGTCCGTCAAGAACAGGAACGTCGACGCCCATCCAGCCGAGACCAAGCTGCGAAGCTCGCATCAGTTCACCAGTCACGCCAAGGGGCATGTGGATGGTGTACATAACGATGCCGAGGATTCCGAGAACGACTCCACCGATGGCTACTGGCCAGCCACGCTTGAAGATTGGGTCCAGTGTGGATCGCACTCGGTCGTCGAAGTTCATCGCAGGGATGACCTTCTTGTTGATGTGAGGCGTGAACAGACCGTTCTTGAACTCCATGAAAGTAACAAGAAGGTAGATCGCTGCGAGTCCGAGCAGTGTGATGACGATTGCGCCGGTGTAGCCGAGTCCACCAATCGAAGGGAACCATACTTTCGGTTCGGTTGAAATTGTGAAGCCCCACCACCAGTTCCAGGTGAGGGTCAGAGCGCCGAGACCGATGATCACTCCGAGGATCGCTACCCAGGAGGCGATGTAGCCTTCAGACATTCGGTAGAGCGAGCCAGAAACACAACCGCCGGCGATAACCATTCCTACGCCGAACATGACTCCACCGACCACGACTGAGAGTCCGACAGGAAGGATGTGTGCTTCGGCTGGAAGGAATCCTGCACCCGGGTTTGGGATGATCCAGCTCATGATCGCCGCAAAACCAATGGTGGCGATTCCCATTCCGACGATGATGCCCTTCATGTTGTGGCCAGAGCCGAACAGGAAGAGATCGCGGAATGCAGATGCGAAGCAGAAGCGCGCACGCTGGAGGGTGAGTCCGAATACGTTTGCGAGAACCCAGATTGCCGCGACTTCACCGTTGCTTCGTGAAATAAAGAGTGCGGTAAGTAGGGTGAGTGCTACGACGGTTAGGCCGGCGTATGTTTGGCCTGAAACGGGTCGAAGAGCGTTGGGTTTATCGTTCTCTAATGAAAGAGAGTCTGTAGTCATAACCGTGCAAAAGCTTCAGTTGACGTGTGCGAAACGTGCGAGACAAAAAAGAACCCCGACCAGCCGGGGATTTTTCTCAACGAGATAATGGTACGCCTGAGAACCTTAAGGTGAAGATTAAATTAAGTGGAGTCTATGATTGTTTGGCATGGGCGTGGTTGTGCTCCAACTTGAGATAGTTGGATTGAGGTTGGTTGGGGACTTCAAAAGAATTGATCTGTTCGTCTCTGGACAAGAGCACGGTATTTTTTGGTCGATTAACGAGAAAAGCCACCGGATTTCCGATGGCTTCTCAAAAATTTCTGGTGGAGCTAACGAAACCGTAGGTGGTACCTATCTGGATTCCTTCGACTTGAAACACCGCTGCCGGTAAATTGATGAGCATCGGACTTTTAGTCCGCAGGTCGTGGGTTCGATCCCCACAGGGCCCACCAAACTCGAATTTCATCCCTTCGGTATCACGGTCGAATCGGCTCCTATTCAGTGACTCGACTGCACGCTGATCCAGATTCTCACGTTGAAGCTTCAGACAAGCTTGCCGACGCACTTGGTGGTGTGAGCGAGTGATTGTTCCGAGCTTCGGAGGCCTGTACTCCATCCAACTGAACTACGTGGGCGAGTGCTCTGGTTCTGTCAGAACTCAGTGCATATCTCGAAAATAGGCCGACCTAAATACAGGATTCATCCCATTATTTAAGCTGACAACTCGGCCATTAGAGTCGACCATTTGTCGGTGAATATCTTCCTTCGAACTTCCGCTGGAATATGCTCCCCGTCTGTGGCACGAACTCTTAAATAATTCCTCAACTCATCGAATGCCGTGCAGAAACGACTCGCTGACTCGAACTTGGCGAAACCTAGCATCGGATAATAACGCTGTTTGATATGCCGGTGATTCTGCTCCATTCGGTTGTTCAAATACTGATTGTGCCGATGGAGAACTTTTCGACCAACGATCCAACGAATCGCCTTCGTGTAGGCAGGATGTTTGTCAGTTGTCGTCCGCAGTGGCTTACGCTCCGCGCTATCGATTAGACGGCGTAGGAAACGCCGGGCAGCATGTTTATCTCGGTGTTCACTAAGCATCGAATCAAGCAGGTTTCCTTCTCGATCTATGGCTCGGTAGAGATAGCGCCAGCGACCACTAACTTTTACGTAAGTTTCGTCCAGATACCAGGAACGGCCTGCAATTCCACGACGTTTCAATCGAAGGTGCTCACTGACCAACGGTGCAAACCTGAACTCCCAAATCCGAATGGTTTCGTGGCTGACTTGGAACCCACGCTGCAAGAGAAGTTCAGCGACATCACGAAACCCGAGCTTGTACCTCAGACGCCAGAGAACAGCTAGTAAGACGATATCTGTCGGAAACTGGAGATCGTTGAACGGTGAACCGGTGCGCTCATTGAAACGCCTATCGCAGTCCCGGCAATAGATAGTCCGATAGCCAAGTGAGGTTCGATGTTTTCTCTTGGATACGGACGAAGACAGGCAGTGTGGGCAGGACATGAATCGATCTCCTCAGCAAATGAGGAATGATGCTATTCTGCCCCGACACTGAGTTCTGACAGAACCACCGAAACACTATGAAATTAATCGTCCCTGATATCGCACCGATTTCTCCCGCTTGGCTGGATAACTCCGACTTCGATGCGGCCCATTGAAGTAATCTTCTACGAAAAGATACTAATCACTACGGACAATTTGGTTGGGTCGAAAACAACAACTTGCCTTACGTATGGGGCTCTGGTCAAGATTTGCCGGCTAATTAAATGGATAAACAATTATCAATAACTCGTGGAAATGGCGCTAGCTATCTGCTGCGTTCTCGAACGACAGTTGAGAGTGACGTTTGTGATACATTCGCCTTTTTCGCGAACGCGGAAAATCTGAACCTAATAACGCCGTCTTGGCTAAAGTTCGCGATCGTCTCCGATACTCCCATCAATATGCATTCGGGAACACAAATCGAGTATCGACTTAAAATTCATGGTTTTCCTGTGAGATGGAGGTCCGAGATTTCATTGTGGGACCCTCCTTACAGGTTCGTGGACACACAGATTAAAGGTCCATACAAAATGTGGTCACACATGCACACCTTAGAGGTCTGTCCACAAGGTGGCACCATAGTGAACGACTTCGTGAAATACAAGGTCCCATTTGGAAGGCTTACAAACAGACTTTTTGTAGCACGAGATCTACTAAGAATCTTTCGGTATAGAAACTATGCGACTCAAAAAGCACTGAGGTCAAAATCTTCCTGAAATGGCGCTATCACATAGATCTAGTTCAGGTGGTTCTGTCAAAACCAAGGGCGAGTTGTTGACCGGAGCGATCTTCTATCCGATAAAGTCGGTGGTTTCAAATTGCACCAATACCGCTGGCAAGCGAACATTCACTCTTAGTTCGGTCACAGGGCCAAACTTTCTCGGGTCTGAGGTTGCAGGAAAACATGTTGCCGTATACGGTCGGTAACAGTATGGTTTTATGTTTTATATAAACATCACAAATCATAAGCTCTAACTATCTGGAAAAGGCTACGACATGATCCGGATCAAGCAACTCACTCAAGCGGTTATTGAAACCCATCTGGACGCAGAGAACGCAGCTCAACCGGGTATCATCCATAGTGTTCAGTCAGATCAGGTCTGGAACCGTGAGAGGTGGGACCGCCTGCATGCCTCCATAAAGAAAAAGGTCCTTCGCCAGACTGGTGAATCCGGTGCCAGATCTGCCTCTGCACGGTGGGGTCGCAAAGTATTGCGCTCATACAGCTCATCCTTTTACGCCGTTACTCGTTTTCTGCCGGCAGCAAAGCGTGCTGATGTCGAGATTGTATACGCAGCAGTTCGCTATCCAGATGAAGTGGTCGACACGTTCGACCTGACCCCGGAATTAAAGTCAGCCGCCATTGAAGACTGGCATGATCACTTTGAAGATTCTGCATCTTTCACAGGGATCAGAGAGATGGTCGAAAACGGCATTCCGGTTACGGTCGCCGGCTTCCGAGACGTCGCGCGCCGAAATGGAATTCCGGATCGCTACTACGCAGCGTTTCTACGGTCTATGAGGCGTGACATCTCTCCACGTCCCTACGCCACGTGGCGAGATCTTATCGAAAACTATATCTATGGCTCAGCTAGCGTTGTTGGATACTTCCTGGCTCACATCTACAAACCGGCATCCGGGGCGACCATGGTTCAGTGCCTCGAAAGTGCCCGTGCACTTGCAATAGCGCTTCAGCTAACAAACTTTGCCCGTGACGTATTAGACGATTCGGCGCGTGGTCGGAGCTACCTTCCGCTAGATCAGGTTGATGTGGATGGAAAGCGAGTTTCGGATGGAGTCCTAGCAGGTGATCCTGCTTCAATCGAAGAAGCGAAGCTGCAACTCGCCGAATTTGCGGCGTCCTGGTACGAAAAGGCAGAACTAGGAATCCAGGCATTCCACCCGGACAGTCGGATAGCGATTGAAGCGTGTCACCGTCTTTATTCACGTCTGAACAGCAAGATCCTGTCCAGCGAATCCTTCACCGAACGCTGTTCCCTTTCAGTCTTCGAAAAGCTTTCAGTGTTGCCCGTAAGCAGATACTGGCGGCTACCTGTCGCCATACTCTTCGAAAGGTAGTCCGATATGGAGACGGACAGGGCGATCGTTGTTGGAGGTGGAGTAGCCGGATTGTCCGTTGCAATCCAACTTGCTGTACGCGACTATCAAGTCTCACTTTTTGAATCCAATGACCGCGTTGGAGGTAGGGCGAACGTCATAGAGTTTGACGGCTTTAAGTTCGATACAGGACCGTCACTGCTCAACTATCCATGGGTTTTCGATGAACTCTTCAAGGCCGCTGGAACCAGTCTCAGCCAGGAACTCGAGCTAATAAGAGTTGATCCGGCAATAAAATTCTACTGGCCGGACAAAGAAACCTTTCAGCCTTCTTCAGATCTGACACGCCTATCTGAACAGTGCCGCCGACTGGACCCGCGAGATAGCGTCGGCCTGTTCAACTTCCTGAGGGACGCACGGCGCAAGTACAACCTGTCGTTCAGCCGGCTAGTGAGCAGCAATTCGGATTCACCGCTCTCCTGGTTATCTGCAGCAGGCGTTGGCAACCTCAGAAAACTCGGTCTCTTCCGCTCTATGGACTCGCAGCTAGGGAAGCACTTCCACAGCAGCAAGATTCGGGAAGCTCTAGGCTCATACGGCATGTACCTCGGAGGATCACCGTACGACCTGCCAGGCATCTTCTCAATCATCCCTTTCGGTGAGCTAGAGTACGGTCTCTGGCTTCCTAGTGGAGGAATGTACAGCCTGATCGAAGCAATGGAGCGAGTTGCAGTGCGCATTGGAGTCGATGTTCAGACCGGAAGTCCGGTGAAGAGCATCGACAGTACGAACGGTCGTGTTGCGGGTATCACCCTCGCAGATGGAAGCATTGAGCGAGCGCAAGTCGTTGTCTCGAACGTGGATGTCCCGACGACGATGACTCGCCTTCTGCATACGGAAACAGGTCTCACCTCAAATGGCTACAAGCCGCCGAAGATGACGCCCGGAGTTATCACGTACTACCTAGCAGTCGATCGTGAACTCCCAAAATTGAATCACCATAGCGTATTCCTTCCGGAAGACCCGAAGTTTGCGTATGACCAGTTGATGAAACAGGGTAAGGTTCCGGATGACCTTCCGTTCTATGTTTCTGTAGCATCCAACACTGATCATTCACTTGCCCCGGAGGGCAAATCTGCAGTATTCCTGCTCGCTCCGGTTCCGTTGATGTCCCAGTTGCCAGAAGCGGACTGGGAGCGAATGGCGGACGATCTGAAATCTAAGATGTTTCGGCGCATGAACGACCATGGGATAAGCATACGAGAGAGCGACGTCATCAAGCAGGAAGCATGGTCGCCGGTTGACTGGTCGAAAGAGTTCGGTCTGTTCGATGGATCGGCATTCGGTGCGGCTCACAACCTTCGGCAGATTGGTCCATTTCGGCCTCGCAACATCTCATCAACGGTAAGTGGCCTGTTCTTCGCTGGAGCATCCACTACACCCGGAACCGGCGTTCCCATGTGCGTATTGAGCGGCAGAATGGCTGCAGATCGTGTCACCGAATGGGCTCGAAAAGAGCTGGCAACATGAGCACACCACTGGAAGTAAAGACATGGGGCGAAGGCCGCTCAAACTACGTGGCAATTCACGGTTGGGGTGGCAGTCATGACACGTTCCTGCCCTTAGTACCAATGATTCCTACCGCTGTTCGATTGGAAGCTCCGGACCTACCGGGATACGGAAGGTCGGCGCTGCCGGAACGCTGGCAAACCGAGGAGGTCGCGGAGATGCTAGCTGCCTCAGTGACGCTAGATGAACCAGTGACCCTCATAGGGAACTGTACAGGTGGAGTGATCGGCGCAGAGCTAGCGAAACTCAGGCCGAAACGAGTGAAGCGGCTGGTGATGATCGATCCGTTTGCATATGTGCCGTGGTACTTCTCAATCTTTCTCAAAGGTACGTTCGGCAAGATGGCTTATAAGACGACGTTTGCATCACCTATTGGTCGTTTCTTCACCAACCAGGCGTTGCGTGGGAAGCGAACCGGCGACTCAGATCTCACCGCATCGTTTGAGCGGGTCGACCACGGAGCTGTTCATTCATTCCTCCGAATGATGTACGAGCACGAAGGGCCAGCGCGCTACGTCGACCTCGATATTCCGGTCGATGTAATCATTGGCGAAAAGACATTCAGTGCAGTCAGGAAGTCATCTCGCATTCTCCAGGAGACCCTGCCAAACGTTCACATCCACACGCTGGCCGGTGCAGGTCATCTGCCGATCGAAGAGCAGAGTGAAGCGGTGGCGAAACTGGTATTTGGCAATGACTAGTATCGAACTCGCAATCATGATCGCTTCGACGGTCCTATTGGGCCCGGTAACACTAGTTGCACTTATGAACCTGCTGCTTTGGCCGCGGCGGCTCAAGCATATGAATGTTGGCTCGGGCCTCGTGTCGGTGCTGATACCGGCGCGTGACGAAGAGAACAACATCGAAGCCTGTGCAGATTCTATACTCGCACAGGGTAGCGTTGTAGCAGAGATACTTATCTATAACGATGGCTCAACAGACGGCACGCAGCAGGTCATAGATCGACTTCTTGCAGATCACCCTGACACGGTTCGACAAGTCCAATCAGTGAGCCTACCTGCAGGCTGGGTTGGAAAGTCGCATGCATGCATGAAGCTGGCGGACTGTGCTCACTCTCAGTGGGTGCTGTTTGTCGATGCTGACACGAGACTCAAACCAAACGCTGCTGAAAAACTCGTGGCGGAAGCTCTGCACAGTAAAGCAACGTTGTTATCTGCATGGCCCAGCATCGAAATGCAGTCGTTTGCTGAGCGCTTGCTGATGCCACTACTCAACTTCGTTGTATTCAGCCTATTTCCAACACCAATCTCCCGCCGAAGAAAAGGCGCTTCGCTCGGCCTCGCACACGGAGCATGCATTCTCGCCGAACGCCATACTTACGAAAAGCTCGGTGGTCACGAGTTGGTCAAGGACCGCCTATTTGAGGACACCGCGTTAGCCAGAGTATGGCGGGAGCGATCTGAAAATTCGCAGGTTGTGGACGGCAGGCAAGTAGCAACTGTCCACATGTACGAAGATTTCACGGGTATTTGGAACGGCTTCTCGAAGAACTACTATCCAGCGCTCGGCAGCCTGAGATCGTTTGTAACCTTCCAGTTCTACATGGGAGTGGCTTTCGTCGCGCTGCCATTGATCTCGTTGTACAGCGTATTCGGAGCCGGATCTGATCCCATCTACCTGTTGGCAGCCATCGCAACCCTGATCCCTCGCTCGCTAATCGCAATTCGTTTTCAACATCCATTCTGGCCCGTCCTGCTCCATCCACTAGCGATCACGGTGATGCTCACACTGGGTATGAGGTCCTGGTGGCGAAGTGCGGTACGTGGTGGGGTTGCATGGAAGGGTCGCACCTACATGGCCGATGGAATAGTTATCACTGATGACTAGGACAGCATTTGTAGTCGGAGCAGGATTAGGTGGACTGGCAACTGCATTGCGGTTGGTGCACCGCGGCTGGAAGGTTGTGGTGCTCGAGCAAGGCCCCGAACCCGGAGGAAAGCTCAACCGATACGAGCAAGACGGTTTCAGGTTCGATACAGGGCCATCTCTCATAACTTTGCCTCACGTATTCGATCGCCTCTTCGCCATTGGTGGTGTGGACTTCCGCGAACGGCTGAACCCGGTTAGGCTCGATCCATTGTTCGAGTACAGATTCAGTGATCAAAGCCGCTTCACCTACTCCTCAGAACTTTCCTATCTAACTGCTGAGATAGAAAGACTTACCGGATCGACTGAAGACATTGATGGCCTGTACCGGTTTCTCGAACTGGGAGCTAAGCTATACAACCTCTCCGAAAAAACATTCTTCGATCGACCTCCACTGGCAAGACCGAGATTCAAAGACTTGTCACTGCTGCTGTCGGCACCAAAACGGCATGCGTGGAGCAACTACAAGAAGTCGGTTCAACACCATTTCAAAGACCCGCGCATGCGTCAAGTATTTGAACGCTATCCAACCTATGTCGGCGCTACTCCTGAGAAAGCGGTCGGAACGCTAGCCCTGATTCCCTACATGGAACTGGCGTTCGGGGGCTGGTACGTCCCGGGAGGCATTTATCGGATAGTTCAAGAGCTGCGAAACCTTGTAATTCAGGCAGGTGTTCGGATTAAGTACAACGTCGCTGTCAGTGATATTTCAACTGAGAACGGTAGTGCTGTTGGTGTCGAGACATCTACTGGTGATTCCCTAAAGTCCGACATCGTAGTTTCTAATGCGGACCCGGGTTCGATCCACCGAATTACCAACGGGAAAGCTGGCCGCGAACTCAAGTCGGATCAGCGGTCGATGTCCGGGTTCGTGATGCTAATAGGGCTGAACAAAAAGCTTAAGAATATTCGGCATCACACGGTCTGTTTTTCCGAAGACTACAACCGAGAATTCTCTCAAATCTTCAATGAACGCCGGTTCCCTGACGACCCAACCGTCTACGTGAATATTCCTTCGGTTACTGATCCTACAACGGCACCTGCAGGCGCTGAATCGGTATTTGTGATGGCAAACGCCCCTGCCGATCCATCAGCGTGGACACCCGAGTTCCAGGCAGAAGCAGTCCGAAGGGTACAGGCAAGACTGACGGCATCAGGAATGCCAGACCTATTCGCTAATGCTCAATTTGTTGAGTACTGGACCCCGGCGAGGCTTGAATCTGACTACTCAGCACCCGGAGGTTCGATCTATGGCCAAGTCTCACACGGATGGCGAGGAACTTTCATCCGACCATCGCTTAAAGACCGGAAGATCAACAACCTCTACTACGTCGGAGGAGGAACACATCCAGGCGGAGGCACACCCACCGTGCTAATGTCCGCCGAGATCGTTAGCGACGTGATAGGGAACAGATCAGAATGAGCAGGATCGTCAACATTTTTTTTCTTGTAAGTACTGGCCTCTATGCAGTTCTCTGGTTTGGCGGGGTAGTATCGTCTGCCCTGTGGGATGAAGCTCCAGACGGCACCGGATGGGCTGCGCCGGCATTCCTGTACCTAGCTTCAATCATCGTGATAGTACGCGTCAAAGGTCGCAATAGGTTGCTGTTCTATGCTATTGGCCTGTACGGGTTTGTTGCAGAAGTTATTGGCGAGTCCACGGGTTTTCCATTCGGTGAGTACAGCTACTCCGACGCATTTGGCCCGGCGCTCTTAGACGTCCCAATCGCGCTCGCATCCGCGTGGATCGTAGTTACCGCTTTCGCCGTTAATGTCCTTCAAAAAGCTGGTGTTCAACGAACATGGTGGATCGTTGCGGGTCCCGGCGTGATGGTCGTGATCGATTTGATTCTTGAACCGGTGGCAACAGGACCAATGGGCGGGTGGTCGTGGCAAGATTCTTTTGGGTACTACGGCGTGCCCATCACTAACTTTTTCGGCTGGTTCTTAGTAAGCCTCCCAATCTTTGGAGTTTTAGCAATGACAAGGTACAGTGACCGCGGAGGAGCTATCGTCTCATCCAGCGTCATCGTATTCTTCCTGTTGATAGCACTCATCAACCTGCTCTGGTGGCCATTGATCATCACTACATTTTCGTTGGTCACGTATTTGTCTTGGCGCCGTCTGCAATCACATTCGGTTACAAATCGAAACTCCGGTGACCAACCTAACCGAATATGCAATAGTCCGACAACTCGGAATCTGAATCCGAGAAAGAAATGACGAGACAGGTAATTCGCTTCCGAATATTTGATATCAAGGTGGCTAATCACCATCCCTGCTGAACGCATGAAGATACAAGGTCATTAATAGCCAATAAATCTTTGATAACTATATTCCGCCCGTACATCCAGACCATGCTGTCACTCGCCTCATTTGCTGGGCTAATAGCATGCGGCGCTCTTGAACCAGAACAACCCGCGACAAAGCGCGTAATCGTCATCCAAGGTGTGTGCTCGTCATCTGAGATATTTGAGCAGCCAGGTCACTGGACGACAAGCGTTAAGTCGATCCTTGCAAATCGATTCGACCTGATTGACCTGCCTACTGGTGATCCCGATGATCAGATCATCGAATTCGGATACTCAGCTTCTGGTTGGGACCAGGATTACCTGCCGAGCGAGACGTTGAGGAGCATTCCTGACACATCACGAGCCTTACTGGACATCTATTCCGCCTACCCGAACTCAGAGTTCTTTGTGCTGGGCCATTCACTCGGAGGAGTCATAGCACTCGACGGTCTTGCAAGGTACTCAGATATCGATAACGAGATGCTCGAACAGACTTCCCGAGTTATCACCGTGAGTAGCCCTGTACAAGGACTGACGGAAGCTAACGCAAACGTTGCTCGAATCTCCATCGAACTTTTGGCCTGCAGGCAGTTCCCCGGTGCAAACTCTGAACCGTCAGCGGTGTGGTCGGATATCCAGGACTCAGGTCAGTCCATATCGCTCATTCACGACACGGACTGGAACGGCAATCGTGTGGTGAACTTTGCAAACAAGCGAGACCGGGTGGTCAACTGGCAGACAGCCATTCTTGAATCGCACTTTTCTGTTTCCTGTTTTGACACAGGCCGGCAGGGATTCTTGAGCGCGAATCACGACACACTTCTTGCCGATCCGGAAATTGCAATAGAGTTGATGGACGTACTAATCAATGACGAGGGTTCTGTCAGATCTCCGTGCTCCCATCGAAACTAGATCAACCTAAAGACGACTTCGAAACTTGTATTTAAGCCGACAATTCGTTCATTAGAGTCGACCATTTGTCGATGAATATTTTCTTTCGAACGTCTGACCTTGTATCTTCTCCGGTAACGCTGCCTTAGCGGTAGCGTCGATGGGTGCGGCAGGCCGAATGACCTCTGGTCCCAAGAGACCGTGGGGCAGCTGGGTCGTTGCATCCATTCCTGAGTTAGAGCCCGAACAGTTGCATGAGCATCGAAGCTCGTATCACGCAAGGATGGGCCATGCCGGGAAGGAGCAAAACATGAGCACCGGCGCCGTATTCGCAGGTATCGATGTCTCGAAGGCCTACCTGGACGTTGCCGTACGTCCGGAAGAAATTGAGTGGAGAAGCTCGAACACAGACGCTGGAGCAAAAGAGGTTGCAGCTCGATTGAAAGAACTTGATCCTGACCTCGTTGTCCTGGAAGCTACCGGGGGGATGGAGATCCCGGTGGCCAGCGTCCTTGCGATTCTGGATGTGCCAGTAGTGGTGGTGAACCCGCGCCAGGTTCGGGACTTTGCGAAGTCGACCGGAAGGTTGGCAAAGACGGACGCTCTCGATGCCCGGGTTCTTGCACACTTTGCGGAGGCGGTTCATCCGGAACCTCGGACTCTTCCAGATGAACAAGCCAGACAACTCTCTGCTCTGCTTTCTCGCAGGAGACAGTTGGGTGAGATGCTGACTGCTGAGCGGAACCGCCTTCAGAGTGCCGACAGTACAGTGCGGCGCAGGCTCAAAGTTCACATCAGATGGCTTGAGAGAGAACTCTCCGATATCGACGACGATCTGAATAACGCCATCAAGGAGAGTCCACTGTGGCGGGTGAAGGACGACATCCTCAAGAGCGTCCCCGGTATTGGCCCTATCGTCTCGATCACATTGCTCTCAGAACTTCCAGAACTCGGGCAACTCAATCGCAAGCAGATTGCCGCACTTGCAGGGGTGGCACCGCTCAACCGGGACAGCGGCACACTCGCCGGCAGAAGGACCGTTTGGGGCGGGCGATCTCGAGTGAGAGCGGCACTCTACATGGCTGCTCTTGTTGCAAGCCGTTATAACTCCGTGATCCGAGACTTCTATCTGCGACTGTGTGCCGCGGGCAAGCCGAAAAAAGTTGCTCTCACTGCATGTATGCGGAAGTTGCTACTGATCCTCAACAGCATGGTCAAGAACAAAGAGATGTGGAACGCTTCCAACACAGGGACCCAGCCATCTTGAGCAGTGCTTGACAGCCAAGACAGTTGCTGCCCCCAGCACCTGAAACAATCAGGCTCAAACAGGTGACCTATACCCCGTTTTCGCGCCACTTGGAGAGTTAGAGATCCGGGTTCATCCGGCGGCTCCAGCTCCTATTTTCCCGGGTAGTGGTGGGTCCAGGCAAAAAGTAGCAAAATTGTCACCGAACAAAGTTGTATATATGACCAGGTCACCAATTCGTGAAGGCCCCATCATCCCGTATTAACCGAGGAGCGAATCCACCCATCTCAAAATGACTGTGTTCGGCTTCCTCGATTTTGAATTCAACGCCCAGACCCGGCTTGTCATAGCACCACGCGAAGCCGTCTTCCCAGTCCATCTGTTCTGGGAACAACTTCGCAGCGTACGATCCAGGTCGTCCGAAGGGCATTTCCTGCACGCCAACGTTAGTTGAAGCCATACACAGTGAAACACACGCCGCCGCACTTACCGGGCCAAGCGGATTGTGTGGGGCGATGTCTATGTAGTGGGTTTCGGCCCAGTGTGTGATTTTTAGGGCCTCGGTAAGGCCACCGACATTACAGAGGTCAATACGGGCGTAGTCGATCAGATCTTCCTCGATCACTTGGCGGAACTGCCATTTTGACGACCACTGCTCGCCCGCCGCAATCGGCAGATTCACTTTGTCGCGAATTAGTCGGTAAGTTCCCGGGTTCTCGGATCGGATCGGATCCTCAATGAAAAAAGGCTTGAATTCTTCAAGTTCCTTGCAGAGTTTTATGACGTGATGAGGATCGAGGCGAGTATGAACGTCGAAGCATAACTCGATATCGGGGCCAACCGCATCGCGAACTTTCGACATCTGTTCAACTGCGAGTTGGTTGGAGGCTTCAGGCTGCAAGTAACCCATTCTTGTTTCGTTCATGCTCCGGTTGGCCATCGGACCAGACGACTCTGGCTGGCCCCATCGGACGAATTTCCAACCTTGATCCACGGCCTGGACTGAGTTGTCGACCAGTTGCTGCATCGTTTCGCCCTGGGTGTGTATGTAGCAGACAACCTTGTCGCGTACCGGACCTCCGAGCAGCTTGTATACAGGTTTCTCCACCGACTTACCCTTGATGTCCCACAGGGCTAGGTCGATTGCGCTTATCGCACACGAATAAACCTTGTCGGCCGGAAAGAACGAAGACCTGAACATCTCTTGCCATAGGCGCTCTGTCTCCCATGGATCTGCTCCTATGATCAGCTCCGAAAGGTGTTCTATAGCCTGGCCAATTGCGCGACCCCACCAAACGATTCCGACCTCACCAAGACCATGAATCCCGGCGTCAGTATCTACACGGACCACAATGTATCTGCGGTCTTCTTCGTCACTGACTGGGAACGTACGTACCTGTGTGACCTTCATATGGCGGCGGATCCTTGGCTGCTTTATTTTGTTGGTAAGGGCTGGAGGAGTGGCGCAAGAGTATAAATCCGATCGACGTAATCGCTGTCACCGCGCGTACTCGAATGTTCAGGCGTTGTTGTACTTGGGTCATATTGCGGTTTCCTGTCAGCGAGGACCGTACCGCCCTTTGCACCCGAAGTTTCTGTCGCCTTTGATAGCCCTACTCCCTTTCGTATTCATTGATTTACCCGTTGTACGCAACCACGCAAATCATTATCAGACTAAATCGGGCTCAACGATTCGTACCACGATAAAGGCACCCGGACCAGATTCGTTTTTCTACTGGGAGGCGACTGGCGCAAAAGACCGTTGTGGTCGAGAAGATCGTGACTCCTACGCCAGCGGTCGCCCTGCCCACAGCCCCACCCGAGAAGATAGATATTCCTAGCCCGGGAACGTCGAAGTTTCACACCAAGATTAGCGGTTCTCGCACTAAGCCCGGTTCTCCGAATTGCGCGATGATTGGACTTACATGAACCCCGAATTCCTAAATGTCCTGATTAATACAGTCGTGGTCAGAATGCCTTCCCAAAAACTGGCCAGTTTTGGTGCCACCGTGGTTACCTACAACATGGTGACGAGGCCCATGTATCAGGCTTTGGACGCCGATAAACGGACCGAAGAAGCGGTGTTGAGGAGGGGCAAGGTAAAGGCTGAACGCCCTCAGATCGTGACGCCACACTTCCTTTCCAGGACCGTTGGATTCGGCGAGGAAGCTCAAGATTTCATGCGTGAGCTGATTCGTCGAGGTCAGGCAGACGATGCCGGCATTCTTTACACATATTCAAACGAACCATTACAGATGGAGATCATCTCAAGTCGACCCGAAGAGGTGGCCGAACGGATTAGCAAACGGATTGACAGCGAATCGCAGCCACTTGAAGCCGTAATACTCGGTGTAGACGAGCTATGGGACGTGTCGCTGATGAAATTCATCTTTGACCTGACGAACAGTTCGGGACCCAAAAATGCCGCTGACTTTGTGCGATCGGGCCGCATGAAAATGGATAACGGCGTACCGATCGACGCTCGATTACGAATCGAGGATTCACTTCGCCAAGTCCAAGACGGTAACCTCGATCCAGCCGTATTGCACAGAGAATTGGAAGCGTGGCAGCTTTTCGACGAGTACCAAGATCGATTTTTCCGCGCTCTCAAGGGTAGAGGCCCACTGATCTGAACCCCTCGTGTGGGATTCTGTCAGGACTCAGCGCACAAGCTCAGATTAATACCGAACTCTGTCCAGGATTCCGGCGATTTTGTTCTCGATGAGTCTGTGTTGGATGTTATTTTCACGGCGTAAAACAGGGTATGACACTAAGTTCTGACAGAACCCCTGAAAGAAATGAATTAAACCCACAATCATCGCACCACGCCGTATAAGCATCCCTAACGTTCAACTTCACACACCACGAGATGAAGCGTCATCGGGCCTGTTTCTCCGACCTTGGTCTCGTTGGCTTTTCAGATTCCTTCGCTTGAGTTTCTGGCGCTGTTCCTCTTCCCGTTCTAGCCGTGTTTGTTGACTTCTCTTGATGAGTCGGGTCTCACCGACACCGAGTTGGTTGTAGGAGTTACGACGCCTTTTCGAAAGCTTGTCTAGAACGATTAGACCATTTCGAATTCGCACCTGAACGCTGCGACGGAAGATGCCTATCCTCTGATTAGTTATCTCGTTCTTTGACTTCAGGAGTTTGCGTTGATTTCGCGGCTCAAAAGTCCCGCGTTTTATGGCCAGCAGGGTCAACGCAACGTCGGTTCCAATCAATGCCCATGCAGCCCAGAGAACGAGAACCGGAGCGAGCCAGTGTAACCAGATGTCTTGTCCATCCTCTGACCACTTCAAACTCGCTGCCAGCAACATATATGCCACCAACAGACGTACAGACCACGTATACCGGAACCCCCACCGACGTTTTCCTCTCATGACGTACTGGCTTCCGGTGAGTAAAACTGAAACGGTGAGGACGGTGGATGCGACGACTGTCGTCCCGAGAATAAGTTCAGTGTTGACTGGAACGTAGAACCGAATATCACTTACGACATCCGATAAGCCGATCTGTAGGAAAACCGGAGTTAGGGTAATCGCAACCGCCACCACGAGGACCGCTGCCTGAATGGTGAGGGTGCTCACAACGGCCCTGCGGTCTCTGACGTGGACCTTAGAATGAGCCCTGAGCGCTTGAATACCTGAATTACCTTTTTTCGGTGTAGTCCAGGAGCAATCAGGACATCCGAAACCACCGTCCGAGAAACTATCAGCTCTAGCTCCTTGTATAGCGCCACTCTTGACCAGTTCCTCGTCGACTATCTCTTTTCCTGTATTGGGTTCCCTGCTGGGCGGTCTGTAGTCACTTTCTCGAGCACGATTTTTTTGGTGCTTTCGCTTTCTACCTGGCATTAGTGTGCTCCATTGTTCTCTATTCGATATGTGTTTTCGTGTTGATACGAGGACGAATGGAGCCCCCGTACGCGCGCACACTAATGGCATTTGCCAAGGCATTCACAAACGATCTTGGGAATGTTCTTGCGAACGTAAAAGCGTAAGCAGTTGCCGTAACGATGTGAGGCGTAGATAAATTTCGATGCAATGGCTTTCTTCAGACATCTATTGGGGTTGAGGCTTTAGGACTGGCCGGGGCTCCTGGGTCCCGACGGCTGCGCATCCTCGACCTCAATTGAAGGGTCTTCTGGAGCAGCGTGAGATCTGTCCTGGCTGGCCCCAGCCAGCATGTCCGCCAGCATTGAAGCGAGGATCACGAGACCGTCCTCAACATGGGACGATTCGTCGCTGCCATTTCGCTTTCTGATACCGGACATGGGGGAACCATACCCGTGTATGAAAATGTACTAAGAACACCAACATGGAATAAATAATGTCTCTGATATTATTAAAAGATGACGACCACCTATCTGTCGGAGATGTGTGATGCCCCGAACTGTCAATCCAACCCATGCGCGTCAATGGGCCGAGCTGGCGCTCCAGGGTCTTACGGTCGCTGAGATTCGTAAAAAGCACCGTGACCGAACCGGGAAGGTGGTCGATTCCCGGACGATCGAGCGGGCCCTGAAAAAAACCAAGGCCGAAATCGCTGAAAGAGCGGCAAGTGCTGCCGAGTTACAACATGCGATCCGGGAACACTCCAAGCATCTCCTTGCAGGCATTGACCCTCTTACAAAAGCGATCAAGTCAACTACAACTGGCAGGTTGAACCCACTGCCTTTGTACGCTGTCACGGTGAACAAAGTGGCGATCGGGTCTGTCACCGCTGAGCTAGCGGGAAGCTCCTGGCGCGTTCGTATTCCTAGCGAGGAATCGATCGAGTTACGTCTTCTGAAAGAGCATCTGCCCTCGGACAAGATGTGGAAGCAGTTAGATAAGTTCTCCGACTCGGTAGCTCACTGGATAGCTATGAGAACACGTTTTGCTGCCCAGATCCAAATAGAGTTAGCAGCTGGTCCTGGTGCTCCAGAAAGCGTCGATGAACCATTCGAAATGGCTGGACTATCTAGGATAGAGACCGCAGCAGCGAACGACCGGATCAAGAGTGACCACAGTGTTGACGAAGTGCTGCGTGATTTAGTCATCGATCCAGATCAAGGTGGGATTTGGCTGGGATCGACAAAACTGACATCGTTATCGTTCGACGACGTTGATGACCTCAGAACCATGATCTCAGCCAAGGTCAGGGGTGTATCGGTTTCGGATGTAGGTCGAGACATCCTGACCAGCTGGACCGCGCTCACCAGGGCGAGTTCCGGTCTACTCGAAGAACTGGCGATGCTCAGGATGGTCACCTACCTGCCAGGAACATGTAAAAGCTGTAAAAGATTCCGACTTTGATTAAAGAGGAGGTTGATTCATGAATGTTGCAACCTATGCTCGTGCCTCGTCGCTTGCACAGGACGTTGAGCTTTCCACATCGGCACAGATCAATGCCCTTCGACGACATGCGCTCGATAACGACATGATCATCGTTGAGGAGTACATCGAAGAAGCCGAGAGTGGTCGGTCGGCAGACCGGCCAAAGTTCTTGAAAATGATCTCGGACGCCAAACGGGGTCCGAGACCGTTTGAAGGGATTTTGGTCTGGAAACTCAGTCGTTTCGCCCGAAACCGTGAAGACTCGATCGTCTTCAAGGCGATGCTCAAGAAGCAGGGCATCAAGGTGATCTCGATAAATGAACCCATCGATGAAAGTCCATCAGGGCAGCTTTTAGCAGGAATTATCGAGACAGTTGACGAGTTCTACTCTCTGAATCTTGCACAGGATGTCGTAAGAGGGATGCGTGAAGCGGCATCGAGAGGATTTTGGGTAAACTCTCGTGCCCCGTACGGATATCGACGAAAGAAAGTTGTCGACGGAGCAAAAGAACGATCAACGCTAATGATCGAGGCCGGTAGCTCGGAGATCGTCGAGGAGATATTTAGGTTAGCGCTGAATGGAACAGGTGTGAAGGATATCGCTGTAAGTTTGAACTCGAAAGGGGTCCCATCGCCTCGGGGTAAGAAGTGGGGCCGAGGGCGAGTGCACAAGATCCTGGTGAACCCTGCCTATACAGGCACTCTCGTGTTTGGTGAACGAGGAAGACATCATCGGGAGGCCGGTCTTGAGCCGATCAGGGTTGAAGATGCATTTCCGGTGATAATCGATCGGAGTACATTCGATCGTGTTCAAGCATCGCTCAAAGACCGGGCTCCAAAGACACTCAATGCGAGGAGAGCAGGATCGAGATTCTTACTCAGCGGAATTCTTACATGCGGCGATTGTGGAGCTCTGTTGATCGGGCATGCTGCGAAGTCGGGTAAATATTCCTACTACGTGTGTGGAACTGCTTACAGACTCGGAAATACAGAGTGTGGTGGTACACCGGTCGAAAAGAATCTGATCGAACAAAGGGTTATGGCAAGGATCCTGCATGTCGTCCTAACTGAGCCTAATCTCATTCGACTCGTTGAACTTACGAACGAAACTCTTGTTACCCGCGCAAAGTCATTGAAGGCCGAGTCGGCCGTAATTTCCGGTGAAATTACGAAAGTACGAAAGCGGCTGAGTCGGCTCTACGACATCATCGAACGGGGTGATCTGCCAATGATCGACCTCGCGCCCAGATTACGTGAGTTGCGTGATCGAGAAAAGACGCTCGTAGAAGATATTCAAGCGATTCATTACTCTGATGTGGAGACCGAGTCGAAACTCGTGCAAACCGAGGAAGTGCTCCGATACTTGGCCGACCTCAAAGGCCTGCTCGCAGCCGGTACTCTTTCACAACGAAAAACGTTCCTGAGGACGTTTGTAAAGACCATTCGTAAAAAGGGCAATATCGTCGAAACGGAGTACACCCTCCCACTTCCACCGGAAAAATCCAGTCTTAGCGAGGAGGGTGTACCACCTACAGTGTCGTTTGGTGGAGCTGGAGGGATTCGAACCCTCTACCTCTTCAATGCCATTGAAGCGCTCTCCCAATTGAGCTACAGCCCCGTTTTTCGTGCGGGGTGGGCGGTTCGAGATGGCTTCTGAGAGCGGTTACGAATTACCCAACTAAAAAATCGTAGCACAGGGGTGCTTTGTGAGGTAGCAGTTTCGAGCGTGGTTGGCTTCAAGTGCGTTCCCCCTCAACCTAACCTTCTCCCTGAGGGAGAAGGAATAAGAAGGGAGGAAGCTGGCAAGTTGGCGTTAGTCGCGCTCGTCGTCGGACGACTCGGCTCCGCGTCGCAGTCTCCCCCACTAACTCCCCCTATCCGGGGGAGGACCGGTTTGGGCCTATGCCCTAGTACGATTCAGGGTCTTCTTCGTGTTGCTTGAAGTCGGTGTCGTCTCGTTCTGAGAGGCTCTTGTTTGGGTTTAGCTCCGTACCTGCATTGTCCTGGGGTTCGTATCCGAGTACTTCACGTGCCTTGTCCAGAGAAAAGATATTCCAGTGGTTGTCGCTCATGGCGAATACGACTGTGTACATGAGGTCGTCTGGAGCATCGACGGCTTTCACGTGGATTTGAGCAGTGTCGCGGTGTGACAGCCACATAGACAGTCCGCCGGGCGCTACCGTTGGGTCGTCGTCGGAGATTGTCCAGCCAATTCGAATGTTGATCGAAGAGATACCGTGCCACTCTGAGTAGTAGCTGCCGAGTCCTTCTGCGTAACCCTTCGACGCTCCGTAGTAGCCGTCGGGTCGGAACGGAACCGTTTCGTCGATCTTCTTGAACTTGCCGTGCTCGATTCCTTCGTAGTTTCCTTGAAGAATCGACTTGTACGGCTCGTCACGGTAGAACCCACCGATGGCGTGCTGTGAGCTACCGAAGACGACTCGCTTTACGCCAGTACGCTTGGCGGCTTCATATACGTTGTAAACACCAACGAAGTTGTTGCGGAGTGCTGATTCCCAGTTGGCATTGGCACTACGGTCGGCAGCGAGATGAACGACTGTGTGCTGACCTTCGAAGGCTGGAATCATCGTTTCGATTTCGGCGATGTTGCCTTTGAAGTTGTGGGCATCGTCGAGGCCTTCAGTGCCGTATCGAGAAAGAGACGATAGTTCGTATTTCTCTTCGAAATCTTTGCGTAGAGCTGTTCCAACTAGACCGCTTAGACCGGTAACGAGCACTTTCTTCTTATCAGCCATACGAAATACCTTTTCTTAATCTTTTTGAGCACTGCGAAGTGCTACGTGAAGTAGAACCAGCGAATCTGGAAGTGAGTATCGAGGCGATGATCTTAACCCACTTTGAAAAGTCGAGTCAGATTTTTCGGCTTAGCTAGGTGAGGAGCTTGTGGATTTTTTGGCTTTCACCGCGTGCCACACGACGAACAGGATTCCGCCAAATAATACGACGCTGAGCCAACTGATCGTTCGGTCGACGGCGACGAGGCTTATAGCTTCGTTGTCGCTTCTGCCGAACAAGATCAGCAAGCCGGTAAGTCCGCCTTCAACGAATCCGAATCCGCCGGGGGTTGGAATGGTCGTGAGCATGGCGTTTGCTAATGCCGCAAACATCACGATTCCGAACGAAATATCCATACCCATTGCATCGGCAACGAAGTAGAAGCGTGCGATTTCAAGAAGCCAGCCGATGATCCCGAGTAGAAGTTGTGGTGGTAAGTCTTTGCCAGAAAAGCTGCTGAGGGTTCCTTTTTGGAAATTTACAAACGCGGCTTCGAATCGGCCTGGGAGCCGGCGTGAAATTTGTTCTCCAGCCACTCGCATTACGAAAAGGCCGAGAACTAAAGCGCCTACGAGTGCGAACGCTGCGAATACAACCCATCCGGGTACTTTAGAGTCGCCTTCGATGGTGAGCCATATTGCGGCGGTAAGTACAAGGATTAGAACTGCTGCCATGTCTTGCACACGTTCGGCAAGAACTGTGCCCAGGCTCGACGGTAAGTCGCTTTTAGATTCCCGTGCAAGCGCCCAACCTCTGTAGGCGTCGCCTAAGCGAAGGAAAGCAACTGAATTGGCAAACCATCCCATAAGAATGATTCCTGAGAGTGCGAGAGTCCCAGGGACGTTTTTGCCCTTGTCGCCGCCTATTTCAGCAGTTTGGGCGATCAGTCGCCAGCGCAGGCCACGGAACCAGAAGCTCAGGTAGTAGAGAACTATCGCCAGCAGGTACTTGCCGGGGTGGACGTTCTTGATATTTGTCCACACTTCGTCCCATTCGAAGTCGAAAATTCGCCACAGAGCGAAGGCGAGTAAAACTGCGCCTACGAGAATCGCTACGAGAGTTGGGAGTGACAGCACCCGCTGCCGCAGAGTTGCGGCGCTTGGCATTCCCGAATCGTCGTGGTGATCGGGATTATGTGTCTGGTTAGACGAAGGTTCGGACATTTATTCCAGAAATTCGAGGGTTACCGCTAGTTCTTACTCGTCGTCAGATTGCAGGATAAGCGGCGATTGGTGAGGAATTCCCACTCTACGTGGAAACTCGCGGTGAGTCGTAGAGATTTTCATCCAATAAACCATATCGTCGGGCGGGGAAGTGCCAGGTTTGTCTACTTCTAGAACCAGAGCCGGGGCCGTACCAAGCAGTTCGGCAGCGGCAGCGGCTTCCTCAACTTCATCTTGTACGCCCTGGCTCTTTGGAAGGATCACGGTTCCGCCTACTTTGGCGAACGGAATCGTTAGTTCCGCGAGTTCGGCGAGGCGGGCGACTGCCCTCGCAACTACGACGTCGTACTGTTCACGATGTCCGCGTTCCTGACCCAGATCTTCAGCTCTGCCGTTGATTATTTCTAGACCTGTGAGTTCTAGCTCGTTGGCTACTTCGATGAGGAAGTTTGTTCGCTTACCTATCGAATCGAGGAGGGTCATCTGCAGATCCGGAAGGGCGATTTTCATGATCATTCCCGGTATGCCAGCCCCGGTTCCGATATCTATCGCACGTTTGCCAGCGAACCATTCTGGCGTTGGGACGTTTCCGCCGGCGGGCGAAAGGACTCGGAGCGAACGAATGAACAACTCTTCGCGAATTTTGTCCCAGGTTTTGTGTCCGGTGAGATTGAACTGCTTGCTGCGAAGTTCAATCAGTTCACGGTATCGCTGGAACTGTGCTTGTTGTTTCGCGTCTAGGTCGACACCAAGCAACTGTGCGGCTGCGACTACAGATTCCAAAACGTGTGACTCACCTCGAGTGAAATTTATTTCGTTGGGACATCACCGCTAACTCTGACTGGTGAATATCACGGCAGACTACGGCGAACAAGTTGAATGATCGGTAATGTTATAGGCCGCTAATCGGATTCCGACCTGCCGAGAGTGTCGCTATTATCGTGTTTTGCGCTAATACTTTGCTCGATAGCTCAAGTTTAGAAACTGGAAATACTGAATTGACTGTTCGAATCGTGGTGCTTGCTAAGCAGGTACCAGACCCCGAAACTCCGCCATCGCAGTTCAAGATCGATGAATCTACGAACAGTGTTGTTCCACCGAGCGGTGTTCCGCCCGTTGTGAACGGATTCGACCTGAACGCAGTTGAGGCTGCATTGCTTCTGCGAGACGGTGGCGCCGATGTCGAAATCACGGTTCTTTCAGTTGGTTCTGAATTCGTGATGGATGCCATGAAGAAGCCTCTTGCGATGGGCGCAGATCGACTAGTTCTTGTAGACGAAGAAGGACTCGACAAGATCGATTCTTCGGCAACGGTAAAGGTTCTAGCTGCTGCAATCGAAAAAGACGGTCCATTTGATCTGATATTAGGCGGTCGACAAGCTTCCGACTGGGACCAGGCGCACGTTACGCTCGGATTAGCTGAAGTTCTTGGTCTGCCGCTTGTGTCGCTGGTTCAAAAACTTGAGATCGACGGCGATTCGCTTTCGCTCCAGCGTGTTATTCCAGATGGATACCAGGCGATTACGGCTCCAGTTCCGTCTGTATTAACCATCACGAACGAGCTTGGTGAACCTCGATACCCGAACCTACGAGGAATCATGCAGGCGAGCCGCAAGAAGCCTGAAATCTTGTCTCTTGCTGATCTTGGATTGTCGGCAAGTGATTTGACTCCGAAGCTCGAACTGAAGAAGCTGTACGTTCCTGAATCGAACAAGCAGGTTGAACTTATCGAAGGTGAAGACGAAGCCGATTCGGGCAAGAAACTTGCTTTGCGATTGCGCGAGGAGAAGTTGATTTAATGACGACGATACTTTTGATCGCCGAGAGCGATGAACAGGGTGAGATTAGCCAGGCGACTCTTCAAGCGGTTGCAGCGGCTAACGGTTTGAACGATGCGCAGATCACTGTTGCTATTGCTGGCGATGCTCCTGGTTCGGCAACTTCATTGCCGGTCGACAAAGTAGTAACCGTTTCCGCTATAGATGCTTCGGATTCGGGAATATATGAGCAGGCAACTGCCGATGTAGCAGCACTGGTTTCGGCGTCGAACCCTGATGTAGCGCTGTTTAGCAAAACAGACTTTGGTTCGGTTGTCGGTGCAAGGCTGGCGTTCCGAAACGATTCTGCATTTGCTGCTGATTGCACCGAGATTTCTGGTGGTAGTGGCTCGATTAGCGTTACACGACCGGTCTGCGGCGGTAGCGCACTTGCCGAGTTTGAAATTGCTTCTTCGCCAGCGGTGATCACGTTGCGAGCAGGTGCTTATGAGCCGACTGCCGATACTGGCTCTCCATCGGTTGAGGCGGCAGCGGCAGGCAGTGCCGACAAGCGAGCGACTGTGACCGATACGGTCGCCGAAGCGCGTGACGGTGTTCGACTCGAAGATGCGAATTTTGTTGTGAGCGGTGGTCGTGGTCTGGGTGGGCCTGAGCCGTTCAGCGTGCTTACTGATCTTGCGAACGCTATGGGTGGGGCTGTCGGTGCTTCTCGTGCCGCTTGCGATGCCGGGTGGATTGATCATTCGCATCAGGTTGGTCTCACAGGCAAATCGGTAAGTCCGGACGTTTATTTGGCGGTCGGTATTTCCGGTGCGAGCCAACACATGGCGGGTTGCTCGAGTTCACGAGCAATTGTCGCCATCAATAAAGATGGCGATTCGAACATTTTCAAAGAGGCGAGATTCGGCGTAGTGGGTGATTGGGAGAAAGTACTCTCCTCATTTCTTGCTACTGTTCGCGAGCTGAAAGCCTAATCGTTCGAATAACGAGGTAAGCTGGATATCACTCGGCAAAACAACGGGCTCGCCTAGAGCTTCGTGAGACGAGAGGTAATAAATTGGATTTTGGTTACGGAAACGGCGTGGATGGGGTGTTCAAATTCATTTCGAACGCCGATGTCATGGCAGTGTTCTTTCCAAAGTTCGGCCAATCGGTTGTGATTGATGTCCGGCACAAGGAAGGCGAACCGGCCCTGATTCGAGTCGTTCCTATGGCCCGATCGATTGCTGATCGTCTTCGTACGATCAAGCGAATGCGACCTGGACTGCCTCGTCCGCAAGACATCATTGCCGTCCCGTGGGTTGGCTATGTCGACGCCATGAAAACCTCTGGATTGTGGGGCAAGATCGTTGCTCGCATCGAGGAATCTGGCTACAGCGACGCTCTTGATGATGCCGAAAAAGCGTTCGACGAACTGGTTCGAATGGAACGGCGTGAACTGGCTCAGTTGATCATGGGCGAGCAGTACGAAACGCTGTGGGCACGACCGACTAGTTAGCTTTTGATTGCTTACTTTCACTAAGTTTGTGGAATTCGTGAAGCACCTACTTCGCCCGCTCGACGTATAACTTCGTTAGGCTCTAGTTCTTTATTCACTGTATTCACTTGCTGCGTGCGACCGCGTTGTACGCTGGACTAAGCCACGGTCTGTCGTTTGCTCACGAACTTACTGGCTCTTTTGAATAGAACATTGATGTGGACCGCTGGTTCGCTGTTGTTAATCGCGTTCAAGGTCATCGAGTGGCTTGTGCTGTTCCCACTGGGCCGGCGATCTAAATGGCTATTTCGCGTTGTACTGATCGCCGTTTTGTTCATTGGGTGGATAGTTCCAACTGGTGACAAACGTTTCGACACGCCGGCTGCTGCCGTTTCTCTTGATCACGGCTATGGATTGGTTTCGTGGGAGTTCGATAACTTCTTCGATAAGTGGAGTCATCGGGTATGGACAGCATTGCCGTGGACTCCAACGAGTGAGTCAGATCGGAGAGCGGCGCTTGATCGGTATGTTGAACTAGTTGGAGAACTCCGGACTGCAAAGGGGGATCTGAACAGGGCTACATCGGCGGCAAATCCTGATGAAGTTGAGATTAGTGGAGCTCAAGCCCAAATTGATCGCCTGATATCTGAGCGGAACTCCATTAGGTCGGCAGTCGAAGAATATCTCGAGCAGATAATCGCCGAAGTTGTTCGTTCACCAGAAATCGACCTGGTCGGTTCGTTCGTGTGGCCTCCGGTCGACTTTCGAATAGGCGATCCGCCAAAGCTTTTGGTTACATCACGGCGCGATGAGATCGTTCGAATCGAAGACGTGTTGATCGATCCTGATATTCCCATCGACGAGATGTCGCGGATCGAGAGTGAACTTGTCGCTGAGCACGACATATCGGCTGTTATTCTGCAAACAGGTGGGCTTGCCAGCTATCCGACGGTTATTCCGACATCAGATCTAAAACGGCTCGTCGATGTGGCGTCTCACGAGTGGTTGCACGCGTATTTGGCGTTTCATCCGTTGGGTAGAGCTTATTTTGGCGGAGGTGAGATTCGGTCGATGAACGAAACTCTTGCTGACATTTTTGGTCGTGAAGTTGGGCTCAGGGTGTACTCAGAAGTAACTGGTGAGCCGTTTGTTGCACCTACCAGACCCGAAACCGCGTCAAAGCATGTGGAAACTGAAGATGAAGCTCTAATCGACCCTGAAGAATTTAACTTCAACAGGTTTATGGGTGAAACTCGCCGAACGACTGATGATCTCTTAGCGGACGGCAAGATCGACGAAGCTGAGGCGTACATGGAGTCGCGTCGAGTTGAATTACTCGATCACAACTACAGGATTCGCAAGATAAATCAGGCGTATTTTGCTTTTCACGGTACGTACGCGGAGAGTCCCTCATCGACTAGTCCGATAGCTCGCTATATGTGGGATTTACGCGATCAGGTTGAAACTGTCGGCGAAATGGTGAAGCTGTTACGCCCACTTGGTACGTATGAAGAATTTGAAGGATTACTTGTCGAGAGGGGAATTGAGCTCGAAGCAGAGTGATATTGAACAGTAATTGCGCATTCAGATGTCTAGAGAAGGCGTTGTTACCGTGAATCTCAGTTCGAACCCTCCTCTCGTCGGTATACTTGGTACACGCAATTCGGGATGACTGTGTATTCAGTCAACCAAATTTATAGGTTCGCACTTCAATCGCACTTGCGAAAATGAGTGTGGACAACTGAACACTACGAAACGTATTGGCTGGATTACAGTCGGTGCGAGGAGAAGCGATGGCGGCGTCAAACGAAGGCACCCCGGTCGCCGATAACAAGATGTATCGGCCTCCACAACAGGAAGAAACCCAGCTAACTCTGGACGAGGTAATTGATCGCCTGAAGGAATCATTACCGAACATTCCAGGCATCGGTGGTGCGGGTTCTGCTGGATTAGTTTTTGCAGCCCTGATCGTTATCGCGATCATCTGGGCTGGTACCGGTTTCTACACGGTAGGTCCCGATCAGGAAGCAGTGCTTCGTACCTTCGGTAAGTTCACTGGAACTACCACCGGTGGTTTGCACTGGCACTACCCTGGCCCAATTGGAAAACGAGACGTTGTAGCTGTTACAACCACTCGTCGTATGGAGCTGGGATTCCGTTCAGGAGCCGATGGATTCACGGTTGCGCAATCTGTCACCAACGAATCTCTGATGATTACGGGTGACGAAAACATCGTCGACGTACAGGCTGTTGTTCAGTACAGAATCGCTGATTTGCAAAGCTTCCTGTTTGAAGTTGATGACCCTGGTGATGCCGATAGAGGTGTCGCAGCGGGTAATCCTGAAGGGCGAACACTTCGTGACATCGCCGAAACGGCTCTTCGTCAGGTTGTTGGTGCACGAAACATCGACGACGTACTAACGACTGAGAAGGAACAGGTTCAAACTGAAGTTCTTCTCAAAATGCGAGAACTAGCCGCTGACTACAAGACGGGTATCGACGTGCTTCAGGTTCTGCTGCAGAACGTAAACCCACCATTGGAAGTACAGTCGGCATTTGAAGACGTTGTTCGTGCTCGTGAAGACCGAGAACGTCTAATCAACCTCGCGGAGGCTTATCAGGCTGCTGAAATTCCAAAGGCATCTGGTGAGGCTGCGAAGATCACCGAAGCTGCTGAAGGTTTCAAACAGGGTCGTATTGCACGTGCTCAGGGTGAAGCAGACGGTTTCGATGCGATCTTAGAGGGTTATCTCCAATCGCCAGATATCACTCGCCAGCGACTGTATCTGGAAGCAATGGAAGAGATCCTGCCGGGTGTTACGAAGTTCATTCTTTCCGACACCGGTGTTCTGCCGTTCTTGCCACTTGATGGCTCGGGCGGAAATACGATCTCTGGAGCGGGAGGAGCGCAATAATGAGCAAGCTCACTATCCCACTGATCGTAATCATCATTGCTGCTGCAATCATCGTTCCACAGACATTATTTGTGGTTGATGAAACTCAGTTGGCGATCGTTACTCGATTTGGTGAATTCAAACGTTCACACCGCTCGCCGGGTCTACAGGTGAAAACTCCGTTTGCTGAGCAGGTAACCAGGTTCGACAAGCGATTGCTGCGTGTTGACGTTGCTCCCGCTTCGCTTCTGACTGCCGACAAACGAAACCTTGTGATCGACTCATACGCCAGATACCGAATCGTTGACCCTCTCGTGTTCTTCAAAAACTTGAGGAACGAATCGGGTGCTGACGCTCGTGTTGGTGACATCGTCAACGCTCAGCTTCGACAGGAAGTGGCTCAGGACCTTCAGCACGAAGTGATTTCTGAGACTCGTGAAGACATCATGAACCGTGTTACTACTGCTAGTAACCGGATAGAAGTTTCACGGGGTGATCTGTTCAGGGACTACGGTTCTCTCGATCACCCTGCTGTTTCTGTATTTGTTGATGAAGACACCAGCGACACTCAGCGCTCACGTCCTGCAACGAACGAAGAACTGGCAATGCTGGCCACCGACGCCAACCCGCCAGCGATGGATGGCTTCTCTGTCACCTACTCAGCTAGTGTGATTGAAGCACTGGGAATCGAGATTATCGACGTTCGAATCAAGCGTGCTGACTTCCCGCCGGACATTGAGACAAGTGTGTTCGCCAGAATGGAAGCTGAACGTGAACGAATTGCTAGTGGTCTTCGTGCAGAAGGTTCACAGCGTGATTCCGAGATTCGGGCTGAAGTCGACCGTAAGGTCAACATCATTCTCGAAACTGCAGAAGGTACTTCTGCACTGCTACGAGGTGAAGCTGAGCAAGAGGCAATTAAGATTCTTGCTGAGTCGCTCGAAGCAGATCCCGACTTCTACAGCTTCCGACGTTCGCTCGAGGCGTACAAGGTATTCATGGATTCGCAGACAACGGTCATCATCGACCCTGAAAGCGATCTACTGAAGTTCTTGACTGATCCTTCAGGCGGCTAGCAAGTCTGCGACGGATAGAAATAAGTTTGAAACGGCTCCGATGAAATACTCGGGGCCGTTTCGTTTAAATCAGGTTGTGGAGCCTTCGGTAAAGAACTATTCGTACTACCGAGATGATCAGCGCCGACGACAGGATGAATATCACTGAGTTCATTGGAACGGAAGTGGCGAGTCCTAGTGCCGTTCCGGCAGCAGGTGCGTGCTCAGTGTTGGTGATAGTCATAAATAGAATTACAAGCGCGAGGGAGGCTCCCTGTAATCCATGAATCATGAGTTGATTGGTTGCCACTGCATTGGGCAGCAGAAGCATTATTCCAACGGTGCAAAGTGACGCGGCGATAGCTGCGACGTGCCCACCAATAAGCCTGAATGGCTTGGATGCTACCGAGTGGGGTACAAAGAAGACTATTGCTACTGAACTTGCGACAGCAGCAACTACGGCGCCGTTTGTAAGTGCGTCTTCCGCGATAAGTATTCCGACCAGTGCGAGACCCGCCAGCAGTGATTGGCTTATGTATATGCGAGGACGATGGACGAACTTAGCGTCGATCCACCGGAGTGTCGGGTGGTGACGGAGCGTGTGCAGTCGTTCGTGCTTGTGAGATGAACTATTTGGGTTGCGTCGTGTCGACATCGATTGATTAATGACTGGATAAGTAGTGCGGTGATGAAAATATCACTACCCAGCGGAATGTGTGTGTATGACGTCTATATGTATTTGTAGGCAATCGAAAGAACCGAAAAATATTTGCTAAGTATGTAAACGATCACTAACATGTAAGTATCAACCTTTGGTTGAGCAAATATTCCCAATGGCAACACGTACACGGCTGGACCACCAAACTCGACAACATCAGATTGTCGAAGCGGCTCGCGATCTCATTGCGAGCGGTGGTGTCGACGCGCTTACTATTCGAGGTATTGCTTCGAAGGTAGGTGTTACCGAAGCAGCGATTTACCGACATGTTGCATCTAAGGAAGAAGTGATACTGCTTCTGATTCAGGAAGTTGAAGAATCACTGTTTCAGGCGATATCTCGTGCGACTCGGTCCGACCGGCATGCGTTAGAGCGTTTAGAGCACATGTTGCAGCTTCACGTTTCATATGTTGAGTTGCGACAGGGTATCTCGTTCGTGGTTATTGCCCAGGCGGCTCAGTTTGAAGAGCCAAGAGTTCGGTCTGCTGGTCGACGATTAGTGGAAAAATACCTTTCGCTGGTGGCGGAGATCATTTCTCAAGGTATCGAGAGAGATGAAATCGACGAAACCGTTATGCCAGATGCGGCAGCGATGATATTTTTCGGTATGATCCAGTCAGCAGTCACCAGGTGGTTGTTCGATCCTTCGACACACCCACTTGGAGAGAACGCAGTTTCGATGTGGAAGTTGTTTAGAACTTCTCTTGAATTCTCGGATGAAGATGCAGATTTGCACGCAAACGAGAACGCTGCGAGTGACAACGGTGTGGGTTCGTAGGAAGGAGCTGAAATGTCTGTAATAACAATTGATGGACATATTGGTGCTGGAGGCCCAGAACTGGGCAAGCGCGTTGCGAGGATGTTCGATTTCGACTATGTCGACCGGATTGCTCTGCCACGTACCCTCACTGAAGGCAAACAAACTGCTCCGGTTGGTCTGACAGACCGATTTTGGGCGATAGTCGAACGTGCTGTATCAGGTTTCGCGCTTGGTAACGCTGCGGGCGATCCATACTTCAACGTTCCTGAAGCACTGCTGCTCCCACTAACTTGGGATAGCGATGGTCCCGCTGAAAAGCACTCTGAAACCAGTGCATCGAACAGCGTCGACAACTTGTTCGATCTTGGTAACACCGTTCTCGTTCATCGAGCGGGTGTTGTAGAAGCTGGCGAACGAACAGCTCTCAAGGTTGGTCTATTCGCTTCGTGGGAAGATCGTGTTGAACGCATCATGAAGCGTGAAGGCTTGAAGTCTGCATCTGATGCCGAGAACATCATTGAGCGGCGCGAGAAGTTGCAGCGCGAGTACTTTGGCGATGTGCACGGTGCCGCCCCTGACGATCACAGCTTGTACGACATCATTGTCGACACAAGTTCAGAGAACATTGCAGTGGCATCTATCAAGGTTGCACGGTTTGCTCGTGAGGCGTTGGCACTGCAGCCAGCTTGATTCTCTCATCGACTGTTCGCCAATTATTGTTTAGTAATCACGCTGAGTTCACGCGTCCGGCGTTATAGTGGTGGTTACCAAGCTCGGCTGGCATAAAAATTTGGGTGCCTGGCTAAATGACGGAGAATCTGCAGCTCAATGCTCACTAAACTCGCTAAAGAAATAATGACTGCTCCTGTTGTGACTATCACCGCCGACAAGTCGGTGGCTGAAGGCGCAAAGATCATGCTCGAGCGCAACGTGGGCTCATTGGCAGTTGTTGATAACGATGGTCGCTTCCTGGGTCTGCTCTCGGAATCGAAGTACCTTCCTGAAGAGACTGTTCTTCCGTACTTACGTCAATCTGTGCTGAGGGTTCTCGGAAGCGAGCTCGGTGATCCTGAGAACATCGAGGAAGTCATCCTGAAAACTCGGAATTCTCTGGTGGGCGACGCGATGCGAAAGAATGCGCCGACTGTTGAGCCTGAGACGCACCTTGCTGAGGTAGCGAAGCTCATGGTTGAAACAGAGTCGCATCATCTGCCAGTGATTGAAGACGACAAGCCTGTCGGAATGGTTTCACGACACGACCTGCTGACTTTATTCGCCGAAAGCGACTAGGCAGTCGTCACAGAGGCCGGATAACTAGACACCGGCTAGTACTAGCCGACCTTCGTTGATTTCAGCGGTGATATCGCTCAGGTCTTTCGGGCTCTCGATACTGGTCCACGCCATTTCAGAGTGGTACGCCGAAAGCTTGCCCTGTTTTGCGAGATCTTGGAACGTTGATGTTTCATGATCGCCTATGTCGGGTAGAAGCGACTCTATCTTTCGATCAAACAGGTATACGCCAGCGTTTATCCAGAACGGCAAGCTGCCTTTTTCGATGAACTGCGTCACGACCTGTTGATCATTGGATTCAACTACGCCGTATTGGCTTGGGTACGGAACCAACATCATTGTTCCTGTTGCGTTCGACGATTCATGAAGTTCCGTAATCGGTGCCAACGGCTGATTGGTGATTATGTCGCCATTCGCGACCAGAACGTTTTTTACGTCTTTCGGAACTTGAGAAAGCCCTTGCTTGATCGCCCCTCCACGACCCAAGGGCGTGTCTTCGCTCGAATAGTGGGCTGTAATTCCGTGTTCCGAACCGTTGCCGAAGTAGTCCTGGATCATTCCGCCCATGTACCCGGTGAGGAACACGACGTCTGTTACGCCTTGGGCGCGCATCCAATCGACCTGATAGCCGATTATTGGCTTACCGTTGATTTCGACCATGGGCTTAGGTCGATTGTCGGTGAGTGGGCGAAGTCGTTCACCGCGTCCACCGGCGATACTAAGTGCAAAGAATCGATCAGACATTTATTGTCCTCAAGCGAATTTACGATCATATAGTCGCCGCAGGTTATCAGTCGCCCAAGCTACGTTGTCGTACGAACTGAGAACGAACTATGCGCAGTTTGCAAACACTGCTAGTCGATAGCATCGACAATTCTGCCTAGTAGACCTTGCATCGAACGGCGGTCTTCGATTTGCTCATCGGAATCGAAGGCTCCTCTCGAAGGGTAAATTCCCGGCGATTGTGCGACCACTAAATCGAGGCTTGGGCACACCCAGATGTGTTGGTTGCCCGCGCCGCTTGCTGCGAACGAGTCACGAGGTAGATCGGGCCATACTTGAGCTTGATCGTTGCACCAGAAACCCAACCCATAGACGTGTCGTTCTGCGGGTTCGTTTTCGAGGATTTCGTCGGAAACTTTTGTGGCTTTGTTCATCCACGATTCCGGGATGATTTGTGTGCCGTTCCAGTTTCCTTTGTTAAGCCAGAGCCAGCCCATGCGTGCCATATCTCTGAGCGACATCTGGTACGAGGTCATGTAGCCGAAAACGCCCAGCTTGGCTTCTTCGTGCATGTCGAAGTTGCCGTACTTCCATGACCAGCTTCCATCGATGAGATTGCGAATCTTCCATTCGGTAAGCGTTCCGAACCCCGCGCCCTGTTCTGGTTTGGAGGTTTTGTAGAGGCTGTAAGCCGAAGCGATGGCATGAGTGAGGATGTTCATACCGAACGTCTGGTAGTTAAATACTTTTCCGGGAGCTTCGCCGGGTTTCATGTATCCCGATGTGTTGCCGATTAACTGTTTGAACGTGATTTGATCGTTCTCAGGGAACGCGTATCGACCTTCTTTAGGACCTTCACCCGGAGCTACGTCGAGCATTTCGGGGTAGTAGTCGGCAACTCGGTCGTTTTCAGATTTGATAACGCCTTCTTGGATGGCAATTCCGAGAATCGATGAGAAAGTGGACTTGGAAGCGGACGCTTGATGTGCCTGAGCTGTGGGATCAGATCTGAAAATCCATTCGGCAGCGATCTTGCCGTACCGGGCGATCAAAATTCTGTAGGGCTGATCGACCGCTATTTCAGATTGGTAACGCCCCGCCTCGGCTAGCTTTTCTCGATTGAATCCTAATTCTTCGGGTTCTGAAACTTCCCATTCTTTTCCGGGCCAAACACGCTGTGGTGGGGGGACTGGTGATGGTGTGGGGCTTGAACTGGGTTCCGGAGTGGAGTCGAGTTGAGCGAGAGATTCACGGACAACCTTTGCCATGTCGTGAAGTCTCGCCTTGTTCGGTGCTTCGAGTTGAAGTCGGTTCGTTATGTACGCGGCAGAAACATTTTCGGTGAGGCTTGCCCATCCGGTGCAAGTCGCCATTCCGCCGTGACCAACAGTGTCGGTATCGTTTGTGCTGGCGTATTGGTTTGGAGGCGAGGAAGGGAGTCGAACGCCTAACCCGACTCGAGAGTAGTTTCCAGACGCTGCGTCGTGTCCCTCGGCATGAAGCGAAGTTACTTCGTCGACAACGCCCTCGGACAACCACGGAACGCCGTTGAGCTTGCCTTTGTCGGCTATCGCCGAATAGAACTTCGCGACGTCGTGCGCCGTGGTGATCATCGAACCGGCGGGCATCATGATCTTGGAGCGCTGTACTGAGTTGATGTTTTTTAAGATGCTTTCGTCCGGCCAGTCATCACTGGCGTCAACAGGGACAACTCGGCCGAATTCAGATTGTTCGATAGTAAAGGTGGTGTTCTTTAGTCCGAGTGGAAGCGTTACTTCACGAGCGAAGGCTTCATCGAAGGTTAGACCTGATATTCGCGCTGCGATTTCACCAACTAGCCATCCAAAAGTTCTCGAGTGGTAGTGAACAGTCGAGCCTGGCTCCGTGGCTGGAGTCATATCTTCGATGTGCGATATCACTCGACCCCAGTCGGAGTAGTCGTTTGGCGGAATTGAATCAGACGAAGCAAGCCCTGCTGAATGCGAGAGCACGTGCTTGATGGTGATGCCAGATTTACCACGTGTGCCGAACTCTGGCCAGAAATCTACAACCGGCGTGTCCCAATCAAGTAGGCCGCGGTTTTTGTATCTCCACAGAACGGCAGCCGCGAGCGGCTTACCCATCGAAAACACTCTGAACAGGGGTGCTGCATGAAGTGCGCCACGAGTTAGATCGACTGCCAGTTTGCCGTCTTTGAACACTGCTAGTGATGCACTTGAGTGAAGTCCATCCACGAACTGTCGATCAAATTCACTTTGTATTGGTATTGGAATTGAAGTCGAGATCTTCAAAGTCATGGTGTTAAGGCAGGATGTCGTTCTGGGTGGGAGTTGTTAGCGAAACAGGATAATCTGCGCAGGAGCATAGCTGCTTCGTAATTGGAATCGATTTCCAGCTGAGCGGCATCGTATTTGGACAGATTATCGTGATTGAAACGAGTTGGAGTGGGTTATGCCTTTAGGAGTCGCACCAGATCGAATTGTGCCTGAGAAACTCGATGATTATCTGGAAATTCAGACCAAGGCCGTGTTTCAAAGTGGCATGTCATGGAAAGTAGTCGAATCGAAGTGGCCGACGATTCGTGAGGCATTTAACGACTTTCAAATCGGAGCAGTAGCGTCAATGGACGATGCGGCGGTCGACGCCCTTGCCGACGATAAACGTGTCATTCGGAATCGCCGAAAACTTCAGGCGATTACAGACAACGCTCGAAGGATGATCGAGCTCGAAGATGAGTATGGATCGTTCCAAAAATACCTACGTTCGCACGATTCATTCTGGGATCTGGTGAAAGAACTTCGAAAGCAGTTCAAATTCATGGGCGAGATGGGCTGCTACTACTGGCTGTGGGTGGTTGGCGAAGACGTGCCAGATCACGAAACGTTTGAGGCTGAACGTACGCCTCGCAAATAACGCACTCTCAGTTCATACTTCCCAATCCGCGCCCAATCCGCAAACGTAGCCTGATTAGTGCTTTTTGATACCGATATTGGTGGTAGAGTGGCGGTCGGACGCCTAGTTTGGAACGTTCCCGCGCCCGGGTGCGAAAATATCGAACAAATACTTGCCTTTAGTGAGACTTTTTGTGACTACTGAAATTAGATCTAACGCCGACGGACTCGAATTCAAGCAATTCGGTAAGCGATACCGAAAAGTTGATGGTGACGACAAGGTCACAGGTCAGGCCGTTTTTGGAGCCGACTTCACCGCTAAAGGTTCACTATTCGCAAAGATCGTACGGAGTCCTTACGCACACGCCCGCATCGTGTCTATCGACACATCGGAAGCTGAGGCAATGGCTGGTGTGGAGGCAGTATGTACTGCGGCCGACTTTCCATCTGACGTAGCAGGTGATGTGGATACTGGTGAGGTTGAGATTGGAATTCAGTTCCTTGCCAACCTGATCATGGGTCGACGCAAGGCTCTGTTCGAAGGTCACCCTGTTGCTGCGGTTGCCGCAACCGATATTCATATTGCTGAAGAAGCAGCCCGACGAATCAAGATCGAATGGGAAGTTCTTCCAGCGGTGACCGATCCAATCGAGGCAATGGCGCAGGATGCTCCACTTCTCCACGAAGGTTTAATCGCAACATCGCTTTCAGGATCAGCAGATGCACCAAGCAATATTGCTGGTCACATGGAAGGCGGCAAAGGCGACGTAGAAAAGGGCTTCGAAGAATCTGACGTTGTTGTTGAGCGCACTTACCGGACAGCTCTTGTTCACCAGGGCTACTTAGAGCCTGAAGCTGAGACGGTTCACTGGCACGCTGATGGTCGAATCGAAGTTTGGGCTAACTCGCAGGGTTCGTTCCCGCTCAGGCAGAACATGTCGAACTTGCTCGGCGTTGATGTCAGCAAGATCAAGGTTATGCCTCTAGAGGTCGGTGGCGCGTTTGGAGCCAAGAACACTCCACGTGTGACACCAATTGCAGCGATCCTTTCTCAGAAGGCTGGTAAGCCGGTAAAGATCGTTCTTACGAGAGAAGAAGTTCTGAAGGCGACAGGTCCCGCTTCTGGTGCTGTTGTAACCGTGAAGATGGGTGCCACTAAAGACGGTGTATTGAAGGCTGCTCAGTCACGATTGGTTTTTGGTGCTGGTGGATTCCCAGGATCGCCAGTTCTGCGTGGAATGCAGACGATATTTGCTTGCTACCAACCCGAGAATTCTAAGGTCGACGCATACGACGTTGTGACCAACGCTCCTCGAGTTGCTGCATACCGAGCTCCGGGTGCCACGGTGGCTACATTCTGTGGAGAATCGACTCTGGATGATCTGGCTCGTGAGATCGGAATGGATCCGATTGATTTCCGCATCAAGAACGCCTCAAAAACTGGCGATTCAAACGTGGACGACGAAGAGTACGCACGTATCGGCATCGTTCAGATGCTTGAAACCGTAAAAGCTTCTGACGAGTACAACCGGCCAGTCAAAGCCAGCAAAAACGGCTTCCCCGTAGGTCGTGGCGTGGGTATTGGCTGGTGGCCGTGCGGAATTGAGATTTCAAGCGCGCGAATCATGGTCAACCACGATGGTGGTGTCGATGTGACAATCGGTGCAGTCGACCTTCACGGTGTTCGCACTGGAACGGCTCAGGTCGCAGCTGAAACTCTCGGCATCGAGCCTGAAGAGGTTTATGTTCACACTGCCGATACCGAGGGAATTCCTTACACAGGAAACGCTGCCGGATCACGAATCACTCGAACACTGAGTCAGGCCGTGTACAAGGCCGGAGTTTCGGTAATCGATCAGATGAAAGCCAAGATGGCTGTTCGTTTCGGCGTGGACGCTGAATTCGTTGAGTACGAAGGTGGAAATTTCTACGCACGTGACAACCAGGATTCGAAAGTTTCGTTCAAGGAAGCCGGATCGTTGGTTACAAAGAACGGATCTAACATCGTTGCAACCGCTTCGAACGATCCGGGAATGCGGGCAGCAAACGGCTACGCGATGGCTGTTGCCGACGTTGAAGTTGACCCTGACACCGGAAAGGTTCAGCTCACCGACTTCACGTTGTTCCAGGATGTCGGAAAGTGCGTCAACCCAACTCAGGTCGAAAGCCAGATGCAGGGCGGAGCTGTTCAGGGGATCGGCTGGGCGCTATCTGAAGAGTATGTCTACGACGATCAGGGGCTGATGCGAAACGCATCGTTCCTCGATTACCGAATGCCTACAGCACTCGATCTGCCGATGATCAACACGGTAATCCTTGAAGAGCCTGCCGACGACGGAGCGTTCGGTATCCGAGGGGTTGGAGAACCACCAATCGTTCCACCACCAGCAGCTATTGGTAACGCCATTAGCGATGCTGTTGGCGTGCGCATGGGGCGACTCCCAATGAGCCCAGAACGTGTATTCGAGGCAATGAAGGATTCTTCTAAGTAGCCGTTTTCGATCTGAATATGGACGGCGTGGATAACTACTGCGAGGTACTGAGTTTTGGCCGAATCGAAAGCTGGGTCGTTTCAGGCTGAGTGGAAAGATCCGGGGTTAACTCCCCGTCAGGTCAAACTAACTCTAATCGGTGTGATGTTCGCGATGTTTTTGGCATCGTTGGATCAGACGATTGTGGCGACTGCTATTCCGCGGATTATGGCCGATTTAGATGGCTTTGATCGGTTCACTTGGATTTCAACGGCTTACATCGTTGCATCGACATCGGTGGTGTTGATCACCGGCGCTGTGTCTGACGTGTACGGTCGCAAATGGCTGTTTGTGGGCGCTATAGCGATCTTCTTATTAGGTTCGGCGTTGGCAGCGTTCTCGCCGACCATGAATGCGCTCATCATTTTCAGAGGCATTCAAGGGCTAGGCGGCGGAATGATCATGGCGCTTTCGTTCGTGACAATCGCCGACCTGTTCCCGCCTTCTGAGCGTGCCAAGTACATGGGCATAATCTCGGCCATGTTCGGTGTCTCGTCGGTACTGGGGCCAACGCTTGGCGGGTTCATCACCGATCAACTTTCGTGGGAGTGGATTTTCTTGGTGAACATCCCTCTCGGAATTCCTGTGATCGCTTTATTTATCAAATTGTTTCCTAACGGCAAGAAAGATGGACCACAGCGAAAAATCGATGTGGGTGGTGCAGTTCTAATTGTGTTGGCGATTGTTCCGGGTCTGCTGGGGCTCTCTTGGGGCGGCAACCAGTACGAATGGTCAGATCCGCTCGTGGCGGGCTCTGTGATCTTCAGCGGCGTAATGCTCGTGGTATTTGGGCTCTACGAGACCCGAGTTCCTGACCCTCTACTTCCGCTCGCTGTTTTCAAGAACCGAATCGTCGGAATTGCTTTGTTGGTCACGTTGCTAACGGGTTTCGCGATGTTCGGCGCAATATTCTTTATCCCGCTGCTGTTCCAGGGCGTGCTGGGGGCTTCGGCAACTGCCAGCGGAAGCTTCCTAACTCCGATGATGCTTGGCATTGTGTTCGGTGCTGCCATAAGCGGGCAGATACTTTCTCGAACTGGTGGGCATTATCGGATTCAAGGAATCATCGGCGTTTCGATAATGGCGATTGGAATGGGATTGCTCAGTCGGGTAGATGGCTCGACGACGCATGCGTATGCGCTTGGCTCGGCAATCATCATGGGCTTTGGTCTCGGTACATCGTTCCCGCTGTACACAATCGCAACTCAGAACGGCGTTCCGCAGCAATATTTGGGCGTCGCTACTTCCGCAGTGCAGTTCTTCCGATCTGTTGGTGGGTCGATAGGTCTTGCATTGTTCGGATCGTACATGGTTCGGCAGTTCAAGAGCGGAATGGAAGCTAACTTGCCTGCTGAGGCTTTGGAAACGGTTCCTCCACAATTGCTCGATCAAATCACCAGTAATCCGAACGCTCTGGTTAATTCCGATGCCTCAGAAAGTTTGATGAACGCATTCGCTGCATCGGGACCTTCAGGAGCAGCTCTGGGCGAACGAGTTGTTGAGGCCATTCGAGAATCGTTAGCGGGTGCGATAGGCGACGTGTTCTTCCTTGCTGCAATTTTCGTTGTTATGGCAGTAGTGATAACGGCGTTCATTCGAGAGGTTCCTCTGCGCAAACGGGGTGGTCCGCCTGCAAGTGGTGGAGCTCGACCTGAGTGATCTCTACTGACTGAATCAGGTTCAGTGGATGCTGATCTGACTAAGCAGCAGCAGCGCTGTGGCGCGCCGTCGTGTTCCCCAGAAGCCGGGTTTTGAAACGTGCGGTTGCCAGAAATCCGCTTGTCACGGCGATTTTGAGTTCAGGCGCGATTCCGATTAACTGGCTCTTAGCTGTTGTTTCTCAACATTCCCCAACGGCGCGCCGTTGAAGATTTGGGTGTTTCCCCGCATGGCGCGCCGCTATTAACTAGTTGAGAATGAGATAAGAACGCAAGCTGTAGTGGTCTTAGTAGGGAGTCGGCACAAGTTATTGTGTATTTAGCAATTTAGGGTCTTAATTCCCATTCGTAATCCCCTCTAGGATTAACGCCCACTTGCAAAAATGTGAGTTGTTCACCGGCCCGGACATGTCACGATGCGTAAAGATAAAACTTTAGTAGCAAAAGAATTGATCGCTGCCCTGGGAGTTCTTGGCGAAGCTCAAGAGCTAGGCGCTGACGATGAAAAGTTGTCAGAATTAGCGGCGCGTGTCCGAAACGCAGAGAGCGAATTTCGAGTGCTCTCTGGTCAGGTAGCAAGCTAGTAGGTTTGCGCTAGCGAGAGCGTCGGATCACGACGCCGACAGCTTCGGCTTTCCGAACGGCCCCGGGTTTACGTACGGTCACTTCTACCGACTGTGTTTTTTCGTCTTCAAGACAAATTTCAGCTACCCGCGCGCCAAGCGCCTCTACTAAACCATAGCTCGATGCTTCAATCTCGGCAGTAACTGCCTTTGAGATGTTCCGGTAGTTGATCGTGTCTTCGATAGCGTCAGACTCTCCGGCTGCCGATAGATCGGCGTTCATTTCGATGTCGATTGTGATTCGCTGCTTCGTGAGTCGCTCCCAAGGATTGATTCCGATGATGCAGTCGAGCTCAAGACGTTCGATTCGAACTGTGTCGAGTTTTTCGGGATTGCTGGATGAAGATGAAAGTGGAGTCATGGATGAGTTTTGAATTTGTCGACTTAGAAAATCGAGTAACGGTCGGTTGAGGTCGTGCGCTGTTTAGCGGATATGCCGGCCGCCATCGACGTTGATAGTTTCGCCAGTGATGAAGTCGTTGTTAATCAGCATCATCATCGCGTCGGTCACTTCGTTAAGCGTGCCCATTCGGTCGGCGGGACCCAGATCGATCTGAATTTCGTTTCTAGGTCTATCGAGTGGAATATCGGCTGGCGGAAGAATCGCCCCAAGTGCGATCTCGTTCGCCTGAACGTTTGGTGCCATTGAAAGCGCAAGTGTCCGTGTAAGCCCTGAGAGAGCTGTTTTGGTAATACCGTAAGCAAAACGGGTTGGACGGGCTGTGCGCCAGTCGCTGAGGCTGATGATCTTGCCCGGTGAATCGGTCGTGAGCTGTGCCTGCATCGCCTGAGCTAGAACGAACGGTGCACGCACATTGATCGCGAAATGACGATCCCATTCATCAACGGAAAGATCTTCCAACCCGACTTTGTCGAAGATTGACGCATTGTTCACAAGAATTTCGATTGGTCCAAGTTGTTCAGCGACCGATGCCGCGAGTTTGGTTACTTGATCCGTATCTTCTAGATCGGCCTGTAACGTGACAGCCTCACTGCCCATCGATTGAATCAGAGCTGCGGTATCTTGCGCATCTTTATCGGATTGGCCGTAATGGATCGCAACCCTGCACCCGGCGTCGCCTAGAGCTAGAGCGAGTGATCGCCCAACTCTTCTGCCTGCGCCCGTGACGAGCGCTACTTTGCCGTTAGGATCCATATAGCTTGCCTACGCCTGTCGTACGTGGCTGAAGAATTCTTCACGGGTCGAAGCATTCTTTTTGAACAGTCCGCGCACTGCGCTGGTGGTCATCGTGGTTTTTGGCTTTCGAACACCTCGCATCGCTGCGCACAGGTGCTGAGCTTCAACCACGACACCAATGCCCGCTGGCTGGATGAGGTCTTCCAGCGTTGAGGCTATCTGTTGGGTCATGCGCTCTTGGACTTGAAGTCGTCGGGCAAACATTTCGACGAGTCGCGGGATTTTGGAAAGTCCGATAACTTTTTCGTTCGGCAAGTATCCAACATGCGCCTTTCCGTAGAACGGCAGCATGTGGTGTTCGCAAAGCGAATAGAAATCGATGTCTTTCACAACGACCATTTCGTCGTATTCAACTTCGAACATAGCGCCGTTGAGAAGTTCGATGGGGTCGATCGAATAGCCCTCGAAAAGCTCGTCGTACATGTTTGCTACTCGTTTTGGCGTGTCGGCGGTGCCCTGTGCATCGACATCGTCGCCAATCGTTTTGAGCATCGAGCTCACGCCGTTGGCGATCACTTGCTTGCAGGATGCGTCGAGCAGCGCGCCTTTTTCGAATTCAAACTTTGGCTGATCATTACTCATGGGATCTTCTTTGGAGTGGGTGATCGAAATCTACAAGTTGAGATTTTATACGCAAATAATATGCACGAACGCGTCTACTCGATAGCGGCGAGCCGTTCAGTTGAATGTGAAATCGGGCGATTTTTAGTTAGCCACCGGAAATAGCGGTAATGAAGTGAACCTCGGTATCGGGTTCTAACTTCTGGAGTAAACCTCGACGTGTAGCCACATGGCCCACTATTGCTGCCAGCCCCGGCTTGAGACGATCATCTTCAACCAGATGTTCCTTCGTCCCGGGGTAGGCAGCTTCGAGATTGTCGACGAGCTCACGCAGGGTCTTCGCCGGCACTTCTACCTGCTCTACGCCATTGGCGTACTTGCGCAGGGCATAAGGGAGGAAGACGGTAGCCATTTTTATTGTCCTCCCAAGCGAATTAGGAATTAACGCTGAGGCACGAGGTTTTACGCCTCGTGCCTCAGATAGTTAGTTCTAATTAGTCGTTTTGTGCTTCTAGGATACGACCAGGTTTTACTGGAAGTTCGTAGAAAGGCTTACCGACCGCTTCCTTGATTGCCTGAGCAGCTGCGGAAAGTGGTGGGCAGATTGGAACTTCACCAATTCCACGAACACCGTAAGGGTGAAGCGGGTTCGGAACTTCAACCATGATCGTGTCGATCATTGGCATATCGAGCGAGGTTGGCATGCGGTAGTCGAGGAACGAGCGGTTTGCCATAGCTCCATCATCGGTGATGAAGTATTCCTCGTTTAGCGCCCAGCCAAGACCCTGAACAACACCACCCTGAATCTGACCTTCAGCGTATTGAGGGTGAACTGCCTTACCAACGTCTTGAATAGCTGTGTACCGAACCACATCGGTCTTACCAGTTTCGAGGTCGACTTCGAGGTCACAGATCTGAACACCGTAGGCGTTACCAGCTTCAGCAAGGTTTACCGATGCTGTTGCGGTTGCTGGACCACCAGTTGGGTCGAGCTTTCCTGCGAGTTCCTGAATGCCGATTGAATCGCCATTTGCGCTGAATACGCCATCTGCAAATTCAACGTTGCTGGCTTCGGTCTCCCAGAGGTCGGCAACACGAGACTTGAGCTCAACAACAAGCTTCTGAGCAGCGTTGTAAGCAGCCAGACCAGTTGTGTAAGTCGTTCGTGATCCGCCAGTTACACCCGTGAAACCAATTGATTCGGTGTCAGGGATTGATGGGTGGAAGTCTTCCACTGGGATGCCAAGAACTTCAGCAGCCTGCATTGCGATAGAAGTTCGTGTTCCACCGATATCGGCAGAACCTTCGTTCAACATTACGGTTCCGTCGTCCTGCAACATGAGGTCACAAGTCGACTTACCGCCACCGTTCATCCAGTACGCAGAAGCGATACCGCGGCCGCGCTTTTTGCCAGCTGGAGCGTCGCCAAGTGGTGAGTTCCAGTGGTCGGATTCTTTGGCAGCAACGAGACATTCTTCGAGACCAACTCGAATGAACTGCACTCCGTCACCACGTCGTGTGCCTTCGTGAGCAGCGTTATCGAGTCGGAACTGAATCTTGTCGAAGCCGAGTTCGTCACAGATTTCGTCGATGACGGTTTCGATAGCGAAAGATGCCTGCGGTGAGCCAGGAGCTCGGTATGCAGCCGACTTTGGCTTGTTGACGAGAACGTCGTAACCGGTGATTCGTGAAACAGGCAGGTTGTAGCAAGCGAATACACAGATCGCTGCTGCACCAACTGCTGAACCAGGAAATCCACCGGCTTCGAGCATGAGATCGGTGTCGGCGGCTTGAATCTTACCGTCTTTGTTCACACCGATTTTCATTCGAATCTTGCCACCAGGTGCTGGACCTGTAGCTTCAAATACTGACGATCGATCCATAACCAGCTTCACTGGGCGTCCACCGGCTTTGCGGGAGAGCAGTGCTGCGATTGGTGCTAGGTATACGACCGTCTTTCCGCCGAAACCACCGCCGATTTCAACGTAGTTCACTTTGATCTTAGATTCAGGGTGGTGCAGCAATCCTGCAACCTGTGATCGAACACCAAACGAACCCTGAGTGCTGGACCAAACCGTTAGATTGTCGTCCTGTCCCCAGATTGCGGTTGCGTTGTGTGGCTCGATGTAGCCCTGGTGAACCATCGACATCGAAACAGTTCGTTCGATAACGAGGTCGGAGTTTGCAAATGCATCGTCAACGTTGCCGAACTCGTGTCGGAATACTCGTGCAACGTTTGTGTTTTCTACGCTCTCACCGAGGTGGTCACCAACAAGTCCATCGAGGATCTGTGGTGCGCCTTCAGCCATGGCTGCGTCTACATCGGAGATTGCAGGAAGTACTTCGTACTCAACCTTGATCGCCTGTGCAGCAACTTGAGCTGTGTTTCGGTCGACGGCTGCAACGGCTGCAACAACGTGTCCTTTGTAGTGAACCTTCTTGTCGGCCATTACGTTCGACTGACCACGTCGGAGGTTTACGGTTCCCTCACCAGCATCGATGGTTTTGTCATCGGTCTGTGGGAAGTCTCCGTGAGTGAGGACTGCGAATACGCCGTCCATTGCCTCTGCGGCCGAAGTGTCTATGCTCTTGATTCGAGCATGAGCATGTGGGCTGCGGAGTACGTCACCCCAGATGAGCCCAGGCGCTTTTACGTCGCCACCGTAGATGGCTCGGCCTGTCACCTTGTCGACACCATCGTGTCGAATTGGCGAGTTACCAATTACTTTGTAATCAGTCTTTGTGTCGTAGGTTGCGACCATTCGATTTCCTCGTTGGATCTTCCTGTTCAGGATTTGATCCGATTATTGAGTCAGTTCCAAATTCTGTGTGAAACAAGTCGGCCAGGAAGCCTAAAACGACTCCCGGCCACTCGATTCATTAATTTTCAGTCAGCCCGTTCAAAGTTCTTGCGAATTCCTATTTCAGGGCTTCGAGAATGCTTCCTGCATTCATAGGAGTGCTGTACAGGCGTGTACCAATCGCATCCTTGATTGCGTTTGCAATCGCTGCGACAGGTGGGCAGATCGGAACTTCACCAACTCCACGAACACCGTATGGGTGTAGCGGGTTAGGAACTTCGACAAGCACTGTTTCGATCGATGGAAGGTCAAGCGATGTTGGCATTCGGTAGTCGAGGAAGCTGGAGTTGGCCATTTTGCCATCGTCCTGCATGAAGTATTCCTCGTTCAGTGCCCAACCGATTCCCTGAACTGCGCCACCCTGAAGCTGTCCTTCGACATATGAAGGGTGAATCGCTGTTCCAACGTCCTGAAGAGCGGTGTATCGGATGATGTCACTCTTACCAGTTGCCAGATCGATTTCGATATCGGCGATGTGCATTCCGAATCCATCACCAGCCGATTCTAGGTCGACGGTTCCGGTTGAAGTTGCAGGACCACCGAGGTCGTCGAGCTTTCCTGCCAATTCCTTGAAGTCAATAGACTTTGCCGCTTCAGCTTTAGAGCTGAAGGCACCATCGTTGAAGTCAACGTCGTCTGGCTTGATGTCCCAAAGAACCGCAACGCGTTCCTTTAGTACGTCTACCAAGTTGTTAGCAGCGAGCCAGCAAGCGTAACCAGTTGCGTAAGTAGTTCGTGAACCACCAGTTACATCGGTGTAGCCAACAGATTCGGTGTCACCAACTGTAGGTCGAACATCGTGCGCACCAATGCCGAGAACTTCAGCAACGTGCATAGCCATTGAAGTTCGTGATCCACCGATATCGGTAGAACCTTCGGTTAACTGAACTGTTCCGTCTGCGTTTACCGCGAGGTTTGCAGATGACTTTAGTCCAATGTTGAACCAGTAACCGTTTGCGATTCCTCGTCCTCGAACCTTGCCCTCTGGTGCGTCGCCAAGAGGTGAGTTCCAGTGGTCACATTCTTTTACTGCTTCGAGAACTTCTTCCATACCGATCTTCGAGAAGAGAACTCCGTCACCACGGCGTGTTCCTTCTTTAGAAGCGTTGTCGACACGGAACTTGAAGGAGTCCCAGCCTGCTTCTTCACAAAGTTCGTCGACAGCTGATTCCATTGCGAAAGCAACCTGAGGCGAACCTGGCGCTCGGTATGGAGCGACCTTTGGCTTGTTTACGAGAACGTCCCAACCGTCGATACGGGTGTTCGGGATTTCGTAAGGAGCATAGATACACATTGCAGCTGGGCCGATGAAGGCGCCAGGGTTGGCGCCAGCTTCGAACCAGATGTCGGATGTAGCAACAGTCAACTTACCGTTTGCGTCGGCTCCGAGTTTGATGACCATGCGGGCACCTGGTGTTGGTCCAGTGGTTTCGAACACTGCTGTTCGTTCCATGACCATCTTTACCGGGCGCTGCGACTTCTTAGCCAGGATAGCGGCGATTGGCTCGAGGTAGACAGGAATCTTTCCTCCGAAACCACCACCAATTTCCATCGGTGTAACTTTCACCCGTGAAACATCTACCTGAAGAATTCCGGCGATCTGAGTTCGTGCTGGGAATGCGCCCTGCGTGCTTGTCCAGATCTTGATTCGGTCTTCTTCGTCCCACGTGGCCGTAGCGTTGTGGGGTTCGATGTAACCCTGGTGAACCATCTGCATGTTGTACTCGCGCTCAATGGTGTGAGCTGCAGATGCGAAAGCGCCTTCAACGTCGCCGAACTCGTGTCGGACGTGAGCCGCCATGTTGGTGTTAGTTACGTCTTCACCTAGATCGTCACCAACCAAGTCAGGAAGAATGATTGGTGCATCTGGCTTTAGCGCATCAACAACGTTAGTGACTGAATCGAGCACTTCGTACTCAACAACCACTTTTCGAGCGGCTTCTTCAGCAAGGTAACGGTCGGTAGCTGCAATAGCTGCGACTGGGTGACCTCTGTAGAGGGCTTTATCGTCGGCCATCAATTTGTTTGATGCCCACTTGAAGTTGATGTTTCCTTCACCAAGGTCAACGAGCTTGCTCGGTGCCTTTGGCATGTCTGCCCCGGTGATTACAGCGAATACGCCATCCATAGCTTCAGCAGCTGAGGTGTCGATTGACTTGATGTTGGCGTGCGCATGCGGGCTTCTGACCATCACTCCCCAGATTAATCCGGGTAGTTTCATGTCTCCGCCGTAAATTGCTCGTCCGGTTACTTTGTCGTATCCGTCGTGTCGAATTGGGCGTGTTCCGACTACTTTGTAATCGGTTTTAGGCTCAAATGTTGCGACCATTTTTTATCTCCAGGACCTGAGTTCCGCTGGGCCAGATTTACCAGATGTATTAGCTAACTGCCGGCTTGTTTTAGTTGCCGGCAGCCATCTGGTGTTACGTCTTAGTCAATTGCCTTTTGTACGGCTCGGACAATTTTGTCGTAGCCAGTGCAGCGGCAGAGGTTTCCTGCGAGCCAGTGTCGGATTCGACCTTCACTTGGTGAAGGTTCGTTGTCCAATAGACCCTTTGCAGCGACGAGGAAGCCCGGTGTGCAGATACCGCACTGTAGAGCAGCCTCTTCGAGGAATGCCTGCTGGAGAGGGTGAAGACCCTCTGGAGTAGCCATACCTTCAACTGTGTTGACGTTCTTGCCGTTTACTTCTGCGCCGAGAACGAGGCAGGAGTCGACGATTCGGCCATCAACGCTAACCGTGCAAGCACCACAGTTGCCGTCGAGACAGCCTTCTTTGGTACCGGTGAGGCCGATGAGTTCACGGAGTGTGTCGAGCAGGCTCATGTAAGGCGGCACGAGTAGTTCGTGCTGCTGACCGTTGATGGTCGTTGTTACGTGAACTTTGCTTGGGGAGTTTGTTGTCATAGTTCTTTAGCCCCTTGCCCGTTCAACGGCCTGTTTGATCATTCGGCCTGTGAGCACTTCTACGAGTTGTTTTCGCTGGTCGACCGTACCGCGCATGTCGGTAATAGGTGTTGCAGCTTCCTTGGCGAGTGCAGCAGCAGCCGCGATTGTCTCGTCGTTTACTGGCTTACCTACGAGGCTGTCGCCAGCGGCAGAAGCAAGGATTGGAGTTGGGCCTACAGATGCAAGCGCAATTTGTGCAGATTCAAAGTTCTGGCCCGAAGAATCGAGCTGAACGAAAACACCAACACCAGCTACAGCGATGTCCATCTCGTTTCGAGGGATGAAGCGTGTGTAAGCTGCTCCAGAGTTTGCAGCAGGTTTTGGTACTTCGATGCTGACGAGTAGTTCGCCCTTACCCAGAACCGTTCGGCTTGGGCCAGTTGCGAAATCTTCAACAGCAACTTCTCGGTCGCCAGATGGTCCCGAGATTTTTGCAACAGCGCTGTGAACGATGAGTGGGCAGATGCCATCACCAGAAGGAGCTGCGTTGCAGAGGTTTCCACCAAGACCAGCACGAGACTGAACTTGGATTCCACCGATGATGGATACTCCATCAACAATTCCAGGGTATTCAGCAGCAATTTCGCTGTTGTCGTACACCTGGTAGCAAGGCACGCCTGCGCCAATGCTTAGTCCGTCGCTGCCGACGGAAAGATTCATAAGTTCTGGAATGTTCTTGATGTCGACAACGGCATCTAGCTCCCAGACGTTAGCTCGAGCTTTAACCAGCAGGTCGGTTCCGCCTGCTAGCGGTCGGGCTCGATCACCATGTTCGTCTAACACGGCCACAGCTTCAGCTACCGTGCTTGGGGCAACGTATGCAAACGGGTGCAAGCGCCCTCTCCTTTCGTGTGTTTATTCAGATTATTCGAGCTGGCAACACAGAAATATCAGCAAGAAACCCCGGCACTATTTTTAGTATCCGGGCTGGCCATTCGGGAACCGTACAACTATGAACCCGAGGTGAGCGCGCTCATTATGCCCACAAAGGAGGGATGTCGCAACTGATAAATTGCGATTTGAGTGCCGCGAGAGTTAAGCGAGAAAGCATCTAAACCGATGCTTTTGGCTCACTCGCAACTTGATCAGCTTGCGGATTGGGTTTCAGGGTCGGATTTTTGATTTGGTTTGGACCCGATTCCGAAGCTTCTGATAAGGCGTTGACCGACCAAAACGGTGGCGAGGATGGCGATTGTTCCGCCCACAGTCATAGCGAAGGGTGCATCGAATTGTTGAGCTAGGTAGCCCATCATAAGTCCGCCCAATGCCGATGCTCCCCATGTGAGCTGGTTGATGCTCATCACCCGACCGCGGAACTCTTCATCTACTAGTGTTTGAACGACGGTCGTGTTCATTGTTCCAAGCACTACTTTGAACCCACCAATTACTGCCGCAATGAATATTGCGAATTCAATTACATCGATTTGGGCGAACACTAGCTGCGCGGCTCCAAGACCGATTCCAGAAACGATTAGGTAGAGAGCTGGGCGAACTCGCTTTCCTATTAGCGTGATTGCTGTGGTGGCTGTAAGGCCGCCGATACCTGCGCCAAGCAAGAGTTTGCCGCCGACATCTAGACCCGTTTCGTATATTTCGTCTGCGAATACAGGTAGGAGCGTGTCGAATGACGATCCGAAAAGTCCCATAGTGATTCCGAGCAGAATGACCGATGAGATAGATCGTTGCTTCTTCAAGTAAGTGAAGCCTTGTAGCAGTCCTTCGAGTGCTGTCCGGCTTGTAGAAGTTACTTTGTGGCCGGTGGTTTTCATCATCATCAGCGTGCCGACTGTTAGAACGTATGAGGTGCCGATGATGTAGAACAGACCTTCGTAGCCCCAGCTCGAAACAAGAGGTTCGATTAGAACTGGACCAACAATTGCGGCCGCGCCGAACACGATCGAATAGAGGGCTATCGCTCCGGCTAAATGCTCTTTTGGAACTATCGTGGCTACCATCGCCGAGCGTGACGGAATGTCGAACGCGAGAAGTGTTCCTGTAACAGCAGAGATTGCGAGAATGTGCCAGGGTTCGATCGCGCCGCTTTGGATCAACACTCCGGTGCCGAGTGTTGCAGCTGCGAACATGAATCTGGTGAAGCGAACGATCTTTAGTCGATTGAATCGATCCGCCAGTACACCGCCCCACATCGAAAATATCAACACCGGGAGCAAGTTGGCCGTAGCCACTAGCCCGAGCATTAGTTCAGAGCCAGTGAGCGAACGCATCAGGAAAAGACGACCGTATACGAGCGACCACATTCCGATATTAGAGAATGCCGCGGCTATCCAGAACAGTCGATATTCGCGATATCTAAATGCTGAATAACTGGTTCCGGAGAGCAGCCCGATCTTCACTAAGCAACCAGCCTTTTGCTCAGCGAATGTTCAGATCGAGAAGTTCGTAGGTTAGTTTCGCTAATTACGATGGCCCGAGGGGTGTGCCGAGCTTATCGAGCAGTCCGCCGCCTAGAACATGGATGTGTAGATGGTCGACTATCTGGCCGGCGTCTACACCCTGGTTCATCGCCAGTCGGTAGCCACCTTCTGAAATGCCAGTTTGACGAGCTACTCTCGCACCGACTCGCATTAGGTGACCCAGAAGCTGTTCGTGTTGTTCTGTGGCACCGGTTAGGTACGTTACGTGATCTCTAGGGACGATCAGGACGTGAACATTCGCGACAGGGTTAATGTCGTTGAACGCCATGCATTGATCGTCGGAGTAAATTTCGGTCGATGGCATATCACCATGAACGATGTTGCAAAACAGGCAATCCTGCTGCCTTAGCTGGTTCTTCTCTTCTTCTGCGGTCCACCACATAAGTATTTTTTCCTTACAGACCCATTGCGTTCGCTAATTTTTCTTTGTGAAACGCTGAGTCACCGTAGTCAGTCTTCCACGCTAGTGCCCTGCGAGTATAAAGGTGCAGGTCATGTTCCCACGTGAAACCGATGGCACCGTGACACTGGTGAGCAGTCCAACAAAGCGCGGCTATTTTGTCGCTTGCTGCGATTTTCGCCTGAGCAGCGGTATCAACGGAATATCCTTCGCGTGAGAAACTCCATGCCGCCGAGTGAACCAAGTGATTCACCTGCTTGGCTGCAATTGCCATGTCTGCAAGGTGATGCTGAACTGCCTGGAAGCTTCCTACCGGCACACCGAACTGTTCTCGATTCGCTGTGTACTCGACTGTTGCATCGACAACGGCTCTGCCTAGACCGGCGAGTTGGGCTGAACGGGCAACTCCACCGGCTGCGATTAGTTCTTCGGCTGCTTTGAGCGCTTGATCGCCAGTCGCCACGATGTTGGTTTCTGCAACCTCCAGTTCGTTGAAGGCTAAGGAAGATACCGGCACACCAGACGAGTGTTTTAACGGCGTTTGCTCTACTCCGTCGGCTTTCCATATTGGAACAACGACCAAAGCTGGTTCGCCGTCGTCGGTTCGCACAAGAGTCAGAGCGTGGGTTGCCTGCTCGGCGAACGCTACGAACCGTTTTTCGCCGGTGATAACAAGATTTGAACCTGAACGTGTGGCGGCGAGTTTGGTCGATTCAGGATCCCACGACGCATCACGTTCGACGATCGCTGGCGTGATCAGCACTTCGCCTTCAGCGACTTTTGGCAGTAGATCGGACTTGATCGAATCTGATGCGAATCGTTCGATGATCCATGAGCTGATAGACGATTCGACTATTGGCGTTGGGGCAAGTTTTGCGCCGAGTTCTTCGAGCAACACTGCGAGGTCGCTGAAAGTGAGTCCTGCTCCACCGTGCTCTTCAGGAATTGTTAAAGATGGCCATCCGAGTTCAACGACGTCTTTCCAGAGTTCTGCGATGGCATCAGAATCGCCATCGGCAACCGCTCTAACGACCGCAGGGTCAGATTTTTCTTCAAGGAATTCCCGTGCTGATGCCTTGATGAGTTCTTGTGTTTCTGTGAGTCCGAAGTCCAAATTTTTTCCTGCTTGCCCATATCTATTTGCGAGGTAGCCCGAGACCACGTTGGGCGATGATGTTCTTTTGGATTTCGTTCGTGCCGGCGAGGATTGGGCCAGATGTGTAGAACATACGCATCTTGAAGAATCGGCCTTGCAGTTCGGCTTGGTCTGATCCCGGTTCGAGGACGCCGTACATGCCTAGTAAGTCGACTCCGTAGTCGAGAACTTTTAAATAAACCTCTGATGCTGCAACCTTGCTCATCGAAGCTTCCGACGAAGGTATTTCGCCTTTGCCCTGTCGATATGAAACGTCGTAGCACATGAGTCGGGCGGCTTCGGCTTCCATGTGAAGTTCGGCTAGCTTTACTCTCACGGATGGATCGGATTTAGCAGCGCTTACTTCGGCTGTATCGCTGTTCACATAATCGACTAACTCTTCTAGTGCTACCCTTGCCCATGCTGCGTAATCGATGCCTGATCGTTCGAAATTGAGAACTGTCATTCCTGCTCGCCAGCCATCGTTTAGATCGCCGACTAGGTTGGTTTTCGGAACCCGTACTTGATCGAAAACGACTTGGTTGAAGCTGTGAACTCCGGCCATGTTTACGATTGGTTGAACTTCGACACCTGGCGATTTCATATCGACGAGGATTAACGAAATTCCCTTGTGGGGCCGTGCCTCGGGATCGGTGCGAACGAGCATGAACATCATGTCGGCACGGTGGGCGAGTGATGTCCATATTTTCGCGCCTGTGACTATGAAGTCGTCGCCATCTTCAATCGCTTTGGTTTGAAGCGATGCGAGATCTGATCCCGAGTTGGGTTCTGAGTAGCCCTGGCACCATTGGATATCGCCATTCGCGATTGCCCCTAGATGTGTTTTCTTCTGCTCTTCAGTTCCGAATCGCATCAGAGTTGGACCGAACATTCGAGTGCCGAATCGGTCGTGACCCGGTGCTCGTCGATACGCCATTTCTTCGGCGAAAATCGTGTTCATCATCGGAGATGAGTCGGCGCCGCCGTATTCTTTAGGCCAGCTCATAACGAGCCAACCTCGTTCGGCGAGACCCTTCTTGATCGACTGGTTGAGTTCCCAGTGATCATCAAGCGATTCGTCGGCAGGGCCATGCCAATCGTCGGGCAGCACATCATCAAGGAATGCGCTTAGTTGGCTTTTGAAATTTGTCTCTTCAGCAGTGAACTCGAAACGCAATATGTGAATCCCTGATGTTGATCAGGACTTTCGGTGCGTCAGCTTCTGACTGAGAGGCACGTAACGGTTTTTACGATGCCCGGGATGCCGTGCATCCCGTCGCTGATCAGATCGCCAATGCTTGGGAGATCGTCAGCTTCTGCTACTGCGATGATGTCGAATGGCCCTGTGACCGTATCGACAGTTTTCATCATGTCCATCTCTTTTAGGGCGCTTGAAACTTCGCTGGTAGTTCCAACAGCCGTTTCAATGAGAATGTATGCACGCGTAGCCAATTGATCTCTCCGTTGATCAGTGGGGCAATCCTATTCGTGATTGAACAGGAGTGTCAAAGTGAAGTTCCACTGATAAACCGCACAGCCTGTGATGTTTTGGGATCGGCAGGCTGGGTTTCTTTTACGTAAGCAGGTGGCTTACATAGGTACTTCAAGTCGGCGTACCGCTGCTGACGGTCGAGACTCGAAGTATGTTGAGTTGTATGTACCAGTTCTGCGGTCGGTTTGAGCGGCTTTCGCAGCTTCAAACGTTAGCCGCTGAGCTTGGGCTGGCTGTTCTGAGCGGGCCGGCACTGGACCAGAATCAGCGAGCCGACGTGGTGCCAGTCCCTGCGAAGGTCGTGGCGACTGTTCTTCAGCCAGTAGAGGCCGAATTTTGTCGTTGTCGCTTCTGTCAGCTTCGAATTGGAAATTCGAGCTAACAGCCAGCAGTGTGAGAATGGTGACTGATGCGCCGCGAGGAGCGTACATCCCTGTCTCCCACTCACTGATCGTCTGCTGCCGAATACCAATTTCTCGGGAGAGCGCAGTTTGTGAAAGTCCAAGATGGGTACGCAGAGCACGGATGTTATCTGCCTGCCACTTGAAGTCGGTTGGAGGTGCTTGTCTTGTCAACATGTTTAGCAAGCTACGCCGGTTTTTTTATCGAGCCCTAGCGTTTTTTTTACGCATTTACCGATTTTTACGAATATTTAATAATTCGTTTCGTAACGCTGAGGTAGCAACACGCTAGCGACTACCGTTCGGGTAGGTGCAAGTTGAGGAATGACAATTTTTGCCAATCAGCAGGTGGGTTGAGAATCTGCCGGTGAAAGATTTGAGACGTTTAGTCGAACTTGAGCATTTTCTCGAAGTGGTCTGCGTCTTCGAATGGCCCGACGATCGAGAGAACCAAGTTCTCTTCTTTGATCACTCGGTTGGCAGCTCGCTTGATGTCTTCCATGGTGACTGCGGCGATCTTCTCAAGGATTTCGTCGACGGTTTCAACCTTGTTCTTCAGGAGTTCTTGAATTCCCAAGAAGCTAGAAACAGCTCGGCTTTCTTCCATGCGGAGCATCATTCGACCCTTGGTGAGTTCGAGTGCCTGTTTCCACTCTGCTTCAGTTACACCTTCACGTATTTTGCCTAGTTCGTGGAGGATGACCGGAATTGCTTCGTCGATACGAGCAGGGTCGATTCCCGATTCGACAACGAATGCTCCGCAATCGCTGAAGAAGTGAGCACCGCTGTGGATGTCGTAGGCGAGCCCGCGTTGTTCACGAACTTCTTCGAACAGGCGACTGCTCATGGTTTCGCCCAGAATTACAGACATGATAGAAAGTGCGTGACGGTCGGGGTCGTCACTTGAGAATCCTTCCAATCCAAATGCGATGTGCGCCTGTTCGGTTGGTCGGTGTTCTAGAGACACTCGTTTAGTAACGGGTTTTGGCTCGTACGGGTACATAGGGAGGATTTCTCCATCGTGTAGCCCTCCGAGTAGTTCTGTGATTTGTTCAACGACTTCGGAATGTTCGATGTTTCCGGCGACTGCGACCACAGTGTTGGACCCCACGTACTGGGTTTCGAGATATTCGAGCATCTGCTCTCGTGAGATGGCTCCGACCGATTCGACTGATCCTGCGATGTCTCGACCCATCGGCTGATCAGGCCAGAGCAAATCGTCGAGGAGCATCGATACACGGGCACCCGGTGAGTCGTAGGAAGCGCGTATCTCTTCGTAAACAACCTGCTTCTCTTTGGCGATGTCTTCGTCTTTAAAGAAAGAGTTCAGTGTCATGTCGGAAAGTAGGTCAATACTTTCGCGGTAGTTCGGCTGTGCCACTCGGCAGTAGTAGCCAGTTACCTCTCTGTCGGTGAATGCATTGATCATTCCGCCAACGCCTTCGACTACTTCTGAAATCTGTCGTGGGGTGGGGCGAGTTGGCGTTCCTTTAAAGAGCATGTGCTCGAAAAGGTGTGATGCCCCAGCCAGTTCAGGAGTTTCGTATCGTGATCCGGCTCCGAACAGGAACATGATGCTTACGGCATTGGTGTGGCGGATGGTGCTGGTGAGAATCCTGAGGCCGTTGGGTAGAACTGTTCGATCGAACGAACTTGTGACGAGCGGCTGAGTTTCAGATGTGGCCAAGTGGGATTGCTGACTTTCCGTGAAATTTTCGCGGTGGATATTGTTGGTGTGCGAAAAAGCACCGGAATCAAGCGTAGATGTGGGGAAGTGGCGGGTCAAACTTCTATTTTTATCGACTTACGGGAGATTGATGAGTCGATATTCGTTCGTGAAGCGTATCGAGTAGTAGAAAACTTGCAGCGCAAGCATCAAACACACCGATAGAATTCCTCTTCATGCGTGAATCTCAGAGTGCGGATACAGTCGAACCTTCGAGTACAACTGCTGGTGAAAAATCTCCTGCAGTTGGTTCTGGGCAGCGATCGGACTTCATAATCAACAATCTTCCAGCGGACGATCACTCCGTTGATGTCACTCGCAATGGTGGCAGTCGATTTGGTTTATCTGGGAATTCGACGCGATACGCGTTAGCGCTGATTTTGCTCATTGCAGTTGTGCTTCGGATATACGGAATCAACTGGGATCAGGGTGGGCTATTTCATCCTGACGAGAGAGCGTTTTTGTCGCAGGTGTACAACCTGCAGTTTCCTGAGGGTGACGAGTGGTCGAATATCACCGACCCACATACAAGCACGCTGAATCCGGGTTCGTTTAACTGGGGCAGCCTTCCTCACTACGCCCTCAAGGCAGCTCAGTACGCCGTAGCTCCATATAAATGGATGAGCATGTTCGACCTGCGCTACGCGGGTCGTGCGCTCTCTGCGGTTTCTGATGTTGCGACAATTTTCCTGATATTCCAGATCGGTCGATCTGTATTTAGTACGCGGGTTGGATTACTTGCGGCGTTGCTTTCAGCGTTCGCAGTGCAGCAGATACAGCTGAGCCACTTCTTCGCAGTCGATACGTTCATGACGACGTTCATTGTCGGGACCATCTACTACTCAATACGAATTGCTGGGCATGGTCGCCGCCGTGATTCGGTGCTGGCAGGTGTGATGTTCGCATTTGCTGTAGCAACAAAATTCTCTGTGCTGCCGTTGGCGGTGGCAGTAGTTCTTGCTCACCTGATTTATGCGACTTCTCGTAAGGGTGACCGATACGATTCCGATGGAATCGGCTCGGCGTCAGCGGCGTCGAGACAGTGGACCGCCTACCAGAACATCGTGCTTTTGGGCATCGTGGTGCTGGCTACCCTGATCGTCACGCAGCCGTACATGTTCCTCGATTTGAAGACGTACATCGACAACATTTCCACGCAGGGTCAGATGGTTCGGCGTGAGATCGACTTCCCGTTCACTCGTCAGTACGAGGACTCACCTAAATACATCTACCAAATGGTGCAGTTAGGTACATGGGGATTGGGGCCCGTTCTCGGAGTAACTGTTTGGCTTGGCCTACTTGGTGCGGTGATCGCTGGAGTGTTGGCGCAGCGTAAGGCTGATCTCGTAATTCTGGCGTGGGTGCTGCCGTATCTGTTGATTACGGGTTGGTTCGACGTCAAGTTCATGCGGTACATGATGCCGATAACGCCGTTCTTGATTTTGTACGGAGCCAGAATGCTTTGGTGGGCGTTCGAGGTTATTAAATCGCTTCAGCCAAATCGACGCTGGCTGCAGGTGTTGCCCATTGCTCTGGTACTGGTGTTTACCGTTCACTACTCGCTTTCGTTCATGAGCGTCTATTCGGGTCAGCATCCGTTGAACAATGTTTCGAGCTGGCTGCAGGCGAACGCTGCCCCGGGTTCAAAAGTTGTTCAAGAGCACTGGGAAGAAGGTATTCCGGGTGTAATCGGCTTGCGGATGCATGATCGTGCCGAGCTATACAACGATGAGAGCATGCAGAAGTTCGACCAGCTAACGGCGTTGCTTTCTGAATCTGACTACTTTGTTCTGTTGAGCAACCGACTCTATGCAACGATCCCTCGATTGCCCGAGCGGTATCCGGTTACATCGACGTTCTACGAAAAGATGTTCTCGGGCGAGCTTGGATTCGAGATGGTCTATTCGGATAGCCGATATGTCGGTGGTCTCGGGGTTGATTATTACGAAGACCCCTTCGCTCGGCTTGATTTCGGGCCGCCAGAGGGCTTTGAGCCTCCCTCGGATGGGCTATTTACCGCTGGGTTTGGTTGGGCTGATGAAAGTTTCTCCGTATACGAGCATCCCCAAACGTTTGTTTTCCGAAATGTAGAAAAATACTCGGATCGTTTGCTGAAAGTACAGATCGGTGCTTCTGGTCAGGCGATTGCGGGTAGGACTTTCGAAACAGGTCTACTTCTATCCGATGAGAGTGCCGAGACTCAGCAGTCAGGCGGAACGTGGAGCGAGATTACTTTCCTACGTTGGATGCCCGACTGGCTAACCCCGGTTGTTTGGTACGTCGCTGCGCAGTTGTTTGCGTTGGTAGTGCTGCCGATTGCGTTTGTTGTATTTAGGCCGTGGCCTGATCGTGGGTATCTGTTCGCAAAGCCATTGGGTCTTTTGTTGGTTGCGACCGCGGCGTGGTTGCTGGTTAGCGTGAATGTGATTCAGTTCAGCTTCTTCGCCGTGCTGTTGGCGTTGCTACTTTTGGCTGCGATTTCGTATTTGACGCTGCGTGCGACTGGCTCTGACCTTGTTGATCATCTTCGGGTGAACAAACGTCGATTCATCAGGATGGAAATTCTTCTACTTGTTGGCTACGTAGCGTTCCTACTGATTCGCGCTGCAAATCCCGATCTATGGCACCCTTGGAAGGGTGGCGAAAAGCCGATGGACTTTGCGTATTTGAACGCAGTTGTGAAGTCGTCGACCATCCCGCCTTACGATCCCTGGTATGCCGGTGGGTATCTGAACTACTACTACTTTGGTCAGTTCATGATCGCCACTTTGATTCGATTCACTGGAATCGTACCCTCGGTCGCCTACAACCTTGCAGTGCCGCTATTGTTCATGCTGACGATTGGCGGAGTTTATTCGATTGTGAGTGGGCTGGCTGAACTAACTTTGCGTGCGCGTTCTGTTCCTGCCTGGTCGAGAAAGTCTCCGGTATATGCAGGTCTAGTCGCAGTGATGTTGGTGGCTGTAGTCGGGAATATTGACGGACTGCTACAAGTTCTTGAAGGTTTTTCGAGAAAATTCTTCCAAGAGCAGCCATTCGGGCAGTTCGACTTTTGGCGTAGTTCGAGAATGATGGCTCCGGGATCACCCGGCAACGAAATCACTGAATTTCCGTTCTTTACGTTCCTCTTCGCCGACCTGCACGCTCACCTGATTGCTATTCCGATTGCGATAACGGCACTTGCTGCGACCATAGCTGCGTATCTGAGAATTGGTAGAAAGCGTCCGATGGCAGAATCGCTGGCAGGGTTGTTTGTTATTGGCATTTTGGTCGGTTCACTCAGGACAATCAATGCGTGGGACTTCCCGACTCAGTTGTTGCTTGCTGGCGGTTTCTTAGTTGGTGGGCAACTACTTTATTCCAGCCGATCAATTATCGAGCGGTTGGTTGTTGGGGTTGTCAGTTCGATATTTGTTCTGGTAGTTGGTCATGTTGTTTATCTGCCGTTCCATTCGAATTTTGAGCTATTCAACAACGGCGTTCTCAAGAGTGAATTTTCGACTGAGCTATGGCGATACATAGTCATTCACTCACTCTTCTTACTGTCGATACTCAGTTGGCTCGTGTTCATGTGGCGTGAGCGACTGACCGAATCGTTGGCGAGCGTGACGAACGCACCGATGCCGGGATCAGGAATCTTCGCGTGGTCTTGGCATGTGGTTGTGGTCCTTGTAGCGGCTGCGGTTGCCACTCTGGCTCTCACAGGCTTCGCAACAATTGCTTTCACAGTGGTTATTGGCGCATCGATGGCAGGTGCTGGGATTACGGCGTATCGAACGAGCGTTCCCGGAGCCAGATACTCGCTTATTGCGGTTGGCATGGTAGCGATGGCAATGGCACTGGCAGCCGGGGTCGATATGTTCACGGTCAAGGACGACATTGGCCGCATGAACACCGTGTTCAAGTTCTATCTACAAGCCTGGGTGCTGCTAGCGATGGCTTCAGCATATTTCCTCTGGTACTTGGGTGATGCTGGCAAGCTTTCGCTGAGCAACGTGCGTGCACCTCGTGGGCTGTGGCTAGGCTTGCTGGCGTTCTTAGTTATTGGTGTGATGGTCTATCCGGTTCTTGGAACTCGTGATCGAAATGCTGAGCGATTTGAGTTCAGCGGGTTAGCTCTTGACGGCATGGCGTACATGCAGACCGTGACTTACAACGATCACGAAGGACCGCTAACTCTCAAACACGACTACGACGCTATCGAGTGGATGCAGCGGAACATTGAAGGATCTCCAGTGATCGTGGAAGGTCTGAGCGATCAGTATCGCTGGGGCAATCGTGTTTCGATCTACACCGGATTGCCAGCGGTGATCGGCTGGGATTGGCATCAAAGGCAGCAGCGCGTTGGATACGCTAGGACGGTTACAGAGCGACGAATCGAAGTTGATCGATTCTTCCATTCGACATTGCGCCTAACGGCTACAGGCTTTTTGGACAAATACAACGTCAAGTATGTCTACATCGGCGAAATGGAACGAGCGAAATACCCAGAGGCTGGTCTCGAGAAGTTCGAGACTATGGACATCAACGGGTTAGTCCAGGTTTACCCGACACTCGAGATGATCACAGATGGGCTTGATACGCCCGTAGTCATATACGAATACACCCGGATCGAGTAATCGAACCGGGTGCAAAATTTCTCTTCGTACATCTAGGTTCTACGCTTCTTCTTCGGGAACGATCAGACCGTAGTCCTCGTCGTGCCTTCGGTAGACCACGTTGATTTCATCGGTTTCCTTGTTACGGAAAACGTAGAAGCTGTGACCTAGTAGCTCCATCTGAGAAGCGGCGTCTTCGACCGTTTCAAGAGCCATCTTGTGACGCTTGGTTCGAACAAGCTGGCCATGCTCGAGGGTGGTGACACCACTGTCGTCGACTTCGCTGACTGACTCTTGAGCGAGCTGTTCAGCAATAGCCATTCCAAGACCGCCTTCGACAGAACGACGGTTCTTATCGGAGTATCGATTCTTGTATCGGCTTATCTGCCGGGTGACAGTGTCGGAAACATGGTCGACAGCTGTGTAAGGGGAATCGCCCCGCATCTCGCCTCGGATAACACCTCGGTTCAGCCTGATAGTTACTTCAGCGATGAACCGTTCGTCTTCCTTGCGGGTCTGCTCTTTCCGAATTTGTAGATATACAGGCACCGGATCACGGAATCTGCGATCTAGGATGCTGAGTCGTTTTTCAGCGTAAGACCTGATCGCGTCTGTAAGAGTCGTGTTGTTGGCGGTGATTGTAAGTTCCACGTATCCCCCAATTCGAACCCGGATTATGTTCATTAACCGAGCACCAGCCCGGTACTTCGTTATTCTATTGAGGTCTTACACCCTGTGGGGCGTTTTGGCAGGTTTTCGCCATGAAATTTTGTAGTAAAAAACTAACTTGATACACGCTTTTAGAGAATTTACATCGGCCGCTCTCGATCTCGTGTTTCCGCAGTCTTGTGTGCACTGTGGGAGAGACGGGGCTTTGCTGTGTGAGCAATGTGTTCGAGATTCAACTCCGGTCTCGAAAGACGTCTGTCGCAAGTGTGCTGAGCCTCTCTCGAAGCCGGGCACATGCACTCGTTGTGTGATTGAAAGTTCCGCACTCGATCGACTGTACGGATCATTCCTGTATGAAAGCCCCGTTGGAGCGGCGGTGAGGGCGTTCAAGTTCGATGATGTGAGAGCGTTGGCTGGTGTGCTGGGTGAGATGTTCAACGTGGAGTTGATGAATCGAGCCGAACCCGAATTGGTTCTGCCAGTGCCGATGCACAAATCACGATTACGATCGCGTGGCTACAACCAATCGGAGATACTGGGTCGTAAATTGGCTGAGCGGCTGAGTACGGAGTTTCGTGATGACGTGCTGGTTCGAGGGCATGACACTCTTCCTCAGTCGGAGCAACCGACTGCCGATGCACGAAGAATTGCGATTCAGGGTGCATTTTCTGTTGATGCCAATCATGAAACGTTGATCTCAGGAAAAAGGGTTTTACTTGTCGATGATGTGTTCACGACGGGGAGCACAATTCAGTCGGCTGCTGCGGTTTTAAAGGCTGCCGGGGCAAGCTGGGTTGGCGCTGCAGCCTTGACTGTTCAACCTATAGGTTCATTGAAATAGGTGATTTCTAATTTGAAAGCTGAAATGAGTTGTGAATGCCGGAACTAAAGGCCGTGCTGTTCGACATGTACGGCACGCTCGCAGGATTTGATCCTCCTAGAGAGCAAATTCAGGCTGAGGCGGTAGCCAAATTTGGCTTGACGGTTACCACTGAGGGAATCGATGCCGGCTATCACATGGCAGACGAATTCATGACTCGCCAGAACGCCACAAAACCCCTCCGCAAAATGAACGGAAACGAACAGTGGACATTTTTTTCTCGGTATGAGCAACTTGTGTTGCAAGGCGCAGGTCACGAAGTCGACCTGACTCTTGCTGGAGAGATTTGGGCTGAAGTTCGCAAACGGGAATATCGAATAGCACTCTTCCCTGACGTGATCGATGGTCTTGATCAGCTGCGTGATTCAGGCCTGATAGTTGGGGTTGTTTCGAATATGAATTCTGGGAGCCAGCGACTATTGGACGATATGGGACTTACAGGTCACGTCGATTTCGCCGTGACCTCTGGTGAGACCGGTGTTGAGAAGCCCGATAGGCGAATTTTCGAAGCCGGACTGTTGAAAGCTGGGGTTGATGCAAGCGAAGCGGCGTTTGTTGGCGATCAGTTGGAGTCGGATATCTTTGGTGCCGAAAATGCTGGACTTCGACCAGTTTTGATAGATCGGTATAACGGGCATTCTGGCTATGAAAATCACCCGAGGACGACTGATATGGAGTCAGTGATAGCTCTAATTGAGTCAATTCGTTCTAAATAGTGCGTATCATCTTCGCCGAAACGTATTTGCTGCCTGTGAATCACCCAATCCGCCACGAGCTAAAGAAATAAAGAATATGAAAATCGAACGAGTTGAATCGATACTTGCTGGCAATAGCCAGATCGTCAGAATTTTTACCGATAACGGTCTGGTTGGTGTAGGGCAGTCGGCTTGCTGGGGTTATCTCGAAGCCACCGATGCTGTTGTGAATAAATTTGCTGACTATCTGATCGGCAAGGATCCACTGGATATCGAACACCACTGGCAGTACATGTATCGAATGGGCCCGTTCCGTGGATCGGTGCTTTCAGGCGCCGTAAGTGCCGTTGATATCGCTCTTTGGGACATCAAGGGTAAGGCGTTAGAAGCTCCTGTTTGGCAGCTGCTAGGCGGCAGGGTTCGCAACAAGATTCGTTTGCACCTGCTGATGGGCGGAATTCGTCCGGATGCCGCCGATCAGGGCACGACTGCTCAAGGCTTGATGTTTAACTCGAAAGAAGCGGTCGAAGACGGCTTTACTGCGATTAAGACGGATCCGCTTCCAGACGGTTTCCAGTCGATGACTTTGCCTCGGTTGATTCATGACACACGAGAGAATGTTGCTGCAATGCGAGAGGGTGCGGGGCTCGATTGCGACATCATTCTCGAAATGCATCGAAAGTTGACCCCGATGGTTGCGATTGCTCTCGCTGAGCAGTTGGTCGAGTTCCAGCCCATGTTCTACGAAGACCCGGTGCAGATCGACTCGATTAAATCTCAGGCTGAAGTCGCTCAACGAACCACGCTTCCGGTTGCGAACGGTGAGCGAATGCACTCGATATGGGAGTTCCGAGAGATGTTCGAGGCTGGCGGTAGTCAGTACGCACGTCCTGATCTTGGTCTGGCCGGTGGTGTAACTGCCGTGAAGAAGATCGCAGCAATAGCGGAGTCGTATCACTCGGCGGTTGTGACTCACAATTTCCTGGGACCTGTGCTTACCGCAGCTGCGTGTAATTTGGATGCTTCGATTCCGAACTTCCTTACGCAGGAGTATTCACGGGAAGACGAGCAGCCGTTCAACGCAATGTTCAACTCAGCATGGCAGCGCGATGGCGGTTACATTCCGGTTCCTGATGCTCCAGGCATTGGAATTGACCTCGAAGTCGAAGGCTTCCAGTCGCAGCCGTACGAGCCGCGCAACTTGCAGGTGATCCCGATGCGAGAAGATGGATCAGTCGGCTACTCGGTGTAAGTGGCATTGGGAAGTTTCGATTGGGACGGGTTGGTTCTGTTGAACGTTGATACTGGCGACCAGATATCGCTTCGGTTGCAGGCGGCGATTTATCGCGAGTCGATTGCGTTGGTCGAAGCAGACGTTGTCGATGCTGCCGATGTTGATCGGGTGATACAAAATTCGATTGGCAGGCGTTGGGCTGTTGGTGGTCCGTTTGAGATATGGGAGCAGATCGGATGGGATCTGGTTCAGGTGATTGCAGGCGAGCTATTTGGCGATATTTCGGTTGCTACAGCCGCCAATGAAATTTCATTACCGTCGGCGAATAAGATCGATAATTCCGTCGAGAGCAGTGCAGCCTCGAACTCCAAATTCCAGAATGTTGCCGTTATTGGCGCGGGATTATTGGGGCATGGAATAGCGCTTGAGCTTGCTACCCACGGTAAACGAATATTTCTGAACGATATTTCTGAAAGCCTGCTTGCCGATGCGATTGCGAGGGCGCGTGTAGGGCTTGCTGCATTGGCTACGGTGGGTCGAATTTCAGAAAACGAAATCGACGACGCACTTTCGAGAATAACGACATCGACTGATCTCGGAGAATCGGTAAAAACTGCTGATCTAGTAATCGAGGCTGCGTCAGAAAATCTCGAACTGAAAAAGAAGATTTTTGCTGAGATAGATTTGCATGCGCCCGGCCACGCAATACTCGCTTCGAACAGTTCTACTTTTGTGCCGAGTGCTTATGGGTCGGCAACCAGCCGTTCAGAAAACGTAGTTGGTCTGCACTATTTCAACCCTCCGCACCTGTTGCCGGGCATGGAGATTATTACGGGACCAGACACCTTGATTGAAGTGATTGATTTGGTGAAGTCCGAATACGAAAGCATTGGAAAGAAACCTGCGATAGTCCGTGCTGAAATTCAGGGATTCGTCAGCAATCGATTGCAGGTGGCACTGCTGAGGGAAGCGATGTCGATAGTCGAAAGTGACGAAGCGTCTTCAGCCGAGGTTGATGAACTTGTTCGGGATGGATTTGGTCCTCAGTTCGCTCAAACCGGCGTATTTGGATCAGTTTCTAGAAGCGATTATTCGGTCTCGCATAGCGATCTTGTAGAACAGTTCGACAATCTGAACAACGGTCGTGAACTTCCAAAAATTCTTTTGGACAAAATCGAGTCGGGCGATCTTGGCGTGAAGGTAGGAAAAGGCTTTTACGAATGGACTCCCGAATCGGCCGAAGCGTGGCGAGCCAATATGGCCAATTCGTTGCTCCACATGGGCTGAATTTGATTACTCGCGACTAGTAGCGCGCGAGTACATAGCGCGGTAGTCTCCGGAGATACGTTTTTTTGAACTGGAGAGAAACTTGCCAGACGCCTCGACAAATCCGCATCGCCTACCCTCGTTCGTCGTGCCTTCGCACTATCGAATTAACCTCGAGCCAAACCTCGATGAAGCTACATTTTCAGGTAGCGTCGAGATCGAAGTAGAGGTTGGTCAGGCTACCGACAATATTCAGATCAACTCTGCTGATCTGGTGATTTCATCGGCGTTTGTTCGGGACGCAATCGGAGGCGAGACAGCCGCTTCTGGCATCGAGCACGACGAGGACATGGAACGTGCCACGCTGAGTTTCGACTCGGAGTTGCGATCGGGTCCGTACACGATCGTTGCTGAGTTCACCGGAATTCTCAACGACCAGCTTCACGGCTTCTACCGTTCAGTGTTCACAGACGACGATGGCGTTGAGCACACGATAGCGACGACTCAGTTCGAAAGCACGCACGCTCGACGTGCGTTCCCGTGTTTCGATGAACCTGCGTTCAAGGCTTCGTACGGTGTGACGCTGGTAGTTCCGGAAGACCAGTTCGCTGTTTCAAACGGTCCCGATATTTCTACGACTGATCTTGGTGACGGACGCAAGTCGATTTTGTTTGAAGACACAATGGTGATGTCGACTTACCTGGTCGCCTTCATCGTTGGTCCTTTTGAGGCGACTGAGCCTATCGACGTAGACGGTGTTCCGCTGAGAATCGTTCACCCGATCGGCAAAGGTCATCTCACTGACTACTCGCTAGAAGCCGGTGCGTTCGCACTGAAGTTCTTCTCTAATTACTACGGAATTCCGTATCCGGGCCAGAAGCTCGACATGGTTGCTGTGCCTGACTTTGCGTTCGGCGCGATGGAGAATCTCGGCTGTATTACGTATCGAGAAGTTCTGCTTCTTGTCGATAAGTCACGTTCGACCGAGCCTGAACTGCTTCGTGTTGCCGACGTTATCGCTCACGAAATAGCGCACATGTGGTTTGGCGATCTCGTGACAATGGAGTGGTGGAACGGAATTTGGTTGAACGAGGCGTTCGCCACTTTCATGGCAACGATGTGCTCAGACAATTTCAACCCAGACTGGGGTCGCTGGAACCAGTTCAGTCTTGAGCGTTCAATGGCGTTCGATGTCGACTCGCTTGCCAACACACGCCCTATTGAGATCGAAGTGAATTCGCCAGTTGATGCAGAGGGCATGTTTGATCTGCTGACATACGAAAAGGGTGGATCGGTACTTCGAATGCTCGAGCAGTACCTGGGTGAAGAGGAATTTAAAGACGGAATTGCGTACTACCTGAACAAGCACAAGTACGGAAACACTGAGACCAACGACCTGTGGGACGCGATTGAGCATGTGACTCAGCAGCCGGCACGTCGAATCATGGATTCTTGGATTTTCCAGAAGGGTTACCCGCTGGTTAGTGCTTCGATTTCGGAAGATGGATCGACGATTTCGCTTTCGCAGGACCGATTCCTTTACACCGAAGGCGAAGTTGCCGACGACACGATCTGGTCGGTTCCTGTCGTGTTGAAAATCGGAACAGCTTCAGGTGTTGAAGAAGTTCGATATCTTCTCGAAGAGAAGTCGGCTGAACTTGAGCTCGATTCTCCTGCTGAGTGGGCGACCGCGAACGCTGGCGGAAGTGGATTCTTCCGAGCTCGGTATTCAGCCGAAATGCTTAAGTCGCTTTCGAGCACCATGTTCGAGAATCTTTCGCCGATTGAGCGATACGGTCTTGTCGACGACACTTGGTCGTCGGTGATGGCAGGTCGCACTTCAGCTTCTGACTTCTTGGATTTCGCACGAAGTTTCCAAGCTGAAACCGATCTAGACGTTTGGACAGTTCTCTCAGGTTGCCTGAGCGGACTCGACAAGCTAGTTGAGGGCGAAGCGCAATTGCAGTACAAGGCTGCGATTCGTGATTTGGCCCAGCCTGCATTGGATCGACTTGGCTGGGAGCCTTCGGATAGCGACTCATCACGTGATCTTGAATTACGTGGACTGTTCATCCGCTTGCTTGCCAACGTTGGTGACGACGATATCGCCATCAAGAACGCTGGTGATCTGCACGACTCTTACTTGGTCGACGCTGGTTCTGTAGAGCCTAACGTCGCTGCTGCTGCTACAGGCGTAGTCGCTTCGAAGGGTGACTCTGCTCAGTACGAGGTGTTTGTTGAAAAGCACCACAATCCGACTACGCCGCAGGAAGAGCGACGTTACCAGTCGGCACTTTCAGCGTTCCCGGGCGAGGCTGAGATGGATCGAACGCTGGCCATGACTTTGGATGGCACAGTTCGAACTCAGGATGCTCCGTACCTGTTGGCTGTTTGCATGCGCAACAAGGAGCAGGGCTACAAGGCTTGGCAGTTTGTCAAGGACAACTGGGAGCAGATCAACAAGGACTTCCCGTCTAACTCAATCGTTCGAATGCTCTCGGGTGTGACTTCGCTGAGCAAGTCTGACGAGGCAGCTGATGTTCTAGCATTCTTCGAAGATCACGAGGTTCCACAGGGTCAGCTAACACTTCAGCAGACGCTCGAAAAGCTTCGTGTGAATGTTGCATTGCGAGAACGTGAGAGCGGTGCTTTTAGCGACAGTTTGACTAGCTAGAACGCCGGAAATGCCCAACATCCAATACACAAAGTCACTTCCTGTAGTCGCTGAGCCGGATGTTCTGGTTTGCGGTACGGGATTGGCTGGTATTGGTGCGGCTGTGGGTGCTGCTCGTAATGGAGCATCTGTCATGGCGGTTGATCGGATGGGGTTCGCTGGCGGGTTTTTCACGAACATCATCGGTTCGGCGTTCGATGGGTTCGTTTACGAAGAGACCGGCAAGCCTGTCGTAGGTGGACTAGTTTTCGAGATGCTTGAGCGGATGGGCGTTGTCGAACCGGGACAGGCTCCGAATCTTGTCTACAACGTGAACGGTGACTTTACTGAGGTTGAAAAGCATCCCGATCGCGTGATTCCTAGAACTGATCCTGAACTGTTCAAGAAGGCATCTGACGACGTGCTGATCGAGTCGGGCGTGCAACCGTTATTCCACACGCAGGTCTCTGACGTGATCATGGACGGTTCTCGGGTCGACACGGTAATCGTCAGTAACAAGGACGGTCTTGTCGCGGTAAAGCCCAAGAACGTGATCGACGCTACTGGCGATGCTGATGTAGCGGCTTGGGCTGGTGCTCCTTACGAAGTCGCAGAATCGCTTCAGCCGATGAGTCTTCATTTCCGAATTGGCTTTGTTGAACTCACTTTTGAGCTGCGGCGCAAGTGTGCTGCTGTTTTAGATAAGGCCCGTGCTGAAGGCAAGATCGGACTTTATGGAGGTCCGTGGCCAGCGACTTTCTCTGGGCGAGATATTTATTTCAACGTCATCCGTACTCCCGGAAACGCGACGAATCCTGCCGACTGGACGAACGCCGAGATTCAAGGTCGTCGAGATGCTTGGACGATGTTCGAACTGTGGAAAGAGGCGCTTCCTGAGTTCAAGGATGCGTACTTCTTCACTAGCGGACCAACCGCTGGTTCTCGGGAGTCACGCAGGATAGTTGGCGATTACATGCTGACCGGTGACGATATTCGAACTGCGAGACGTCAGGACGATGTCGTTGTTCTTGGCGCGTGGCGGATAGATCGACATCCCGAGAACACTGCTGGCTATCACGAGCAGCCAGTTGTTCCGCCGTACGATATTTCTTATCGAACACTGCTTCCTCAGGGCGTTGAGAATCTTTGGGTGGCGGGTCGTTGTCACTCGGCTACTTCGGAGGCTTTGGCATCGAGTCGAGTCACCGCTAATTCGATGGGCATGGGGCAGGCTGCGGGAGTCGCAGCGGCGATGGCGTCGTCTTCAGGCTTCGACAGTCGCGGAGTCTCGATCACTGAGCTGCAGGATCGCTTGACGGCTGCAGATGTAATACTTGATCCAGCTTCGGCGATGCAGGGCCTTTAGCCAAAATTATTTGCGAGAGGAACAGCGAGTGGCACCGAACCGAAATGACTATCACGTCCCAAAAGAAGAGCGCTCTTGGGGCAAGGCTGAACTGAAACTGCCGACATTGCCGCCGGTTATATTTTTCGTGCCAGTGATGATAGGTCTGCTGTTCCACATGTTCATCTGGCGCATGGAGATCATCGGTGGAACTACGGGAGTAGTTGTTGGCGTGGTTCTTGTCGTTCTTGGCGTGGGAGTAATCGTATGGGCATGGAGAACTCTCGCAGCCCACGACGAACATCCCGAGCCAGGTGTACCGACCGAAACGCTTGTGACTAGCGGACCATTCAAACGAACTCGAAATCCGATTTATTCTGGATTTTTGCTGATCGCCGCAGGAATGGCGATTGCGCTGAACGCTATGGCGATGTTGATTGCGGTGTTTTTTGGAGTAGCGGCGCTGACGGCGTTGGTTATTCGTCGTGAAGAGGCGTATCTAGAGCGTGAGTTTGGTGAGATCTACACCAAATGGGAGAACCGCACGGGGCGCTGGTTGTAGGGGCTTGACGATTCGTGCTCTGGGCAGCGCTTGGCTAAGTAGATGGTAGCGTTGCTCAAAGTGGTTGATTGCCACGTCGCAGGGCCTCCTCGCAATGACAGTTGTGGGCGACTGTTACTCAGTCTGCTCGGTTTGGGCCCAAATTCGCTTGGAGATTCCGGTGCTGGGCATTGCGACTGCAGTGGCGGCGATTAGGCCCATTCCCAGGCTGATCCACATGGCGAGATCGTAGTTGCCGTTGGTGTCGTAGATTTTTCCTGCTAGCCAGACCGCACTTGAAGCTCCGAACGGCATGACCATGAACATCGTGCCATAGATGGTTCCTAGTCGGCGAAGTCCGAATTCGTCAGAGGTCACAGTTCCTGTGAGAGAAATCACTGACGTCCACGAACTACCGATTATCACGACTCCTAGAATCGCCAACGGCAGGCTGGTAGCCATAAGTAGAACTGCGTAGCCGAGAGCCCGCATGCCGTAGGAAATGGCGAGGAGTGGGCGGCGTCCGAATCTATCAGACATATATCCGAAGCCAAGACCGCCGGCGAGACCCGCAATTCCTACGGTCGCAAGCGCGCCGGCACCCTGCACAGCAGTTGCGCCAAGATCAGTCGTGTAAGCGACGAAGTGGGCATTCACGAAGCCCATTGTGTAGCCTCATATGAAGAAGCCGGTCGTGAGTCGCCAGAACAGTCCTGTGCGACACGCCTGTCCGAGCGACATTCCAATATTCGGATTTGCTGAGCCCTTGCTGAAATCTTCAACATCAGCTTCTTCACCCTCGACGTAACCGTCGGCGTGCTGGCCGGGTTTTGGGCGACTTTTGAGTAGCAGCAGTACCAGAGGCAAGATCAGGAAGAGCAGGATTGCACCGAGTATCATGTAGCCCTCTCGCCATCCGATGTAGGCAACCGATACGGCTGCGATTGGTACGAGTGCGGTTTCTCCTGCTGCAGAACCGGTTCCTGCGAGCGACATTGCGAGTCCGCGTCGTTTGGTGAACCATGCACCGACGATCTTTGCGACTGCGCCGGGCGATGCGAGGGTGAATCCGATTCCCATGATGACGAACGTGACGTAGACCTGCCACAGTTCTTGGACTTGGGACATTACCGCGAGTGCCAAACCACCGATAAGGACTCCAACCGCAGCGACAATCTTGGGGTCGTATTTGTCGGCTAGAAGACCAGCTACCGGTCGTAATCCACCGGTTGCTAGGCCTGCGATGGCGAGTGCGCCGGCTAAGGAGCCTCGACTCCAGTCGAACTCTTCTGTGACGGGTTTAAGGAATACGCCGAACGAGAATCGTGAACCGGCGCCACCGAACAGCATTAGGGCGGTTCCGAGTACGACTATCCAGCCGTAGTGAATGTTGCGAATTTTTGTGATTATTTCGAGTTACCGGGCGTGAGGATGTGTGGCGAGTGTTTTCCACGAGTGCGGGCGCAGGATATCTGATCCCAGAGGGCTGGGGACGCATTGAGCGTGTTCTGATTGCCCGATGTTGGCTGCGTAGTGAGATTTGTCGTCCTTCGAGTGCCTCAGGATGACATTTTCATTGGTTCGGTCTTTTGGTGGATTTTCATTTATCACCAAAGAAAAAGGGGGTGGCCGAAGCCATCCCCTTTTTGTAATTCGCTTTAGCGAGTGGTCGATTACGACTTTGCTGCTGAGCAGACGGTGTCGATGATCAACTGAGTTGTGACGTATGGGTCACAGTTTGCGTTTGGTCGTCGGTCTTCGATGTAACCCTTGCCGGCCTTCTCAACCTGCCATGGGATTCGAATCGAAGCGCCACGGTCGGAAACACCGTATGAGAACTGGTCGAATCGCTGGGTCTCGTGAGCACCAGTGAGTCGGAGTTCAACTCCAGGACCGTAGTTTGAGATGTGGAGTTCTGGCTTGCCAGGAGCTCCGAGAGCTTCGGCAGCAGCTACACAAGCGTCGTACGACTCACGCATCTCTGTTGTCGAGAAGTTGGTGTGGCAACCCGCACCGTTCCAGTCACCTGCAACAGGCTTAGGGTCAAGAGTTGCTGAAATCGGGATTCCCTTAGGACCAAGGAAGTCTTCAGCGATTCGGTAGAGCATCCATCGAGCGAGCCAGAGTTCGTCAGCTACACGAGGTGCGGAAACCGGGCCGATCTGGAATTCCCACTGGCCGGGCATAACTTCAGCGTTGATACCTGAGATGTGGAGACCTGCGTCGATACATGCCTGCAGGTGAGCGTTTACAACTTCACGGCCGAAAATTTCGTCGGAACCTACACCACAGTAGTAGCCACCCTGAGGTGCTGGGAAGCCGTTGTCTGGCCATCCGAGAGGTGCGATACCTTCGAAGAATGTGTATTCCTGCTCAAGACCAAACCAAGTGTCGAGATCGCCGTACTGTTCAGCAGACGCTGCGCACTTTGCTCGTGTGTTGGTTGGGTGAGGTGTCATGTCGGTCAGCAAGGTCTCGCAAAGAACGAGCTTGTTGTCCCCGCCACGAATAGGGTCGGGAGTGACGAGTACCGGGTTCAGAACGACGTCTGACTGGTCGCCTGTTGCCTGGTTGGTTGAAGAACCGTCGAATCCCCAGATTCCAGGCTCTTTATCGTCTGCAAGCACCTGTGCCTTTGATCGCAGTTTCGCGGTCGGCTCGGTGCCATCAATCCAAATATATTCGGCTATGTAGGCCATCTTGTTCTTCCTCGTGCTTCTTTCCTGATATCGGCACCGTGATCGTCGAATCGACTAGATTTTTGGTGATCCGGCGATCATTTCCATTTTTCCGCAGCGAGCATTTTACTTGCGAACTGCGTTCACGGATAGCTTCTCGCAAGTAGTATCCGAGCGGCCGCAGTCTAAATTAGCTGAAACGTGTTTCAAAGGTGTTTCAAAATTTGTAACTTTTCGAAATGTGCGGAAATATGACGAATTTCTCACGGCTGGATTCGACTGTTGGCCCAGATGCCCACATAATCGTGGGATGAATCAGGAACACTTTCGATTGCTCGATGGATCAGCAGAAGATTTACGAGCGTGGCAACGAGAGAATTCGCCAGAACAGTTGGATCTCAAGGGAGCCGATTTTTCGGGTCGGGATTTGCGCGGCAGGGATTTTAGTCGGGCTCAACTTGAGCGCGCCGATTTCACCAACGCCAACCTCGACGAGGCGGTGTTTTCAGAGGCAAGTTTGCGTAGAGCGAACCTTGCCGGTGCTTCGATGAAGAAGGTCACGCTTTATCGGACTAACTGCACTGGTGCAGATATTTCGAACGCCGATCTTGCCGGGGCGAACATGTACCGGTGTGTGCTTCGCGAAGCGACCATTGCCGGCGCAAATTTCAAGTCCGCTGCGATTTTCAAAGTGGCATGGCCCGAGGGCGTCGAGGTTCGAGCGCACGGGTAGGTGTGAGCTGCAGTGGATGCACTCGGGAAGTCGGTTGTTGCCATATAGGGCGCTGACTTCGACGCCCCGGTATACCTACCCAGACAGCCCGCCGGTTACTCGCATTAGGGTCTCTTGTACGAGCAGTTCGTGATCGAGAGTTCGCAGAGGCTCTGATTCGCCTTTGATGTTGCGCACTAGCTCGGCGAACGTGTCGACGTATCGTGCTCGATCCTCGATTTTTACGATGTTGACGCCCTTTTTGTATTCGCCCTGATCTTCTTCGAGGGTCAGCTTGATAGTGTCGGCCGGCTCGAATGGCTCCATGATTGCGGTGCCTTTGGTTCCGTATACCTCGAACCGTCGTGCCATAGGTCGAGCTTCCATCGCTGCAATATCCACGGTCGCCAATGCGTTCCCGTATTCCAAAACACCAAGCGTGTTATCCATCACGCCTTGAGTTTCAGAAGCTGCGTTCTGGAAAAAGTGGGTGACCTTGTTTGGTCGACCCAGCAGCCAGACGACTTGATCGAGCATGTGCCCGCCGAGGTCGTACATAATTCCGCCTTTGAAGTGGGCGTAGGCGTCTCGCCCGGTCTGCATTCCTTCCGGGCTTACTTCTGGGACGTTTGTCGACATGTGAGCTCGAACCTGGAAGATTTGCCCCAAAAAGCCTGAGCGTGCCCAGTCGGCAATCCGTTCGAAGCCGTCGTGCTTGCGGAACATGTAGCCCATCTGAATCATCGTGCCCTGCGTGCGAGCGATTTCTACGATGTTCTCGAATCGGTTGTAGTCATTGCCAGCTGGCTTGTCGTAGAAGACGTGCTTACCAGCCGCGACGATTTCCTCGGTGAATGCAAGGCTCTCTTTGTTTGATCCTTCGGAAGCAACACATACGACCGAATCGTCATCTAGGAACTCGTACGGGTCGTCTACGAACGGAACCTTACTCCATGCTGTGCTGGAGTCGTTTTCTACTTGCTCCCGCCTTGCTGGGTCTGGTTCGTAAATACCGACAACTTCGACTTCTGGGTGATCGAGCATGACCTGCAGAACGCCTTCTGCGTGACCGTGTTTGGTTCCGTATTGGGCCATTCGCAGTTTGTCGGGCATGGTTCGAGGTTCTCCGGTGTCGTAGGTAGTGTTGCTTCGTGAGGCGCGTGCTCAGATGTCGCCGAAGTCTACGCCGAGGGAGTGGTGAGTCGCTAGTTGAATCGTGTTGGTTCTGTTGATTCGGATCGAAGTTTATGCGCTGCGAGCGGCGCTGATGAATGCCTTGATACGTTCGGGGTCTTTTACGCCGTCGGTTTCGACTCCACTTGCAACATCGACGCCCCAAGGCGAGAGCTGTTTGATGGCGCTTTGCACGTTCTCGGGGTTTAGACCCCCAGCGAGAAATACGTTAGGTCGATCGACAATGCCTTCGGCTAGCGCCCAGTTGAACGAAGTTCCCGATCCGCCTCGTGACGATTTCACACCGCTGTCGAGAATTACTCCGTGGCCTTCATCCAACAGCGGGTCGACGATTTTTGTAAGGCTGGACTTCGTTGAGGCTTCCTTCACAAAGATCATTTTGATGATTGGCAGATCGATTTTGGAGATGTAGTCGGCATCTTCGTCGCCACAGAGTTGAAGATAGTCGAGTTTGGCGTTACGGGCTGTTTCGTTCACAAATTCAGAGTCTTGATCACGGAAAAGTCCGACCAAATGCGGTCGATTCAAACTTTTTCTGCCCGACATGTAATCGGCAATTATTTGAGCGCCATCTTCGGGGCTGACTTGTCGTCGGACTCTTTCGATGAAGTTGAATCCGAGGTGGGTAGCTCCGGCATCCGATGCGACTATCGCAGCATTAGCGCTACGCAATCCGCAGATTTTTATCTGGATGTCCTCTGAAGCCATATCGGGCTACCCGACTTCCACGGCGGCCATTGCTTGAGCCAGTTCGCTTACGTCGGTTCCGGCCTTCATGAGCGATTCGCCAACGAGTACGGCTTTTGCACCGGCGTAACCCATGCGTTCGACATCGCCAGAATTTTTCATTCCGCTCTCGGCGACCTTAATTCGGTCGTCTGGAATCTTCTTTGCCAGAGTTTCGAAAACCGCAAGCGAAGTTTCGAGGGTTTTTAAGTTTCGATTGTTGATACCCACGATGTGCGGTTCGACTTCTGAAAGTGCGATGTCGAGTTCAGGTTCATCAAATACTTCTACAAGTACGTCCATTCCCATCGAAGTGGAGAGGTTGAACAAATCGGCGTACTGCTTTGGATCGAGGCAGGCGATTATTAGCAGAATGCAGTCGGCCCCGGCAGCTCGTGCTTCGTGGATCTGGTATTCGTCGACGATGAAGTCTTTTCGTAGTACAGGAACACGAGAGGCGCGTGCGATGACTGAAACCGCTGCAAGATCATCGATTGATCCTGAGAAGTAGTCCTGCTCGGTGAGAACTGAGATAGCTGCGGCACCCGCGTTGCAGTAAAGACCGGCGCGGTGAGCGGGATCCAAAGTTGGATCGAGCGAGCCGGCAGACGGCGATGAGCGCTTCATCTCGGCAATAAGCGATATGCCGCTTTTTGACGCTATTGTTCGTTGCAGCGAAAGTGGAACGCTCGCATTTTCGGCGATCAAGCGCATTTCAGATTCGGGGCGTTTTTTCTTCGCCTCTTCGATGGTGGCTAATCGTTTTTCAACGATTTCACCGAGTATTCCCGGAATTTCAATCACGACTGGGCCTGACTTACTTTGATCAATGAGTTGAGTTTTTCTTGAGCAGCGCCGGAATCGATTGAATCTTGAGCCATTGCGGCAGCTTCCTGAAATGCGACGGCTTTTCCGGCTGCCATCAGTGCCGTTGCTGAGTTCAGCACGACTACGTTTCGGCGTGACGTTTCTGGTGCAACTGGAGGGTTGTGACCACTTCCAGCCCCGGCGAAGATATCTTTGATGATTTGAGCAGATTCTTCCGTAGATTCGACAACAAGATGTTCTCGCTTGCCTTCGGGCAGTCCGAAATCGGCGGGGCGAGTACGTCGTCGCTTGAGACCGTCTTTGTTCACCTGATACAGCAGCGTGTGGCCTTCGACATCGACCTCATCTGCTCCAGATTCGGCGTTCACCACGAATGAGTATTCAGTGCCCAGCAGCTCTAGTGCCTTGGCGATTTTTTCAGCAAACGCTGCGTCGGAAACTCCGATCACCTGACGTTTTACGCCAGCTGGGTTCGTTAGTGGGCCGAGGAAGTTGAAGATGGTTCGAATGCCGAGTTGCGGTCTAAGTGGACCAGCGAATTTCATCGCAGGGTGGAACGCCTGGGCGAACATGAAGCCTACTTCAGATTCGGTGAAGCAGTTTTTGACGCCCTCGGGTCCGAGAGTGATGTTGACTCCAAGTGCTTCGAGCACGTCGGCGCTACCAGTCGAACCAGACATCGCCCGGTTGCCGTGCTTGGCAACAGGTACGCCAGCACCTGCCACGACGAATGCCGAGGCTGTAGAGATGTTGAACCAGTCGAGTCCGCTACCACCGGTTCCGCAGGTGTCGATCATCTCGACATCGGTGTCTACGTGCAGAGAAACTTCACGCATGATGCTTGCCATGCCAGCGATTTCGTTGGGTGTTTCACCCTTCATTCGAATTGCTGTGAGGAATGCACCGAACTGGGCAGGGGTTGCTTCGCCGGTCATTATTTCTCGCATGACGTCGGCTGCCTGATCTTGCTCTAGATCAGTGCCGGTCACGACCACTTGGATTGCTTCTTGAATATTCATGTTTTAAGTTCAGCTTTTCTTTTCAGCGTGAATCGTATTTGCCTCGATTGTTTGCTGGATCTGATTGAGGCAGTGCGCTTTATGTTCGTTCTCAGCTACTTACCGGCGATGGTTTGTCTAAGAAATTTTGGAGTAAGTCTTTGCCTGCTTCGGTCATGATGGATTCAGGATGGAACTGCACGCCTTCAACGTCGAGTTCTTTGTGTCGAATTCCCATGATGATGCCATTTTCAGTGTTAGCAGTGACTTCGAACATGTCAGGCACAGTGTCCTGTTCGATGGCGAGGGAGTGATATCGCACCGCTTCGAACGGCTGTGGGAGTCCAGCAAACACGCCTTTGCCGGTGTGCTGAATTGGAGAGGTTTTGCCGTGGCGAATTTCGCCCGCACCTTTCACCACACCACCGAACGCCTGAGCGATGCACTGGTGCCCTAAGCAAACTCCTAGCACCGGAACTTTTCCAGCGAAGTGTTTGATCACATCCACGGAAATACCGGCGTTGTCGGGCGTCGATGGGCCTGGCGAAACGACGACTCGTTCCGGGTTCATAGCCGCGAGTTCTTCGATGGTCGCTTTGTCGTTGCGAACCACTTCGACCTCTGCCCCGAGTTCCGAAAGGTACTGGAAGAGGTTGTATGTAAAGCTGTCGTAGTTATCGATTAGTAGAAGCATTGGATTTAGTCGCTCGCTAGCTGCATTGTCGCAGGTTGAGATTTTGATATTGAAGATTGGTGGTCGCTTCGCCAATGCTGGGTTTGAGTGGATCTGGAAATCGCTTCCGCACGAGCTATTGCCAGCAGCGGAGCTTTTGCCTTCTGGAGAGATTCGAGATTTTCGGCTTGTGGGTCGGAGTCGAAAACGATTCCTGCTCCGCCTTGAACGTGGGCTGTACCGTTTCGCAGGACTATTGATCGAATGATCGTTCCTGTATCGACATCACCGTTTTGTGCGAACCAGCCGATACCGCCGCAGTAGGGGCCGCGACCTTCGCTCTCAAGTTCAGCGATCAGTTGGATTGATCGAATTTTAGGAGCGCCCGAAAGCGTTCCGATTGGGAATCCTGCCTCGAAAGCGTCGATGCCGTCTAGTTTGTCGGCTAGTTCGCCTTCGACTCGTGAAACTAGATGCATCACGTGGGAGTAGCGTTCGATGTGCTTTAAGGATTTCACATTGACTGTGCCGGGGTTGCTGACCCTGCCCAGATCGTTGCGGGCGAGGTCGACAAGCATCACGTGCTCAGCCGATTCTTTCTCGTTCGATAAAAGATCAGCTTCGTATTGAAGATCTTCTTCTGCGGTTGTGCCGCGAGGACGGGTACCGGCGATTGGATGAACCGCCGCTTTGCCGTTCGTTGACCGAAGCATCAGTTCGGGAGAGGCCCCGATTAGTTGGAAATCACCGAGATCGAGCATGTACATGTAGGGCGATGGGTTCATCGTCGAGAGTTGCTCGTAGATGTTGATTGGGTTCGCCGTCGTTTGCTTTTCTACCCGCTGACCCAGCACCACCTGAATTAGCTCACCTTCGATGATGGCTTCGCGGGCTTTGCTGACCATCGATGGGTAACTAGAGTTTGAGGCGACAGCAGAAAGATCGATTGCTTCGGAATTGATCGTGTTCGATAGAGTTCTTTTAAGGACGGTTTGCAGCGAGTTGCAAATTTGTTCTATTCGCTGCTCCGCCAGATCAAATCGTTCGACGTTGTTGGCAAAAACGATGATGTGGAGTTGATTGAGTGCGTGATCAAAGACAAGCAACTCGGATGGGATTGCCATTGCAGATAGGGGCGATCCGGTTGGGTCGGCAGGTAGATCGCCAACTGATGGCTCAAAGTGTTTGATCGCTTCGTAAGAAACAAATCCGAATGCACCAGTAATAAGCGCCGGAAGCTCTTCGATAGGGGCAACTGTTCGCGTTTTGAACTGCGAACGTAGTGTCGTAAGCGGGTTTATATCGCCAGCGATTTCGGATGCTCCCGTGCGAACGATTGCCTCGATTGACGGGCATACGTACGAGTAGCGGGATGCTCCCTCTTCAGGCGATTCAGATTCGAAGATGAACGACGGTTCGCCAGCTTTACGCAACGTTAGAAGCGCATCGATAGGTCTTAGAGTCGGCGAATCGATGACGCCATGAACTGGCACGACATCGAATTTTTCGAGCGCGCTCTCAAGTTCATCACGACTGCTTTTGACGATCAGGCTAGACACCCGACGACTCCTCAGCGTGGTCGATAGCGCGCATTAGTGCGCCCATCTTGTGAAGCGTTTCTTCGTACTCCATCTGGGTGTCAGAATCGGCAACGATTCCTCCGCCGGCCTGAAGATATGCCACGCCATCTTTCATCACCATTGTTCGTAGTGAGATAGCGGTATCCATGTTTCCAGTGAAGCTGAAATAGCCGACTGCCCCTGAGTAAGGACCACGTTTGTCGGGTTCAAGTTCAGCAATTAGCTGCATTGCGCGAACTTTAGGTGCCCCTGAAACGGTTCCGGCAGGGAACGCAGCTTTCATGGCGTCGAACATGTCGTACTTGTCGGATAGTTCACCAGAAACGTGCGACACGATGTGCATCACGTGGGAGTATTTTTCGATTTCGAAGCTTTGCTCTACGTCGACGCTGCCCGGGTTAGAAACTCGACCAACATCGTTGCGGCCGAGGTCGAGAAGCATTACGTGTTCTGCGACTTCTTTTTCGTCGTTGATCAACTCTTGTTCGAGTTCATCATCGTGCTCGGGCGTAGTTCCACGAGGTCGTGTTCCGGCGATCGGGTGAACGGCCATTTTGCCGTCGATGACTTGCGTTAGGAGTTCGGGTGACGCTCCCACGATTTCGAATCCATCGAGTTCCAGGAAGAACATGTAGGGCGATGGGTTGATAGCTCGGAGCGAGCGGTACATATCGAACGGCTTTACGGGCGTTCGACGTGCGAGTCGTTGCGAGAAGACGACCTGAATCACTTCACCGTCTTGAATCGCCTGTTTGCACTTGTCGATTGCCTCGCCGTAGTACTCGCGAGTCATGTTCGGTACGTAGGGCTGCCCGGTAATTTCGCCGCCTTCAATAGGTGACTGGTCGGGGTGCCCGACTGAGCTGTAGTCTAGATTAGGATCACGCGACGTGAAACCGGACGTTGGCAGGAAGTTACGACGTGCGCCGCTTGCAGGAACTGGCTTATCGAGTCGGGCGATAACTTCTTCGATCTTTGTAGTCGCACGTTCGTACGCTGCTTCCGCGTCGCCGTTGTTTATGGCGGCGTGAGCGACTACGAATATCGTGTGCCGCACGTGATCGAAGATTAGGATCGAATCGGTAAGCATGAAGACTGCTTCGGGAACGTCCAGCCCCGACTTTTCATCGGAGATAGGCGGTACTGAAGGCTCGAAATATCGAATCGTGTCGTAGGCGAGGTAGCCGACTGCGCCGCCGTGGAACTTTGGAAGTCCCTCGACGTTTGCGTAGCTGACCTTCGACATGCGATCCCGCAGCAGGTCGAGCGGATCGACTTCGCCGTGTTCGGTTCCGGCTCCGGTTGTTAGAACCTCTGAAGGCTCGGTGCCGAGCATGCTGTAGCGCGCAAGGTTTTCGCCGCCTTCGACTGATTCGAAGAGGAACGAGTGTTTGCCGGTCGCTGTCTTTAGGTAGGCAGAAACTGGTGTTTCGAGATCGGCGCTTATTTCCCGATAGACCGGAATCAGATTGTGATCTGAAGCAAGCTTTTTGAATTCGGGAAGAGCCGGTGTGTAGTTAGGCATTGGTTTTTGTCCTGAGGATTTGATGTCGCGTTAGTTAATGGGTTTGGTTGCGACTTCGCCAGGAGGAGCCGTTGTTTATGAAGTTGTCGATTCGGTTGATCATGGAAATGTTCGTTAGCTGGATATGTTTGAACTAAGAAAGCGTGAGTTTCGACTTACTTCCAGTTTTTGGTGTAGCTCGAAATTCGCATTGCGTCTCGAACTTGTTCCATAGTTTCTGCGGCTACTTTTCGCATTCGTCCTACGCCGTCCATGATCGCCTCTTCCACGAGGTTCATGTTGGCTTCGTAGTAGGCGCGCTTTTCTCGAATAGGATCGAGGAAATTGTTTAGTGCTTCGGCAAGAGCCATCTTCACTTCAACGTCGCCAACGGTTCCCGCTCGGTAGCGAGCTTTGAACTCGTCGACCTGTTCAGTGTTTGGGTTGAAGGCATCGTGGTATTGGAATACCGGGTTGCCTTCGACCTTACCGGGAGTGTCGGCCCGAACTCGGTTCGGATCGGTGAACATGCCGCGAACCTTCTTCGTGACAGTCTTCTCATCGTCAGACAGCATGATTACGTTGCCCTTCGACTTGCTCATCTTGCCCTGTCCGTCGGTTCCTGAAAGTCGTGGAACTCGACCGATCAGCGAATCGGCTTCTGGGAATACCGGCTTGAACATGCGGTTGAACTTTCGAGCGACCTCACGAGTCATTTCGATGTGAGGCAGCTGGTCGTCTCCGACCGGAACCAGATGTGCCTGTGGCAGCAGAATGTCGGCTACCTGACTCATTGGGTAGTTGTAGAAGCCAACCGTGCGCTGTTCAACGGCAAGATCGTCTAGCTCGCCCTTTAGTGTTGGGTTTCGTTCGAGCATGCCGAGCGGCGTGATGAAGCTGAGCAACATCGAAAGTTCAGCGAACTCGGGAACGTAACTTTGGACGACGAAAGACGACTTTTCAGGGTCGAGACCAACTGCGAGCCAGTCGAGCGTGACCTGAAGCACGGAATCCCGTATGAGATCGATCTCGTGGAAGTGGTCGCCAAGCGCCTGATAGTCAGCAATCAGGAAGTAGCAGTCGTACTGGTCCTGTAGGTCGATCCAGTTGTGAAGGGCGCCAACGTAGTGCCCCAAGTGGAGTGCTCCGGTGGGGCGGATGCCGGTGAGGATTCGTTTTTTAGCCGGGCTGTTTGCGGACGCTGCCATGATGTCGATCTATTCTCGTCTTGTTGATTCGTCGAGGTTTTGATCGCCTAAAAACGGGCATAAAAAAACCTCACTCCCAAATGAAAATTTTATTCAAGGGGCGAGGTATTTCCCGCGGTGCCACCCTTATTACCGCAACACGTTCCGTGAAGCAGCATCTCTGTCGGACACACGATCGAGGCTGTCTAAGATCGTAGGCCCTGGGCTCTGATAACGGTGCCGACTCCGTCGAAGGCTACTTGTTCTAGAAGAACTTTGGCTTCGAAGCTCACGGGGCCATTCGGTTCCGGTCGTGATATCGGGCTTCCAGCAACCCCGACTCTCTTTGATCCGTAACGAAACTTACTAGTCCCGATCAACGCAAATATGAAATTCGAACTATCTTCAAGACTAGCCCGCGAATGGGTGCTGAGTCAATTTTAGTTGGGATTTGAACTGGAAATATGTTCGGGTTAGTGCATCCAAAAGCAGAAAATGGAAATTGCTCGAAACTCGATGGAACAAATCGGAACTGGTGTGCGTCTTAGCTATAACAGGCAACCGATTCGGTGTCTGATTACAACAAGATTCACGGCGATTCTCGCCACGAAGATTTAGACGAAGAAGAGATAGACGGAAACAAAATGTTTAGCGGAACACAACATAAATGGCTCGTACTGGTTGCAATCGCAGCCCTCGCAGCGTTCGTTATTGCGTGCGGCACAGATGAGACCAAGCTTGTTTCGGATAACCCAAGCGGTGGAGTTGGCGCACAGCCTACTCAGCCTGCTGGCGAAGACCCAACCGATGGCGGTCAGCTCCCAGCCGACCAGGGCTACGAGGTAGTTGACGAGTTGGCTCCAATCGAGAGCGTTCAGATTCTGGTTTTGGAATCGTACCCAGAGCAGTTCGTTGTTCAGGTGATTTCAGGAATACCGAACGGCTGTGCGTCGTTCAGTCACGCTGATGTTGCTCGAGAAGGCACCGATATCAAGATTTCGGTCTACAACTTGGTTCCAACTCCAGAGGCTTCAGCCGTTATTTCATGCACCATGATGTATGGCATTCACGATGAGAATGTTTCGCTCGGCAGCGATTTCGAACGTGGCACGACTTACAGCGTGTACGTGAACGATCAGGAACCTGTGACATTCACAACCGGATCGGCTCCTTTGCAGAGCCTTCCTCCGGTTGAGGATGTTGATTTCATCGTTGAGCCTGCACCGGTTGAAGGCGTCGAGATCATCATCGGTGAAGACAGCCGTGGTCCAGTTACCTACTACGCACACGTGCTTTGGGGATTGACGAACGGCTGCATGAAGTCGCTTGAGCCGAACCTTGTTCGATCAGGTGAGAATGAATTCACGATCTACCCGCTTGCGAAAGCACCTACAGGAGATATGGCTTGCACAGATGACTACCGAGTTGATTCAGCTCAGGTTGATCTGGGTGTAGTCGGTGAAGGACTTGTTTCCTGTGCTGTATACACGGTGAACTACGGTGAGGAGTCGGTTACGTTCCAGGCGATTGCACCGAACGTTCGTTGCGCCGACCCAGATGCGCCAACTCCTACGCCTGCGCCACCAGCCAGCATCATTGCTGACTCGCTAGCGCTAGAGCTTTCTTTGAAAAACAATGGTGCTGACGTTGAGAACGGTGGACAGACCGGAGACTCTTCGTTCTTCAACATCACTCCTAGTGTTTTGAAGGTGAACGGATTCCGCGTTGAGGTTTTCGAGTTCGCACCGGGTGCTACGGCCGAAGCTGCTGCAAAGACCGTTTCTGCTGACGGAACATCGATCCAGTCGGCAGACGGTGTAGTCGAAAGTCTGATGTGGATTGCTCCACCTCGCTGGTACACGTTCGGTAACGCCATCGTGCTCTACGTAGGTATGGATGAAGAAGTTATTAGCCACCTCGACGCTGTGGCAATTCAGTTTGCTGGCAACGACGCTGAGAAGGTGACAGAGATCGATCCTGTTGAGTCTGAGTTCACCTCACAGCTCGCAACTATCGAGAAAGTTAGCCTGGCTTCAACACGATCGATTCCTGCGCAGCACCTAGTTGGCGTGACGATCATGTTGAGCAACGGTTGTGAAGAGTTCAAGTCGATCGACTACAAAGTTGACGGTCGACAGGTTCATATCGAAGTGCTGACTCAGGTGCCGACGGCTCCAACGCCTTGCACGCTGGCGATCATGTACGAAGACCAGTCGATCAACATCGGTGACGAGTATGAAGCCGGTGTTGAGTACGACGTGATTGTGAACGGTGAAGCTCAGGGAACTTTCATCGGCGGTTAGCGCGCTGAATCAGTCGAACTGATATCACGGCAGGATGCTGCCACAGACACCCCGCTTATTGATCCGCTGCGCCCGGTGGATTCAGTAGGCGGGGTGTTTCGCGTGCTGCGATATTTCGACTGCGAAACTGTTGCCTTGATGTGGTTATTCTGCGAGCCTTCGGGGCATTCAAAATTTTCTTGTCGTTCGCTGGGTTTTTGCTCAGCAGAAAGAATCGCTAAATGCCAGCAAAACAGATTTCGCCTTACGGATCATGGGAATCGCCCATTTCAGCCGATTTGATCACCCAGGGTGGATTGCGACTGGGCGAAGTGCGTGTCGATGGTGATGATGTTTACTGGCACGAAGGTCGACCCGAAGAGGCAGGTCGGTATGTCATCGTCAAGCGATCAGCCGATGGATCGACTTCGGATGTGAACCCTGCTCCGCTCAACGCTCGCAACGCTGTGCATGAGTACGGCGGAAGCGCGTATGCCGTTCGAGATGGGGTTGTTTACTTCGCCAACTGGGATGATCAGCGGATTTACAAGGCTTCTGACAGTGGCGAACCTCAGGCAATTACGAACGCTCCGGAAATTGAACGGGGCTTGCGGTTCGCCGACCTCAAACTGACGAATGATTCGAACTGGATTCTGGCGGTAAGCGAAACGCATCACGAAGATCGTGAGGCCGACAACGCTATTGTTGCTGTGCCGACTGATGGTTCAGGGGACGTCAAGACCATGGCGAGTGGGTACGATTTCTATTCGTCGCCTCGCCAAAATCCTGCTGGCGACAAGATTTGCTGGCTGTCATGGAATCACCCGAACATGCCGTGGGACGGTTGTGAACTTTGGGTTGCTGATTTCGATTCTGAAAACGGATCGGTGAGCAACGAGCAAAAGATAACGGGTGGAACAGACACGAGTATTGTTCAACCTGAATGGGCACCTGCAGGCAGCGGTCAGGACGACACGCTTGTCTTCATCACCGATGAATCGGGATGGTGGAACCTGACCAAGTGGGCTAACGGCAAGATCACGCCGCTTCTCGCAGAAGAAAAAGACCACGGCGGCCCTGCATGGGCGTTTGGTTTTAGCACTTACTCGTTCCTCGAAGACGGGGCGGTTCTGCTCAAGGGAACCAAGAACGGCAAGGGCCTGTTGCGGATGGTCACGTTGCAGGGTCGGGAAGTCGCAGAAACTCCCGTGCCGCACACTTCGATTGCTGAAGTGAACGTGATTGGGGACGATGTTGCTTACATCGGAGCATCGCCGACTTCATCTGCAGAAGTTGTTCGTGCCACGTTGAGTAAGGGCGATATCACATCTCTGAAATCATCGAGTGATATTGAACTTGATGACGCTTATTTGTCGATTCCTGAGGCGATAACTTTCCCTTCAACTGACAATGGCGAGGCACACGCCTTTTACTACCCTCCAACTAGTCCAGATTTCGAATCTGACGGTTCAGAGATCCCACCTCTTTTGGTAATTAGTCACGGTGGTCCAACGAGTGCTACAAGCTCGGCTTTGAGCTTGCCTGTGCAGTTCTGGACGAGTCGTGGTTTTGCGGTTGTCGACGTGAACTATCGCGGCTCTACCGGGCACGGCAAGGCGTTCCGAGATGCGCTCAAGGGCAACTGGGGTGTGTACGACACTGACGACTGCATCGCCGCAGCAGACTATCTTGTCGGTAGGGGCCAGGCGGACACGAATCGTCTTGCGATCAAGGGTGGCTCTGCTGGCGGCTACACCACGATCAATGCGCTTACGTTCGAAGATCGATTTGCTGTTGGGGCAACGTACTACGGCATTGCCGATTTGAGCGTGTTCATCGGCGATACGCACAAGTACGAGTCCCGCTATTTGGATAGTTTGATCGGTCCTTATCCCGAATCGAAGCAGTTGTATCACGATCGCTCGGCGATCAATTTCACCGATCAGCTATCGTGTCCGATGATCATCTTGCAGGGTCTTGAAGACAAGATCGTGCCGCCTTCTCAGGCAGAGATAATGGCTGGCGCTTTGAGAGACAAAGGCATACCGTTCTCGCTAATGATGTTCGAAGGCGAGCAGCACGGATTCAGGCAGTCGAAAAATATTAAAGCGTCACTTGAAGGCGAACTGTATTTTTATGGGCGAGTGATGAAGTTCACTCCGGCTGGTGATTTACCCGGAGTGGAAATCGAGAACGAATCGGCGCTTTAGCCATTTGTTTTATTGGTGAACGGGTTGGGCATCGAAATTTTTTCGGTGTAATTCACAAGGATATGTTTTGACTGTAGGGAATTCGAACGAAGCCGACACAATAATGGTGGTCACGCCGCATCCAGACGACTCTGAATCATCGTCGGGTGGCACGATTGCCAAATGGTGCGCCGAGGGCAAGAAAGTCGTTCTTGTCGTTTGTACGAACGGCGATAAGGGCACCAGTGATCGTTCGGTGAAGCCTGAGGATCTTGCGGCTACTCGGGAAGCTGAGACTTTGGCTGCTGCCGAGGCATATGGTTTGTCAGAAGTAGTGTTCTTGCGGTTGCCAGATCAACAGCTCGAAGATAACGATGAGTTTCGAGAGAAGCTGGTGCGCCAGATTCGCATCCACAAGCCACGACTGTTACTTACCCACGAACCGAATTTGCCGTATATCCGACATCGTGATCATGCGATGACTGGACGAGTGGCACTTGATGCGGTGTTCCCGTATGCCCGAGATCATGTTGCGTATCCTGAGCATCTCGGAGAGGGAATCGAGCCTCACAAGGTTGAGGAAGTTTGGTTGTTCCGACCGCAAGAGCCGAACATTCACGTCGATGTGACCGACTACTTCGAGACTCGCCAGAACGCTCTGCATTCGCATGTAAGCCAAGTTGGCGAGCGCAGTGATGAACGTGACGAACGTTCACGTAAACGACTGGCTGAGACCGGCAAGAAGTATGGTGCCGAACTAGCTGAACAGTTTCACCGGATTACGCTGGGGCGGTAGACGCCCACCAGTTCTGTGATTTCTCGCGTGAAGTTCTACGACATGGAAATCTGTAGTCGAGATTGCAACGCTAATTGCGATTGTGCGAACGGTCGCTGGAGCCAATCATTCGAGGTTAGCGTTGCTCCAAGCGATTGATTGCCACGTCGTTCATTCTTCATTCCTCGCAATGACTGGTATCGTATCTAACCCGCGCCTTCGCCGCCGTCGATTGGGAGTTCTACTCCATTGATGAAGTTGGAATTTTCAGAGGCGAGGTAGAGCACTGCATCGGCTACTTCTTCCGGCTCTGCAAATCGACCCGTGGGGATTTTTGCGAGCTTGGCGTCGCGTCGTGGGCTTGGTGGCCATGCATTGTCGCCCATTGGTGTCATGGTGACAGTCGGAGCGACGCTGTTAGTTTGAATATTGTGCGGTCCGAACTCGACAGCCATCGACTGCGTGAGCAACTGAAGAGCACCCTTAGACGCACTGTAAACGCTGCCAGTTGGGAATGCCCTGATCGCTGCTCGTGAAGTTACGTTGACGATCTTGCCCTTCTTTTTCTCGATCATGCTTGGCGCAAAGATTTGAGCCAGTAAGAAAGGCGCAAGCACGTTCACGTTGATGATTGTGTGGAAGTTATCTAGAGTGGTTTCGAGAATCGGTTGAGGAATCGTTACACCGGCGTTGTTTACAAGAATGTCGATGTGTCCAAACTCGGCAAGGGCAGCATTGCCAACGGCTTTTACTTCATCTGCATCGGCCATTTCAGCGGTCTTGGTCCAAACCTTCACACCTGCTTTTCGAGCGTTCTCTGCGGTCTGTTCTAGCTCCTGCTCGTTTCGAGCGGTTAGTGCGAGATCGCATCCTGCCGCGGCGAATAACTCGGCGATCGATACTCCGATGCCTTTGGAGGCACCGCTGACGAAGGCGACTTTGCCCTTGAGCGAGATGTTTGGGTTTTGGGTGGTCATGTAGTTCGATTCCTGCTTTTACCGAGACAGAAAAGTCTGGTGATGTTGTCATTCTGAACTTGATTCAGAATCTTTGTATTTGGAAATGACTGAGAGCTAACGGCAAATATGTCGTGAAAGGTGGGACATTTTCTTAATTTGGGATTTTAGCCTGTCGATGGTGATTCTGAATCAAGTTCAGAATGACATTTGGTGAGTGTTGGCTGGAAGGGACGATTCGTTACGACTTGCCCGTGACTTCGCTTAGGAACCAGAAAAAGCTCTCTTTGCGTTGAGTGTTGATGGTCCAGTTGATTGGCGGGTTTTGATATCCAACTTCGTAGTCGCCATAAGCCGCTGCACCACCTGCACCGGGACCCGGATCGAAGTAACCCCATCCGGCACGTTGTTCGAGCGCCGCTGCGAAGTTGTTGTCTTCGTTTTCAAAATCGAAGTGATCGTCTTCGTTGAAGAAGATTGGCTGTCCGCGGAACGACGACGAAGCCCGAGTGTCTTTTACTCGCTTTGTGATTTCAGCAGGATCGTGCATGCCGTTGCCGTGGAGCAAGATGTAATCGGAAGCAGCGATCACTGCGTCAGTTGGAACCATGCGACGAGTGAAGCTGGTGCTGATGAGCAATCTTCGACCATTGTGTTCGATTTTCGACGCTCGCTCGATCAGTTCATGAACTCTGGGCGGGCACAGAATTTCGTGCTCGTAGCGAGGAACATCAGCTTCGTTGTTTATTTCGATCAGGACGTTCGTGTAGCCGCTTTCGAGCACCCATCTCGTTGCGTTATCGACCGCGGTTTTCACTGCATCTTCGTCAGCCAGGCGTTCGTCCTGCCCGAAGTAGAAATATCCGAGGCAAACGATCATGCCGAGCGCGTCGCATGCTTCGATGATTCGCGCTGTGCGATCCATGAAGGCGGGCTTGAGTTCGCCCGATGAGGTGAATGCACCCGATATCCACGGCTGAGATTCCACGTTTGGCACGCCGGCCCAGATTTGATCGTCTGTTGCGTTGGGATGAACTGCATGTATTCGCTGTCGAAGATCGGCGAGTCCTTCTTCATCCGAGCGGTAGTAACCGAGCGGAGAGGCTCCTTGCAGGTTGATATCGATGCAGTCGAGACCCTTCGACTGGTAGATCGGGAGCATGTCGATTAGCTCGTTGGTGTTGCGATCGGCTCGCCATCGGTCGTTTTCATCGTATGCCCAAAGGTGACGAGTGAATTCGTTTTCATCGTCCCACATGGCGTTTGCCATGCGACTGTTGAGCATCAGACCTTCAATTGAATTGCCTCGAAAAGTTTTTCCTTTATGAGTTGGGACGCCGTTGATTAGGAAATCATCATTTTCGATAGAAACGGTAGTTTTGGGCGCGAAGTTCGAAGTTTTGGACATTGTCGATCGGTGTTCCAGTTATTTTTTCTGTGACCAGGCTTTGGCGTTGTCAATTCGACGTTGAATAGACGGATGTGAGTGGAAGATAAATTCGACTACCGGGTTTGGCTTCTTTTGCGAAAGGTTTTGGTCGCCGAGTTTATCCATTGCTGAAATGAACTCGTCTCGCATACCGGTGAGATTCAACGCGTAAAGATCGGCAGCTGTTTCGGCCTTTCGGGAAAGCCAGTTTGATATTGGAAGAGCGATAAGCGAAACACCTGCACCGACGATGAGCACCAGTGGCAATCCGGCGATATCGTCGATACCACGTAGACCTAGTGAGCCGATCCATGCTGTTAATGCGAGGTCGATCACGAAGAAGCTGATGAATATCAGAACTGTCGACACGGCGAGCATTTTCCAAACGTCCCATCGCACGTGGTGACCAAGTTCGTGAGCCATCACGACTTCGATTTCTTCGATTGAGTTCGAATCGATCAGTGTGTCGGAAATGATGATTCGTCGGGTGCGTCCCCAACCAGTGACGGCTGCGTTCGCCTTGGAAGTTTTATCTCCAAGATGCCAAACGTAAACGCCCTGAACATGCGTGCCAATTTTGTCGGCAAGTGCGAATAATCGATCTTTTAGCTCGCCTTCGGGAATTGGTTCGAATTTGTAGAACAGCGGAAGTAGTAGCACCGGCACGAGTGCCATCAGTATGATCACGAGAATCGTTGCGCCGATTGCCGCCCACAGCCACCAGAGATCGGGTTGTGATCGAAGTAGCCAATACATGCCCGAAATCAGAGCTATGAGTAGAGCAGACTGAAGGAGGGTGCCCTTTAGCCAATCGTAGAGCCAGCTTGTGATGTTGACCTTGCTGAGGTCATATTTTTTCTCGACGACGAAGCCTGAGTAAACCTCGAACGGGAATTCGATGATTTGGAGCCCTATGCCTGCGATAAGCAGGTATATGACAACAACCAATGCGGCGATGGTCGTCCAGCCTTCAGCCAGATTCCTTATCGCTTCTGATCCACCAGACAGAAGGAACACGAGCGGCACGATGACATTTAGCGCCATCGAAATTATCGTCATATTCAGCTTTGTTCGCTGATAGCTGCGTGCCTGAACTGGGGCGACGGGCTTAGTCGGCTTGGATGTTTCGGGCGAATTTGGCTGAGGACGGTCGTTTTCGAGTGTGGTCATATGTTTATAGCTAGGAAACGACTGCAATCTTGTTTCGTCCGATCAGACCAAAATCTATATCGGCACCGAGTCCGGGTTTGTCGAAAGCGTGTACGTTTCCTTCGGAATCGATATCGATGTCGGTTTCGAGTCCATATTTTTGAGCACCGTTTGGCAGCAGAACCTCAAAGAACTCGCAGTTTTTCATCGCCATGATCGCATGTAGATTCGCAACGTTATTCAACGAATTTCCGCCGTGGTGAACTTCGTAGTTCATGTGGAACGATTCAGCTAAATGGGCGGTTTTCATAATGCCCGTAATCCCGCCCTTCACGGCAACATCGCCACGAAGATAATCGGTGGCTTTGGCAGTGATCCACGGCGCATAAGCAGTGAAATTGCCGAGTGTTTGTTCGGTTGCCATGAGTGGGATGTGGAGCTGTTGCTTTAGCTTCGTGTAGTTGTAGATATCGTCGTCTGCGAGAGGGTCTTCGTACCAGTAGTAGTCGAGATCTTGAATCGCCAGACCTACTCGCACCGCACTTGGGTAATCGTATGCCCATGTTGAATCGAGCATGAGTGTGTGATGGTCGCCGACCGCCTCACGAATCTGTATGCAGCATTCGATATCCAGATCAGGGTTCGTTGGCGGGTGGATTTTGTAAGCTGTCCAACCTTCGGATTTCATTTTGGCAGCTTCTTCGGCGTAGACCTCAGGCTGCTGGTATACGACGGACGACGCGTAGGCACGTACGCTCGAACGGTAAGTGCCGAGGAGTTGGTGGATCGGCATATTGGCAGCTTTGCCTGCGATGTCCCAGAGAGCTATGTCGCAGGCTCCTACAACTCGAATTCCGGCCTTTCGGGTGAGCTGGGTCAGCGTTTGGAAAAGACGCTCGCGGTCGAGAGGGTTTTGATCGAGGAGTACGGGCTTCAGGTACTTAATTAGCGAGCTTGTATCTAGGCTCGCAGGTTGGCTGGAACTTCCTAGAAAGGCGTGGCCTTCGATGCCTTCATCGGTCGAGATTGTGACTAAGCCAAGATCAGATTCACCACCGATCTTGCCCGAAAGTGGGCTGTAGTTCGTGGTGGGGATGTTCTCCCACTTGAACAGCGTTACGGTTACGTCGGTGATTTTCATGCTTGTTTGGCTTTCGTTAGTCGCGCTCGTCGTCGGACGACTCGGCTTAGCTGCAGTCTACCCATCCCCTAACCCCTTCCCGAAGGAAGGGGGATTAGTTGCTCGGTTATGTCGTTTGTTTCTAGAAGAATGGTTGGGTGTCGGATGAAGTTGTTACTACGCCGACTTCGCCGACGGTGAATCGCTCTAGCACTGATTCATCGATCTCGATTCCTAAGCCCGGTGTAGTTGGAACTTCGACTCGACTGTTCTTCTGTGTGAAAAACGGTTCTGTTAGGTTTTCTCGAACCGGGTGTGGTGTTTGATCGAACTCAAGCACTGATTCGTTCTGGTACGGAATGTTTGTCTGCCCGATCTGACCAATTGGCTGGAGTGCCAAGGAGTGGAGGGCGGCTGCAAAGCTAATTCCCGTGCCCCAGAAGTGCGGGTTGAATTTAATTCCGAAGGCTTGTGCCATCAGGCCAACGCGGTGCATTTCTGAAGGTCCGCCGACCCCACAAATATCGGGCTGGACAATATCGAACGTTCGTTCCGAAAACCGTGGAGCGAACTCCCAGCGGGTTGAAAGACTTTCACCACCAGAAACCGGAATCGGAGATTTTTCTTGAACCATCTTGTTCGCTACAAAATCTCTCGATGCACAAGGCTCTTCGAACCATGTGATGTCTTGATCAGCGACCATATTGGCGAACGTAAGCGCACTTGATGGATCGTACGACTCGTTGGCGTCGAACATGAGCCGTACGTCGGGTCCGATGGCTTCTCGGGTCGCCCTGATTCGCTCGGCGTCTTCTTTGAGCGACAGTGCCCCCACCTTCATCTTCATTCCTGTGAAGCCCTGTTCTACGTAGCCGACCGCTTCGTCGAGGTGTGGTTGTAGAGCGTAGTTGTCGACGTAGTAGAGTCCTGTGGCGTACACAGCGATTGAATCGTGGAGCCTGCCGCCCATAACTTCTGCAACAGGCTTGCCAGTAGTTTTTCCGACGATGTCGTGCAGGGCAGTATCGATTGCGCTGGCTGCCATTACTGGCGCCCCGGCGTATCCGTGGCTCTGGAACGTTGCACGATGAATCTTGTGCCAGATCTGCGAGATGTTCGCGGGGTCTTCACCGATAGCAGATCGAGCGACTGATGCAATGGCAGCTGCTGTGTCTTGCGATCCGTATGTTTCACCCCAGCCGATCACGCCGTCGTCAGTGAAAACTTTGAGCACGACCACGCTGCGTGTGTTGGTCCAGCGTTGCGACCAGCCGAATGGCTCATCGAGTTCAGCTTCCACGAATCGTACTTCTATTCGATCAATTTTCATTTTTACTAACAGCGTCTTTCTATTGGTCGGCGATATTCAGCGAACGGATTTGTGGACCGGCGGCGATCTATGTTCGTTGCGCCCAGTCTTTATCAAGTTTCTCGAATCGGCTTTTGAGCTCTTCTATTACTGAAGGTGGGATCGGCAGATCGTTATCGATCTGTTTGATATTGGTTGCCATGTGATCAGGGTTTGTCGTGCCGACTATTGCTACGTTGGCGTTTGGATCGCCGAGCGTGTATCCGAGTGCTGTCAGAATTCCGTCGGCCGGTTCGTTCTCGATATCACCTAGTGCTCTTACTTCTTTGGCTCGAAGTAAGTAGGGGGTGTTGTAGCGGCCTACGTCGTCGATGCCTGCCTCGGGTCGTGACTTGCCCCAGACTCCACCGGCGATAGGTCGTTTGATGATTGTGCCCATACCTTGTGCGGTGGCTTTTTCGAGCAGTCCGCTTGTGCGTGCTCGCTGTTCAACAAGGTTGTAGCTTGTTTGTAGAGTTGCGAAAAGTCCGGAATCGACAGCCCAGTGAGCGGCTTCATTGTCGCCCGAATATCCGATGAATCGAGTTTTACCTGCTTGCTGAGCGTCTTGAAGAGCTCGAATTACGTCGACGCGTTCGAGGATCTCGATTTCGCAAGAGTGGAGTTGAACGAGATCGACGTGATCAGTCTGGAGAAGTCGGAGGCTTCGGTCGATGGCTTCTGAAACCGCCTGGTAAGTCCATTCTTCTCCCGCTGCTCCAAGAGCGATGTGACCAGCTTTGGTCGCTAGGAAATATTCATCGCGCCGTTCGGAAACTGCTCTGCCTGTTAGTAGTTCTGAAATTCCGTAGCACGCTGAAGTGTCGAGAAAATTTATCCCGTTATCGAGAGCGGTGTTCAACATGGCTGCTGCTTGATCTTGATCGTTGATCGCAAGTTGGCCACCGATCTCTGAAAGACCGACTCCTAGTCGGCTGACGTTGAACCCCGTGTTTCCGAATGGGACAGTTTGCATGTAAATGAACTCTCGATTGCTAGGTGCTGGTTTTACGCCCGAAGCTTACTACTTGTGGAGCCGCTTTCAGATGATGAGTGAGATTTAGGTGAACTATTTTTTTGCAAAAAAAGACCCGTGCCGAAGCACGGGTCAATTAATTCAATAGCGGCTAGCTTACGAAGCTTTACCAATCTTGAACATTTTAGTGCCACAAACCGGGCAGACACCCTGGGTTGCGGGGCGACCGTTCTTCATAGTGATCTGCTCTGCGTTCTGCATCTCACGCTTGGTCTTACACTTCATGCAGTAGGCTTCCATTTTGGACCCCCCCGTTAATTCGGATATTTGTTGTACCGCTTGAGATTGTGCGCATCGTGCGTCACTGCGGTGGATCGTTGATCGTTGCTCGACCCTACTACACATTTTTGAACTTGTCGCTAGTTCAGAAGGGCAAGATTGGCTGCGATGGCAGTAACCGCCGTTCACTCAAGTAGGGTCGTATGATGTAATCGTAACCGTTCAGGTGGAGATTGTTACGAATATCGTAATAATTATCCGTTAACGTGTTGATTTACGTCTATTTGTGTGATTTTGGAAATTCGTGCTCGAAAATAGCCTAAATCCACTATGAGAGCCTACTTTGGCTGTTTCCCAACTGCGGTTGAGATTGCGGTAAGTTGCTGCGATGAGGCGGTATTCTTCTATTAATCGACTATAATTTCGAGTCGAAAATCACCGCATATGCCCTCATTGTCGGCGAATCGTTGCGGTTCACAATCATTTACGTCAGGTTAGTGTCGTTGCCAAAAACTGAAGGTACCCAGACAGGCGAAACTGTAGAGGAATTGAAACTCGCAGCTGTCGCAGCGTTAGATTCAGCAGATTCGAGCGAAGAGCTCGAGGCGTGGCGAGTCGACTTTATGGGCCGCAAGGGCCGCCTAACTGGGCTTTTGCGTGGACTCGGTTCTCTGGACATAGATGAACGCAAAATTGTTGGAGCAGCCGCAAACCGGCTCCGTGGAGAGCTCGAAACACTTTTCGAAGAGCGAGTTAACCTGTCGAAGTCTTCGCAAGCTACGGTAGGTTCGATCGACATTACATTGCCTGGTCGTAAGCCGTCTCTAGGCGGGCTTCATCCCTCTACGCAGATGATCCGTGAGATCACACAGGCTTTCAACGAGATGGGGTTCCAGACTATTGAAGGTCCTGAAGTGGAGCTTGAGAAGTACAACTTCGACATGCTCAACATTCCGGCCGATCACCCGGCGCGGGACCAGTGGGACACAATTTGGGTTGACGACGATGCACATGGCGATGTCCTTCTAAGGACGCATACCTCGCCTATGCAGGCACGCACGATGGAGACCAATGATCCTCCTGTTAGAGTGATTGTTCCCGGCAAGTGCTACCGATATGAATCGACCGATGCTACCCACGAGTGGCACTTCAATCAGGTTGAAGGGCTTGCGGTAGATGAAGGACTAACTTTCGCCGACTTAAAAGGAACGTTGTACGAATTTGCACGTCGGATTTTCGGACCATCTATGAAGGTTAGATTCCGATGCGATTTCTTCCCGTTTGTCGAACCGGGCGTTGATATGTCGATTGAATGGAACGGTAACTGGCTTGAGATTATGGGTGCTGGAATGGTTCATCCTAAGGTTCTCGAGAACGCTGGTTACGATTCGACGAAGTACACCGGATTCGCGTTTGGAATGGGTCCTGAGCGAATTTCGATGCTAAGAAATGAAATAACCGACATCCGTCACTTCTTCTCGAATGACTTGCGATTCCTATCGCAGTTTTAGAAGCGGCGAATGCGCCGTTGGTTGATTCAGATCGCTTCACGATCCTGAAATTTCATTTCACTTGTAATACCCACGCCAGATATCTGGCACCAGTAATTTCGTAAACGAGAAAATAGCATGAAGGTCCCTGTTTCCTGGCTGAGTGAGTACGTAGACATCAACAATATGAGTCTCGACGATCTCGCACATCGCCTCACCATGGGCGGAAACGAAGTTGAAGATATAGAACGCACCGGTTGGATCGACAACGTTGTAGTTGGGCACGTTAAGGCCGTTGCACAGCACCCAGACGCAGACCGACTTCGATTGGTTACAGTGGATCACGGTAACGGCGAAGCGGAAGTCGTTTGCGGCGCTCCGAACGTGGCAGCAGGACAGAAGATCGCATACGCATCGATTGGTGCTGTGCTTCAAGATGCGTACGCCGATGAACCCGGAAAGACGAAGAAACTAAAGCGATCAAAAATTCGCGGAGTTGTTTCCGAGGGAATGGTCTGTTCCGTACGTGAGTTGGGTATTGGTGATGACCACGACGGTATTTTGGTTCTTGATGATGACCTGGTCGTCGGCATGCCAATTGGTGAAGTGCTCGGTGAATCGGTTATCGATATTGAGCTAACTCCGAACCGCCCTGACTGTTTGGGCGTGGTTGGTGTGGCACGTGATGTATCGGCTATCACAGGCAACCCTCTGAATCAGCCGGACGTCAGTTTCGAAGCAACTGGTCCTGATGTAAATACGCTGGCTTCGGTTGAAATTGCTGATCCGGATCTGTGCCTTCGATATACAGCGACGGTTATTCAGGGCGTGAAGATCGGGCCCTCTCCGAAGTGGCTTCAGGACAGGCTGATCGCTATCGGCGAGCGTCCAATCAACAACTTAGTCGATATCACTAACTTCGTAATGTTCGAACTCGGACAGCCGCTGCACGCTTTCGACTACGACAAGGTCGTTGATCACAAGATCATCGTTCGCCGGGCGAAGCCGGGCGAAAAGCTTACGACTCTCGACAATGTCGAGCGGAAGCTCGGTAGCGAGATGCTGGTGATCACCGATCCTGATCGGAGCATTGGTCTTGCTGGCGTTATGGGTGGAGCCAACTCCGAAATATCTGAATCGACCAATACGGTTCTTCTTGAATCGGCTACCTTCCACGGCGTAAACAACCGTAAGACTGCACGTGGTCTTGAGCTTGGAAGTCAGGCGACTCTTCGATTTGAAAAGAGCTTGCGAACTGGCTTGAGTGAAGTTGGGTTGCGTCGAGCCACTAAGCTGATTCTTGAGATAGCTGGCGGTGAAGCCGCATCGGGAATTATTGATGTGTACCCGAGCAAAGGGCAGGAGCAAGAGAGCGTTCGACTCGACAAAGATCACATCGCACGAGTGCTCGGGGTCGAGTTCGAATCGGGTTTGATCGAATCTACTCTCGGCAACTTGGGATTTGGTCTCAAGTCGGATGCCGATGGCTGGGACGTGAGCATTCCTTACTGGCGCCCTGATATCTCGATCCCTGAAGACATTGTTGAAGAAGTCGCACGAATTGTTGGGTACGACAACATTCCGACTACTACCCTCGCGGGTCGACCGCCTCAGTGGCAGCCACAGCCGGCTATGGACCTGCGTAACCGAGTTACAGACTCGTTGGCACAGGCGGGGCTGCGCGAGATGATTTCGTATGCAGCAACCACTGCAGAGGGCGAGGCTCGCGTCGATCTGCCAAGCGAAACTGCTTCTGCGCTGAAGCTTCGTAACCCAATTACTGCCGATTTCGCAGTTATGCGAAGGACACTTCGAGAAGCAATTTTAGAAACTGTTGCTCGTAACTCACGAACCTGGCGAGGTCCGATTGCGCTTTTCGAAGCGGGACGGGTCTTTCTTGACTATGGCGAGGGGTTGCCGGAAGAGCGTCAAATGGTGGCTGGAGCGTTTGCTGGTCCTCGAAATGAGCTTCACTGGGACGCATCGACCGATTCTTCAGATTTCTACGATGCGAAAGGTGCTGTTGAAGCCGTATTGGCTGATCTCGGTATCGATCCAGAGTTTGAGGTTGGAGAAGACGCTACTTTTGCGCCGGGTCGAACCGCGATTATCAAAGTAAAAGCTGCGAACCACGCAGTTATCGGTGTGGTGGGTGAAGTGTCGAGCGAAGTGTTCTCTCGATTCGATGCTGAAGTTGATGCCGTGGCCATGTTTGAACTCGATCTGGCTGCAATTTTGAAAATTCTCGAAACTGCTGATGGTGTTGGGGCTGGCAAGTTCGAAGATTTTCCTCGAGTTCCTGCATCTCATCGTGATCTGTCATTGATTGTTGATACCGGGGTAACGGCTGGCCAGATTGTCGAAATTGCGAATAGAAATCGTATCGTTACGTCTGCAACAGTGTTCGATCTTTTCGAAGGTAAAGGCGTTCCCGATGGCAAAAAGGCCGTTGCGGTAAGACTCGTTTACCAGTCTCCAAACAAGACATTAACTACCGATCAGATTGGCAAGATCGAGAACCAGATTCTCAAACAGCTTTCCAAGGAACTTGGCGCTGAACTTCGGGCTCAATAACGACAGGCTTTAGCGAAAACATTGGCTAAGAAACCTCACGAACACCACGATCGACCACATCGTCATCACTACGACGCTGAGATGCTCAGCGTGGAGGAAGCTCGCGAACGAATACTTTCGTATTTCCAGCGTCTTCCTGTTGAGGCGGTTCCAGTGGTTGAATCTCTCGGGCAAGTGTTAGCTGAAGACGTTGTTGCCACTTTCGATATTCCTCCGCTGGCAAATTCCGCGATGGACGGATATGCCGTGCTTTCGTCGGACACCAAAGGTGCTACGGAAGCTTCACCGGTTGAGCTGCCTGTGACGGGTGTGGTACCCGCCGGACAGCTCCCAGACCACGCTCTAGAGCCCGGAACAGCTATTCGGATAATGACGGGCGCTCCGGTGCCTGAGAATGCCGATGCCGTCGTGCCATTTGAAGATACTGATGAGCTTGAACGCCGAGCATCTGGTGGGTTGGCAGAGTTGATAAAGATTCACCTTGAAACTGAGCCATACGATAACGTTCGAGGCGCTGGCGAGGATGTTGAGTCGGGCGAGACTGTGCTGCGTGCAGGTCAGGTTTTGCGTGCAGGCGAGATTGGCGTTATTGCTTCGCTTGGGCACCAGAGTGTGAATGTTGTTCGCAGGCCTGTGGTTGCGATTGTCTCGACCGGTGACGAACTGCTGCAGCCGGGGCAGCCGCATGAATCCGGCAAGATATATAACTCGAACGCGTACAGTATTGCTGCGATGGTGAGTCACTACGGTGGCGTGCCGAAGATCATGGGTATCGCCAGAGACACGATCGAATCGCTTGAGGGCGCACTTGAAGAGGCGATGGACGCCGATTTGGTCGTTACGTCAGCTGGTGTATCCAAAGGCGATTATGACGTCGTGAAGGATGTTCTTTCATCAAAGGGCGAGATCGCCTTATGGTCGGTTCGAATGCGACCTGCGAAGCCGTTGGCGTTTGGTGTTTTGGAACGCCCTGATGGAACAAAGGTGCCGCATTTGGGGTTGCCGGGTAATCCGGTGAGCGCAATGGTCGCATTCGAGCAGTTCGGTCGTTCGGCCATTCGACTGATGATGGGTAAACCAAACGTTGCGAAGCCGTCGGTTGAAGCCGTTATGGATGATCCGATTCGAAACCATGATGGTCGCCGTGTGTATGCGAGAGTCCATGTTTATAGGGACGAATCGGGCGGCTATCGTGCGAAATCTACTGGAAATCAGAGTTCGGGCGTACTGAGTTCGATGGCTCAGGCAAATGGATTAGCCATCTGCCCCGATGACATTGGTATGATTGATGTAGGCGAAATTGCGAAAGTCGAGTTGCTCGACTGGCCAGACGATATTTTCTAATAATTTTTACTGAGTTTTCACGCGCCGATTGTCGCCTGAACGAGCGCAGATATTTTCATGACTAATCAGACAGAACAAACAGAGCAGACCGAAGCCCCGGCTTCAGAGCCGCAGGAAGAGCCGAAGTACCAGATCGATGTAAAAGCCTTCGATACTTCGGGTCGGTCGTTTGGATACGCGGTTTACACACGGCTTTCTGCGAGCGGCAAAGCCGTTGTGGATGATGGCAAGACAGCTGGCGGATTTGGCGCTGCAGCCGATTACATGAAGGTGATGTCGAACATTTGCTCGAAAGAGCCAGACTTCCTTCTGCCAGGTACGCCGATCACAGAGGCTGTATTCAAGCTTCTTCTGGCTAACACCAATAAGGCGATGACACTCGATGAAATTCAGTCGGGTCTGACAACAGCCTGGGCTAGCGTGATCTACTTGAAGAATCTTTCAGATGATGTTCTTCGACGAATGCTCGATCAGGAGAACGATTACTTCATCAAGCGTGCCGTGATTCGACGACGACGCAGCCGAAGCTAGTTTCTTCGTTAGAGAATTTTGTGAGAACGCCCCTGTCGATTACGGCAGGGGCGTTTTTGTTTGTTTTTTGAACTTCTTTGAGCTAGACGCTTGTGGGATGACGTTTCCAAGCGTGTCATTCTGAACTTGATTCAGAATTTTTTCCAAGGATCGCACGCAGCGAACTCAAGCAAACTCATCGGCATCCAAGATTGCTGCGTAAGAAAGTGATTCTGAATCAAGTTCAGAATGACAGCATCGATAGACGTGGGTGGTGGCCTGTCGTCCTTCGAGAGCCTCAGGATGACACTCGCGGGGATCAGCTACTTCGAGCGTGGTGGTGGTCGACGGCGTATGACGCGGGAAGATTTTCGTTCTTCATGAGAAAACCAACGGAAGAACAGAACGGTCAGCGTAGCTAGATATACGAAGTTGCCGGGGATCCACATTAACAGCCCGCCGATTCGCTGGTCTTCCATAGTTGACCACGTGAAGTGTCCCGGCTGATCGAGGTAGAAGGTGTACAGAACTGATCCTGTAAGAGTGATGATTGCAGCGAGTAGTGATGTTGGCGTTACTGCTAGCAAGAGATAGACGATTCTCTGCGGGTGGCTGAGCTGAGTTCGGATTGGTGGAGGTCCGACGATTGGCCACCAGAACAATATTGCGGTTGTGAACATGGTGAAGTGCATGAACAGGTGTACCCACTCGTTTTCTAGGGATCCGTTGTAGGCAGCGGGTATGTGCCATCCGTAAAGAGTTCCGATAAAGAGCGGTAGAGCGACCAGAGGCTTCGTAAGGATCGTTATAACCCTGACTAGCACTCCAGAGCCTGTGAGAGCTGTTCCGGCACCGATACGGAAGGGGCGAGGTAGTGCCCAGATGTACGAAGGCATGGGGCGGGCGACTAGCAGCAGCGGAGCAGCAAACATCGCAATGACAATGTGTTGTGACATGTGTGCTGCGAACAGTTCACCCGAGAAGTAGTCGAGAGGTCCGGCTATAGCTATGGCGATCAGGACGAAGCCGAAGATACTGGCTGCGACCTTCGACCAGAATTTACTGTCGTTTTCCGAGCGTGTTGCTAGTCGTAAAGTGCCGACAGTGTAGACAGCTGCTAGCAGTAGAAAAATTACTGCTGGGGGGGAAGTGAAATCCCACGCCGAGGCGAATTCGCCGAAGCTATCGATAAGTTTGGGGGCTGAACCGCCGTCCATAGTGTCGAATCGTTCCAGTGCTTGGCGGTTTGGCTAGTAGAGCAAACATCGCCAGCTTGTACGGGCCGACGTATTAAGTCAGACCCGGGTGACAGTTACCTGTGCCGTTGAGCTTGAGGTCGCTGAACTGGCTAGTGATCCGTGATGGCCAGTATCACGAGTATCAGAAGATAGCTCTTAGAAGAGTGGCTTCTGGTGTGCGTTCTCAGCGAGGAACAGGAGGAGGGAGAAAATTAGTATTCCAACTATCATCGCTGAAGCGAAGAACCACGTAAACATACGGTGATCGAAACGCAGGTGCATAAAGTATGCAACAACGCCAATGAACTTACCGACCGAGAGCAGCAGCAGGATTGGAATGAACCAACCGCCAAGAGTTTCGACTGTGAATAGCCAGAGTTCGAGCAGCGTGATGATTGCGAGGACGAATCCCACGAGCCAGTAGAATCCTGCGCTGGCGTGAGATACGCCACCGTAGGTGAGAGTTCGCCAGAGGTTTCCAAACCAAGCGCCACCAATCGGACCCTCGTATTCAGGGTTCAATTCGTTGCTCTTGTTGTGTGGAAGATTCCACCAACCGTTGCCGTCGTGATGTGTAAGTTTCTGCCAGAGATTGGCCATTGGTAGCTCCTGCGCCTATCCCGAGTTATCAGTGAACGATCGTTGGTCCAACCCCTGGAGGTGGGCCATCGGAGAATGAGATCAAGTAAATGACGGTAAAAATTACGATCCAGACGATGTCGACAAAGTGCCAGTAGAGACCAGCAATTTCTAGGTCGAGAGCGTTGTCCTGTCGAAGAGCACCGGTGTGCGACGAGTACGCCATGAACGCCATCCAGAAGACACCAATGGTCACGTGGGCACCGTGGATACCCGTAAGGATGAAGAACGTCGTACCGAAGATGTTCGTTCGAGGAGTTAGACCTTCGTGAGCGAACTCTCTGAATTCATAGAACTGGAATCCCATGAATATCGCACCAAGAATCACAACTGCCAGAATCCAAAGCGTTGCCTTGTTCTTCTGCCCTTCCTTCACGTAGTGAAGTCCGAGAACCATTGCGAGTGAGCTAACCAACAGCACGAACGTCGATACCGACGTAAGTGGGATGTCGAGAATCTCAGACGGGTATGGCCCGACGAGGCTCTTACCTCGGTATACGAGGTAGGTTGCGATAAATGCTCCGAAGAACATCACGTCAGAAGCCAAGAATGCCCACATCATGAGCTTCCTGTTATTCAGCCCGGTAGAAGTATTTTCTACCGGTGCGTGGTGTTCTGTTGCTGCGGCCTGTGTCACGTTCGTTTTTTCCTTAGATGGGAAGTGAACCGAAGATAGTTGAAATTCTTATTTATTCAGGATCGTTGACTGGTTCCATCGACCATCCGAGGAGTCCCCAGAGGATGAACGGAACACTAGCGCCTACGACGTAGGTGTTTGTGATGAACCCGGCACCAAGAATTGCGATACCGAACGACAGAATGAACGGGTAGTACGACATGTCGGGAAGGTGAATTCCACCGTGACCGTGGTCGTCTGATCCACCGGATACAACCGGAAGAGCTTCTTCTACTTCGTCATCAAGCTGTGCTCCAGATGGAACTGCCTGATCGTGTTCGTCGTGGTAGTACTCAGAAATAGTTTCTGGGTGCTTCTTGAACCAGAAGTCGTCTCGGTACTGAACCTGAGGGATTTCGTCAAAGTCGTGCACAGGAGGAGGCGACGATGTTGCCCATTCCAATGTTCGACCATCCCACGGGTCATCTCCGGCCATCACCTTGTTCATCTTCGAGTAGAAGACGTTGATGATGAAGATGAGAATACCGAGTGCGAGTATGAATCCACCGACAGAGGCAGCGAGGTTTGAAGTCTCCCATCCCATGTTGTCGGCGTATGTGTAGATACGTCGTGGCATGCCGTCCATTCCGAGCCAGTGCATCGGAGCGAACTGCAAGTTGAAACCGATCATCATCAGTGCCCAGTTGGCGATACCGAGCTTCTCGTTGAGGAAGTACCCGGTGAACTTTGGCCACCAGAAGTAGATTCCAGAGAAGATACCCAGAAGCGCACCACCTACGAGAACGTAGTGGAAGTGAGCAACGATGAAGTATGTGTCTTGCTGCTGTGCATCGGTTGGAGGTGAGGCGTGCATGACACCACTTAGACCACCGATCGTGAACATCGCAATAAACGAGATCGAGAACAGCATTGGCGTGTTGAGTCGGATATTTCCGGCCCAGAGCGTGCCTAGCCAGTTGAAGATTTTGACACCCGTCGGAACGGCAATCAGCATCGTCGAGATCGAGAACGCAGTGTTAGCTGCTGGTCCGAGTCCGACAGTGAACATGTGGTGGCTCCATACGAACCAACCCATGAATCCAATAACTGCTCCAGCGAATACCACGAAGGGGTAACCGAATAGCGGCTTGCGAGCGAATGTCGGAAGCACTTCGGAAACGATACCCATCGCAGGGAGAATCAGAATGTAAACCTCGGGGTGACCAAAGAGCCAGAAGATGTGCTGCCACATGACTGGGTCTCCACCACCGAGAGAGTTGAAGAAGTGAGTGCCGTAAACACGGTCGGTCATCAGCTGGATACCCGCTACTGCCAGAACTGGCATTGCGAGAACGATGAGAACCGAAGTGATCAGGGTCATCCAAGTGAAGATCGGGATCTTGAACATGTCCATGCCAGGAGCACGCATGTTCAGGATTGTGACGATGAAGTTCAGACCGGCTGCGATAGAAGCAACACCGAGAACGTTCAAACCAACAACCCAGTAAGTCATACCGAGTCCGGGGTTGAACGTTGTGCCTGAGTTAGGTGCATATCCGAACCAACCACCGTTTGGCGCGTCGCCGGTTACCCAACTGAAGTTGATCAGAATCGAGCCGAAAAGGAAAACCCAGAAGCTGAGAGCGTTTAGGCGTGGGAACGCCACGTCTCTCGCTCCTATTTGCAGTGGTATCAGCCAGTTAAAGAACGCTGCTGATAACGGCATGATGACAAGGAACACCATTGTTGTTCCGTGCATCGTGAACAACTGGTTGTACGCATCGGGACCGATAAGGTCGTTCTCAGCGGAAGCCAGCTGAGCTCGGATCATTAGCGCTTCGATACCACCAACGATGAACCACATGAACGAGACGATCCCGTACATGGTTCCAATTCGCTTGTGGTCGACAGTGCCGACCCAGCTCCAAATCCCATTAGGCGATTTAGGCCGTGGGAATGCTTGTGGAAATTTCAGTGATTTTGTTGTCACTAGGTGTGAGCTCCGCTGCTAGACGTTTATGTTCGCCTGTACAGGTGGTTTCCGTTACTTAAGTGTCTTTAGATAGTCGACGAGTGCTTCGATTGAATCGACACCCAGGTGGCCCCATTCGGGCATCACTGCTGGGAATCCATCGACTACGAAAGCTCCTGGATCAGTGAGTGATTCCTTTAGGTACATCGTTGCGTCCTGACCAGCTACGCGTGAGCCAGCTCGGTCGCCAATGCCAGCAAGTCCAGGTCCAACGACGGTGTCGTCGCCAGTCGAGTGACAGCTTGCACAATTCGAAACGAAGAGGTCTTCACCATCAACATCTCCGCCTGCATCGGCTACAGCGCCAGCTGGGGCTGATCCGGGCTTCAATGAGAGAAGGTAGGTAGCAATGTCGGAAACTTCAGCAGGGCTGAGCTTGGCATTGCCATCGGCTGTGTCATATACGGCAGCATGCTTCTGCATACGTGTACCGATCTTGATGGATTCAGGGTTGGTGATCCACTGTTCAAGGGTTGCCTGGTTGAGGTCTTTCAGACCAGCACCTATTGTTGAGTGGGTTCCGAAGTGAGTCAGGTTAGGTGCTGAAACGATGCCGGAGTTCTCGATATCTGAGATCCAACCGTTCCATCGAGCCTGCTGTGATGTGATTTCACGAGCGTATGAACCCGGCGCCGTCGAATCGACTGTGTGGCATGAGGAACAGTTTGCTGCGAACAGGTTCTTGCCTGATGCTTCAGGTGAGCCGGCTACAGGAGCATCGGGAGCAGTGTGCATTCCGTTGATCCAAGCCTGGAAGTCTTCTTCAGTATCGACGATTACTCGGAAGCGCATGTGAGCGTGGGCTATTCCACAGAACTCAGCACACTGACCGTAATATTCGCCTACTTCGTCACCAATCATCCACATGTAGTTGTCGTTCAGTGGAACCATGTCGACCTTACCGGCGATTTTTGGAACCCAGAAGCTGTGAATAACGTCTTCAGACGTAAGTTTGAACGCAACAGGGCGGTTTACTGGAATGTGAAGTTCGTTAGATGTGACCACTTCATGGTTTGGGTATCGGAATTCGAACCACCACTGGTGACCAATAGCTTCAACGTTTAGGACTTCACCCTGATCTTGAGGAACGCCGTTCTGCTGTTCCCATATTCCGGTGAGAGTTGGAACTGCGATGACGGCGAGAATCAGAACTGGAATGATTGTCCAGGTGATTTCGAGCCTGTCGTTACCGTGGGTCTGGTGCGGAAGCTTGTCCGAATCAGAGCGTCGTCGGTAGCGGATTGCAATGTAGATAATTGCGCCTTCAACGAGAATGAAGACGATGGCAGCTATCCAGAAAATGAAGTTGAACAGGTCGGCCTGATCTTTAGCAACCGGGCCGGCTGTGCCGAACGTCGATTGGGCGTTATCTGGGGTACATGCTGCCAGAAGGGCTATCGCCATCGGGGCTAAAAGAAAGAGTGCCGGGCGAAATGGGAAGGAAAGCTTTGAGACTCGGTGCATCTGGGAGCTGTACGTGCCTGCTAGGAATGGGTTGTTAATATTCTTCACAAAAAAATCACCGACAACAAAAATCGGTGAAGTAACTTTAAAAGCTTGGAAAGCCTAACACTCGGGATTTACGCTCGCAACGGTCAATAAATCCGTAATATGTGGGCTTTTTCGTTCGCTTAGATTCCCCGACAGCAGTTGGTACAGGTTAGGTTTGTGGTTATGACTAAGAAATTGCTTGTTGCGACCCGTAATTCCGGCAAGGTTCGCGAGTTCTCACGAATGCTTTCTGGCCTGTCTTTTGACGTTGTTGGACTGGACGATTTGGGGGTCGACCTTGAAGTGGAAGAAACCGGTTCTACTTTCAAAGAAAATGCTGTTCTGAAGGCTCGTGCGTATGCCGAGGCTTCGGGCGAGCTAACTCTCGCAGATGATTCTGGCTTGGTGGTTGACTCATTAAACGGAGAACCCGGCGTGCTTTCGGCTCGATATGGTGGTGATGGTCTCGATGATGAAGGTCGAGTTCAGCTGGTGCTCGATAAGATGAAGCACCTGCCTGGTTGGGAGCGAACTGCTCGTTTCGTGGCTGTCCTTGCTCTCGTTGGTGACGATGTGCCCAATGGATTGGCCACCAGCGAAGGCGTTCTCGAAGGGGCGATCATGCATCAGCCTATTGGCGAGAACGGTTTTGGGTACGATCCTGTGTTCTGGCTGGCATCTCACGCGAAGACTACTGCTCAGCTCTCTGGTGAGGAGAAAGATGCCATTAGTCACCGCGGTGCGGCACTACGAGGACTTACGGATACTTTGAAGGCGCTCGTCTAACAGGAATAGTTTGACGCTTGAATCCTCATTGTCTGATTCAGCCAATCGAGTAGCTCTGGCAGTAGTATTGAAATAAGCGATTCGAAACGTTGGTTTCAAATACGCACGCAAAATTTCATGTCACAGAATTCTGAATTTCCTGTTCTTAAAGGAATCACCGACAAACTGAAGCGACCGGTTCGAGATTTACGAATCTCGGTTACTGATCGTTGTAATTTCCGCTGCACGTATTGCATGCCTGCGGAGATTTTTGGTGAGAAGTACGAATTTCTGCCCCGTCCACACATCCTTACGTTCGAAGAGATAGAACGACTGGCAAGAGTTTTTGCGGCTGCAGGTGTTTCAAAGCTGCGCATTACTGGTGGTGAACCATTAGTAAGAGCCAACTTGCCCGAACTAATCTCGAGTCTTTCGAAGATTGACGGAATCGACGATATAGCGTTGACCACGAACGGATATCTGCTTGCCAAGAATGCTCAGGCGTTAAAGGACGCAGGGCTTAACCGGCTTACCATTTCTCTCGATTCAATCGACGAAGACATCTTCAAAAAGATGTCGGGCAGACCTCAGGGGCCTGAGAACACGCTGGAAGGTGTAAAGGTTGCTACCGAGCTAGGTTTTGATCCGATCAAGATCAATGTCGTAGTTCAGCGAGGCGTGAACGATCACACGTTGGTTGATACTGCTCGCTATTTCCGTGGAACTGGTGCAATTGTTCGATTTATTGAGTTCATGGATGTCGGAACCAAGAACGGTTGGGATCTCTCGCAGGTTGTTACTTCAAAGGAAGTAATCGACATGATTGGCGAGGAATTTCCGCTTGAGCCGGTCGACGCGAACTATGTTGGTGAAGTGGCTAGTCGATACCGTTACACCGACGGTGCAGGCGAGATCGGTGTTATCTCTTCAGTGAGTGAACCGTTCTGCGGCAGCTGTACTCGTGCTCGTTTGTCTACAGATGGCAAGCTTGTCACGTGCTTGTTCGCTTCGGGCGGCACTGACTTTAAGGAAGCACTCAGATCGGGCGCTACTGATGAAGACCTCGCTGCCATGGTTGCTAAGGTTTGGACGAGCAGAGATGATCGGTATTCAGAACTACGTTCGAAAGACACCGAATTCAAGGCTGGCGGTTCGGACGACAAAGTCGAGATGTATTACATCGGCGGTTGATCGCTTTCTGGGGAGAAAATTTTGCCAATCTGGCAGTTCATCGTAGTTGTAGTGCACGTCTTCTCAGCGATCATCTGGATTGGTGGGGCGATTTTTCTTGCACTCGTGATGGTCCCCGTAGCTCGTGGCATGGAACCGCCTGCCATGGGGCTGATGTTTCTTCGTAAGGCCGCACTTAGATTCCGAGGAATTGCCTGGGTGCTGTTGGGGTTGCTAGTTGTTTCCGGAATGGCAGCATTTGAGAGTCGCGGGCTTGGGTTTGACCGATTTACCGAAGATGGTTTTTGGTCGACTGAGATCGGCACAGCTCTTGGGTTGAAGATCGTTCTAGTTGGAATATTGCTTGTTATGAGCGGTGTTCACGATTTCATTCTCGGTCCACGTCTTGCTCAAGCGATGCAGCTTGTGCCACGAGGCGAACAGCCGCCAGCTTCGATTGTTTCTGCACGCAAACGGTTGATCATGCTTGCCCGTTTGAACATGCTGATTGCGATTGTTGTAGCGGTACTTGGATTGATGCTCGTACGTGGCGTACCGAGCTATGCGTTTTCGTGGTTGGGTTTATTTTCGAAATAGCGCATAAACCCTCGTCCCGACCGTAGCGATAGCGGAGCGGAGGGATCTCGGTGATTGGCACCGAGGATGGAGTCAGACTCATTGAGTGTTGCTCTCGTCGGCTGTTGGCAGTGATCACGTCCCAGATCCCTCTGGCGGGGTCGGGATTACGATGTGGCGAGCGGTTCTCGGCAGTAGGTCGTGAATGCGTTTAGGCGTCTTGCGAACGGGTGAGCCACTCGTGGTCAAGCATCGAGTAGATTTCCAAATCTAGGTATTCGTTATTTACGAATCCGCCGTCTCGCATCGTGCCTTCGTGTTTGAAGCCGAGTCGCTCGGGGATTCCGCGGGAACGCAGGTTGGAAGTCGCTGCACGTATCGTCACTCGGTGCAGACCAACCTCAACGAATAGCATCGTGATTACTGACTCGACGGAACGAATCATGATGCCTTGACCCTGAAGGTCTTGTCGCAGCCAGTAGCCGACTTCGGTCACGTTATCTCTATTCGGAGCGCGGAACCCTACAGTGCCCGCAAGTTGACCCTTGTATTCGAGGAGGTAACCGCGCGATCCATCGAAATTATCTTGCTCCCGGCGGCGAGTATTGAAACCGATCGTATGGTCATCCTCGGTTTTGTAATCGCTCATCCAGGGCAAGTACTCGCCGAGATAGTCGCAACCTGCGTTGAGAGCCTTCCACATGTCGTCTCGATCCGAATCAAGAATCGGTCGGAGCAATATTTCGTTATCGACTCGAACTTCTTTGGGAGGAAGTGCCGGGACTGGTGCTTTTGGCGGCCAGTTATCGGCGAGAATGGCGTAGATCGCCATGTCCTGAATTTCGCCCCGGTTGATATTCGCCTGCCGCAGGATAGCCTCTCGCCGAATACCGAGTCGTTCGGGAATAGCTGAACTTGCCGTGTTGTTGATTGCACAGATGATCTCGATTCGTAGGAAATTGAGATCGTTAAATGCCTAGTTGAGCACGGCCCGGGTGCTTTCGGTGACAATTCCCTTGCCTGTGAAATCGTCATCCAGCCAGTAGCCAATCTCACCAATACGGGTAGGTCGGTGCATGTTGTGGATATCGATTTTGCCGACCAGTTCATCGTTGTATTCGATCATCCACCAGTAGCGTTCGTGCCGGGTAGTTTCCTCAAGATCTCCCGCCATGACTTTGCGGCGTTCATCGGCAGTTTTTGGGGGCATAGAACTGCTGAACCACGGTGTTAGAAGTGGGTAGTTTTTGCCTTTTAGTGCCATGAAAATCTCGGTGTCGTCGAGATCGGCGGGTCGAAGAGTTATTAACTCAGAGACGATCAGTGTCGGCGTATCGGCGATGCGCAGTTCTTCGTGATCAGCGGTGGAATTCTCAGACAAAAAGTCATCCTCTGTGCTGTGAAGGCTGTGCGAGATTGTGGGTCAAGAGTATCTTTGATGCAATGGCAAGCATTAATGACAAAACGGTTTACGCATTTTCAGACGGTTCAGCTATCGGCAACCCGGGACCCGGTGGGTACGGCGCAGTACTGAAGTACGGCGATAACGTAAAAGAGTTCAGTCAGGGATTCAAGCACACAACGAATAATCGTATGGAGCTGCTTGGGGCGATCACTGCCTTAGATGCTCTCAAAGGTAGACAACGTGTTGTGCTCACAACCGATTCTCAATACGTAATCAACGGAATTGAGAAGGGGTGGGCGAAGAAGTGGCAAGCCAACGGGTGGATGCGCAACAAGAAGGAAAAAGCGCTGAATCCCGATATGTGGCAGCGGTTGCTCGATGCTTGCTCACGTCACGATGTTAGTTTCGAGTGGATTCGCGGTCATACTGGTCATCCTGAGAATGAACGGTGCGATGAGTTGGCGAACGGTGCGGCGCGGGGCCCTGCTTCGGGACAAATTGTCGACGAAGAGTTTGTGAAGACGAACGGATAGTGAGAGTGGAAATCGCCTAAGTGCCCATCGGACTTCCCGACCGAAGCGAAGCGCAGTGGAGGAATCTCGCTGGTTACGATTTTCTTGCCGTGGAAGTTGTGGGATGACGATTCGGCGGTAGCTACCTGGTTCGATGTTGTCGCCACCGAGGTCCCTCGACTCCGATGACTTCGCTCAGGAAATCAGTTAGTGTCATTTGCAAGTGATTTGCAAAGTTGAAAGTACGTCAGATGTCAGACAACTCTGAACAAAGTAACGCAACCGGTGGTCTCAGCCATATCGATGATTCGGGTAAGGCTCGGATGGTCGACGTTGGTTCGAAAGATGTGACTGAGCGGGTTGCTACGGCTGGTTGCGAGATTCACATGGAGCAGTCGACTCTCGATCTGATTCGTTCTGGTGGTTTCGACAAGGGCGATGTTTTAGGCGTTGCTCGAATTGCCGGTGTGATGGCAGGCAAGAAGACTTCAGAATTGATTCCGCTGTGCCACCCGCTTGCTCTAAACCAGATAACTATAGATTTTGGTGATCTAGAGAGCGGCACAGGTCTGACTGTAACGAGCATGGCTCGAACGTCGGGCAAGACTGGCGTCGAGATGGAAGCACTGACTGCTGCGAGTCTCGCCGCACTCACGGTTTACGACATGTGTAAGGCGGTTGACCGCGGGATGCGCGTTGATCGCTTACGGCTGTTGAGCAAAAGTGGCGGCAAGAGCGGTAATTTCGTCGCTGAGTAGCGCGCTGGCGATTAATAGGTCGCACAGTGAGCCGCAAATTCGTTGACCCACCAATAAGGCGTGGCTACCATAAATGATTGCAGTTGGTGATTTCGGTCATCAGAAGCGTCGAATGGCAAGGCGATGTAGCTCAGCCGGTTAGAGCGCGCGCTTCATAAGCGTGAGGTCGTAGGTTCAAGTCCCACCATCGCTACCATTCAAAAAGCCGTTATTCCTGAAGTCGGCGAGTACAATTGAATCTTCGGGCGATTAGCTCAGTTGGTTAGAGCACCTGCCTTACAAGCAGGGGGTCGTAGGTTCGAATCCTTCATCGCCCACCATTCAGATCTCATTGATCGTTGATCTTGTATCTGAACCCTCGTGCCGAGGTGGCGAAATGGCAGACGCGCTACGTTCAGGGCGTAGTGCCCGCAAGGGCGTGCGAGTTCGACTCTCGCCCTCGGCACCAGATTTGTTTTTATTGAAGTAAAATTCAATACGTGGATTCGTCCACATTTGTGCGCTTGTAGCTCAGCTGGATAGAGCGCAGCCCTGCGAAGGCTGAGGTCGTGGGTTCGAATCCCGCCAAGCGCGCCATATTCTCTCTTGGCGCCCCGAATAATTAAAATTTTTGGGGCGCTATTGATGCCAGTGACCCTAGGTCTGCAGGCATCGCCGGAAAATATGACTGATCGTTCTGTGTGTTCGCCGTGTAGAATCGGCGCTCGCGATAAACGAAGGTCATATTTCGACAATCGAAGAACTGGTTGATGATGAGTCCGAATTCGGACATTTGAATCCGTGTAGTGGTTACTCACGTAGCTACGGACGGGCAGATGGATCATTTACCAGCATGTTTGGGCGATTAGCTCAGTTGGTTAGAGCACCTGCCTTACAAGCAGGGGGTCGTAGGTTCGAATCCTACATCGCCCACCAAACTTTACTTCGATTGCTTGATGAATTGGCCTGTAACAAATTTCTTACCTGGTTCAATGAACTGGAACACGATGGGCTGATTGGATCTGATCACAGATCGAGCACGGCAGACAGGGAGACATCATTGACTCTTACGGCTGATTCAAAATCGCTTGCCAATTCGCTGATAGAAAACGTCAGCAAGGTAATTGTCGGCAAAAGCGATACCGTCGAGCTTGCGCTGGTTGCACTAATTTGCAACGGCCATGTTCTTATCGAAGACGTTCCGGGCGTTGGTAAAACGATGCTTGTTCGTTCGATTGCAACTTCCACTGGTTGTGATTATCGGCGGATGCAGTTCACTCCCGACTTGCTCCCGAGCGATGTTACCGGTGCTTCAGTTTTCAATCAGAAGACGGGTAATTTCGAGTTCCGTCCTGGGCCGATTATGGCGCAGATCGTACTGGCAGACGAGATCAATCGTGCGACACCAAAGACACAGTCTGCACTGCTCGAGGCGATGGGCGAGCAGCAGGTAACTGTTGAAGGCACTACTCGTGAATTGCCGAGTCCGTTTATGGTTCTGGCAACTCAAAACCCTATCGAGTACGAAGGAACATTCCCGCTTCCAGAAGCACAGCTCGATAGATTCTTCATGCGTGTTTCGCTTGGCTACCCGGATGCGGAGCAAGAAGTGGCGATTATGGATCGCCGAGAGCACCTCGATCCGATCGATGAGTTGAAGCCGGTGTGTACTCCCGAGGATATAGCGAAGCTGCAAGCGGAGGCTGACGATGTATATATTGATGCTTTGGTGAAGCAGTACATCGTTGAAATTGCGAACGCCACCCGACTTCATCCGGAAGCTGCACTTGGTGTTTCGCCTCGAGCTTCGATCAATTTGATGAAGGGCGGAAAAGCTTATGCCCTGCTTCAGGAACGCGATTACGTTGTGCCTGACGATATTAAAGCGATTGCAGTTGCGACTCTTGCACACCGAGTGTTGCTTACACCTTCGGCACGAATGCGCGAAGTCACTCAGGAAACAGTTATCGCCGATGTGCTGAATCAGGTTTCAGTGCCGGGTGCTAGCGTTCGAAGATCTTAGTTCTCCACCCTAATACTCCCTAACGCACGTCGGTTGGACGTTGGATCCGAATGGGTGCGGGGAGCTTTTCGGAACTTATGCTCCGTTCTTTTAAGTCAACTAACAGTCAGGTTGAAGCTCCACCATCTTCCGAGGTGAGTGGGCGAACTCGGCGTGCGGGTCGACGCTTGCGAAAGAATCCGGTTCTCTACGGGATTCTTGTCGTTATGGTGCTCGAATTCCTAACTGGGATGGCGACAGGGTTCGATCTTTCGGTACGTCTTTACTACGCACTTGGAATATTGCTGTTAGCAGGCTGGTTTTGGGCGAAGAGTAGTTCGGAACAGATGACCGCCGAAGTTGAACGACCAAAGGGTCCGTACACGGTCGGTGATTCGATTTCGGAAACAGTGATTCTCAGAAATAAGGGCGGAACTCCGAAAGCGTGGGTTGAGGTTGAGGATAGAACTGATCTTCCCGGAGTAAGTTTCAAGCAGGTTGCGAGTCTTGGCTTGATGATCACGTTCGACCGCCTTGAGATGTCGGGTCGGGTGACTCGTCGTGGCGAATATAGCGTTGGTCCGCTCGTTGCTCGGACGTCTGACCCGTTCAGTATGTTTCCTCAGGAAATTGTTTTTGGTGGGCAGGAATCGGTTCTTGTTTACCCGAAGATCGTTGATATTCCTGACTTTGCCTCGCCTTCTATTCACCTGGTCGGTGACAACTCCCGTCGGCAGCGGGCTCGCGTGTTGAGCACGGATGTTGCTTCGGTTCGAGAGTATGAGGCGGGTGATGCACTTGGACGAATTCACTGGCTATCGACTGCTCGAACTGGTGAGCTGATGGTGAAGCAGTTTGATCAGGGTTCTTCGAGCGATATGTGGGTGTTGTTCGATCAACACATCGATTCAGTGGCTGAGGTAGACGGGGAATCGACTGACGAAGTTGGAGCTACCGTCGCAGCATCGGTTATCGACCGTTACAGCCGAGGATTTTTGCCTGTTGGCTACGCATCCCACGGCAGTAAGTCGTTATTCGCTATGCCCGAGCGATCGGCTCATCAGCGAGAGCAGGTCATGCGGCATATTGCTTCGAGCAAACCTGTTGGCGATGTGACCATTCTTGAAACTCTCTCTGAACTTGAACGAGATCTTGGCCAAAATACTTCGCTGGTGGTTATTACATCGGCGGGAGATGGTCCGTGGGTTGATGCGCTCGGTGGACTTGTGAGGCGTGGCGTTCGAGTGAGCACGGTTTTGATAGATCGTGCTTCGTTCGGTGGCGATTCGAACGGCGATGCTTTGGATCATCTTGTGGCGACGGGTGTATCGACATATCCGCTGGCTCGCGGCGATTCTATTGCCAGTGCACTGCTGAACTCAGTTGGTGGGGAGTTTGATGGGTTGCGTCAGGCATCAGCACGAGTTCATGCTGAACCTTTTGAATCGGTGAATGGGGTGGCCTCAGAAGTTGAATCAGAACCGGTAGGTGAGCAATGAGTACCACCACCGATTTCTTGAACAACGTTCCCGGACCGCCATCAGCTGAGGAACGAGCGTATTCAGCAGGGCTATTCGAATCGATTACGGATCGACTATCTCAGTTCGCGCCCGCATACGACTGGGTGAGCTTGGCGATTCTGATCTGGATGATGACGAACGTGGGCTGGTCGGTTCAGCTTGCCGGGTGGGGCGATCTGCCTTCGGTTATCCCTACGCTGTTATTTGGAACGTTTGCGGCGTTTGTAGTTTCAAAGCTGAATTTCAATTGGTTTTTGACGATTGTCTATGCCATAGGGCTTGGGTTCTTTGTGGTGTTGTGGCAAGGAACAGCACAGGCAAGCGGCGGTGACCCTTTCGCTAGATCGATAGATGGGTTTGCCAGATTTTCATCTTGGATAACCGCTGCGCAGTCGGGCGGTATCAGCACCGATACTGTGCCGTTTGCTTTGATGTTCATGACGGCATCTTGGATTGTTGGTTACGGCGTCACCGCTCTAACTTTTAAGTTTAGAACTCCGTGGTTGCCAACCGTTCTTTTGGCGTTGGTCATCCTAACCAACTTGAGCTACCGCCACGGAGAACACGAACACACTTTCTTCTTGTTCCTCGTGGGTGGAATAGCACTATTTGCACATCTGACGACCGTGAAGCGAATCGAGCGTTGGCGAAATCAAGGAATCGAGTATTCCCGCCATCTTGCTTGGTCGACAGTTCAAGAAGGACTGCTATTCGCTTTGCCGATTGTTTTGTTGAGCGCTCTTCTGCCGATATGGGAGCCGCGATCCGAGCAAGTTCACGATACTTGGGACATTTTCCGAGCGCCTTTCTATGCACTTCAAGAGCCTGCAAATAGATTGCTTGCAGGTGTCGATGGTCCGGGCGGTAGCGAGTTATTTGGAACCCCATCGCAAACGATGGCGTTTGGCGGATCGATTGAACTTACTGACGAGCCGTTGATGTGGATTAGATCCAAGTACGTTCTGCCTTATGCAGGTCGTGTTTATCAGCAGTACAGTTCAGAAGGTTGGCTCACTGACCCCAACACAAGAGTTGAAGCGTCGCCACGTTCGGCGCTGACGCTTGCGCCGACAGAACTTGAGCGTGAACGAATTTCGCAGGTTTATGTTCCGCTGGTAGATACGAGCACAGTTGTACCTGTGGGAGCCGTCTTCTCGGTCGATAGAGAAACGACTGTTCAGGTGCTAAATCCGCTTGAGTGGCGTGTGCCTCTTACCGGTTCGGTTTCAGGTATTAGTGAACTCCCAGCCGACCTGAGAGATTTGGCATTCGCAGTTCGATTTGCTCTGGGTGATCTTGTGCCAATCGACTCCTTCCAGTCGACACGACTCCGCAACCAGAATCTCGTCGAGCCTGAACTGGTAGAAGAGGTCCTTACTGCACTCAGAGCAGCCGATTCCACAGGCGAAGAGCAGATTGTCACCAGAGTCGAGATCGATGAGAATGACCCGGACGCCGTGGAGGAAAAATTCGAAACAATTCTGCTTCCATTGAGTTCAGAATCTCGACAGGTTGAATGGGATCAGATTTCGATAGAGATTGTGACCGAGTCACAGGGCGGTCTGGCGACTCGACTTGATATTGAACGTGCGTCACCGATTCAGCAGGTAGGGGTTCGGCTTTCTGAAGAGATTTCCAAGGACGACACGTTCTCGATTCAAACATTCGTGTCGTTAGCCAGCGATGATCAGTTGAACGAAGCTGGTAGCGACTATCCGACCTGGATCACTGATCGATATCTACAACTGCCTAATTCACTTCCGGAGCAGGTCGGACTGCTCGCATCGCAAATAATCAGAGATGCTGGCGCTGAAACTCCATTTGAGAAAGCTGAAGCAATAAAAGCCTTATTGAGGCAACAGGAGTATTCACTCGAAATTCAAGGACCAGAGTTCGGTGTTGACGGGATTTTCTACTTCCTCTTCCAAACTCAAAGTGAGCCGTGTTCGAGTGTCGAACCAAATTGCGATTCTTCCAAGATCAAGGGCTACAGTCAGTACTTCGGTTCTTCTGGGGCGGTTCTATTACGATCAGTGGGTGTTCCGGCAAGGTTCGTCGCAGGCTGGGGATCCGGCGAGTATGTTCCTGACGCTGGGTTGTTCCTGATTAGGGACGAAGATCGTCATGGTTGGACGCAGGTTTACTTCCCTGAATACGGTTGGATCGACTACGAAATGACTCCGGGAGATCAGACCATTGATCGTGGTCGACTCTCGCCTTCAATCGCTGGTGGTGATCCGTTTGCCGCTGGTGGAATTGGCGCCGCCGAAGACGATCCCGATTTCATCCAAGATATTGCTGATCTTGAACGGCTCGCTCGTGAATCGAGAGAAGCCGGTGGGCAGTTCCCTATCTCGGATGATGAAGTTACTTCAGATCAGTTCGTATTCCCGTGGCGACCGTTTGCGTGGTTGGGCGCAGTCGTTGGATTAGCTGCCGTGATGATGCTGATTTGGAGGTTGAGTCTTCGCGGTATGGATGCTCCGACCAGGGCCTACGCTCGGATGAATCGAGTAGCTTCAGTGTTGGGCATTAAGCGTCGACCAAACGAAACGGCGCTTGAGTTCGCCGAGATACTAGGCGAACGAGCGCTAGCTGCGAGCGAGCATGCTAATTACATAGCGCTGGAGTATCAGCGTCAAATCTATGCGGGTGCTTCTGAGCGCGGCGACGAAGAGGATGAGCGTGCAAAAGATCTTGACCGGGCATGGCGTCGAGTGGCACGAGCTTTGATCGCTTATCGGATTCGTCAGATCGGCGGAATCGGGCCAGAGCTTGGTGAGGGCAGGGGTACTTAGGTTGGCGAAAAACGAAAAACAACAGCGACTTACTTACGATGTTTTTGAGACCGATATGGGTTGGGTCGCCATTGTTGGCAGTGATCACGGTATTGTTCGAGCAAGTCTTCCCGAAGATGCGCCTGAGACTGCGCTTGACCGCGTTCAGCCCGAAATTCATGGCGCTGAACACGCCCCTGACGAATATGCTGATGCGAGAGTTCTAATTTCTGATTATTGCGCGGGTGAACCGATAGACCTGGCGGATATTCCAATCGATACAAGATCGGCAACACCTTTTTTCAGGAAAGCTTGGGATGCGTGTCGAACGATTCCCGCCGGTGAAACTCGTAGTTATGGCTGGCTGGCGGAACAGGCTGGAAATTTGAAGGCCGCACGTGGTGCTGGTCAGGCGATGGCCAGGAACAAGCTTGCTTTGTTAGTTCCGTGCCACCGTGTGGTTAGTTCGACGGGTGCACTGCATGGATTTGGTGGCGCAGGATTGCCGCTGAAATCACAGCTACTGGCTTTAGAGACTGATCGTTAGATCGACTGTGGATCGTCGGGCTCGGTGTTCCCGCTCTCGAAATCTTCTTGAGATTCATCTTCTGCCACGTAGGAATCTAGAACCGATTGGGCTAGCTCTACGTCGGCTTGGTGCACGATAAGCCTCACAGGAAATACTGAGACTCCCATGAAGCCTACGGCGTCGCCCGGTTGGAGCCTGCATTCGATTCCGGCTGCCCTTATCAGGCCGCACCATGATTCAGCGATGAGTTGGTCAGGTGCTGTTGTAAGTACTTCCCAGTTCACGACATCGCTCCGTTTGTTTGGTGGCTAGTCTTGCTGGTGATTACGAACTCGACATGTTTGGGATCGCCGGCTGGCGACGGGTTATCACTATATGGCTGCGGAGCGGACAGAGCCGTTGCCGAGCAGTTCGTGCAGACGGTCGGTTAGTCGGGCGCCGGACTGAACCTTGAACGGCATGTTCAGTCGGACGATCTTTCCGCCTGTTTCGATCTCCAAAATTGCAGGATCCGAGCCGGAAAACTCAACGAACAGACGCATTATGTCTTCGAGACGATATTTGTCATCGGCTGCATCGCCTGTTTCTTTGACACGAACTAGAACTGGACCACCGTTCTGTGTGGCGATGTTCAAATCAGTGTCGTTCGGAGCGGCGGATTCGGTTGTCAGTGGAGTTTCCTCGATGACCGGTTCAACAATTTGTTCAACCGGAGTTTTGTAGTTTGGTGTTGACGTGCCGTTTGCTTGATGTGCAGGAGCTGCCGACCCTTGATCGGGCGTTGGGCTTGGTTTTGCGGTCGGTTGAACGTGTTGCACAGGATCGTTCAGTACGGGGCGAGGTTCGCTTGCTTCATTGAATCCGGCTCTTACAACTGGAGCAGGTTCGTTTCGCTTCGCCTCGGCTTCAGATTCGGCTTGGCCTTCCGCCTTGAGCTGGTATTCACTGGCGGTTTCAACAGAAAGAGAAACTCTTCCGAAACGCTCGCGAACTTCGCCAGATACAGAAACAAAGTTTCCGTTCTCCCAAAGAGTTGGGGTTTGTTCGAGAATATTTGGCCACACGACCATTTCGATATCGCCGTCAAGCAGCGTTAGATTGAGCGAGAGGAATTTATCGCCTCGCTTGGTGGTCAATTCGCGAATGTTGTTGACCTGTCCCAATGCCGCTCGTTTTTGACCTGACATGTCAGGAGAAATATCTGCAGCGAAAACCACGATGTTGTCGGGCTGCTGGCGCATTTCTCGTGTGAACGGGCTCTGTGTCAGTTCAACACCAAGAAGATCACGTTCCCATATGACACGTTCCTGATCGGTGGTGTCGTCGGTTTCCACAATTTCAATCTCGACCATTGGTGCTGGGACTGACTCACCGAGCATGTCGAACATTGAGGTTTGACCGGAGTCGCGTAGTTTTGTTTGACGCTGAATAGCAGCGATTATTCGATCAACCGATTCAAGGAGATTGCCGCGTCCTCCGAATTCATCGAATGCACCTACTCGAATTAGGCTTTCAAGAGTCCGGCGATTTAGCGATTTTGAATCGACACGCCGGCAGATGTCTTCAATATCCTTGAACTGACCTGCTGCCTGTCGTAGTTCGACAATTGGATCGATTGCGGCTGCTCCAACGTTTTTGACCGCAGCCATACCGAATCGGATTGCGTCGTTGCCGTCGGCATCACGCTCAATAGTGAATCCAGAGCGTGAATAGTTAATGCTTGGCGGTTTGATCGTTATGTTGAGTCGTGACGCCTCGCGAATGGCGAGTCCGACTTTTTCAGGATTTCCAGAGGCGGAATCTAGTACGGCTGCGATGTATTCGGTCGGGTAGTTGGCTTTGAAATATGCTGTCCAGTAAGCAATGTAGGCGTAGGAAACAGCGTGTGCCTTGTTGAATCCATAACCGGCGAACGGCTCCATCAACTTGAAGACGGTGTCGGCCTGTTCCTGCGTGTAGCCTTTTTCGAGCGCACCTTTTGAGAACTTTTCGTGCTCGGCCTTCATGACCGATGCCTTCTTCTTACCCATTGCCTTACGCAGGATGTCGGCTTCACCGAGCGTGTAGCCGCCAAACGCCTGTGCGATAAGCATGACCTGGTCTTGATATACAAGGACGCCGTAAGTTGGCTCTAGAAGTTCACGTAGGTCTTCGTGCGGGTATGTGATTTCAGCACGGCCGTGTTTGGCATCGATGAACGTGCCGATGTGTTCCATTGGGCCCGGTCGATACAGCGCGATCATCGCTGCTAAGTCATTAATGGTCGTAGGCTTGAGCAGTTTGATGTTCTTGCGCATGCCTTCAGATTCGAGTTGGAATACGCCTAAAGTATCGCCTTCTCCGAGAATCTGGAACGCTCTTTGATCATCGACCGGTACATCGTAAACGCCCATGTGTTCGCCGGTGGTTTCTGCGATCAGCTTTACACATTGGTCGAGAATCGACAGGTTTGCCAGTCCGAGGAAGTCCATCTTGAGAAGCCCGACGTCTGCGACGGGGTTCATGGAGTATTGGGTTACCGGACTGGAATCTTCGTCTCCGCTTTTCGGGCGTTGGAGCGGGACGTATTCAGTTAGTGGCTCTTCGGCGATAACCACAGCGGCCGCGTGAGTGCCTGAACTTCGTACTGATCCTTCAAGACGTTGCGCCATCTCGATTAGGTCACGTGCATCTCTATTCCGGTTGATTTCAGCCTGCAACTCAGTTGATTCATCGATTGCGTCTTTCAACTTGATGTTGAGAGTGAGCGGAACCATTTTTGCGAGCTTGTCGCTGAGCTCGAGCGGTAGAGCGAGTGCGCGAGCCGTGTCGCGAATTGCAGCCTTAGCGCCGAGGGTGCCGAAAGTGACGATCTGTGCAACGTGATCGGAGCCGTAGTGATCGACGCAGTACTGGATGACTTCTGCACGACGGTCGTCGGCGAAGTCCATATCGATATCTGGCATCTCACGACGTTCGATGTTCAGGAATCGTTCGAAGAAAAGATCGGCCTCTACTGGATCGATCTGAGTTACTTCGAGGCAGTACAGCACGAGACTCGCCGCTGCTGAACCACGTACGGCTGAGAGAATTCCTCGTTCGTTCACGAAGTTAAAGATGTCCCAACAAACGAGGAAATAATCGGCGAATTTTGTTTCTTCGATGATGCCTAGTTCGTACTCTAGGCGTTCGATAACTTCTTCGCTTGGTTTGTTGTCGAAACGCTTTTTCAGACCCTCGTAACAAAGTTCTTTCAGGTAATCCATGGAAGACTTGTTTTGAGGCGTTGAGTACCGAGGAACTAGAGTTTGACCAAACTGGAGATCGAGCTCGCATGATTCAGCGATCTTGACTGTGTTTTCAATCGCTTCCGGAAGGTGTGACCATTCCGCGTACATCTCGGCGGCACTTCGCAGGTAGTACGACGTGTCTTCCATGTGCAGACGTTTAGGGTCTTTCACATTGGAGTTGGTTTGGATGCATGTGAGGATGTCTTGTGCTTCAGAATCCTCTCGTCTGACATAGTGCGAGTCGTTAGTTACAACCATAGGAAGGCCGGTTTGGTTGCTGAGCTGGATGATCGCTTCGTTGATCTCAGCCTGCTCTGGCACGTGCTCGTGCATCATCATTTCGAGGTAGTAGCGGTCTTGGAATACGTTGCCGTACCACTCGAGAGTTTCGTTAGCGGCGTCCATATCGCCATTTTTTATGTAGCGAGCTAATTCGCCAGAAGGACATCCGGAGAGCACGATGATGCCCTCGGAATATTTTTCGAGAATCTCTCGATCCATTCGAGGGCGGTAGTAAAAACCTTCAATGTGTGAAGCGGTTACCAGCTTCATGAGGTTTTGATAGCCCGCACGGTTCTGCGCGAGCAGGGTCATATGGAACGGGAATCGCTTTTGAGGATTCTTCTCGTCGCGTGGTCCGTCGGCGACGTAACCTTCAACACCAATGATCGGCTTGATGCCGGCGTTGGTTGCCGACTGGTAGATGTCGATTGCGCCGTGAAGGTTTCCGTGGTCGGTGAGCGCAATGGCTGGTTGCCCAAGCTCAACGGCTCTGTTGACCATATCGTCTAATCTGCTGAAACCATCGAGCAGTGAATACTCGGAGTGGTTGTGTAGATGGACGAACTGGTCGGTCACAGGCGGGTATTTCTCGAGAAATGAGGGTGGAAATGTGCGGTCATGGGAGCATAGCGTTCCCTAAAGAACGAGTCGACCCCAGAAAAGGATTTACGACCCCAAGATAACGCATTTTGTGTGTGAAGTTGGTTTTCGTGTCAGGCGTTTACGGCGTAATTGTTCGGGAATATTGACTGACGAAAATGGAACATATTGCCCCTTTCAATCGTTGTGAATGTGAAGGGCTTAATTACGGGCGAGTGATAGAGTCGATTTATACGGATCTTCACATTTGACTGATAGTAATTGTTCTTTGGATTTTAGTGAGATTCGGTAGGCAACCGCAGGAGACAGTTTTGACTTCAAAAAACATTGGTGGTGGCCAGAAAATACTCGTAGTCGATGATGAGCACATGTCTGATCTCATGCGTTCGGTACTACGGCGTCTCGAGACGGATGGGTTCAAGCCGGTAGTTGTTGCGCCCGAGGGTCCGCATGTGACTGGTGATGATTACGAGACGCAGACGTTGTTCGCTATGGAGACTGAACGCCCTTCTGCTGTTTTACTTGACGTTCGGTTTGGCGAGTACGATTCTGATCGTTTCAAGGGATTGTCGATTCTCAAGAAAATTGCTGAACGCGATAGTGCCATGCCGGTTCTTATGTTCACGCAGTACACACAAGGTCCGTACCGAGATACTGCTGTGAGCGCTAGTTTGAGTGTGAGCGCATCAGTCGATTTCATCGACAAATTAGCGAGCCCAGAAGAAGTCGTGTTGCGATTGCGCAGACTGATCGGCAGTGCGCCTGAAACTATCAAGATTGGCTCACTGTTTGAGTTGGATCCTGAGAACGCTGCTGTTTACGCTGTGAACGATGGTCGGCGTGATCTGATCAGAGAGATTCAGGGTATGAAGCTAGAGATCTTGAACGAACTGGCTTCGGCCATGTACAGGTCAGAAGGCGAGCTAGTGCCGTTCTCAAGGCTCGAGAGATTCTCTGAAGGAGAGGATTCTCGTGCTTCGCTTCGAGTGAGAATTCGAGAGCTTAAAGTTTCGCTTGGTAAGGCCGTATCGAGAGAGTTCGGTGCCAACGAATTGATTATTAATGTGCGGAATCGAGGTTATCGCTTGGTTAACCCGACTGATTAGTTGAAATGTTGAACGATTGGATTCGAATTAGGATTTCTGCGGTTTGAACTATCAAACGTTGAAGATTCTGAAATACGTGGGAATTGCAGTGGCCGTGATAGGTCTACTGTTTATTTTGCTTTCTCCGCTTATTGGCGAATCGATTTCTGCTGGAACTCTCTGGTATATCGAACCGATTGCGTACGTCGGAGCAGGAGTATTCATTCTCGGAGCATTGATTGCGTTCGGGATTATGCAATATGTGGCGAGTCGACCGAACGTTGTGCCTGACGATCGAACTTGGAGTCAGGTTACCCAGGACTATTTCGATACGTTTGCTCACGACATGGGGCGACCACTCCGACGGATTCTCGGAAAGCAGCGGGAAGCGAGGGCATTGCTGAACGAGACCGGAGAGGTTACTCAGCATATGGTCGGCGAGTTGCTGGATGAAATCGAGAACCAGGCACCCAACTTCAGACTGATGATCGAGAACGTTCGAGTTTTGGTTGATCTGGAGGATGAGAGCGCAGCGCTTGCAGTTGAGCCTGTGGACGCTGCTGCGATTGTTCGTAACGTTTCGGATCGATACACGCCGATTGCACGAGAGCGCGGTTTAGAACTTGTTTGGTGGTGTGAGCCGAGCGAGTTTGGTTTGGTTTACGGTGATGGCTCTGCTCTTGATCACGTGATTACCAACTTGGTAGACAACGCAACGAAATTTGCTGAAGGGCACGTGGAAATCAGGCTCACTCGTTCTGATGATTCGTTCTTAGTACGAGTTTGGGACGATGGAGCGGGAATTGCCGATTCGCACTTGGCTCACGTGTTTGATCGCGGCTGGACACCCGAACTTTCCGCTCGGAGCGAGAAGCAAAGTTCAGGTTTGGGATTATTTATCGCAAGTTCTCTTTCTCAACGTTGTGGTGGTGAGTTACTTGTTGAATCGCAACAATCGAACGGGGCTTCTGGCGAGCATTCGACAACTTTCACCCTTTCATTGCCGCTCGATAATCGGCCGTCAGCAGTCAAATGATGGCCGAGATCTTTCGACTTTCATCGCTGAGAAGTTCAGCTTCCGCTAAGTCGGTTGTTTTTGTCGCCTTGCTGTTGGTGTTGGCATCTGGTTGTGTCGAAAGCAGGGCGAGGTATACGCCGGTGCCCGCTACTTCAACACCGGAACCGACCGCTACTCCTGTTCCTGCTGCAACCGCCACACCGGTTCCGACTTCACCAAGACCCGTTCCTACTCCAGTTCCTCCTACCCCGACTCCAACCGTGGTTGCCGTTGAAGTAATTGATTCGACTGTCGAGCCAACGGCATCGTCGGGCACATTCAACTTGGCGTTGGATTTTGAGGGGATTGGCGATGAAAGTATCGTTTACAGCGACACGGTGCTACTCAGGGGCGTGACTTCGGCTGATGCGATTGTCAGCGTGAACGATGTGATCGTCGAAGTTCAGGCCGATGGGACGTTTGAGCTGACTCTGGTGTTGAGTCCCGGCGGTAATTTCGTAGATGTGGTTGCGAGTAATTTGGATGGTAGCCAGATCAACTCATCGTTGGCGATTATCTCGATTCCGCCTGACCCCGAGGAGGAACCTGCATGATTTCTCTACTTGGTGGTTGCCATGCGGCATTTGGTCGAACCGTTCGGTTCGCCAGTAGTAACAAAGGCGTAACTACGGTTGATGCAGAATTTATAGGTCGAAGGCAACCTCAATCGACTCTCCTCCCGCATCGAATGTTTACGCAGTCTGAAAACCTAGCCGCTCAGCTAATTCGCCCACGCGCCATGATTCTTGTCGCGTTTGCACTGATGTTGTTTGCCTTTGGATCAAACACCGCAAGCGCAGAAGTACGCTCGGCAGATATCGAAGCTGTCTTCGGTACTGCATTTGAAGTTCGTCCCCCTAGCGCCATTGTCGTGGCTTCTAACTCAGGGTTGGTCACCCTCAATTTTGATTCCGAGTCTGAACTCAAGATTGGGTCAAACAGGGCCTCGGTCGGAGATGTCGAAGAGGGTGATCGAGTTATTTCGACTGCTACTCGTAATGCCGACGATGAGCTTGTGGCTCTGCAGACACTGGTAAGGGTTGCGAACACTCAACCTGTTACGAAACACCTTGTTGGTGTGGTTACAAGTCAGACTGATGACGGGCTATCGATTCAGACTCGAAACGCAGGTGTGGTAGATGTTTTGATGCCTGCCGGTATCGACGCACCTGCAATCGGTGATGGCATAACCATGGTTGCGCGTCTTGATCGCAGTAGTGGAATTTTCACCGCAGTTGGATTTGAACTTACGAGCAAGACCGTTGAGCGAATACAACGTGCCCAGGATATTGCTGCTGATAAAGCTGAATCGGAGCGTTTGGCACAGATAGCGATTGATGCCCGTAGCCAGCACTTATCTGCCTTAGATGACGCCGCAAGAGCGCTAAAGCGTGTGATCGATTCAGGGCGTGCCGATCAAGCGGTGCTCGACGATGCTGTTGAACAATTCGAGGAGATTCAGCGCAGATTCCGCGAGCTAAGAGGTATTTACGAATCTACAGCCAGATCACGCGGCGAAGTTCAGCCTCTGCTGAAAATTTCGGGTGGACTTGTTGATGAGATCGGACTGGCGCAATTTACCGTGGTTCCTAAGGGGGAGCAAGACGCTGATCCGTTCTCTGTGAACTTCACTTACGATCCTGTTGTAACAACAGCAATTCTTCCGCCCGATCTTCTTCGAGCAGTTTCTCCGAATGCAAAAAATCCTCAGTTGCTTAGTGATGTTCGTGGTTTGATCGACCCTGGCAGCGAGTTAGACGTTCGGTATTCGATTGCTGGTGACGTGCGTACCGCCAATGAAGTCAGAGTGCATCCGCCTCGATTAGTTGAGGAATTGGAAGCGGTTCTAGAGCACGAGTCGCTTAGGGCGTTCAACGGTTTGATAACTCTTGTCGAATTGGACGATTCGCTTGAGGACGCGCTTGGAATTGTTATTGCCTCGAACGAAAAGCTTGATGTGAAGGTCACGGCTAAGGTCACTGACGAAACTGAAGTGACTCTAAACGGTCGTTCGTCTTCGATTTCAAGTCTGAATGCCGGTCAGGCCGTTTATATCCAGTTCGAATCGTCTGAAGCAGGAGCAATTTCAGATATCACTGGCAGTGACGTGACCTTGCGCGCTCTTGCGATTCGAGCACGTACATCTGCCCCAATAGAAGAAGAGCACATTTCAGGAATTGTCGAGTCGATCGAACCCGAAGTGCCAGCGATAACCATACGCCCGACGGATGGCGCATTGATTCGACTTACGGTTGGCGCAGAGGTGCCGATTGTACGGAATGGATCAGAGGTCGAATTCAGAAACGTGAAGGTCGGTGATCTTGTTGTCGACGCAACTCGAACTGACTCTGAATCGGACGAACTAACTCGCTTGGTAGTAGTTGCAAGAAAGAATGTGAAGTTCTCAGGAACCGTTACCGGCATTGGTAGAGAGCCAGCTAGATTGCAGGTGACGGGAGACAACGGACAATCGTTGAACATTCTTGTCACTGGCGATACTTGGGTGATTATTGACGGACAAAGAGTCAAGTTCAGTTCTGTAACCGCTGGTATGAACATCGTGAACGGCGTGTACTCAGTTACAGGCCGAAACGGCACTTTCTATAACGTTGCAACTATCGTTTCGATTGAATCGCCAAAAGTAGGGCGCGCTTCGGGTGTTATCACGGGAGTGAATGTTGTCGAAGGTCGCCTCACAGTTGTGTCGGGCAGTTCGAACAACACTCGCCTAATAAGACTGAGGATGCCGGAAACGCCCCTCGGCGATAATTTGCTCAAGGACGGTGTCCCTATTCGGTCGTTGCTCGAAGTTGAACGTGGTGATCGTGTCGATATTGTTTTCTACGTTCTTGAAACTGGCGTAATCGAGAAGCTATCGGTAGTTTCAGACAACTTCATTCAGTCTCGTGGAACGTTGCTGAAGGTTTCCGACAACAATCGGTTTGTTCAAGTCGAGCTCGTGGATAACAGGAAGTTCGAGTTGTGGGTTGGCCCGAAAACCACAATGCGTCTCAACGGTCGCAGGATTCAGAACTTAGGACTTGTGACCGAACTTATTGATTCGGCCTGGTATAGAGCACAGCCGTACAGTGCGCTCATTCCAGAAGTGTTGTTTATTCGAGATTCAATAGATTCAAATCAGGGATTAATTATTTCTATCAACTTCCAGGTCAAAGTCGGTGACGAAGTTGATGGAGAAGGCGATTCCAAAGAACCTATTGTCGAATTGACTATTTCAGGAGTGATCGAGGCTATCGACGGTGATCGCTGGGTTATCAATGGGCGTGTGTTCACGGTGACAGATGCCACAACCATACGAGGTGGCGACCCTGAAGTGGGTGAAGTTGTTGTGGTGCTGCTGGTAAGCAGACCGGGTGTAGAGTTCACTGCCCGCACCGTGACTGTGTCGAGCAGAACAAGACGATAGACCGGTGGGCTTGCCTTATATCGAACTTAGGTTAGCTGGGCGACTCGAAGCGGTTTCTTTCGCGGTAGTTACGGCGTGCCAATTGCCGAGCTTGTGCTGCAACACGCCCTGCCGGTTCTAGTCCCATAGCGAGCGGTATCGATACTGCCAGCATCACGGCCAAAGCTGTGAATCCCAGACGGTATGTTCCTTCAACGTCCCGAATTAGCCCTACAAGAGCAGGACCCGCCGCACCGAAGAGAGCATTGACTGAACTGGTGAGTCCGACGATAGAGCCATAACTAGCTCGACCGAAGTAATCACCAAGAATCGACAGTCTTAGCGGTATGGACGATCCGAATCCGAGTCCGAAAAATACTACGAACAGTGGAAGTGGCCAAAGGCCTAGATTCACACCAAGTACCTCGGCATTAATCCCGGCGAGACCGGCTACACCGATTGTTTGCATGATCATTGCAATGGTCAGCATTTTTCGTTTGTCGTACTTGTCGCCTAGAACCGCTATTCCGGCACGACCTCCAAGATCTCCAATCGCAACGGCACCAGCCGCGGAAGCGGCGAGAGCGGCGGTCATGCCGTACTCGAGCAGTGCGGCGAAGTGGAACAGGTTTGTGGAGCTAACAAGTTGGCCGAGGCTTGTGACGATTGCCAACTGCCAGAAGAATCGAAGCTTGATCGCCTGGCGCATCGTAATTGCATGTTCGCGTGCTGCAGCGAGGCGACCATTCTTGCTCCTGTTCGACTTCCCATCGTCTGTCGCACCGCCGTCAGGGACCATTCCGTAGTCTTCAGGACGTCGACGCATTACGAGTGTTGCGGGGAATCCGATGATCCAGAATCCGATTCCGCATGCCAGCATCACTTCTCGCCAGCCGAAGGTTGCTATCGAGCCAACAAGTATCGGAAGTGTTATGCCGCCGACTGCCGAGAACGACATCAGCGTGGCTAGAGCTCTTGCTCGTTTTCTGACAAACCAGTTGGCAACGGTAACTACGAATACGATGAATGTTCCGAACGACATTCCGAGCGTAAGGAGCCCGATAGCAACATAAAATTGCCAGAGCGATTGCATCTGGCTCATGAATATGAAGCCAGCACCAGTTAGCAGCACGCCGAACGCCATCGCCTTGCGAGGTCCATATCTGTCGAGAAGGGCGCCAACGAATGGCGAGATCATTCCGCTCTCACCACGCTGGAGCGATATTGCTGCTCCGGTTACACCTCGGCTCCACCCGAACGTTTCCAGGATGGGCGGCACGAATGCTTGGAATCCTCGCCAGAATATTGCAGAGGTGTACCACTGGACCATTCCACCTGCTCCGACGATCCACCAGCCGTAGAACGGTTGCTTGAGAGATTTCATCGGGATATTTCAGTGGCGGAATTTATGTCGATCATTCTTTTCAGTTTGCCGTTGCCGAGCATCGAGCTAGATTCGTGAATGATAGTCCTGCTTGGGGATACTTCTATGGCTACGCAGGCGAATTAGGTGTTTTTATTGAAGTTTGTAGCTGTTGTATCGACGATAACGATTGCATCCGTATAGGGTTACAGCACGTTTTACATAGGGCACCACAAATTGGATTGCCCGAAGAAAGTCGTATTAAATTTGCGCGGTTCGATAAAACTTTTTTCAGTGCTTGGTATTCCTGTCGACATTAATGCGACATGGTTGATCGCGGTCGCGCTCATTACATGGTCGCTTTCGACTGCTGCGTATCCTTCGTTCTTCGGGTCATGGTCGGCTGTCGAGTACTGGATCGCAGGTTTGCTGACTACCCTGCTGCTATTCACATCGGTTTTGGCGCACGAGTTGGGTCATTCGATAGTCGCATTGATGCAGGGGTTGAAAGTTAGCGGTATCACCTTGTTGTTGTTTGGCGGTGTATCGAAGATCCAGGGTAAAGCTTCGAGGCCGCGAAACGAATTTCTCATAGCGTTCGCAGGTCCTGCTGTTTCGCTGATAATCGGTGTTGTGCTCGTTGGTTGGTGGGTAACTTTTCGCCCGGTCTACGAAGACGAGGTGAAGTTGTACCACGGGGTGATTTTCTTCACTGGCTGGATGAATTTGCTCGTGGCGGGGTTCAATCTTCTCCCCGGGTATCCGATGGACGGTGGGCGCGTGCTTCGTTCTGCTGTCTGGGGATTTACCGGCGACACCAAACGTGCAACTCGTGTCGCATACATCGTTGGAAAGTTCGTCTTCTACGCTTTGATCGGTTGGGGTGCCTGGCAAATTCTCAATGGCGACGTTGTAGGGGGGATCTGGGTAGTCCTCATCGGATATTTCCTGATGTCGTCGGCACGGGGTGAAATCGCGGGTGAACAAGCCAAGCAGATGGCAGATTCGGAATTGGAATCAATTGACCATCTGAGCTTTAGTGTTGGGTCTGCTACTCGTCCTATGCCGCCCATGATCGAGAGCAGTTGGTCGGTTGAACAGATGACTCATCAAGGCCTGCCAGAGAATTCACTGACCTCTATGCCCGTTGCTCGTCAGGGTGAATTGATTGGCTTTGTGCTTCGACAGGACCTTGACGCTGTTCCGTTGGAAGACAAAGGGCACGTAACGATCGGCGAGATCATGAATCCAGAGAGTCTTAGAGTTATTTCGACTGATGAGTCGTTTCGAGAGGCTCTTCGTTCATTGGATCGCCATCGCTTGAATCAGCTTGTTGTGATGGATGCCGACTACGTGGTTGGTATCGTCACTCGAAAAGATATTGTCAGGGCGCTTCTGACGTTTAAGGCGCAGGGGATGCAAGCAGAATCTATGGACAGCGACACCCGATCTGACTAGCTGTGTGAGATGGCTTCCGGCAGCCATATGGCGAACGACGTTCCGCCGCCGAGCCCATCTTCTACCCAGACTTTGCCGTGGTGAAGTTCGACAATCTGCCTGACGATAGCCAGACCCATTCCTGTTCCGGGAACATCAGGGTTGTCGAGCTGACTATATGGCTCGAAAACTCGGTCGCGTTCGTCGTGAGGGATTCCGGGGCCTTCGTCGGTGACAGTAATTCGTAGATCGTTTTCATCGACCCATATGTCTAGGGCGATATTCGTGTTGGCAGGCGAGTATTTGCTGGCGTTCGTGAGCAAATTCATGATTGCCTGTCGAAGCAATTCTCGGTCGGCTGTTGCGAATTGGTGTTCGTCGGGCGCAGTTACTGAAATCTTGTGATCTTGCCCTGTCGCAATCGGTTCGAATGAGGTCGCAAGATCGGTAGCCAGTTCTGAAATCTGGAATTTCGATGGCTTGCTTTCAAACGTACCGGCTTCCATTTTTGAGATGTTGAGGAAGTCGTTCACTAGAAGAGTCAGACGGTCGGCATTTTGCTGAACCACGTTGATTCGTTCGATTTGATCGGGGTGCAGATTTCCTCGGTCGTTCATACCAAGCAAATCGGCCAGCGCTACCACTGTGGTTAGTGGTGATTTCATTTCGTGCGATAGCGAAACGATGAACTTAGTAGCTCGGTCCTGTTCTTGTTGCAAAGTTGTTAGGGCCGCTTCCGCCCTTGCGGCACTAACTCGATCTGTGATGTCTGAAACGACGACGGTTGCGGAACCTGGCTCGCCGTCGGTGTCGAGATTCGGTTCCATCCAGGCATCGAGAATAGTTCCAAACACCTCGATTTCGATTCGTCCTGAGTGACCTTTTAATGCTCGGTTGAGCGAATCTTCGAGTCCTTCGATTTTTCGAGAGTAGGCGATGAAATCTCTGCCAAGAAGTCGTTCAGGAACAAGCTTCAGCCCTTCGATACCTCTCCCTGCGAAATCTTTTACGATTCCGTCTTTGCCCACAGTGAGGACTAGTACAGAAGCATTGTTGAGGATGGCTTCAAGATTAGGTCCGAGCTGTTCTAGAACGATTTGTGCAGAGCCTTTGCCTTCACTCGTATTTGGAGCCATCTTGCGCTGGTTCGCTCGCTCAATTGAAATTTCCAGTTCGGAAGTAATTGATGCGACCATCTTTTTCTCGAGAGACCCGAATCCAGTGGGCTTTCGAGAGGCACACATAAACATCGTGGTAACAACGCCGTCTAGTCGGAGCGGTGCACATATAGCCGAGCGTAGGCCTGCACGATACATCCATCTACCAGCAGCTCTCTGCCCCGGAGCAGCGGATTCGAGATCGATAGTTACTGGACTGGATACTGCGAGGGTGGAAGGGATTAGAAGTGAACGTCGTGAGACTCGAACACCGGGTTCGAGTTCAGGAACATTTAGCCCATCGGTAATTTCGGTAGTCGAGTGGTCGTTCTCGTGGTCGACGCTTCCAAAGTAGATCCAGTCGGCATCGAACAGATTGCGAATAAGAGATGCAATGCGTGGGTTGCTGGTTGGATTGTCAGATTTTTCTGCTCGAATCTGCTCGGTAACACGACGGAGCATTTCGAGTTTGTTTAGTGCAGATTCAGATTGTTCGAGGTGCCTTAGTGTCACTACAACCTGCGAGCAGGCTGCAATGATTTCCTTGATTTGAGCAAGATCTGCTTTATCGAAGCCTGCCTCATCGCGAGAAACCTCAACGAATCCGATCGTTCTATCCGCAGTTTTTATGGCGGTGCGAATTGTGGAATATCGTTGAGATTCTGGCTCGTCGGAATAGATATCAATTAGGAGTTCGATTTTTTCTGGAGCGATCCAAGCCGAATCGGTGAGATCGTCGGCCGGTTCAGTGTCAAACCCGAGATGGGCCCTGCCTGATTCATCGTCCATGAATCCGATCTGTACGCGTGAAGCTCCGGTTCGATTAGTGATTTGAGTGGCGATGACCCCGCATGCAGAAACCAGTTCGGTTGCCGATGCGATGGATTCGATATATTCAGGAGCGGCAACCACAGTTTCGTGACGAGATACCGCTTCAACCGGTGCAGAGCTGCCACCTGCGAATGCTGCTGTTAGAGCAGGTACGAAGCGGTTCGCAATAGCCACCGATTCGTGTGTGTAAGCAGCGAATCGAGTTGATCCGAGCACTACTGCCGTTTGGCCGGAGCTAATGACCGGGATGGCTAAAACAGATTCGATACCAACCGATTTCCAAGCTGCTTCAGTTGATTGACGCGAGCGGTTGTCGGTTTGGTGGATAGTGTTCGTCAGCGCTACCGAAAATTCGGCTGCTCTTGCCTCGATAGGTTTCGTGCTGGATGCAGTGTCTGGGTCTGCAACCGTGCTTGGCACAGCGAAATTGTGGTTTTTGTTCACACCTAGAGATTCACGCGTAACAAATTTGTCATCTGCTTTAACTCGAAGGGCGACGACATCGAATTCAAAGAACTGTTTTAGCTGATCGGCAATTTTTGCTAGAAGCGTCTTTGGAGCGCTGCTGGGCGTTTCAGTGTTTTTGGAACGCACTATCAATCGTGAAGCAGCGAGTTGAGATTCGCCCCGCTCTGCCACGTTCAGTGCGTTTGATCGTGATGCCGAGAGGCTCAACATGCTGACGATCATTTTGGCTTTGTCGATCTGCGAATCGTCGAAATCGACCGGTTTGGTAGATAGCGCAACAATCATTCCAGCGGCACCGGTTACGCCCGGTATTGCGATTGCTAGGGCTGAACGGTATTCCGAGGTTGATCTCATTGCTGAGATGGCTGTGAACTCGGCCGGGTCGACGTCGACGACCTTCAGTGGTGAGTTGATATCTACCGGCGAGAGCCAGTTTGGCAGCCATATTTCGGAATCTAGAGCGGCGTTTTCCATACCCGATATCGCCCGTACGGATTTACCTCCGAAAGCATCGGTGTAGTCGATGATCATCACGGCATCGACTTCTAGTTCAGTTCGGAGAGTTCTCGCTGCATTTCGCTGGAAAACAGAGGTCGAATTGTTCGTCGCACCAAGAGTCGATAGCTCGGCGACAGTAAGAGAATTGCGTGGCGAAAGCCTGTCCTGGGATGATGCGAGAACGTCGCCCTGGTTCGAGTGAGAGGGCGTTACGCCGGGAGCAGATTCTGTGTCTGCTCCGGTCGCCGTTTGTGGCTGGTTGTTTGTGTGATGCTGGCTACTGCTCACAGCGAAAAAACGGATTCTCTCTAGTTGGGATTTCTAAATACGCGGCACTTCTCAGGAGTGCGACTAGATCACCGTACACGGAACCGGTATTTCGACTGCCAGAAGTTTTTGTACGGATTTATGTGAAGTACGCGTGGTCGGCACCGTAAGAGAGTTCCGAGATTCTCTTTACCGGCGAACTGCCGAATACACTCGTCTCGACCGTAGCGAAGCGGAGTGGAGAGATCTTGGTCAACTGTGAAGATTATGGTCGACCGAGACGAAATTAATTTGTGCTGTAGCTAACGATGGGCGACGTCGACGATCAAGATTCGTCCGGCAGGGTCGGGACGAGGAGGATTCAGGCTGGATGAATTGGGCAGAGGGCGTGTGTCTGATCAAACTGACTACAGGTCAACTATTGCTCTGCGGTGGGTGCCAGTGCCGATTAGGGTGTCGCCCAGTTTTGTTTCGACTTTGAATCGGAGTTTCTTGCCGTCGATTTCTATCAGCGTGGCTGTTGTTTCGACGGTTTCGTTCTGAGGGGCGGGAGCGATATGTTTTACGTCGACGTGAAATCCTGCGGATGCTTTTACGTGCGGTCGTACCGCATCGACGCAAGCAAGTTCCATCTCCATGATCATGGCAGGACTGGAGAGAACTGAGTGCTCGTCTTTTCCTGTTGGACTGTACAACTTGGAGCCCTCGACGACTAGCGATCGTGTCGCCGAGAGTCCGGTTGTAAGTCCTTCTGGTGTCGAGGTCATCGACTTGTCCCGTCGCCTAAAGGGCGATGATGCCGTAACCGGCGTCGACTGGAATGATCGAGCCAGTAATGCCTGTCGACATATCGCTGAGCAAGAACAAAGCGGTGTCGGCGACTTCCTTGTGATTGATGTTTCGACCCAGTGGTGATCGTTCGCGGTGCGCCCGGGTCATGTCACGGAATCCGGGGATGCTTCGTGCTGCGAGTGTTGGAAGAGGTCCTGCTGAGATTGCGTTTACGCGAATGGCCTTCGGTCCAAATTCAACAGCGAGCTGTCGTGATGCATTCTCGAGCGCCGCTTTTGCGGTGCCCATGATGTTGTATCCGGGGTAAACGCGCTGCGAGGCATCGAACGTAAGAGTGATTGCCGCTCCACCTGATTCGCCAAACAGAGGTGCTGCTTTTCCAACTACGGGCATCAGCGTGTATGCACTGGTTTCAAGTGCGGTACGGAAGCCTTGCAAATTGGTGTCGGAGAAGTCGCCACCTAGGTCGTCTCGTTCAGCGTAGGCGATGCAGTGGACAACGAAATCTATCTCGCCCCACTCGTCTTTGATCTTGTCGTAAACGGCCTGAACTTGTTCGTCGTTGGTCGCGTCACACTCAAGAAGCAGGGGATTGTCGAGCCCGGCAGTAGCTTTTTCGACAGGTTCTTTCAGGCGTTCGTTGAGGTATGTGAACGCTAGCTCGGCTCCAGCTTCGGCGAGTCGTTCAGATATCGCCCATGCGATGCTGCGTTGGTTTGCAACGCCCCAAATGACGCCGCGTTTTCCTTTGAGATCGATCGATACTGCCATCGCTGTAGTTAGCCTTCCGCTTTGTTAGCCGGTTTTTGGATGAACCAAATGTAACAGCCGCCCGGTAATCACAGGCGGCTCGCACGAATTAGATAGCTCCTCGTCTCGACCGAAGCGGAGAGATTACGTTCGACGGAATTCGATCGTTATCCCTCCGCGCTAGTCGGGATGAGGGGCAATCGTCTGGTTAGACGACAGGTATTCGCTTACCAGTTGGTGTGTGAACCGTCGGCGCGGTGTGGGTGTGGAGCTTCCCAGAACTTGAATGGTTCAGAGAGTTTGCTTTCATCCACATCGACACCAAGACCTGGTCGGTCGTTCACAACGTAACCGCTACCGTTGAATTCAACCTGTTCGGTGAACACGCTGCGGTCGGGGTCGTTGGCTCGTTGCATATTGACTTCGAGCCATGCGAAGTTCGGTACCGCAGCGGCAAGGTGAACCGATGCTGCGGTGCAGATAGGTCCCAGCGGGTTGTGCGGCATGAGGTCGATGTAGTGAGCTTCGGCCCATCCTGCGACCTTCATTGATTCAGTGAATCCACCAACGTTGCAGATGTCGACCCGTGCGTACTGAGTGATGCCGCGTTCGATGTAGGGCAGGAACTGCCACTTCGATGCGAACTCTTCACCAATGGCGAACGGTACGTCGGTTAGCTTGCGCAGTGCTTCGTATGCTTCTGGCGATTCGTCTCGAATAGGCTCTTCGAGGAAGTCGAGCGTGTGTGATGGCATCATCTGGCAGAAGCTTGCGGTTTCAGCGGGTGAGAGCCTGTGGTGATAGTCGACACCGAGGATCGCCTGGTTGCCGAGTTCTTCACGAGTCTTGATAAGCCATTCGGCCGAGTTAGCGATTGACTCACGAGGTTCGAAAAGTCCACCGCTCTGGATATCCATGTTGTCGTATGAAAGTCGGAATGCGTTGATTCCAGCATCCATGAACTCTTTTGCCTGTTCGATCATGGCTGGACCGTAAGGACCGGCAGTTGTTGCGAACACAGGCACGGTGTGTCGGTGCTTGCCGCCGAGGAGTTCGTAAACAGGGACACCGAGCTTTTTAGCGACGATGTCATGCAGGGCGAGGTCAATTGCTGATATTGCAGCAGTGAGGGTTCTTCCACCTTCAAAGTACTGGCTTCGGTACATCTCTTGCCAGAGCCCGCCTCGGCTCATGGGGTCGCGGCCGATCAGGAATTCACGGTAGTGTTCCATGATTCCTTTGACACCAAGTTCTCGGCCGGAGAATCCTGATTCACCCCAGCCGTAGATGCCTTCGTCGGTTTCGATTTTTACTAGCATCTGGTTTCGGCGTCCGACCCAGACTGCATATGGTTTTAGATCTGTGATTTTCATGGTGTGTGATTAGGTCCGGGCGTCATCGAATGACTTGGGACCCGCTGCAATCTACCCATCCCCTAACCCCTTCCCGAAGGAAGGGGGACAGGACCTTGTGACTCAGCGATCTATCCTTCTTCTAGCCTCTTCCCGAAGGAAAGAGGACTGTTGTTTTCTTATCTGCTAATCAATTTGACTGCAGCAATTATCTCGAAATATTAGTGGTTGGTTTTTGAACCGTCCTTGCGACGTAGTGGTTCGACGTTTTGGAATTTGAATGGTTCAGTAAGAGAGGCTTCATCTACTTCCACGCCGAGACCGGGTTTATCTAAGACGGTTACTTTACCGGGAACGATTTCGGGTTGTACCGGATATATTTCTTTCGAATAGAAGTTGAGGCTTTCGCCCGGTGACTCACGTATTTCGAGCCATGAGAAGTTGGCCGATGCCATCGACATGTGCGATGTTGCAGCTACACAGATTGGCCCGAGCGGATTGTGCGGCATGAGATCGATGTAATGCGCTTCTGCCCAACCTACGACCTTCATAGCCTCGGTGATTCCTCCCACGTTGCAAACGTCGATTCGTGCGTACTGGGTGAGTCCTTTCTCAATGTATGGAAGGAACTGCCATTTTGAGGCGAATTCTTCTCCGATTGCGAACGGCATGTTCGTCATAGTTCGGAGCACCTCGTATGCCTCGGGTGTTTCATCACGGATCGGCTCTTCGAGGAAATCGAGGGTGTGTTCAGGCATCATCTGACAGAACGAGACGGTTTCTGCGACCGATAGACGATGGTGAAAGTCGTAGCCGATTACTGGTCGAGTTCCGAGCACTTCGCGTGATTTGATCAGGCCCTCGGTCGCGAGTGCGATTGCTTCCCGTGGTTCAAAGGTCCGATCCCCTTCTGCCTTGCGACCGTAGTGATGGTGCAATCGGAAACAGTCGAAGCCGTCAGAGATGATTTTCTGAGCGATATCGATCATCTCTTCAGGTGAGTTGCCGCCGCCTGTAGCGAATGTCGGAACGTAGTTTCGCTGTTTGCCGCCGATCAGTTCGTAGACAGGAACGCCAAGCTTTTTGCCGATGATGTCGTAGAGAGCGATGTCGATCGCTGATATTGCAGCAGTTAACGTACGACCACCCTCGAAGTACTGGCTGCGGTACATCTCCTGCCAGAGCGCACCTCGCTGCATGGGATCGCGCCCAACCAAAAACTCTCGATAATGTTCGACGATTCCTTTTACGCCAAGTTCGCGACTCGAAAGTCCGGATTCACCCCAGCCATAGATGCCTTCGTTGGTTTCGACCTTTACGAGCATCTGGTTTCGGCTGCCGACCCAGACTGGATATGGAATTACATCTGTTATGTGCATGGTGTGTGAGTTTGAGTAGATAGTTTTCTACCAGTTGGTGTGTGACCCGTCGTTTCGTTTTAGGTGTGGCATTTCAGACCATTGGAATGGTTCGATTAGTGATGCTTCATCGACTTCGACTCCGAGCCCGGGTTTATCGAGTACGGTTACTTTGCCGGGTACGATTTCAGGCTGAACCGGGAAGACTTCCTTCGAGTAGAAGCCGTTGTCTTCTCCTGCAGATTCACGAATCTCGAGCCATGAGAAGTTTGCTGCTGCCATTCCCATGTGGGCGGTAGCGGCTACACAGATTGGTCCGAGGGGGTTGTGTGGCATGAGATCGATGTAGTGTGCTTCTGACCAGCCGACAACTTTCATTGCTTCGGTAATTCCGCCTACGTTGCAGATATCGACTCGTATGTAGTTGGCGAGTCCTTTTTCGATGTAAGGAAGGAACTGCCACTTGGATGCGAACTCTTCTCCAAGTGCGAACGGCATATTCGTCATCGTTCGAAGAGTTTCATATGCTTCGGGAGTTTCATCGCGAATCGGTTCTTCGAGGAAGTCGAGAGTGTGCTCGGGCATCATCTGACAGAAGGAAGCTGTTTCCGCTACTGAAAGTCGGTGATGGAAGTCGTAGCCAATTACAGGTCGGAGTCCGAGAACTTCGCGGGCTTTGATTAAACCTTCAGCTGCGTTGGCGATTGCCTCGCGAGGTTCGAATATTCCTTCGGATTCTTTTTCGTAACCTCTGTGAAGTCGGAAACAGTCGAAACCTTCGGCGATCATCTTTTGGGCAATGTCTACCATTTCTTCGGGAGAATTTCCGCCCCCGGTTGCGAACGTAGGAACGTAGTTGCGGTGCTTGCCGCCGAGCAGTTCATACACAGGAACGCCGAGTTTTTTGCCGACGATGTCGTAGAGGGCGATATCAATTGCTGAAATTGCTGCGGTAAGAGTTCGACCGCCTTCGAAGTACTGGCTACGATACATTTCTTGCCAGAGCGCTCCGCGTTGCATTGGGTCACGCCCGATCAGGAACTCTCGGTAGTGCTCGACAATACCTTTAACGCCTATCTCTCGGCTTGAAAGCCCAGATTCGCCCCAGCCATATATGCCTTCGTCTGTTTCAACTTTGACCAACATTTGGTTTCTTGTGCCTACCCAAACTGGGTATGGCTTGACGTCGGTAATTCGCATTAATGAAGGACTTTCGTTTCGATTGAATGATTCGGCTAGCAAAAATGATTGCCGGAAAAGATTCCTCCCGTTGAGCAACGGTGTCAAGGGTGTTCAGTTTGATATGTGGAACAGCATTCAAGAGATCGCCGCATTTGCAGAGCCGGAAATTGGGCGCACCACCACACCTGCAGAGGTTGTTGAAACTGCCGATGGCAGATCGGATCGTTGGGTTGTGGTGATCTTTGACGACACCTATCACTCGATGGATTACGTGATTTGGGCGCTGATCAAAACGTTTCCTGAAATGTCGACAACCGAGGCCACGCTGATCATGTTGGAGGCGCACAACACGGGCAAAGGTGTTGCGACGCTCTGTGGTCGAGAGCAGGCTCTGAAGTATCGAAATTCGCTGAGGGTGCTTCAGCTTAACTGTGATGTAGAACCGGGCTGGTAATGCTGGTGGCGTGCGACAGCTTCTCCTCTTGCCGCCCTGCGTCGGGATGATATGCGGCTCAATTCCGTGACCCTGTTTTAGTTGCTTAGGTATTGGAATGGTGTGGGCCTATCTCAATGGCATGCCGAGTGACGGGCAAGCTTCCACTGGGGTTCGCGTGGCTGCCCACATTGGTAGTGAACCCATCGGAGCGGTTGAGCGATTCCATGAGGGCAGTAGGTGGTTTGGGTAGGTGGTAACTATTGATATATGGCCTTTGCACCGGACTCCCAATTGACGGATCGGCAGCGGTTTGGCCACATGAATTACACGCCTACCGGAGTTATTAGTTATGAGAATCCCGGGATTGGTTGAGGAGCCAGGCAATATGTTTAGGACAAACCCCCGAGAAACGTCGCAGCGCGGTATTACCGGGCTTGAGACGGCAATCATTTTGATTGCGTTTGTAGTTGTTGCGTCGGTGTTTGCATTCACCGTGCTTTCGACTGGTATTTTTGCTTCAGAGAGGTCGAAAGAGACCATCTTTGCTGGAATTCAAGAGACCAAGAGTTCCCTCGATCCACGTGGAGCCGTTGTTGCTTACAAGGCTGACCGTGGTGGAACGGACACTATCTATAAGGTTTCGTTCATTGTTTCGAACGCTGTCGGTGGCGAACCGGTTGACCTGACGGCTCCGTATACAGCTGATGGTTCTGGAACAGACCCAGATATTTCTAGCGGCGCAGAGTACAAGACTGTTGTTTCGTACAACGATCAGAACCAGTTCATGGGCGATGTTCCATGGAGTGTTGACTGGCTAGGCACTAACAACGGTGACAACCTGCTTGAGACCGGCGAGAAGGCCGAGATCAGCGTGTGGTTGTTGATTCGTGACACTACTGAGGCAATTACCTCAAGTTCAGCTACTAGCTACTGGACCACCGATTCAAACGGTGCGAACGGTATTCTTTCGACCGGTACGATTCTGGATAAGAATGACAAGTTCTCGTTGACTTTGAGTCCGCCAGATGGAGCAACTCTCAATGTTGAGCGAAGTCTTCCGTCACGACTCGACGCAGTCATGGATTTGAAGTAGATGTAATTTGACTTGGAGTTCGATTAGGATTCCTGCCCCGAATCTAATTTCTGGCCCCGACTTCAGCGTCAATTCATATAGTCCGCTCTCTACCCCGAGAGCGGACTATTTTTTTGCGTGGGGTTAGGCGTTTGGGGGAAGGGGAACTGATCACTCCACTTGTGCGGCGGCAATCACCTTAATCCCATGTATGTCCTCCTTCCTTCGGGAGGGAGTTAGTGGGAGGGTAGATTGCGATGCGGAGCCGAGTCATTCTATGACGAGCGCGACCTAACGCCTCACGCAAAAGCTTAAACAAAACGGGTGCAGCCATTGGCTGCACCCGCTTAGATTTCGGTTGGTAGTTGGTGAAACTACTAACGCTGGCTTACCAGCGTTCTCGACGTCCGCCGCCACCGCCGCCGCCACGGTATCCACCGCCGCCGCCGCCGCCACGAGGAGCCTGGTCGCGTGCTTCGTTTACAACGATTGGTCGACCATCAAGCTCAGCGCCGTTCATTTCTGAAATAGCGTTCTGAGTTACGCCTTCTTCTGTGAAGGTTACAAAACCGAAACCGCGTGACCTGCCGGTCTCACGGTCGCTGATTACCTGTGCCTCTTCGATCTCGCCGAATCGCTCGAAAGCTGCTCGGAGACCAGACGAATCTGTCGCCCAGGCCAGGCTACCAACAAATAACTTCTTACCCATAAATCAAGCCTCGTACGTGGGAATCCCATCGAATGCTCATTGTGAACATATCCAGTACCGTTACATACGGTTATCGTCCCACGATCTCTTTTCACATTCTGCTTTAGCGTTCACCGCACAACGTAATCTCGTTGACACGTTCATGCGCCGAACCAGCTGAATGCGGCTTAACAGTAAAGGTTCTCGCGGGGAAATGTGGGTAACTCTTCAGAATGGAGATCGTGATCGAACGGTTAATTTAGAGTTAAAATGACTACGATTCGTACTAAGTCATGACATTTCCGGTCTAATATGCCGATTTGGAATTTGTATTAATTCGTTCGTTCTCTGATCTGCTGGCAACGAAAATTCGTATTTACTTGCGGTGAGGCGAATCGGTGTTTAGTGTTCACTCGTCGCACTTTCGAAATCTACGTGGATAGGCCGGTTCTGACAGTTCTGTCGTTTCCTTATTCGATGCTGTCCTGATTTCAGTGTGCCGACACAATGTAATTCGCTTGGAGTTATTCCAAGAACAAGGAACTGTTTATTTAGATGCAAGATCCCAAAGATATTCAAGACATTAAGCGACCTTCCAAAGAGCTGATCGCTAAGTTGTACGAGCACGTTAGCTCGGCGACTGCTGCCGGTGACCTCAACAAACTTGGCGTTTCAAACTGCTTCATCCCGGGGCCGAACCCATACACACCAGGCAAGAAGATTGTTGGCCCTGCCGCAACTCTTCAGTTCATGCCTAAGCGTGACGACGTGTACGCCGATGGTGAGTACACCGATCCTGAACTACAGCTCCACCGGCATGCTCTATACGGGACGCAGGACGGTGACGTAATCGTCGTTGACGCTCGTGGAAGCATGACCAGCGGTGTGTTCGGCAACATGATGCTTACTTACTTCCAGGGAGCTGGTGGTATTGGAGTTGTTGTTGACGGCTGCATTCGTGACTACCCAGAGGCACCTGAGGGATTGGGATTGTGGTTGAAGGGTGTAACGCCTAACTTCCACACTCAGACTGAAATATTCCCTTACGCAGTGAACGTTCCGATTGCGGTTGGCGGCACATACGTTGCTCCTGGCGACATCATCATCGCTGACGATGACGGTGTTGTAGTTGTTCCGATTCACCTTGCTGAAGAGCTTGCCGCAGCCGGTGAGGTTCACGCTGAGTGGGAAGAGTTCAGCCGACAGAAGCTGGAACAGGGCGGCGATCTTCGTCTCTACTACCCTCTCTCTGACGAGGCTCGACCCGAGTACGAAGAGTGGAAGAAGGCAAACGGCAAGTAAGTGCCGTTCGCTAGTTCGGATGTTTTAGCGAACTAAATGAAACGCCCGCTGGATATTTGTTTATCTGGCGGGCGTTTTTATTTTTTGGGACAGATAGCGAATGTCATCCTGAGGTTCTCGAAGGACGACAGGTCAGCGCAGATCTAAGTGCTGATAGTGCCTGAAGCCTCTACTCGGAACCCTACTGTCTGAGACTGTTTCCGAGAATGGCTGCCAGTCCGCCGATCAAAACGAAGAATGTTGCCCGGATCGGTAGTTCAGTTACTGCGCGATCTGAGGGGTCGAAGAAACCAATGATGTTTGCTGAGTACCAGGCCGTGAGCAGGACAGCGTAAGCGATGCCGACGAACGGTTTGGTTCTGTAGACAAAAGTGAGTATTACAAGCGGGAATATGAGCCACATTTCGCTGGTTGAGTTGATATTTGCCGAAGCCCTTATGGCGAGGAACGAGACTGTTAGCAATAGCGCTGTATCGATAGCTGATCCGATTAAAGCTAATCGCAGTAACGGGATTCGTTTGCGGTTATTCGTTGTGCGGAGCCAAAGGTTGGCAATAAACATCGTGGCGATGGCTGCGATTGCGAATTCCCAGTAGGGAAGCCGCTCTCGGCTGGCGAACATCAGCATCATTAGCGGTAGGGTCGCAATGAGTCGAAACGCTATCACTCCACCTTCGATCTGACGGGTTGTGACGAATAGGCTTTCGGCTATGCGATCGATTGCCGGCTTGCGCCCTATGTTTGTGCGGCTGTTCGAGTTCATTGGCGTGACCATACTTGGTCTGAACAGCAGGTTGAGTGTGTTGGGAGTGGAGTATTCGCGCCGAATCCTGACCGTCGTGAACCTGCTCCACACCTTAGTAAGAGCGCACAAACGCCTCGAGCGAATCGAGGCGTTTGATGTATCTACGAAGTGGTACCCCTGGCGTGAATCGAACACGCGACACACGGTTTAGGAAACCATTGCTCTATCCACTGAGCTACAGGGGCATGCGTTCTATTCTAAGTTCAAATCACAAAAATTTGAGCCTATATAGACAAATGTTATTGTCGATTTGTAAACACTTTGTAATGGCTAAGTGTTTACATGCTGAAGAAAATACGAACTAGACAAGAATATCTGGGTCTGTCGCTCCGAAACCTTGCGAGTCAGTTGGAAGTCTCGCCAGCACTTCTCTCACTAGTCTTAAATGGTAAACGCAAACCTAGTAAAGCGATGACTAGGAAATTAGCTTCATGGTTGCGAAGACCCGTGGCAACTGACCTTGATCACTGCCCATCAAGTTTGATCGACAAGTTCATTGAAGACAGATCGTCACATCTTGCATCTTCTACATTGGAGTTCTATCGAGGCAAATTGCATCCTTTCGCCGTGTGGTGTGAAAAACATCAGATTTCCGATGTAAGAGAGATTCAGCGAGCAAACATCTCTGCGTTCCTAGCTTTCATAAAGAAAGGTAGGTCAGGTGCACCTAGAACTTTGAATTCCGGTGGGATCAAATTGTTCCATCAGTGTCTAAAAACGTTCTTCTTATATGTAGGAGAAGAATGCGATACGACCAGCGAATGGAAAAACCCCGTCGATGGAATCAAAGTAAAAGGGAGTCAGGCTCAGACTCTGGAATACTCGGATACAGAGGTAGAGCAGATGTTCAGAACCATAGACAAAGGTACGAATGCTTTACTCAGGCTTCGCAATAGAGCGATGTTGATGGTGTTGCTCAACTCTGCCGTGCGAGCCTCTGAATTGTTGTCAATGAACGTGAATGACGTTGGTGATAAAGGGCGTGTGATGGTCACCGGGAAGGGTAGTAAACAGAGAGTTGTGACCATTGGAGAATCAGGGCTAGAGGCTGTTGACTGTTACCTCGTCGAACGAGGGAATAGAGGTGGTGCACTTTGGCAAACATTCGAGGGGCAGCGACTAACCAGAGATGGGCTGCGGAGTCTCTTCGTGAGGATAGAGAGTAAGCACCCTGAGGTGTTCACAGATGGGCTATATGCCCACAGATTCCGCCATACAGCGATCACTCGGCTACTGAGGGCTAGAGTGCCGTTGAGGTCGGTGCAGAGGTACGCTGGGCATTCCGATCCGCAGACTACTTTGAGGTACGCTCAGGCTATTGATGCTGATGAAGCCATAACTGCCATCAACGACGAACTCTATTGAAGTCCGTTTTTCATGCGCAGGAAATCTGGTGTTGTTGCAGTGGTTGCGAGGGTATTCGAACCTTGCAATATCAAGCCTGAATTCCTTTTGTGCTGGGTGAACCGTGCAGACGCTACGTATGCGAGTTAGGAGTATTTACTAAATGAGCAAATTATTGAGACCTAGTATCATAATTTACTGCCTACAATATCCGTGTATTTACTTTTATAAACGTAGAATATCACATAGTTATGAGACTTAGTATCATTATTGCCGGGCAGATATTGGTGACTGCTTTGGCAGTCCTTGGGCTGACAGCATGTGAGGGCGAACAGCCAAGTAAGGTCGAAAACAGTTCAGCCCAGAGCGGTCCTGTGAAGGTCATAACTACCATCTACCCACTCACTTACTTCACGGAGCGAATAGGTGGGGATCAGGTCAGAGTCATTCAGATGATTGAACCAGGAGTTGAATCCCACGATTTTGAGCCGACCCCTTCCGATGTTCGACTCATCGGTGATGCTGATGTCTTTGTCTACAACCATGAGGCATTCGAGAGCTGGGCTCTGAATTTAGCTAAAAGCGCTAATAACAGTGGACTGCAGGTTGTACAGGCTGCCGAAATACAAATGATCCTCGAAGAAGGTCAGATTGAACACGACGGACATGAACTTGAAGAGGACCATGCAAATGAAGAGCACGAAAGTGGTCACGACCAGCACATAGACGATGAACATGAGGAGGATGTTGACGAAGGGCACGATCACAAAGATGGCCTAGACCCCCATGTGTGGCTCAATCTTGAAGAGGCGTTGGGGATGGTGAATCGCATCCTCGAAGGTCTAACAAGTGCTAACCCAGAATCAGCCGATAGTTTCACGAGGAACGCCGAACTATTGATCGGTGAACTTCAACAACTTGATTCTGAATTGTCGGCACAGCTAGATCATTGTGAACGATCCACGATCGTCGTTTCTCACCTCGCCTTCGGTCACATGGCTGAGCGGTACGGATTTGAGCAACTTGGTCTCGCAGGCCTGTCGCCCGAATTTGAGTCCGGACCAGCGCAGATAGCCAGTGTGATTGATAGGATCAATGAGCTAGGCATAAAGCACATCATGCAAGAGCCAATTGTTAGCGATCGGTTGGCTGAAACGGTCTCTCTTGAAACGGGTGCTGATTTAGTTCAACTCCACCCAATTGAGGTACGGACACCTCAGGAGGTCGAAGAAAACCTTGACTTCATCGACATCATGAGACGAAACGGTGAAGCTCTTCGCACTGCCCTTCTTTGCGACTAGCTCGTGGGACGTGCGCCACGTGAATGAAGGAGCAAGGCTTTGTTTCAAGCTGCCTTCCCCCCGTCACTTGCGACACTAAGGCAAGGTTGTTATCCACGCCGAAACCCCAGCATCGGTAGAAAATCCATCGTCTTGAATGACCAAATATTGATGATTTGAACTTATAATAGATAGTCATGCCCCTGTAGCTCAGTGGATAGAGCAATGGTTTCCTAAAACCTAGGGTTAATCGGGATACGTAAACACATTTTGGTGTTGAGTGAGCTAAATACCCACTTCTGTTCACAGATTAGCCCGGATTCCACCAAATTAATAGCCTTGCTCGCTGTAACCGGTTCGAGCAGCTATTAATCCACTCTCAAAAGTATTTAGACCATCTGAGTACTAAATATCTACGTATCTCAACACCTGGACCATTGACCACCAGCACCCATCAGGCACTCACACAGCTTAAGCAGAGCCATCTGAGTCCGTATCTACCAATCCTTATCTCAACGCGCTCTGAGAATTAATTGATATCTCGATCCAAATGTTGATACGAGCAGATTCGTTTCAAGTTCCATTACGGCTTTGAGGATGGAGTGGAGTTAGCCGGGTTGGTGTTTGATGACCTGCCCCCGATAGCGTTACCACTTATTATCTCGGATTCGCAGCCAGCTTAAGCCTGGGCATGATCACCTCAGGTGCTGGTGCCCGGTATCCAAGTGAGCTGTGTGGTCGGATCGTGTTGTACTCCCTTCTCCACCGTTCCGTCAGTATCTGTACCTCCTTCAACGAATAGAAGATCTCACGGTTTAGCAACTCATCTCTGAACTTTCCGTTGAAGCTCTCGTTGTAGCCGTTCTCCCATGGACTACCCGGTTCGATAAATAGTGTCTTCACTCCAACTCGCTCCAGCCAGTCTCGAATTGTCTTTGAAGTGAACTCCGGCCCGTTATCTGAACGAATGTGCTCCGGTGCACCATTAAGAACAAATAGTTCTGTCAGCGCATGGATCACATCGTTTGACCTGATACGCCTCGCCACCTTGATGGCCATGCACTCCCGCGTGTACTCGTCGATCACAGTGAGCATTCTGACCGCACGACCGTCCTCGGTTCTACAGGCCACGAAGTCGTAAGCCCACACATGTCCTTTACGTTCCGGTTTCAGCTTGATGATTGAACCATCGTTCAGCCAGAGCCGTCCTCTTTTCGGTTGCTTCTTCGGAACCTTCAGCCCTTCACGTCGCCATATGCGTTCGACACGCTTGTGGTTCACATGCCAGCCACGATCCCTTAGCAATGCTGTGATCCGGCGATAGCCGTACCTGCCGAACCGCACTGCAAGCTTGACGATTTCGGCAGTCAGCGATTCTTCGTCATCTCTCAACTTCAAAGCTCGACGTTGTGTTGGTCTGGGCTGGTTGAGCACCATACAGGCTCTTCGCTCAGATACTCCAGGAAGTATTCGCTGGACGTATTTCACGCACTTACGGCGACGTGAAGGGCTCAGAAGTTTACCTCTGCCGCTTCTTTCAGGATCTGTTTATCCAGAGCAAGATCGGCAACCGTTCGCTTCAGTCTTGCGTTTTCTTTCTCAAGCTTCTTGAGCTTCTTTGCCTGGTCGAGATCGAGTCCACCGTACTCACGTCGCCACCTGTAATAGGTGTGATCTGTAACACCGATCTCTCGTACTGCCTGACCTACGCTCTTGCCACCTGCAACGGCAACCTCGACTTGCCGGAGCTTGTTTAGGACCTGCTCCGGACCATGACCTTTTCTTGGCATTTCTGCCTCCCTTCAATTCAACCAGTATCTGATTTTTCAACTGGATACGTTTGAGGGGGGGCAGGTCAGTCACAACCACGATCAGAGCATTTGGCAGACTCGACTACGCATTCAACAACGCCGGTATTTCAGGTGGCGTGATTCCACTCGATGAATACCCACGTGAAACTTGGGACCAAGTCATGGCAGTCAATCTCACCGGCACATGGCTCTGTATGCAAGCCGAAATCAGGCACATGATGAAAAATGGTGGCGGTTCTATCCTCAACACCGCGTCGATTTCAGGCACCCGTGGCTCACCCAACATGCCGGCGTACTCGGTCTCAAAATGGGGTGTAATTGGAATGACCAAAGCCGCAGCAAAAGGCTACGGCAAATATGGAATTCGGGTGAACGTCGTTAACCCTGGGCACACCGAAGCGCCGATGCTAGGTGCGCTCGACGATGAAGAAAAAATGGCTAGGCTGATCAAGCAGTACCCACTAGGACGCATAGGAAAATCTAATGACGTCGCACAGGCTGTCATATGGCTATGTAGCGACTCAGCTTCATATATCACCGGCGTATCGCTCCCCGTCGAAGGTGGCGCAACCGCTTAGCTGTCGAATCTAAAGCGAATACAAAAAGAAACGCCGACTCGAATTGGGTCGGCGTTTCATTTTGTATTCGCTGTTTGCAAGCACCCAAGAGTCGCTAGTAGTCAATCCAGCTGTCGTCAACAAACGTGCTGCTGAACGTGACATTCTCGCCATCCCAGCCGGCAACAGCTTCGATATTGATCTGACCACCAGCGCCTTCGAATCGACCAGTTCCTCCGGTCACAATCGTGACAAAGTTCCCGTGCACTGGAACCGGCTGTGCAGGATTAGTAATGTCTGCGCAGAAATCGCCCGATTCGTACATCGTCACAACTTGATCGCCGTTCGCGGCAGTAAGAGTCTGATCGCCACCTGTTACCGGGAAGCATGCCACTGTAGGACTGCCGTTAGGATCAGGACTTGCCTGACTCGGATCAAACACAATCACCAAATTAGAAAAGTCGACCGTACCTTCGCCCAAGTGAGTGGCATTGATCGTTCCGGTTCCGCCATCACCAACGAAAATACCAGAAGCAGTTCCCTTGAACGGACGTGGACCAGCCGCTTGAGCACTTCCGGATACCACTACAGTCGCTACCACAACAGCGATCACAGCCAGTGCTATTACCACCACTGAAAATCGATTCATAAATCTGCTTAATGTCTTCTTTGCCATAACGTTTATCTCCTTATTTATAGTCGCTTGGCATCACGACAGTTACTTTCAATCCAAACGAACGGAGACAAATCACGCGATCACGCCATATACCGACCTACCCAATAAATGGCGTGTAGAAAAACACAATGATTCAAAAAAGTGAAGACGAGTTACTCGCCACCCGAACGAAACCTAAACAATGCCCCGTTGATGAGCCAAATCGGTGGCAGCGGCTCGACTCGAAACACCAAGCTTGTTAAACAGGTTCCCTAGATGGCGGTTCACCGTATGTGGACTCACAAACAACGATTCCGCTATCTCTTTATTAGTCGAACCCTGCGCAACCAGCGTCAGCACGTCTATCTCACGCCGAGTCAGATCGAACGGCGTTCGTGTAACCCCCAGTGATTCGAGGAGTTCATCCAATCGCCCAACCAACGGAGTCAGTCCAATACCTAATGCGTACGCTCTGGCTTCAGAAGCATATTTCTGAGCCGACAACTTAGGTCGAACGTCCGGATTTTCCGCCAGCAACCGAGAATAGTCGTATCGAGCCCATGCTTCGTAAAAGAAAATGCCGTTCTCGTGGAACTCAGCGATCAACTGCTCGAACTCAATTGAAGCACCTTCTATATCACCGCACAGATGTCTGAGAGCGGGCAGCACAGTCGCCTCGTCGTGCAGCAATTCTGCGAACTCGAGAACCTCGAATGCATCTTTGCCGGTCGATACATCACCCTCTTCGATCGCCATCCACGCTTTCGCAATCGCTCCGCGCCGGCGAACGTATTCAGCTCTACTTCTCTCAGCAATTGCTGCAGCATCTTTGACAATCGCAATGTGTTCATCCGAACCGGTCGAACGCGCAAGAAGTGGAAAGTACTGAGCATCGGGAGATTCCTTTGTGTCAGGGATCATTGCGAAGAATCGCTGTAGCGAATCTGCACCAGCCTCTTCATCTCCTACCGAGTAGTGACACAGAGCCATCATTGCGTGAACCCGTTCCGTACCCGTTTCATCCAAATTCGTTTTTGAAATTACGTCTTTGACTCGATCCCACTGAGCACGAGAATGAGCGATTCTCAGTTCAAAAAGATCACACGAAACGAGTCGAAGCCTATTTCCTGAACGCTCTGCTGACTTACGTGCAAGATTGATCAGAGCATCCGATTCCTGATGCCTTCCGTCTCTCACACGCATCACGGCCAGCAACATACCTGCCGTACTTACCGAATACGGATCATCAACATCGGTCTGCAACTCCAAAACACGCTCACAGAAGGCGACACATTCGGTCCACTCGGCAGAAAACGCAGCAACCTGCACACCATAACCAGCAGCAAGCGATTCCAGCCCGCGATCGTCTTGCTTACGGGCTGTGCGTATCGCCGCCCCTAGAAGAGATCGCCCACGCTTGTAGTCACCTAACTCGACAGCTACAGCGCGCGCCAGCGGTGCCTGAATACTCGCCTCGTCCAACGATCCAGATGTCACCAGACCCAACGCACGTTCGTAAATTGGCGCCATTGCGATCTGCCCACGCGCACCTGTGAAGCTAACCTGCGCTACTTGAATCGCACGATCTGAGGCTCCTGATTCGACGAATCGGTCGAACGCCATCTTCAGTAGCTCGATAGCCTCATCTTCACGCCCCAACGGAGCCAATGCCTTGCCCGCTCCGGCGAATCCTTCAGTCTCGACATCAGGCTTGCCAATCTGATGTGCCACTTGTTGGGCACGCTCAAAGTGACCACGTGCCGCATCGTAAGAATACGAAGCTAACGCCTCACGCCCAGCCCTTAGCGCCCAAACCGCCGACTGCCCCATGTCACCAGTGACACCGGCGTTTTGCCAGTGAGAGCTAATCTCCGCTGCATGATCAACCGTCGATTCATCTGGTAATTGCTCCAACGCTTCAGCTATCTCACGGTGAATTTGGGCTCGACGCGAATTTGGCAGCCGATCATAAACAACGGTACGAATCACTTCATGAGTAAACCTGAACCACCCTACTGAGTCCGATTTTTCAGATATGAATCCAAATTCAATGCTGCTTCCAAGCGTGTCGATCAGGCTATTTTTGTCCTCAACGTGCATCGCAGCGGCCAATCGAGCGAAATCAAACTCGTTGCCAAGCGCCGCTCCGTATTCGATCACTTCCAGACTTTCAGCCGGCACCATACGCAGTCTGGATTCAATCGTTTCGACAGCTGACGACGGAACGGCACTTTCAATTGCAGTTGAACCAGGCTCCCAGGAACTTGCGTACTCGCGAATGAACAGCGGATTTCCCCCGGTCACGTTCCAAACCATCTCCAATGATTCAGCGTCTAGTGACTGCCCTACCAAGTTTTGAAACAACGTCGCAGCGTCGGCCTGGTCAAGCTCTTGTAAAGCTATGCTCGTGAACTTCGCTGAGCCTGTAATCGATTGCGGCGGAACGTATCGTTGACCCGATAAGGCATCGTCGCGAACCGAAACCACCAACTCGATGCCTCTGGGTCCTGGCGATTCCAGCATCATCTCCAACACGCTCACCGACTCAGGATCTGCCCACTGCAGATCTTCGATCAATATCAAAATCGGAGCTCGCTGAGCGACTGCTTTGACAACTGTTCTAATCGCATCGAACAGCAAGAACTTTTCTGTTGCCTGATCCACCGCAACTCGTTCAGAAACGTCGGATGTCCAATGACCAAACTCGGCAAAATGGCTCGCCAACCGCTGCAGCGAAGCTGATTGAGTTTTTCTGAGAATCTCGAGTTCAGGCTCTAAAACAAGCGAGCGAAGAACTTGAACCCACGGCCACAAAATTGGAACGCCACTGCCACTCTGACAGTGCGCCCAAACGGAAAGGAATCCGTTCGACGAAGCATCTGAAGCCAACTCTTCGATGAGTCGACTCTTGCCAATACCCGCAGAGCCTTTGACCAGCGTTACTCCACCGACTTCCCGGGATGCTGCGCCAGCAATCATGTTGTTCAGGATCGAAAGTTCAGCAGACCTTCCGACCATGCCGCTTTCCGACATCAAGCCCCTAACCGGATATACAAGATCTGTTCTCGGCCGATTCGGGTGCATTCTTACACAATCACTTTCAAGGCGCACGGGCCTGGTGATTGCGCTCGAACGTGCGATTCAGGAGGAGCTACGCTCGACGATCAACCAAGTGCCATGCGCCCCTTATTACGTCTTGCTGGCAAGAAAAACCAACATCCGCAATACTGGACCGACACCCAACCAACCGAATCACGTGAATGCGCCATTTGTTCCGCCCGTCGGCAAAACATTCGCTCGATCTAAAGCCCCGCCACCCTCGGCACGATCTCATCTGCCAAGTACTCAGGGACCTCGTCGCTTGCGAAATTAAAGTGCTGGAACTGCACTTCCTCCAGCCCCATCGAGGCGAACTTGCCTAGCTTGTCGACAACCTCGTTCGTAAGACCCACTATCCAGTTGCCCTTCTCCGCCTTAGCTTCCCTGTACGCAGCCGGTGACCCCGTCGCACCACTCTGGTTCATGTGGAACTTTGTGAACCGATCCAAAGTGCGTTCGTCATTGGCCATGAACCCGAACGCCATCATCGACTGGTGCACCGTTGAAATATCTCGACCTAAGTCGTTACAGCAATCCGTCAAAACATTCAGCTTGTGCTGATACGTCTCGGGCTGCATGTTCACGCAGTTCCACTCGTCGGCATACTTTGCGACCAGCGGCAGGGTTCGCTTCTCTCCTGAACCACCGATGAGTATTGGCGTGTCGGCTCCGAAAACAGGCTTCGGTAAGCAATCAACATCTTTCACAGTGAAATGCTTGCCTTCGAACGAAGCAGGACCCGGACCCTACAACGTCTTGATCACGTTTATCGCCTCTTCGAGCCGTTCAGCACGAACTCGTTCTGTGTAGAACGGAATACCGTACGCGTCATGCTCAGGCTTATGCCAACCGGCTCCGACTCCTAGCATCAGCCGACCGTTACTCAGCCGATTAATCTGTGCCGACATTCGCCCAACATCCACAGGCGACCTAAACGTCATCGGGCTTACGAGCGATCCAAACCGAATGTTTTGAGTTTCTCGAGCAGCGATCATGAACGACAGAAACAGATCAAGCGAGCTTTTATAGTCGCCGATTACGTAGTGATCTGATCGGAACACCGAGGGGAAGCCAAGTCGTTCGGCAGTGTGAAGAATATGTATCCAACGTTCCCAAGTGAGATTTTCTTGCCCCTCGACCATAAGTCCAATACGCATCGCTGCCCCGTCCTATTCGCCTGTGTGGTGTGGAGCACGAGCATACATGACAGGTACCGGCCCTGATTGTCCGCTCGTCGAACCTGAATACGATCTCGAGCAAGCAGATCACGATCTTCGCACTAAAAACCGAACACCAACCGACGTCGTTCCCGCGGACCAACGATAGTGGTAACTACCGATCCGACGAGTAACGCCCAGAACGGCATCGACAATCCCGCAACTTGAAGCGGAATAGTCGCAACAGCTACCGCCACAACCCCGCCGATCCACATCGGTCCATCGACAGTCTTCTTCATCATCAAAACCAGCGACGGTGCAATCGCAATCGCTCCGATAACCAACGTGAACGAAGCAGGCAACTGTAGAACGATCCCGATAACCGGCACCGTAAGCAGAGCTACAACTACGACAGGTAACGAAGAGAGCAACATCGCCCAATATCTAGATTTCATAGGACCTGCTGAAGGTCCTGAAGCCAGCACAATGCTTCCGCCACCGAGCGATGCGGCATGACCACCAAACAACGCGTTAATCGCCGTCGTAATGCCGCCATACATCGCCGCCAAGTTGGAGTTCAATCGGTAACCCTCAGATTTGAGAATTGCCAACGCTTGAACGTCCCCGATTCCTACCGTCAATATCAAGATCGGAATACCAAGCGAAATAATCGCTGCAAGATCAAATTCAATCACCGCTAATTTCAGTGCGGGTAATGCAACAGCGTCCACATTCTCAAAAGTGGTACCGCTGGCAAGAATGACTACAACTCCAGCGCCCATCGCTGTTATCAACGACACCAAGTGACCCTGCCTAAGCAGTCGTGCAAGAAGATATCCGCCGACAATCGGACCTGAAACAAAGGCGTCAGAAATTCCGATGTTCGTAGTCTTTACCATCATCGACAGCAGATTGCCCGTGATCACGCCTAGGGCGACTTGAGTAGGAACGATTTTTGAAAGATATTGCGTGAGCCTCAGAACCGATATCGTCACGCTCACCAACCCCACCACAAGATTCGCACCGATGATCTGTGGCAACGTGAATCCCTGTATCGCTCCTAGCAAGAAGATCATCACAGGCAGCGAAAGATTTATCGAAGCCGGCTGCCGTGTGACCAGAGCGATAACGATAGAAAACACACCGGTCGCCATCCAAGTAATGAAGAACCAACTGTTCGATTCCTCAGTCGTGATGCCCATCTCTGCAAGCGCACCAACCTGAACAGGAAGCCCAATGAACAGGTAGCCCGTTAGGACCATCATCGCAGCCTGAGCCGCATCTCTGTTTAGTCCGCCAAAACGGAGCCGTATGGCACCAGTAGAAATCGCCTGCGCAATCGTAGTCATCGTTCAGCCCTTAGAAACTCTGATATTCAAAGCGGCTGCTCGTTGCAATACCGCTCTGATATCTAAGTTAGGGCGACTGAATCGACCAAGCTTGGAGACTACTTAAAGGTTCTATGGAGAACTTCTGAATCGCTACACGCGCGAGTAAACCTGCGGTTCAGCGTTGAACTCAACATCATCATCCAATGGGAACATCGGTCGTGCACAAATCGTGTGCCCCAGCGAAAGCAAATCAGCGCTGGTAGACCCCGGTGCATCGACGATGATGTTCAGTTCGCACCAATCGTCAAAGAATTCAGGCTCGCAAAAAGGCGACTTTACGATGATCGAGTGGAAATCTTTGGGATCAAGTCCATTCGCGAAGAAAGGAGCACGATCAACAAGATTGATCGCACGCGAAAACACAACGAACGTGTAGTTGTCTGACTGCAAAACAACGGTCGGACCTGCATGCTCGATAGAAGGCCATTTCTCTAACGGGAACGTTCCGTCAGAAGCAGAAATGACTGTCGCTTTCACTTCGATCGGAGTGAATCGCTTATCAAGATTCCCACCAAGCTTCACGGTGATCCGACCATCTATACCTTTCTCAACAGCCCTAACAACCGCCGACGGATCGACGATAGGAGCAAGAACGGTGTGTGGATAGCCAGTTCGAATCATCTCAGCAACGATTGCGTTGCTGTCGCCTGAAGCTCCTGAACTCGGAGCGTCGGCAGCATCTGAAAATTCAATCGGCCCTTTCATCTTGCTTGCAGTCGCTACAGCTTCCTCAAGAGGAACAAGATCCGCATGCATCTCAAATCGGTTGCCCCAGAACTCGTTCGCAGCCTTCAGAGCCACCTCTCGACCAAACGCTTCATCGTTGTCAGTCACCACTATCACCTGACTACACAACTCTGGAACATCGGTGAAGGGATTACCGATCTGGAACCCAGCATTCAAGATACGTGGATCGTCGTGAAGCGATTTCAAATAACTCACCTGGTTACCGAACAACCCAGTCTCGGTTATTAGCTGTTCACCACGAACTAACGCAGGAATTGGTACTCGAACAGTTACCGGCTTCACCCCGTCGTTAATCTGACGCAACAACTGCCGAGCAGCGCGCGCACCCGAATCAGCGAAATCCACGTGGGGATACGTGTGATAAACCGCCACACCATCGGCATGCTTCAGCATCTTGGCAGTAGTCACACCGTGAATATCCTGCGTGTAAACGATAGGAATTTCTTCGCCCAAAATCTTTCGAGATTCTTCAAGCAAATAACCTTCTGGATCGAGCTCAGTTTCAGCACTCATCGATCCATGCATGGCGAACAACGCACCAGCAATCTCGCCAGCGAACGGCTTTAATGACTCCAAGAATTCGCTTGAAATTCGCTCCCACCCGGCTTTGTCGAGCGGTCCTGCGCTTGTTGCCCCCGCCGAATACGACGAAACGATCTCAACATCGCCATCACCCTGAAGAACCTCAACCATTCCGGCTACTTCAGAGTTCTTACCAAGTGCCCGCTCAACAACTTCATCACCAAACGAAACATTAAAGTCCTCGTAAGTGCTGAACACCGGGTTAAAGGTCGAAACCTCCTGTGCCGCACCCGCAATCAATATCCGTTTCGCCACTTCGTTACCTCACTGATATATCTGAAAACTTGTGGAACAAAAAAACGGGCGGCAGAATCAACTCCGCCACCCGTAATCGTTTGTTCTTAATGAACTCTATGAACTAAGCGTGACCGTTGAACGCTGCAGCCTGCTTCGCAAGTCGAGCATCGTGATCGTCAGCGAATCGCTTCACTGCGTCGAAGATCGAATCCTTGTCGAGGTGAGCTTCCTTGATCACGTCGTCTTCGGTACCACCGCTCAACCACTGGTTGTCCCAGTCGGAAGTCAGCGAATACTCGTCTGTCAACGGGCCAACTCCAGTAACAGGCCATACTCGGCGAGTACCAGTAGTCACAACCATCATGTCGAACTTCTCAGCATCAGAAAGAACACTCTGCTTGTACTCTTCCGACTGTCGATCGAACAGCTCTTCACTGATCGCAGCAACAACCTTCACGTTCGCTCCAGCCGCTTCCAGTTTGTCCAACGAATCAACCAAATTCACGGTCGAACTTGAACCCTGAGAAACAACAACACCATGCTTAGGCTTGCTTTCATCGTAATCACGGATCACGTAGAAGCCCTTGGCAGCAGCGTTGATGTCGCTATCAGCAAACTTCGTGCGGTCTGCAACAGCGAAGTCAGGTCGTGCAACTTCCATCACGATTACACCGACCTTCGGGTCTCGTGCAGCAATTTCAGCAGCTGCAAAGTAGCCCGGAGCAACGTCGTTGTAATCCCAGAAGCTAAGAACGATCACCTGTCCCTTAGGGAACAGCTTCCACACCTGAGGCGAGAAGATTCCAAAGTGAGTTCGTGCGTCGGCAGCAGTCTCAGGCCCCGAGTGACCAGCAAGAATGTGTGCAACACCCATGCGGAACGGTGAATCCTGGTTCTGCTGACTCCAAACTCGAAGCGGCAGGTACATCAGAGGTGTGAAAGCACCGTAAGTCCCTGAAATCGACCAAACACCGTTGAACTTGTTAGGGTCCTTCGAAATCGACTGGCTAGTAAATCCGACAGCGGTAAGAGCGTTTCCGGCTTCCTGAATTGGAGCCTTCAAGCGAGTACCAGCCTGGTTGTCGAGCGGGTCGTAGTGCCCCCAAATCGAACCACTGTTTACGTTGATAGATTCAGCAAGGTCGGCAGCGATAATCACAAAACGGTTATCCGTAACGTAGTTCGCCCACTTGATGATTTCTGAAATCGCTCGACGAGTTCCTTTGACCTGCCCCGGCTCTTCGTAGAGCTTGATAGCAACGTCTTTGGTCTCACCAGTGATGTGATTCTTGGCAGTAACGGTAGTTGGTTCGATCGGCAGGTTCTGAACTCGAAGTCGGTCATCCTGGAACGGGTCTTCATCAGACTGAACGCTCAACGACATATCGTCTTTGACCTGATCGCCAATCTCAACCAGCTTGTCTGCGAGCCAGTCGCCCAAGCCGGTCTTATCAAGAACCGACAGAGCAATATCAATGTTCGTCTTCAACTGAACGAGTTTTTCCTTCTCGTCGCTAACCGCACCGTCTCGGATGCCTTCGAACTTCACGCCAAACTTCTCTTCAAAAGTAGTTGCAAGAGCCTGGAAGTACTCGCCGTTCATAGGCATTCCGTAAGCGTGGCTTGCGTGGTCTTTGACCTGTTCTACACCGCCAGGAAGTGCTTCACCATCTGGAGCACCAGGCCACCAGCCCTTGACCGTGTTACCAACAACGATCATCGGTCGGCGATCAGCTTCGTCCCAGTCTTCCATCGTCTTCAGAGCCGCAACAACCTGATCGTAATCAGTAGCGTTGTCGACCTTCAGAACGTTCCAGCCGTACGACGACCACTGGTTCTCGATTACATATGTGTCTTCTTTTACAACACTGCCAACGAGCTCATCGTCGATACCGGCGTTGTTGTATGACATCAGCACACGAAGGCGTTTACCAACTCGGTTTGCGACTGCCTGAGTCTTGAATTCCTGTGAGTGACCCGAAGTAAGAGCGAACTCACCCTCGATAGCGATCACCTTCAGTGAAGAATCCGCACCCATCATGTCCCAGAAAGCAGCCTTACCAGCAGCGGTAGCAATACCAACACCGGAAGGACCACCGTTCACGTCGTTCGTGAGGTCGGTAGTTTCTGAGTGACCCGACAAAGCTCGAATTCCACGCACCTTCGCTTGAGCAAATGCAGGGTGGTCGGTCAAACCGTTCTCTTCGAGAATGGTCGAAAGTGCACCAGCTCCACGTCGGAAACCAAGTGCATCGATTGCAAGCATCGACGATTCAGGAGAAGCCTTGTACTTGTCGTCACCGGTTGCCTTGTGCTTTCGGTCGAGTGCCTCACCCATGAGCATCCACATTGCGTAGGTGACAGGAGCGTTGTGACCACCAGCAAGCATGAACTTGTCGGAGAACGGGTGCTTCGGCTCTCGATAGTCGAACGTCATTCCACCGTTTTCAGGACCAGCTAGGTGAGTCGAGATGGTGTAAGGCGTATAAGCCGTACCTCCACCAAAGTGACCTGTTTGGTGATAGTTGCACATCAACACAAATGTCATATCTGTCAGGAACCCGAGGTCTTCGAGCTGCTGTTTGTCGTAGTCAGGAATCTGAACCGACTTCTCGGCGATTGCCTGATCGGACGCTGACGTGTGGATTGTGACGGTTGAACTACCGGCGGGTGACATACGTTCAATTACTCCAGTTATTGGCGAAACTATGCAAAACGGGCGCGCGTATCCTTCGCGGACAAAACGCGTTGTTTGCGGGCGTCAGAATATCTTTGATTTGCCCGCTTCGCCAGCCCGAAAGGCTCGTATCCGGGTACTATCCCTGCGAGATATTTGTGAATATCTGGCGTGGCTGGATTCGACAACCATAAAAACGACTTACCTGAGACCATCAAAATGACCGACAATTCATCAGCAAAGACCCACCAGAATTTCATCGGTGGTAAGTGGCAAGACTCTATTTCAGGGCAGGTATACCCGGTCGCTAATCCCGCCCACACTTCGCAGGTAGTCGGCAACTTCCAGTCAAGCCTTCCGCAAGACGCCGAGAACGCAATCGCTGCAGCCGATGCAGCAGCTAAAGATTGGGCAAGCATGCCCGCTCCACAGCGTGGAGCAATTCTCTACAAGGCGCTCGATATCTTTGGTCGACGTGCACAAGAACTCGCCGAAGCGATCACGATGGAAGAAGGCAAACCCATCGCCGATGCTATGGGTGAAGTGAAGCGTGCGATGAACATCATCGAATACGCAGCAGGTGAAGGACGTCGACTCTTCGGCTACACAACTCCATCGGAACTTCCCGACACCGTCGCCTACACAGTAAAACGACCTCTCGGAGTCGTCGCCCTCATCACTCCTTGGAACTTTCCTCTGGCAATCCCAGTGTGGAAGCTAGCGCCTTGTCTCATCGCCGGAAACACTGTCGTATACAAGCCTGCCTCGGCAACCCCGCTTACCGCTGTGAAGACTGTAGAAATATTCGAAGAAGCAGGGCTCCCACCCGGCGTTCTGAACTTCATTACGGGTCCCGGAAGTTCTATCGGAAACACGTTAGTTGAAGACCCACGAGTTGCTGGTATTTCGTTCACAGGTTCAACCGAAATCGGTACCGCCATTACCGCTCGAGGATCTGAACTTCTCAAAAAGATGCAGTGTGAAATGGGTGGCAAGAACGCAGCCATCATCATGAACGATGCCGATCTCGAAAAAGCCGTTCCCGGTGTTGTGCAAGGTGCGTTCGGTTCGACAGGTCAGCGCTGCACCGCCACTTCTCGAGCAATCGTTGAAGACGGTATTTACGACGAATTTATGTCGACGCTAATCGAACAAACTTCTGCTTTGAAAATTGGCGATGGCATGGACGAATCAAAAGACGTCGCTCCGCTTTCGTCTCGGAATCAGCTCGAAACCGTTCTTGAATACATCGGAATCGGAACCGAAGAAGGCGCAAAACTCACACTCGGCGGTCACCACCTGCAAGACGGTGAGTTTGCCGATGGCTACTACGTCGAGCCGACGATCTTTGAAGACGTGAAACCCGAAATGCGCATCGCTCAAGAAGAGATTTTCGGTCCTGTTCTGAGTGTGTTCAAGGCTTCCGGTTTGCAAGACGCTATTCGCATCAACAACGATGTCGAATTCGGACTTTCTTCGTCGATCTACACCCGTGACCTCGTCCAAGCCCACGAGTACATCAACACCTCGCACAACGGCATGGTCCACGTAAACGCTCCAACTCTCGGAGGTGAAGTCCACCTACCGTTCGGCGGACTCGGTTCCTCAGGCATAGGCCAACGCGAGCAAGGCACCGAAGGCTTCGACTTCTTCTCAGAAACAGTAACCGTCTACATCGACCACTCCGCCGGAGCAAAAGAACGATCGCGGTTTATTTAGGCTGCCTTAGCCACGTCCAACGCAATCACGAGCCCGCTGACTTATCCCCTCTCCTAGCGTGAGAGGGCTGGGGTGAGGTCGATATCGTCCACCTCAGCCGATATCGACCGTCACCCCCCCCTCTTCCCGACCGAAGCGATAGCGAAGCGGAGGGATCTCAGACATTCCCTTTCACCAACCACGCTTGTCTCACATTACTAAATGTCGTCGAACGAAAAAAAGGCTGTGCGTTTCGACCAAGATCTCTCCACTCCGCTATCGCTACGGTCGAGACGAGGTACCGTGAGTTGAACAAGCTTCCCAAGACGCATCCCCGCTCCACTCAACAACTTAAACCTCCGTCTATCTCCCCCAACAATCCAACTATTCGCTCTAATCCGTAACCATTAGTTAACCATTCGAGTTGGGTGAGGTGTACAAAGGGGAACTGTTTGAAAAATATTTCACAGCTTCCTAACCACCCATGGCAGATCTTTCCACAGTAGCCCGAATTCGAGTAGAAGTCCTCGCAGGACTCACCGTCTCTCTGGCACTAGTCCCCGAAGCAGTCGCCTTCGCATTCGTAGCAGGAGTCGACCCACTCGTCGGACTCTACGCCGCGTTCATCGTCGGACTCGTAACGTCCGTGTCTGGCGGACGCCCCGGAATGATCTCAGGCGCAACTGGTGCTCTCGCCGTTGTGATGGTCGTGTTAGTAAAAGAGCACGGAGTCGAATACCTATTCCTAACGGTGATTCTCATGGGAATCATCCAAATGGCAGTAGGAGCACTCAAACAAGGCCGACTCATACGAATGGTTCCCTATCCGGTGATGCTCGGATTCGTGAACGGACTCGCCATCGTCATCTTCCTGGCGCAGCTCGAAAGCTTCAAATTTGAAGGACCAAACGGTCACGAGCAATGGTTATCTGGCAGTGCATTGTTCACCATGCTCGGCCTGATCGCAGTAACCATGGCGGTTATCTACCTCATCCCGAAAGTCACTTCGAAGTTCCCATCTGCTCTCGCCGGAATTTTGGTTGTTTCCGGAGTCGTCATTTTCGGTGGCATCGAAACAACCACCGTTGGCGACCTGTCCAGCATATCGGGTAGCTTCCCTACATTTAGCGTTCCGGACGTACCGCTCAATCTCGAAACGCTGTGGATCATCCTGCCACACGCATTCATTCTCGCTGCAATCGGCCTGATCGAGTCTCTTCTCACCGTTTCGCTCATCGATGGCATCACCGAAACCAAAGGACAGAACAACCGAGAATGTATATCGCAGGGCGCAGCCAACATCATCACTGGTTTCTTCGGTGGAATGGGTGGTTGTGCGATGATCGGCCAGAGCATGATCAACATGAAATCTGGCGCTCGATGGCGACTCTCAGGGGCGCTCGCAGCAGTACTCCTTCTGGTCTACATTCTCGTTGCATCGTCACTCATCGAGCAGATTCCGATAGCCGCTCTCGTCGGCGTTATGTTCGTCGTCGTAATCGGAACGTTCTCATGGTCGAGCCTACGAATCATTCGAAAGGTTCCGGTTTCCGACGCCTTTGTGATGATGCTCGTATCGGCAGTAACAGTCGCAACCGACCTCGCCATCGCAGTAATAGTCGGTGTGATCGTCTCAGCACTGGTGTTCGCATGGAACACAGCACGCTCGATCTACGTTGAGGAAAGCATCGACAGCACAGACAACCGCAAGGTCTACACACTCCACGGTCAGCTCTTCTTCGCCTCGATCACAGCTTTCCGTGACCTGTTCCACCCGCCACACGACCCGCAGGAAGTTGTAATCGACTTCCAGCACTCACGTGTTTGGGACCACTCTGGAATCGAAGCAATTGTCGATCTTGCGCGTCGCTACCAGGCAGCCGACCGAGAGTTGCACCTGCTGCACCTCAGCGAAAACTGCCAGCGAATTCTGAGCAAGGCCAACGTCATCATCGACAGCGACCCCGAAGTCGACCCATCCTACCGAGTAACAGTCTCAGGCCTAGGCGGCTCCGACGGCGGTCACTAAGGTTCGTTCGGGCTCGGACTAAGCGGCACGATCTCGGATCCCAACTTTTCGGGCAATCTATTTTCACTTTCGCGAACATGCTAGCTTTTCGAACCGAGATCCATCTCTAGGGAGTACTTTTGAATCTCCGTGACAACTTCTCGTGGGTCTCGAGTGACGAATACCGAGAGCGGGTCAACCTTGGCTTGCCTTATCCGGTCAAGCCGGAACATTCTGGGCGCATCCCTTTTGTGATCGTGTGCGACTAGATACCAGGGCGGTGATTGAATCAGTATCCCGTGTGGCTCAATGGTTCGACTTGTTTTGTTGCCGACCTTGTCGGCGTAGTCGATTCTAAGTTGCCTTGACTCCACCACAGCATTTTCGCATTCACGATAGACCTCAGGATCGATAACTTTAGCCTCTGGAGGCAGTGCCTCTGTACGAGGCTCACCGACAACTATTCGAGTGAGCACCGATGCAAATTTAGTCTGTTTATCTGGCGGCAGCGAGGACAGTACCTTGTTCATTCCCGACGAGAGGGTTTCGCCCGGTGCGGCAGGAATACGAGCGGCACCGATCCGGTATACGAGCCATAGACCGATCGCCTCACCGATGCTCAATCCTACTGGCGGCATAGAGTATTCAGCACCAAGCCAAATTCCACCTTCTCGCCCGGATGCACTATGTATAGGTACGTCTTGATCCCTCAGCACCGATATATCGCGATGAATCGTCCGTATCGTGACATTGAAGTGATCGGCAAGTTCGCCAATGCTTTGCGGAGACTCTGGTCTTGAACGCAAGTATTCGATTATTTGGTAGAGCCGCTCTAGCCGATTCACGTTTGAAATCCAATCATGACATTGGGTTGTCAGGGTTGTAGGTGACTATGGATTCAACAGTCATTCTTGGCTCAGCAATAAAGGGGAGAGTAATCATGCCTGAAAACAAAAAACTAGATAGTTCAACTTTCGAGATAGTCATTTTCTCCGTTAGAAAGGGAGTGACAAAATCGCAGCTAATTGAGAGTGCGGAACCAGTCAATAATTGGGTTCGGAAACAACCCGGGTTTCTGGATCGCAAGCTTATCAGCGGTGATACCGACAAACTCGTGGAAATCGTTCGATGGAATTCGCTAAAACAAGCTCATGCAGCATCCGAACTGGCCGAATCATCACCGGAGTGCGCACCTATGTTTGCACTCATCGACATGGAATCGACAACCTTCCTGCACGGTAGCAGCATCCTCCAGGCAACCGTCTAACGGGAATGTCACCTCAAGCGAAAGTGGATTTACGCTGCCACCACTGAGCATTTACAAAACCAACGAATTTTATCCATCGAAAAGGGAATTCATATGAGCGTCGTATCAAAAACTAAAGTGGTGAACGGATCCATTGCAAAAACTTGGGAAGCTATCTCAAAAATGGGTGCAGTTCAGGACTGGCACCCCAACGTAGCGCGGGTCGAAATTCTTAGCTCGAACGACACCGGCGTTGGCGCCTCTCGCCGGGTTGAGTTTCACGATGGCAATAGTGCTGTCGAAACGGTGATCAAGGAATCGGAACAGCAGTTCACAACGATGGAGATGACCGAGTCACCGATGATTAAAAAAGCGGTGATCACAATCAAGACCGAGGAGCAGTCAGCCGATAAAACTAATGTCACGTTCTCGATCGACTACAGTCTGAAATTCGGCCCGATCGGCTGGCTGATGAGCGTCATCATGTTGAAACGAATATTCAACAAAGTTTTCACAATTGCCCTGGCAGGTCTTTCCTACCATCTCGAAACCGGAAAGATTGTCACAGATTCGGTTCCTGATAATTCTGCCGAGTGATCCCAGATCATATCTATCTTCTATCTGATCGATCGTCAGCGGCATTCAGTCACCACATTTAGTTGCTTAAACCAAAAGAGCGGCGACATTACTGCCAAACCGCTCTCTCTTCTTCATTCCCACTTGTCAGGCCAAACGAGCCAGTTATCTAATTTGGTTATCACTTTGTGTTGCCGCCGCTTAGCTATTGGAAGCGATTTTCGGCTTGTGTGTCTAGGTTGATTACCAGCTCGGTGATCCTTCTTGGGTGCCGCTTCCAGCTATCTGCTGTAGCGGCTTTATAGGCCCTTATGAATCACCCATCCGTACTTGTAAATCATTTTCACTACCCTCTCGAATCAGGGTTGTTATCACCTTGATTAGATATTAAACAACCCACACATCCACCGGTGAGTTTCTACATGAAGGACTTGTGAATATTTTCACATTGTGAAATTTAACACTAATGACCTTGTATCTTCTCCGGTAACGCTGCCTTAGCGGTAGCGTCGATGGGTGCGGCAGGCCGAATGACCTCTGGTCCCAAGAGACCGTGGGGCAGCTGGGTCGTTGCATCCATTCCTGAGTTAGAGCCCGAACAGTTGCATGAGCATCGAAGCTCGTATCACGCAAGGATGGGCCATGCCGGGAAGGAGCAAAACATGAGCACCGGCGCCGTATTCGCAGGTATCGATGTCTCGAAGGCCTACCTGGACGTTGCCGTACGTCCGGAAGAAATTGAGTGGAGAAGCTCGAACACAGACGCTGGAGCAAAAGAGGTTGCAGCTCGATTGAAAGAACTTGATCCTGACCTCGTTGTCCTGGAAGCTACCGGGGGGATGGAGATCCCGGTGGCCAGCGTCCTTGCGATTCTGGATGTGCCAGTAGTGGTGGTGAACCCGCGCCAGGTTCGGGACTTTGCGAAGTCGACCGGAAGGTTGGCAAAGACGGACGCTCTCGATGCCCGGGTTCTTGCACACTTTGCGGAGGCGGTTCATCCGGAACCTCGGACTCTTCCAGATGAACAAGCCAGACAACTCTCTGCTCTGCTTTCTCGCAGGAGACAGTTGGGTGAGATGCTGACTGCTGAGCGGAACCGCCTTCAGAGTGCCGACAGTACAGTGCGGCGCAGGCTCAAAGTTCACATCAGATGGCTTGAGAGAGAACTCTCCGATATCGACGACGATCTGAATAACGCCATCAAGGAGAGTCCACTGTGGCGGGTGAAGGACGACATCCTCAAGAGCGTCCCCGGTATTGGCCCTATCGTCTCGATCACATTGCTCTCAGAACTTCCAGAACTCGGGCAACTCAATCGCAAGCAGATTGCCGCACTTGCAGGGGTGGCACCGCTCAACCGGGACAGCGGCACACTCGCCGGCAGAAGGACCGTTTGGGGCGGGCGATCTCGAGTGAGAGCGGCACTCTACATGGCTGCTCTTGTTGCAAGCCGTTATAACTCCGTGATCCGAGACTTCTATCTGCGACTGTGTGCCGCGGGCAAGCCGAAAAAAGTTGCTCTCACTGCATGTATGCGGAAGTTGCTACTGATCCTCAACAGCATGGTCAAGAACAAAGAGATGTGGAACGCTTCCAACACAGGGACCCAGCCATCTTGAGCAGTGCTTGACAGCCAAGACAGTTGCTGCCCCCCTCAAACGTATCCAGTTGAAAAATCAGATACTGGTTGAATTGAAGGGAGGCAGAAATGCCAAGAAAAGGTCATGGTCCGGAGCAGGTCCTAAACAAGCTCCGGCAAGTCGAGGTTGCCGTTGCAGGTGGCAAGAGCGTAGGTCAGGCAGTACGAGAGATCGGTGTTACAGATCACACCTATTACAGGTGGCGACGTGAGTACGGTGGACTCGATCTCGACCAGGCAAAGAAGCTCAAGAAGCTTGAGAAAGAAAACGCAAGACTGAAGCGAACGGTTGCCGATCTTGCTCTGGATAAACAGATCCTGAAAGAAGCGGCAGAGGTAAACTTCTGAGCCCTTCACGTCGCCGTAAGTGCGTGAAATACGTCCAGCGAATACTTCCTGGAGTATCTGAGCGAAGAGCCTGTATGGTGCTCAACCAGCCCAGACCAACACAACGTCGAGCTTTGAAGTTGAGAGATGACGAAGAATCGCTGACTGCCGAAATCGTCAAGCTTGCAGTGCGGTTCGGCAGGTACGGCTATCGCCGGATCACAGCATTGCTAAGGGATCGTGGCTGGCATGTGAACCACAAGCGTGTCGAACGCATATGGCGACGTGAAGGGCTGAAGGTTCCGAAGAAGCAACCGAAAAGAGGACGGCTCTGGCTGAACGATGGTTCAATCATCAAGCTGAAACCGGAACGTAAAGGACATGTGTGGGCTTACGACTTCGTGGCCTGTAGAACCGAGGACGGTCGTGCGGTCAGAATGCTCACTGTGATCGACGAGTACACGCGGGAGTGCATGGCCATCAAGGTGGCGAGGCGTATCAGGTCAAACGATGTGATCCATGCGCTGACAGAACTATTTGTTCTTAATGGTGCACCGGAGCACATTCGTTCAGATAACGGGCCGGAGTTCACTTCAAAGACAATTCGAGACTGGCTGGAGCGAGTTGGAGTGAAGACACTATTTATCGAACCGGGTAGTCCATGGGAGAACGGCTACAACGAGAGCTTCAACGGAAAGTTCAGAGATGAGTTGCTAAACCGTGAGATCTTCTATTCGTTGAAGGAGGTACAGATACTGACGGAACGGTGGAGAAGGGAGTACAACACGATCCGACCACACAGCTCACTTGGATACCGGGCACCAGCACCTGAGGTGATCATGCCCAGGCTTAAGCTGGCTGCGAATCCGAGATAATAAGTGGTAACGCTATCGGGGGCAGGTCACTACGGCGGTTCTGAAATCTCAGCAGTACCGACGGTGCTTCTTGGATTGGCGGCTGTTGCTTATGCGATGTTTTGGTACAACTTTGCACTTGTGGCCGACAGGTACCGAGGATTGCAATCGCGGTTGGGTTTTACGGTTTCAGTCGTAGGTTTACTTTCGACCGCTGCGCCGTTTGCAAAGATAGACGCACTGTCGTTGTTGGGCTGGGTAGGTCTCGGTGTAGCGATGATCATTGTCGCGTTCGCGATTCTGAAAGCGCGATTGTTGCCCGATGGATTCGCGTGGCTTTCTGCGATTCTCGGTTTTGTGACGATCATTGCCGGAATAACAGGTGATACTTCAGACATCGGCACTGGGTCGGTGTACGTATTGCTTGTCTGGGTGATCTCAATAAGTGCTTTGTTTATCGGTTGGGGCAGTGCTGAGGACGACGGTATGGATGTTTTGGAGCGCTCGAGCGAATAACCACTGTTGTCAGTAGTACCCTTTTAATGTTGTGAGGCATAGATTCATAATCGAACAAGATCGTGACGAGAGTTCCTCAGAATTAATTCACTAGGAGAATCAAACACATGCGAGCTGGATTCGGACAATTTCAAGATCCTTCACCTGAATATTTGCTATTTGCACAGCAGTTCGGTGTGACCGATATTCTGTTCAACCACGCCAACATTCCGGCTGTTGATGGCAAGTGACAACTTCACGATCTTGTGAACCTTCGACGCAAGGTCGAAAGCTACGGCATGAAGCTTTCCGCTCTTGAGAACGTTCCTCGTGAGTTCTACGACCAGGTGATGCTTGGTGGCCCGAAGCGTGATCAGCAGATCGAAAACATGATTGAAACGGTGCGGAATATCGCACGCGCGGGCATTCCAATCTTCGGTTACGACTGGTTGCCTTCGAAAGTTTGGCGCACGCCTGAAAAGCTGATTCGAGGTGGTGCTCGGGCAACAGCGTTCAATTACGAAATTGCTAACGAAATGCCGCTTACTCACGGTAGGGAATACACCGAGGAAGAGATGTGGGCGAATCTCGAATACTGGATCAAGGCTATTGGTCCGGTTGCAGAGGAAGAAGGAATCAAACTCGGAATTCACCCTTGTGATCCTCCAGTGAAGCAGCTCGGTGGCATTCCGATGTTGTTCAATTCGTACGACAACTACCGCCGTTATCTCGATATTTACCCTTCAGACAATATTGGAATCGAGTTCTGTCAGGGAACGATTTCTGAAATGTTTGATTCTGAGGGCGATGCTCTATACGAGTTCATCGGTGAGATGGTCCGTCGGAAGAAGGTTCTTTATGTGCACTTCCGCAACGTATCGGCTCCGAACCCTGAAGACTTTCATGAGGAATTCATCAACACGGGACACGTCGATATGTACCGCGCGATGAAGGTGTACAACGACAACGGATACGACAGCTTCTTCATCGATGATCACGTTCCACACACGCATCAAGACACTCAGTGGGGACACCGTGGTCGTGCGTTCGCCAACGGTTACATTCAGGCCATGATTGAGGCTGTTACCAAGCAAGGGTAACTGCACTGATTTGATCGTCAGAATGCCGTCGGAAAGGTCGACACCATGCGTGTAGGTCTCGCACATCTTGAGAGCCCGAATCCGCAGAACTTGTTGTTTGCTCAGCAGTACGGAGCAACCGACATTGTGTTCAATCGGTCGAAGTTACCGATTGTCGATGGCGTTCTGCCCCTGAACGAAATCGTGAAGTATCGACTTGCCGTTGAGCAGTACGGTATGAAGCTTGCCGCGTTCGAGAATCCTGCTGTGACTATGATGACCGACGTAATACTCGGTGGTCCGAGACGAGATCAGCAGATCGAGAACATGATCACGACTGTGCGAAATTTCGCCCGTGCGGGGATTCCTATGTTCACTTACGGCTGGAATCCGTCACAGGTGTGGCGCACCGCGCCGAAAGAGATTCGTGGAGGCGCGGTAGGTACCGCCTACGACCACAACATGGTTGCCGACTATCCGCCTGTGCATGGTCGAGAGTATGGCGCTGACGAGATGTGGGCGAATCTTGAGTACTGGATCAAGATCATCACTCCGGTCGCTGAAGAAGAGGGAATCCGGCTCGGAATACATCCGCCAGACCCGCCGAGCGATTCTCACGGTGGTGTCTACCCGGTTCTGAATTCGTACGATGGATACCGAAGGTTGATGGACATAGTCGATTCGCCGTCGAACTCGATTTTGTTCTGCCAGGGCACTATCGCCGAAATGTCGGACTCTGCGAACGATGGAATTTACGGATTTATCGACGAAATGGTTCGTAGAGAACGGGTTTTGTACGTGCATTTCCGTAACGTGTCGGAACCTGACCCAGAGCATTTTCATGAAGAGTTCATCAATACAGGCCACGTTGATATGTACAGGGCGATGAAGACGTATCACGATGGTGGGTATGGAAGTTTCTTTGTTGATGACCATGTCCCGCATACACATGGTGATACACCGTGGGGACATCGTGGCAGGGCGTTCGCTATGGGTTACATGCAGGCGCTAATCGAGGCGATAGCGAAACAGTCTTGAGCAGCGGGCTTCACCCGCATATTTGTTAGATACGATCAGTAAATAATCAGAAGAATAAGGAATTACGACAATTAGCAAGCTTTTTAACCCCATCGAACTTCGAGGGGTGACAGTTCCGAACCGGGTTTTCTATTCACCAATGTGTGAGTATTCGTGCGAGCCAGACGGTCTCGCTACTAACTGGCATATGGTGCATCTCGGTGCGAGAGCTGTAGGTGGCACTGGGTTGGTGATGGCTGAAGCCACGGCAGTAGACCCTGTTGGAAGGCTCACGCCAGGGTGCCCGGGTATTTGGTCAGATGCGCATGTTGATGCGTGGCGCCCAATTACAAAGTTCATCGAGAGCCAAGGCTCTGTGCCCGCTATTCAGATTGCGCACGGCGGTCGTAAGGCTGGACATTCTCGCCCGTGGGAAGGTCATGTCACTCTCGGGCTCGACGAAGGTGGCTGGGAAGTTCTGGGGCCTAGCGCTATTCCTTTTAGCGACAGTTTCGCTACGCCAAAGGAAATGACGAAAGCAGACATCGCCGAGGCTACTCAGCAATTTGTCGATGGCGCACTTCGTTCGCTGGAAGCTGGATTCAAAGTAGTCGAGCTTCACTTCGCTCACGGCTATCTAGCCAGTTCTTTCATGTCGCCACTGTCGAATACTCGAACAGATGAGTACGGTGGGGCGCTGGAGAATCGTTGCCGATTTGCTTTGGAAACCATCAAGGCCGTGAGGAAAGAGATTCCTGAGTCGGCTCCGTTGGTGGTGCGAATATCTTCCTCAGAATATAGTGAGGGTGGATTTGATATCGATGATGCTGTCCAGCTTTCGAAGTGGATGAAAGACGCTGGAGTTGATCTGGTTGATGCTTCGGGTGGTGGTAACAACGTGAACCAGTCGATTGATCTCAAACCGGGATACCAAGTGCCATTCGCTGACGCTATTCGAAATCAGTCGGGAATTATGACTGGTGCTGTAGGTCTGATCACTGAAGCTAAGCACGCGGAAGAGATCATTGAATCTGGTAAAGCTGATGCGGTGTTTATCGGACGAGAGATGATGAGGAACCCGTACTGGGCGTTGTACGCTCAGGCGCAGCTCGATGGGAAGTCGGAAAACTGGCCAATTCAGTACAAGCCGGCTTCGATGGACTTTTCCTACACCGGGCCTTCAGGAAACAGCTAAGCGAGATTACTAGTACGTGGAACTCAAACAGACCACCGATATTTCGGTGGTCTGTTTGTTTAATCCTTTGGTAGTGCTGGCGGGGTTGAGCATATACAAACCCGTCTACCTACCCTTAGTTAGGTACCTCCGATCATCAATCTTCAGAGACTTGATTTAGACATAAACAAGTTCTGGAGATACGAAGATGGATATTCAACTACCTATGATCGCTGGCCTGTTATCCACAGTGCTGTTCGCTGCGGGCACTCTACCCATGGTTTTGAAAGCGTATGTGACGAAGGATTTAGCTTCCTACAGCTTTTCCAACCTGTTGATGGCGAACGTCGGGAATATGGTGCACGCTGTCTACGTTTTCAGCCTGCCGCCTGGACCTATCTGGATTCTGCACATTTTCTACATCGCCACTACTGGATTAATGCTGTTGCTCTACCTTCGGTACGGTCGAAGGGCTTCAGCGCCGCAGATTCCGGTGGGGCTATCTGAATCAGCCTGAAAGTTTTTCTAAGGGTGGTGGAGCTGGGGGGATTTGAACCCCCGACATCGTCATTGCGAACGACGCGCTCTCCCAACTGAGCTAAAGCCCCGTTTGACCAATATCAACTGGTTCAAATCGTTATGTTGAACCCGTAGATGATTCGGTGTGGAACGGGTTCAGACTAGCAAATCGGTAGTGAGAATTCTCAAGCGAGCGTGATTCTTCGATGAATATGGTGCTAGTATTCCGCCGGTTCAACAGGATTCAGGCGCCTATACAAGCTCCGGAGCTGGTAGCTACCCAAGACGCTGATTTGATCGCATTGTGAGGTTCGAGTTGCTTAAGCACTTTCAGGTGCCAGATGACATCGCCGTAAGGGTTGATGTAGACAAGTTACGTTCTGCTACTGAGCAGATATTCATGAAGTGTGGTGTTCCAGAATCAGAGGCAAAACTTGGTGCTGATGTTCTGATGTTCGCCGATGAGAGTGGTATCGATACCCACGGTGTTTCGAACATGCTTCGTTCATACGTTACGGGTTACAACTCTGACGCACTGAATCCGACTCCTGAACTCAAAATTGTTAAGGAAACTCCATCGACGGCGACTGTTGATGGTGATGGTGGTCTCGGTTTGATGATCGCTCCTAAGGCAATGGAAATTGCTATAGAGAAAGCAAAAGCAGTTGGTACGGGTGTTGTGGCGGTTCGTAACTCGGGGCACTTAGGTGCAGCTGGTTACCACGCCATGATGGCGGCCGAGAAGGACATGATCGGCTGGTGCATGACTGCCGGTGGCAAGTCGATGGTTCCAACTTACGGTGCGGAGCCTCAATTGGGAACGAATCCGATTGCGTTCGCTGCGCCTGGAAAGAATGAGCCTACTTTTATGTTTGATGCGGCGATGACTTCTATTGCCGGTAACAAGATTGGTCTCGCTGCTCGAATGGGCAAGGAGATGTCGCCGGGCTGGGTCGCCAATGACGACGGGTCACCCGATATGGATGGTGGTCAGTTCAAAGATCTAACTCTGGGTACTACTCGCATGCAGTTGCCAATGGGGTCGACTCGTGAGCTTGGTTCGCACAAGGGTTACAGTCTTGCGGTGATGGTCGATATTCTGTGTGGTCAGCTTTCGTTTGCACCGGGATTCGGAACTCTTGCTCAGAATCGTCGTGCGCACTTTGTTGCTGCCTACTCTGTCGATGCATTCGGTGATGTAGATGAGTTCAAGGCGAACATGGACGGCATGGTGAGCGGTTTGGCTGCTACGAAGCCAATGCCGGGCGAGGAACGTGTTTTCTACGCAGGTTTGCCTGAGCACGAGACTCGAATCGATCGACGGGAGCAGGGTGTTCCATTGCACCCTGAGGTTGTCGATTGGTTCCGTGACATTTGTGGCGAGTTCGAGATTGATTTCAATCTAGCTTAGGGCTTCGAACTTGGCGCAGTGCTGGGTTTGTTGGCGGTGGCGATTAGAACCTGAAATTGAATTCAGGATGACAGTCGGAGCTACCAGCTACTCGAATACGCTGAAATACGAATCGAAAAACTGGGCCGCATCGACTGTTTTTCCGACACGATGCGGTCCTTTCGCGTCTGGTATCCAAACTGTTTGGCCGTCGTCACGATCACTGGTTCGTTTTACGATTGCAGTGCCGTTTTCGTATTCACAGACAGATTCGTCGAAGAGCGCTACGGCTGCTAATGGATCATGAAAGCGTAGTTCGTCTCGTTCAGAGAACCAGACCTTTGACATTTCGTAGACAGGCTTGAGCAACGGGTGTTGAAAATGCTCTTTGACTTGCTTTGAGTCCATCGATACCTGATGAGTTACGTCGAGTCCAATGGATGTGTGGTTTGGCGCTTCGGTGGTGTAGACGATATGAGCCGCAGCGGGATCGCAGTGAGCATTCCATTCGGATGTTGGAAGGTTGTCGGCGTCGGAGAACCTTCCGATCATCATGTGAAGTGATTTCAGGAGAGATGCGGTGTCGGGGTGCTCTTTGAAGAGGCGTGCAACATTGGTCATTGGACCTACCGCTAGAAGCACCACTTCATTGGGATTGTTGCGGATTGTTTCAGCCATGAATTCAACGGCATCGGTGCGTTCGAAGCTTGATTCGTGAGCCCAATTAGGCAAAACCGAACTTTGGGGAACGTTTGGTTGCCGTGTCGGACCGTCGAGTCGATTTTCATTGCCGGGGATGATCGGGATGCTTCTATCGGCAGTTTTGCAGATGGCACTAACTAGCTTCGCCCGTTCGATTGGCTGACCGGAAACGGTGGTTACTCCGAGCAACTCGCATCGTGGTTGGGCGAGTAGGTACGCGAGCGCGACAGCGTCATCTATGTCTGAGCCGATATCGGTATCGAAGATGACTTTTATTGATTCGTTGGTCAAATGTTCCTCGTTCATTGCCGAGAGTTATTTTGATCGGCGGTTGCGTCGTTTTCGCGGTGTTTTATCTACGGCTGGTTCTTCGGTTTCCACTTTTCCGAAGATTTCTGTTTCCGTGTCGAAACTTTTGGGCCGTTTGGGGGTTCGTTCATCTTCGTAGTACACGTCGCGTGCCAGAGCGAGAATTGAGTTGAATTCGCTTGGGAGTGTGTTTTCTACGATTTTAAGAGATGCGATTTGCTCTTCGTCTGTTAGCGCCGCGAATCCGCCAACAGCTTGAGCCATCATGTCGAGAGAAAGTGCGTCGACGATTCTGATGAAGTTGGATCGTGTGTCTTGTTTGGCGTTTGCTCGTTCTTGAACAGGGTCGAGCATTCCTAGCGTGCCCGCAGCCATTTCCGGGCTTTCGGATGGAATGATGCGATTCAACATCTGCACGAGCGTGACTTTGTCAGATCCGGTTAGCGAACCGTCTTGGTTTGGCATATTTCAAAAGGGTGATTGAGATTGTTCGCACTTTGGCGGAGCAAAGGTTGAGTTTTACGGTGTTGGATACCGTACGAGGTGTTGAACGAGATTGGAAGATACTACGAGCATAGAAGATGACGCATTACGGTGCGTTGATCCATTCGGGGAGGATTATCTATGGCGAGTGTTTCAGTCGAGAGTGTTCGAAATGTTCAGGTTCGTGTAGAGGCTGGCGATCATGCCTGGCTTGCTGATGAGCCAGAGGGTATTGGCGATGGGATGGGACCTGGGCCGTACGATCTTTTATTAGGTGCTTTGGGATCGTGCATGACGATGACATTGCTTTTGTACTCGAAGCGCAAGCAGTGGCCGTTGGAGCGAGTGGAAGTCGATATTAGGCATGATCGGGTGCACGCTGATGACGCTGCGAATGTCGAGCGACCCGGCGGGCTAGTTGAGTACTTCAGTATCGATCTAGTTCTTCATGGTGATCTGGATGCTGCACAGCTGGAGCGGCTCGCCGATATTTCGACTAGATGCCCGGTGCGGAAAACTCTCGCGGGCACCCATGTGTTTAAAGAGAAAGTTCGCTTAGCCGGTAGTTAGCTGAGCTTTGGTAGTACTTTGGCGTTGAGAGAGCATCGGCTATTTGCGAGATCGTGGGTTGGACGTACCCTGAAAAGCGAAATATTCAGTTGCAGTTAAAAGATTTGAACAGGGGAAGCTAAATGCTGAACGGAGTGTTGGTCGGATTCGGAATAATGGTCGCTTCGTTGATAATTCCGGTCGTCCACTACGTTGCGGTGCCTCTTAGCCCGTTCATAGCTGGGTTTATCGGTGGTGGTATCGCCAAGATTGATGAGAACGGCATCGTCAAGTTTGGTGGCCTGATGGCTGGACTGATGCTTATACCGTCGATCGTGTTTTTATTGATCAAATTTGCGTTTGGTGTCGACGAGATCATCGGAATCCCAACGATGCTCGGCGTGTGGGTGACTGCAGCATTGATTCCGTACACATGGTTCTGCGCAACGGTTGGTGCGATGGGCGGCTTCTACATTCGCCGTAATCAGGATAAATCTGAAGATCAGACTGCCGATTAGGTTTAGTTTGCGGGTCGAATCTGGCTAGATGGAAGTTGCGAGATTACGAGTTGCTTCGTGAGCTGATCGAGCGCGTTTTCTCATTACATCGGAATCAGGAACAACCAGAATTGGTCCCACGGCTTCGCGTGCGATCATGTCGGCAGTGCTACCGAAAATAGTGCGACGAATTCCTGATCGCATTTTCGATCCTGCAACTACCCATGAGCCTGGGTGCTGGGACTGAATATCGAGAACCTGACTTACGAAATCCTTCGAACCTTGTTCGATTTCGACTTCAAGGCCGTCGGCAGCAAAGCTATTGATGAGTTCGTCTTCGCTTTCGCCAGATGAAGCTTCCTTAGCAAGAATGATTTTTACGGTCGATTTGCTTGCTCCGGCAATAGCGCTTGCGATGGGCAATGCGGAATCGGTTGAACCTTGAGTGCAAGCAACGATGATTGTGCTTGGACCTTGAGGCGGTTCACCGTTCAACGTTGCGTGATGTGGATTGACTATCAGAAGTGGCACCGAAGTTGTTCGCCAGAGGTGATCGAGAAGGCCGGGCGAGAGGAATCGGTGAACTCGTGAACGGGCAGTTGTAGCGATTGCTACAACCCCGAAGGAGCTGGTGGCTGATCGAGAAGCGATCATAGTCGCTGCGTTTCCGGTCGCTATGCCCCATCGAGATTTAACGCCGTGTGGTCCGAGTCGGCTTACAACTTCTTCGAGATATGCAGCAGCGAGTGAAGTTCCTCGATCATGTGGTGCATCGGGATAGTGAACCTGACCGGGTCTGGCTCCCCGCGCGGGGTGAGTGGGGGGGAGGCTGTGAAACAGGGTTATCTCGCCAGAGAACCAATCGGCCATCATCGAGGCAAATGGCAAAACTTGTTCTGATCGGCGAAATCCGTTGAGCGGTACCAACACTCGGTTGAGATTTAGCGAGTTTCCACGGCCGACGGCCAAGCGTCGGATTTCCTCTTGGGTCCGTGAAGTGGTATCGATCTGTTGAGTCATTTTCGTTCTGTTAAAGCGAGTTTATCGCTTTCATGAACAAAGCTAGCCGATCAACCTGGGCACTGATTTCGATGTTTTCGCCTTCAGCGTGTGGATTCAAACCTTTGGATCCGAGTCCATCAGCCGAAGGAACACCCATTGCTGCAGTTAGATTGGCGTCGCTTCCACCGCCGGTGGATTCTTCGGTTAGCTCGAAGCCGAACTCGTGTGACCAGTCGATGAGTTTTCCGGCGAGTATCGCTAGTTCGGGTGTGCGCTCCATTGGGGGACGATGGAAGCCACCTTCGATTTTTAGCGATGTGCCTTCGATGACGGGTTTTAGAGCTCGCAGTTGAGATTCGATTTGTTCTGCCTGTTCAAGTGTTCTGACGCGAACATCGACGGTGACTTCTGCGTAGGCGGGGATCGTATTTCGGGCTGATCCGCCGGATATGAGACCGGAGTTTACGGTGACTCCATTAGGCCAGTCGTTTAGTTTCTGGAGTTCAATGATCGTGTGGGACAGTTGATGAATTGCAGATGCTCCACGTTCAGGAAATGCACCTGCATGACTGGCTTTGCCTTCGACCGTGATTCGGAATTCGCCAAGACCTTTTCGTTGGGTTTTGAGCGCTCCTGCCTCGGCTTGTCCGGGTTCCATAATCAGAGCGTACTCGGCGCCATTTGCCGACTCCTCAACGAGAGGTCGAGAAGATGGGCTGCCAACTTCTTCATCGGTGTTGAACAAGACTTTAATAGGGCGGTCGGGCCACAGTCCTTCTTCTTGCAAGGTGCGAAGGCCGATGATTGTGGTTGCGATTCCGGCTTTCATATCGAGAACGCCGGGGCCGTACATTCGTCCGTCTTCTTCGTAGTAGCCCATTCGTTCAAGAGTGCCGTGTGGCCAAACGGTGTCTAGATGACCTACGACGAGGGCGTGTCCTGCTGAACTGTCGTTTTTTGCCGGCCAGTCGGCAGTGATGTGGTCGCCGTAATCGGATTGGGGATGAACTTTGACATCTCCGCCGAGTGATTTGAGTAGTTCGACGGCGATGGACGAGATGTGATCGTTCGCGGATTTGTCGTTCGTTGGGGTTTCAATTAGTACGAGCTTTTCTATCAGTTCGAAAAGCTCTGTTTTGTGCGATTTGGCGAGAGCTGGCCAGTCGGTCAAGGTTCGATCCAGTGCGAGTAGTTTGGAATGAGTGGCACGGATTGTAGGGGGTGTGACCGACTGTATGTTGTGCGACTGGTGTGTGTTAACCCATCGCTACGGTTTCATCGAGGGCTTCGATTAATTCAGGCTTGGGCGCAAAGTTTTCGAAACGGTAGGTGACGATGCCGTTCGAATCGACAATAAATGTCCATTCCTGAGATGAAAGTCCCCACTCCTCAAGGATGGGGGTGAGCCGAGCTTTGCTTAGATCGCCCTGTATTTCGTGTGGGTTTGAATAGAGATCGACGTGTACGAAATCGACTTGATCACCATAGATTTCTCTCAGTTCGCTGGCGATTTCGACTTGGGGACCGCAAACGGCGTTGGTGCAGAAAGCGGGACTGGCGAAGACTATGAGTAGAGGTTTTTCTCGTTGCAGTGCTTCGGCGATTGAGTATTCGTAAAGTCCCGCATCTCGCTGGCTTCCCGTTGTTAGTTTGGCGATATCGCCCGTGCTTTCGAGAGTTCGGCTTTCGCTGGCAGGTGCGTTTTGACCGACTGTTACGGATTGAGCCTTTTCGGCGACCGGAAAGCGGACTTCAACATGTTCAGTTGTTCCGTCCGGTCGAGGAATGTCGGCCGAAACAGACCACAGCCCTGCTCGGTCGAATTGGAGGTCGGTGGAGTGGATGCCACGTGTGCCGAATGGGAATAGGTAGAAACGAGCCAATCCGCTGGTTGAGATTTCAGGGATTGGGTCGTTGTCGTATCCGTCGGGGTAGTAGTTCGAGGTCAACTTTACGATTGGGAATTTGATTAGTCCGGAGTCGTCGCTGAGTACGATCCCGAACCGTTGGACTCCTACACCGAGATCGGGCGTGGCGAGTTCCAGATTGATTTCATCTGAAACAACGGTCCATCTCGGTTCTGGCTCTGCAAAAGATGAGAGTGCGTTGGGCAAGCCGGATTCTTGAACTGAGGTTTGGCGTGAGTCAGGAGGTTTTACTTCAGGTAGTTCGTCTGACGAACACGCCACCAGAGCGATGGTGAGTAGCCCGACAAATACTAGTGGGGCGAGTTTCAGTCTTGAGATCATCCGTGCGAGTGCTGGCATTAGATACCGCCCTCGTTGATTCCGAACGTGAACGCGAAGATTGCGAAGTCGTCGGAGTTGGAAGTGAGTTTGACGATGTGCTCGCCGAACTCGGGTGTTTCGAGGAACGCATAGAGCCGCGGTTCGGTGACTCGGAAGTAAGAACGTCCTTCGTCATCGAACATGATGTCCATGCCTGCCTCCTCAGGTTTGAGAGGGCGACCGTCGATTTCCACGAACACATCATAGGGTTCGGTTCCTTCAGGATTGACTACTACGTTCGCGCTACGACCTACGAACTGGAAGGCGATGTGATCTTCAAGATTGTCGGTTGAGCGAGCGTGCATGATCGACTCAGGCCCGTTCGTCCAAAGTCCTTGTAGGTACCACTGCTGCGGAGTGTAGTTTCCATCGTCGAGGTATTCGCGGGTTGAGTCTGGCTCGATGTAGTACTGCTCTTGGCCCGCGTAGAGACCTGACTGGGTGTAGTTGCGTTGGTATCCGCCGTATAGCTCGCGTGTGATTCTGTTGGCTACAGGGTCGCGAGGTGATCTGTCGATGGTGCCGATGGGTATGTCAGATACATCCCAACCTGCTTCGGTTAGGGCATCTCGAATCGCATGTTCGGCCTCGACGTAAGCGCCTTCACCGAAGTGTCGATATCTAAGCTGACCATCTATTCCTATTAAGTACTTGGCTGGCCAGTAGCGGTTTCCGAACGAATTCCACGTTTCGTAATCATTGTCTTGAACGATTGGCCATTGAATATCTTCTCGGAGTAGCGAGTCTCGGACGTTGTTGTAGTCTTCCTCGAATTCAAATTCTGGGGTGTGGACTCCCAAAATGACCAGCCCGTTATCGGCGTACTTTGCGTGCCACTCTTTTAAGAACTGGAATGTTCTGATGCAGTTGACGCAGGTGTAGGTCCAAAAATCGACCAACACGACTTTGCCGTCAGCAGTCTGTTCGGCGATGGTGAACGGATCGGAGTTGAGCCAGCCGTTTCCGCCGTAAACCTCAAGCACTCCATCTGGATACGTAGGAAGGGGCAGCGGGTTAGTTGGACTGACAACAGGCGTGTGAGTTGGCTCAGGTGAGTCGGCCGACTGTGTAGCGGTTGGGGCGACGACTATTTGAGTTGGGGCGTTGGCTGGATCGAGGTCGCCACCGCAGGCAGCAATCGCGAACGCTGTGATTGCTGCTAGAAGTGACCATGTGAATAGAGATTTGTGTGGTTTCATACGGGGCTAGATGGTAGTACTGCACGGAACTTGGAAATACGGCGTTGTTCGCGCTGGGTTTGTCGTGCCGTCAGATATATGTACGGCGTTCATGGCGCGGTTGGATTCCGTAAGAGCTATCGAATGAGCAATTTACGCGGCATGTGTTGCCAGCCCACACATCACCGCCGAAGGTCCCTCCACGGTGGTTGGGACGTTGGCGGTGATGAGTTTTGGTTCAAGCCGTTAGGTGAGAGCTTCGACGGGGCATGAAGGAATTTCTGCCCATTCTCGCCACGAGCCGTCGTAGTCGCGAACTTTTTCGAAGCCGGCTAGTTTCAGCGTCCAGAATCCGTGCGCCGCACGGATACCACCCTGTCAGTATGTAATAACGTTTTTGTCGGGAGTTATGCCAACGTCGGCAAGAATTTTGCGAAGCTCATCGGCTGTTTTCAGGACTGGGATGTCGCCATCGGTCATAAAATTGGTCCATTCGAGGTGAGTGGCACCTGGAATTCGACCACCACGGGGTCCGCCGCGTTTGTTTGAACCGTCCCATTCACCGTCGGTTCGGACGTCCATCAGAATGGTGTCATCATCACCGATGGCATTTAGTACCCGGTCTCGCGACGCAAAAATATCGGTGTTGGCTTTTGGCGTGAATGTGCCTGCGGTTCCTGCAGCTGATGTTGGGTTGGTTGTGGTTTCCCTACCTTCTGCTTTCCATTTTTCCAGACCGCCATCGAGAACTTTGATGTTTGTGTGCCCGTAGTAATGGAGCGCCCACATGAGCCTGAAGGAGTAAACGCCGCCACCTCGGTTGTAGCCGATTACGAGAGTGTCGTCGTCGATTCCGAGATCAGACATGGTCTTAGCGAACTGTTCGGGTCCTTGAATGTGCGTTCGTTCTTCCAGTGACGTTTTGTAGTAGTGGTCTTCGGGATTTACCGAGCCGGGAATGTGACCCTCTGCGTACTCTTCGGGTACATCGGTATCCACTACTCGTACGTTTGCGTCGGTGATGTGCTCCGCCAACCATTCGGTTGTAACGAATGTGTTGGGGATTGCGTATCCGCGTTCGTTTGGCGGAATTATCGATGGAATGTTCATAAGATGGGCTGAAATATTTCCGTTTGGTTGATACCTTTAAGTTCAGTTCGATGATGCTACACGAAGCCTCACGAACTCTTCACGTTACTAGGTAAAACACGCAATTAAGCGTGATAAGTTTTACAGTCGAACGTAAATAACAACTGACCTACCGTAGGGATCAGGGGCTGGGAATCTCACGAGAGAATCTACCGGTCTAGGGGCAAATACCGGTAGGTTTATTACATTGAATTTCATACTCGCAGGTCTAAATATCGATCGCGCTCCAGTAGAAGTACTGGAATGTGTTGCTGTACCACAGCATTCACTCAAGGAGCACCTTGAGCGATTAGCAACACATGCTGGTGGCGGTGTAATTCTTTCAACTTGTAACCGCACTGAGATCTACTCAGTTGCCGAAGATGCCGAGACTGGCGTTCGACAGCTTCGCGAGTACATCGACGCTGTTCCCGAACATGCTGGGATAACTGGCATTAGCGAGTACATCTACACCAAGACTGGTGACGAAGTGGCTGAACACCTGTTTGGTGTAGCTGCTGGTTTGCAATCGGTTGCACTTGGTGAGGCGCAGATCATTGGTCAGGTAACTCGGGCGATGCAGGCGGCTGGTGAAGCCGGAACTGTTGATCCGATGCTTTCACGAATGTTCCACGCTGCACTTCGAACTAGCCGGAAGATTCGCAAAGAGACTGATCTTGGTCGAAACCGAGTTTCTGTTTCATCTCTCGGAGTTCAAGAACTTCAGAACACGCTTGGTGATCTAAAGGGATTGCGAGTGCTGTTGGTTGGTGCTGGTGAGATGGGCAAGCTTACGGCTCGTGCTCTTCGACGATACGGTGCCGACGATATTGTTGTTTCAAGCCGATCGATGAACCGTGGCAAGATTCTTGCTGACGAGTTGGGCGCTCCACAGGTTGCGTTCGAAGATATAAATCAGGCGATGATCGAGTCTGACGTGCTGATTACATGCACAGCAGCTACTGACTCGGTGATTGTTGCCGATGTTGTGAGCGATGTCATGTCGGCTCGACCTGATCGCAACTTGAGCATTCTTGATCTGGGAATGCCACGTGATGTTGACCCGGCTTCGGGCGATGTTGCTGGTGTGAATTTGATTAGCCTTACTGAACTTCAGGCTAAATCGGCGGAGAGCTGGGAGCTTCGAGAAGAGGCTGCCGCTGAAGCACAGGGAATTATCGATGACGGTGTTCGTCGCTTCAAAGAGCGGCTAACTGGAATTGAGAGCGAGCCGGTTATTCGCACACTCGGTGCTCGAATGGAGCAGATGAGACGAGAAGAAGTAGAGCAGACTCTAGGTCGGCTCGATGGCCTGACCGAGAAGCAGGCTACTTCAGTTGAGAAGATGACTCGTTCGCTTGTACGTCGAATTCTGGCCGACCCAATTAGCTTCTTGCGCAGTGAGGAAGACAGCGCAGCAGAGTCTGTTCAGAAGGTGTTCGCACTAGCGGATCAGGACGAAGAAGAGCTCGAGTAAGTTGTTCTTCAATTCAGCGCTGGATCGATATTGGGTGAAATCTGACTAAGGGGCACTGTTCACGGTGCCCCTTTTCGCGCCAAAATACGTGTGATCTATTTTTGAGCGCGTTTGGTTCGTAAGTCGGAGGCCCTAATTTGTCTCGTGCAAAGTCGGCACAGTTATTCAGTGATGCTAAATCCCTAATTCCGGGCGGTGTGAACAGTCCTGCCAGGGCATGGGGTTCAGTTGGCGGAGATCCTATCTTCTTTAAGAAGGCTTCAGGATCGAGGGTGTGGGATGCCGACGATAACGAACTGATCGATTACGTGTGTTCATGGGGGCCGATGATTCTCGGTCACGCAAATCCTGCTGTGATTGATGCGGCGGTTGAAGCGGCACGTTCGGGTACTTCATTTGGTGCACCGACCGAGCTTGAAGTTGAGATGGCTCGACGAGTTGTCGATGCCGTTCCTTCTATAGAAGTTGTTCGGTTCGTAAGTTCTGGTACCGAAGCTACGATGTCGGCTTTGCGTCTGGCACGGGCTAAGACCGGTCGTAATAAGATTTTGAAGTTCAACGGTGGCTATCACGGTCACGAAGATGCACTTTTGGTTGAGGCAGGATCGGGTCTAGCCAATCAGGGGATCGCTTCTTCGGCTGGTGTTCATCCGGACTACGCAGCGGCTACTTTGGTTGCCGATTTTAACGATGTTGATTCGGTTCGCGTGCTGCTTGAAGCCAACAAGGGTGAAGTGGCAGCCGTTATTGTTGAGCCAATTGGCGGCAACATGGGGGTTGTTCCTCCAGCGCCTGGATTCCTCGAAGGATTGCGAGATTTAACTACTGAGCATGGTGCACTTCTGATCTTTGATGAAGTGATTTCAGGATTCCGTGTTGCACTCGGTGGAGCGCAGAGCGTTTACGGCGTTACGCCTGATATCACTTGCTTGGGCAAGATCGTTGGTGGCGGGTTCCCTGTCGGGGCTTATGGCGCGAGCGCAGAGATTATGAACGAAGTGGCCCCGTTGGGACCGATGTATCAGGCGGGAACTCTTTCTGGTAATCCAGTCGCTATGGCTGCTGGTATTGCGACCATAGATGAACTGGCGAAGCCTGGAGTTTATGAGGGGCTTCAGGCTAAGACTGACAAGCTGGCTGACGGTGTTCTGGATGTATTCGGCAAGACTGGTGTTCCAGCTGTGATTAATCGTGCTTGCGGTCTCATGACGGTGTTCTTCACTGGAAACGAGGTCATTGACATGGATAGTGCTTCTACGACTGATCGAGAGGCGTTTGGGGCGTTCTTCCACGGAATGGTGGATAACGGCGTGTACTTGCCGCCTTCGCAGTTCGAGGCATGGTTTGTGTCGACTGCCCACAGTGATGCAGACATCGCTCAGACGCTCGAAGCTGTCGGAAAGTCGCTTTAGAGAACTTCGAGTCACGCAAGTCGTTCTTCGGCCGATAAGCCAGAGGGACGTTCGGTCTGGTCACATATGCGGCTTCGCAAGTGACCTAGCCCCACTTTCGTAAGTAGACAACACCGCCTGAGTGCATTTGCTCAGGCCGTGTTTTTCGTTAAGTCCGTTTGTTCATTGCCGAAAATGCTTTCGAAAGTTTGCTGACGGTTTAATGCGGTAGTTTTTTGTGATTCTTCTTGAGAACGATTTGAACTGCGGGTACGAGCGTGCTCTCGCCTCCCATAGGCACCCTAACCCACCCCGCTTGAGTGTGAATCTTTAGGTAGATTCACGGATTGAAGCCCGTACGAACCGCGATGTTTCGGTGGTGTAGACACGGCATCGTAGTGGTTATCAGCACAGACAGCCGGTCTGCCAAGCGAATCGATTCCCGGCCGAATCACTCGCCAACGCAGACCAGACGCTTAGAGGGAATTCCACCAAGTTGGTGGGGGCGTCACGGGAAAGCTGGATGCGCAGGTAAAGGGGAATGAATTATGTTTAGGAGCAACTTTGCACCTACGTCGGTAGCCCGTAAGGACAAGGGTATTACCGGTCTTGAAACAGCCATCGTGCTTATCGCATTCGTGGTTGTAGCTTCCGTGTTCGCTTTCACGATTCTTTCGGCGGGTGTTTTCTCGTCAGAAGCAAACAAGCAGACGATCCACGCAGGTCTTAAAGAGACCCGCACTCGACTAGCTCAGCAGGGCTCAGCCTTCGCTTTCGCTGGTTACGAAGGAAGCACCCAAGCGGTCTTCAAAATCGTCTTCATCGTCTCTAACTCACTCGCTGGTGAGCCAGTCGACCTGACTGCACCTTACTCAGCTGACGGAGCTAACACAGACCCAGACGTGGTAGGTGGCGCTAGCACTGCAACGATCATTTCGTATGCAGATGAGAACCAGCGTATGTCCGACGTCGCATGGTCACAGACCTTCATCGGTACAAACAACGGTGACGACTTGCTCGAAGATGGTGAAAAAGCTGAAATTACAGTTTGGCTGATGGACCGTATTACAGGTACGGCAATCGGTTCCAACGACTCAATCGCCTACACAGATGGCAACTCCGCTAACGGTGGTTCTGCTTCAGGACTGACATCTGCAGACAGCCTTGTAGTCAAGAGCACTAGGTTCGTCCTAGAACTCACTCCACAGCTCGGTGCGCCGCTGACAGTACAGCGTGCGATTCCGCCTGGCCTTCGGAACGTAATGAACCTGAACTAAAAAAATCAGGAAAGTTACAAAAGCCCTTATGTAGTGCATTCGAGAGTATTCCCCGGCCGGAAACCTCTCGGACACAGGCCATCTTCAGGCCAGCCGTACAGCGCATCAGGCTTTCCCCCCTCAGTAGGCACTGAGCGGGTGGCCCGAAGATTCAAATGCCCTTCTCACCCGGCGAGAAGGGCATTTGCTATTTAAGTTTGTCGCGGTGAGTTTGTGTGCCGAACGTCGTCGAACGACTTGGGCACAGCGCTGCAATCTCCCCCTCTAGCTCCCCGTGACGGGCGAGCCAGAGGGAGGCGTCTACACCTGAGAGTGGATTTTCTTGTAGCTGCGGAAACGCCGCGTATTTGTGGACGGGATTGTGGAGTAGTGCATAATCGGCGATGAGTAATGCGATATGAAATTTTCTGAAACATTTGTAGGTCGAGCCAAAGAACTTACTGTTAACAAATCGCGGCTGGAATCCTTGCTAGTTGGAACCCCATTTGTGACTTCGGTAGTCGGAGACGCCGGAATCGGAAAAACTAAATATTGTGCTGTTGTTATGCAGATGGCCACAGATTTTGGAATTACCGTCGTTCGATCGGTAAGTAGCGATCATGGTGGAGTTGGTTCGTACTGGTTGTGGCGCAGCGTATTTCTTCAGCTTGGCATACCTAACCCTTTCGATTTTGACCGTGACATCGCTTTGTTGTCGGATCCGGTACTTCGTTCGAAACAAGAGCTACTGGTTTTTGAGGAGATTATCGAGAGAATTCGGGGAGCGTCTCGTAAAAAACCGATCCTGATCGTGCTTGAAGATTTGCACTGGGCAGACGAAGGGTCGTTACGACTGCTATCCGAGTTTGTATCCAATTTGGTCGATGCTTCTCTTGGGGTGGTTGTCACATATCGGGAGCAGTTCGAAGCTCATTCGGATGGAGCGAAACGGGCACTGATGAATCTGAATCGGGTTTCTGAATCAGAAACGATCAGGCTTGAGCCGTTCACTGAACTCGAAACGTTGGAGGTTGTTAAGGCTGGTCTTGAAATTGCCGATCAGGAATCTGTTACAGAAAAATCTACAGATGTGTTTAAGCGGTCGGGAGGGAATCCATTATTCGTTGCTGAACTCGTTCAAACGCTGAAATCTGGTGAGAGCAGTCGGTTGTCAGCGACTGTGCAGATGGTGATTGATGAGCGAATATTGGCGCTTGATCCTGAAACGGTTGAGGTATTGGAGATTTGCTCGCTTTCATCGGTTGGCATCGAGAGATCGATCATCGAATTGGTTGCTGAATCTGAATCGACTACGTTGGACGATATTGATAGAGCGATTGATGAAGGTGTTCGCCGGCAGTTCATTTTTCAAAGGCGCGACGTAAACGGGATGTTTGAATTTAGGCATCCCATTGTTCGTGAAGTAATCGAATCTAGGATCGGGACGCGACGAAGATCACAGATACATGCTCGCTACCTGAAGGTGCTGAAGGCTAAGTACCGGAATCGACTACAGGAACATTCCGAGGAGTTGGTTTTTCACGCCGACCGGGCTCGTCCACTGGTCAAAAATGTTGAGGTCGCTAGTTATCTGATTCTCGCAGCGAGAGAAGCGATGAATTCTCTTTCGGTCAAGAAGGCTGCGAATCATTACACGCGTGTGATCGAACTGTCTGAATCTGGAGTGATCGATGGTTCTCTTGCGGAGGCTATGCGTGGAATAGTCGTAGCCGGTTCGGGAGCAGGGAGAGATTCAGAGATTGCGCGATATTTTGAACAGACGTTTAGGTATTACGTTCGTGAAGGGATGATCGATTTGGCGCTGGAGGTGGCGCAAATCAGATTCATAGACACTGAGGGGATGTCGGGAGGAATTCCAGTTTACGAAAGCGCGTTGGAGTTGGTGGATTCGGGAAGCAGAATCGACGCAAACATAATGGGACGACTTGCTCGATCTGTTGGAATGATTCTAGGCGACTATCCTCGTGCACACCAGTTGCTGGAACAGGCGGTTGAGATTGCTCGTAGGCTCGGTGATCTGAATCTGGAAATGCAGCTGTGTGGTGATGGCGTGAATGTCGCGTTTTTCAACGGTGAGTATCGAGATTCACGGAGCTACAGCTTTAGAGTTGAGGAACTTGCAGATCGAACGTCCGACCCTCTATCTGAGAGCGGTGCGTACTTACATTTGGGCTTGTTCTATCTGGCAACTGGCAAGATATTTGAGGGTATTGAATATCTGAAAAGATCGCTGGCACATTCGGTGCTATCGAATCTGAATGAGCGGATTAGTTCCTCACACAAAGTCTTAGCCGGTGCGTATATCCGCATCTGTGAGTGGGATCTTGCCAGAGAGCATGTTGCACTGGCGCTAGAGTTATTCCCATTCGATGAGAGAGTTCTCGCATTGCAGGTGACAGTCGAAGCGATGACGGGCGAGCGAGAGGCATATCTCAGCTCGTTGTCAGATTACTTCGCAACTGAGGAACATCGACGGGATAGCGGTGAGGGGTCGAGTGCTCGCTATTTGTCGATGGCTGCAAGAGCGATATCTGACGAAGCTACGGCAACGGAAATTGAACGTTCAATTGCGGCGATTGGGTTGCGGGTGCGTTCTAGTCGACTGTTGAGTTCTGCTTCATTGATAGGAAGGGCGTGTCTTGCACTCGAGGGACATGAAGACGAGCCAGTCCGTTTGCGGGAACAGTTACTGCTTGAGCAGTTACCCGACATGGAGAACATATGGCTACCAGGGTTGACGAGTCTCGCTGGAATGGTTGCCGAGGCTGAGGAAGAATTTAATCGATTAATTTTTCTATCGGCAGAGAGTGGGCATGCTTTCAATGAGGCGTGGCTGAGGTTCGATTATGCGGCGCATTTGGTTAGGCACTCGGAAGGTGAAACGGTGATAGCGCGAGCGATATCGGTAGGTCGACGAATCGCAGCAAAAAGCGGGATAGTGGCGTTGACCGAGAAATATGATTTGCTCGAGAAGATGGTGGCAGGTAGTAAAAAGCGAACTGCGGGATTGACTCGTAGAGAGTTAGAAGTTCTCCGATTGGTATTTTCAGGCAAATCAAATTCTGACATTGCGGACGAATTGGTGTTGAGTCGGCACACGGTTGTTCGACATTTAAGCAATGTGTATTCAAAGCTGAACGTCTCGAATCGATCTGAGGCCAGCAAGATCGCCGTAGATTTAGGGCTGGTGTAGCTCATCGACTCTTTGAGCCGACCGGGTTTCTCATGATGTGAAAAACCACGACCGGCTCAAGGAGGCGAGCACTATCGTTAGGTGGGTTCGTTCATGTATCCCGAGATTTCTAATCGAAGCTGCAGTCCTGGTACCAGTTTTCATCATGCTTCGTGTAGAAGTTCGCCCACTGGAACTTTTCTTCGTCGTTTCGAAGAACAACGAACGTGACAATCGCCGTTGTTCCACCACCCATGATCTGCATCGATGGAGTTCCCGTGTTCCATTCGTTGGTCTCGATACCCCCAGAGTTTAGAGCGACTGTCCAGCCGTCGATAATCTCTTCATGGGTTCGAGTATCAGTCGCAGCTAACTCTGGATCGCAGCTATCGTGAAAGTGCTCGGCATCGAGATTTACTCGGGCGTCCGTCCATATCTTGTGTAGTTCGGCCAATCGTTGTTCATCTGGAGATAACCGAACCAGAGGAGCGGCGGTAGGCGCGGTCTCCTGAGTCGGTGGCGTGTTGGTTGCAGTAGGTGCTTGGGTAACCTGGATGGTTATAGCGGTAGGTGTCGGAACATTTTGTTCTTCGGTTGCTTTTTCCGAACTGCAGCTCGCTCCAAGAATTATCAGCAGAATTCCTGCCAGGACTGCTGTCGCAGCTGTAGAGATTTGGTGACGATTACATGTCTCAATAATGCGCATTTCAATTCCTCCTTAACGGACGCCGTGGTCGGCGATCTCGAAATTGAGAATCGAGGAATTGATCGGTAAAAGAATCGAACAGTTAAGCCATATTTTGTGTGTGGCTAACTGAGGTCGACTAGGGTTGCGCCGTTGCCGCCTTTGTTGCGAGGGGCTGCGCTGAATGATGCGACGAGTGGGTGTTTCGAGAGGAGCAGGCGAATTGCTTCACGGAGCACTCCGGTGCCATCGCCGTGAATGATTCGTACGCTGGTGAGACCTTGTATCGATGAGTCGTCGATGAACTGTCGGACTAGTTCGTCAGACTCGTGAACTCGTGACCCTCTGATATCAAGTTCGCCGGAGGTATTGGCGGCTTCACCTGCCGAGATCGTATTGATAGTTACATTGGGTATTTCGTTCGGTGAGCGTTTGGGATCGACCGGCGGTGCTGCTTTGGTGAGTCGAAGTTGCTGTTCGTTGAGTTCGATTCGAGAGTTGCCCATCATAAGTTCGACCGTTCCGCCTGAGCTGATATCTATGATCGAAGCTCGGACGTTAAGTCCGATGATTTCGACTTCGTCGCCTGCTTGTAGTGGTCGTGGCTCTTCGTCTTCGTCGGGTTTTGCCGCATCGGGAGGCGGTGCTACGGGCAGCCATGTTGGATCGGAGAATTGGTTTCGAATTCTTCCGATTGCACGCTTGGCGACGTCGAGATCGTTGTCGTTCTTTGCCTTGTTTACGACCTTGCGAAGCGATTTTTGGATTTTTTCGGTTTCTCGCCTCAGTTCCATGCGAGATTTTTCGATCATGTCTTCTTGAGCGCGAGTTACCGTTGATAGCTTGTGCTGAAGGTCTTTACGGGCCTGTTCTGCCTCGGCTTTAGCCTGTTCAGCTTCTGCACGTATTCGGATTGCCTCTTCTCGTTCTCGCTGTAGTTGCTGAAGGATAGTTTCAGCTTCAGCTCGAGTCGGGTCCATCATTGCTTGGGCGTCGTCGAGGACATGGCTTGGCATACCGAGATGACGAGCTACATGTATTGCGTAGCTGCGACCCGGAATGCCCATGATTACCTGATATGTGGGCAACATAGTGTCGGGATTAAGTTCGACAGATGCATTTGCCAGGTCTTCTGACTCGGCTGCGTATTCGGCGACCGCCCGATAGTGCGAAGTGATCGCAATAGGCATGTCGTTTTCAGTTGCGTGTGCGAGAACTGCGCGAGCCAGTGCTGAGCCTTCTTCAGGATCGGTTCCGGTTCCAAGTTCGTCGAAAAGAATCAACGAATTGGAAGTTGCTTCGAGAAGAATTTCGACGACTCGACCCATGTGAGATGAGAAGGTTGAAACTGATCGTTCGATCGATTGAGAGTCTCCGATATCGGCGTAGACCGCATCGAAAATTGCCATCTCTCCGTCGCTAAGAGGGAGCTGCATCCCCGACTGGTGCATCAGAGCGAAAAGCCCGATTGTTTTGATGGCTACCGTTTTGCCGCCTGTGTTGGGTCCGGTGATCACGAGTCCGCGGAATCCGGGACCGATGTTGATGGTGATCGGTACGGCGTCGCTTCCGAGAAGGGGATGCCTTGCCCCGACTAGATTCGTCACGTTGTCGGAGCCGGCAGGCATGGTTTCGATGCGTCGAGCCTTCATCGAGGCAGCGAGTCGGGCACGCGCTGTGATGTAGTCGAGAGCTGCTGCAGCTTCGAGTGCGATGACGGCTTCATCTTCCCGGTCGCCGATGAGTCGAGATAGGCGTCGAAGTATTCGTTCTTCTTCTCGCTGCGCCTCGGCTGCGGTTTCTCGCCAGTCGTTGCAAAGTTCGACTGCGTTGAACGGTTCTACAAAAAGCGTTGCACCGCTTCCAGATACGTCGTGAACGATTCCTGGGACTGACTCTCGGGCATCGGCTCGAACTTCCAGGACGAGTCGTTCACCGCGGGTTGCGATCGCTCCCGACTGAAGTGATCCGCGAACGGAGGGGCTGTTTGAGATTCGTTCCATTGCGCGCATTACTTTTTGGAACGATTTGCTGACGTTGGCTCGAAGGCGCGCTAGCTTCGGCGTGGCCGAGTTTAGGACTTCACCCTGATCGGAGATCGATTTGAATATTTCTTTGCCGAGATCTCGAAGATCAGGGATGTCGGCGGCGATTTCTTCAAGTAGCGGAGCTCGGCCTTTCATTGATACGACGGTGTTGCGCGCTGACCATATGGAATCGAGCAGGTGAAGGACCGAGACGATTTCTTCGCCTGTGAGCATTCCATCGATAGACGCTCTGTGGAGAAGTTCTCGCGGGTCGCGTGCTCCGGTGAGTCCAATGTCGCCGACCGTTCCGAGCATAAGTGCCGCTTGTGTGGTTTCATCTTGGAGGCGCTCGACGTCTTCAATGTCGACTAGCGGTCGAGCATCGAGCGCCATTTCTCGTGACATGAAGAAGCGTGTACGGTTAGCTAGGAGTTCCCGAACGTTTGTGAATTCGAGAAGTTCCCAAGCTTGAAGCTGTAGTTCTGATATGCCGTGTGATTCGGCTTCGGTTGGTTCGTTGCCGGACGGGTTGTCGAGGTTTTCGTTGGTCGTGCTCATAGTTCGACGACGATTGTAGGTGTGATTGCTTGTTTATACTCGGATTCAATCAAGAAATTCGTTTGAATATTGTCGCGGTGATGAAAATTGATTACGCCTGCTGCTGAAAATTCTGGGTATCCGATGCTTGATTCTGTCGAGCAGCAAATTGTGACTAGCATGACTACCCTGCTGGGCAGAGCGGGTTTGGAATATCGTGGCAGATTCGTTGAAGTGAATGATCAGCGTGTTCACTATTTGGAGTATGGCGATGGACCGCCGGTTATTTTGTTGCACGGTGGCGGTGCAGGTTCGGCGATTTGGTTCAGGCAGATCGAAATGCTGGCGAAGTCGAATAGGGTCATAGTTCCCGATCACCCACTGTTTGGTCTTTCGAGCCAAACAGCATACGAGGCGCCGTTTCTAGATTCGGCTAAGGCGTACATGATCGGGTTTATGGATGCACTGGGACTGACTAGAGCAGATTTTGTTGCGCTGTCGCTCGGGGCGCAGATAGCCCTTGCGATGGCTATGTCTGAGTCTTCTAGAGTTGGAAGACTGGTGGTTATCGGATCATCGGGGTTGGGGAAGGAATTTCCGCTTATCTACAAGCTATCGAACGTCCCAGTGCTGGGGCGATTGATAGTTCGTCCGAACCGTTGGGGGCAGGACAATTACTTCAAGACGATGGAGGTTGTTGATTCGGAGTTTGATGACGCCGGGGCTTATAAGCAGTATGCCTACGATGTGACTTTGACTCGAGGGCATGCAAGGGGAATGCGTTCTAGCATCTCGGTTCTAACGGATTTCGGTGGCCAGAAATCGATTTTTTCAGATGACCAGTTGCGTTCGATTCGACAGCCGGTGTTAGCGGTGTGGGGTGAGCACGATCCTGTCTTTCCAGTCAGGCACGGGTATCGACTTGCGCGATTGGTCCGTAATTCGAGCCTGCATGTGATCGACAATGCCAGGCACGTGCCATTGCTCGATAATCCCGACGTGGTGAATGAATTGATCGCCGGGTTTATCGGCGACGAATAGGCCGCTATCGTGTTTAACCGCCGAAGATATCGCCTACTTTTAGATCGGCAGATTCAGCCCACTCGGCAGCACCAATTTTCTTGCCGCCCGACGCTCTAACTCGACCAATTGCGATTGAACCATCGGTCGAGGCGATGATGATCTTTTCTACTCCAATTTCAACTACTGCTCCGGGATTGTGCCCGGACGATCCGTACGAGGAATGCGCTGCATCATAGAGGAAGAGTCGTTCGCCGTTGTGCGTTGTATTTGCACCAGGTTGAGGGTCGGAGCCTCGGATGAGATTAAACACTGTTTCGACGCCCGATGACCAGTCGACAACAACATCGCTGGCCTTGCACCAGCTTTCGTATGTGGCCTGTGATTCGTCTTGAGAAATTTTGGGTGCTTCACCGGAACGTACTAGATCGACCGATTCGACCATTGCTTGTACGCCAAGCGGGAAAAGCTTGTTGAAGTAGACGCTGCCGAGAGTGGCTTCAGGCGCAATTTCGACTTTCTTTTGCATCAGCACGGGGCCCGTGTCGAGTCCGTCGTCTGGCCAGAATATAGTGAGGCCAGTTTCAGTTTTGCCTTGAATGATTGGCCAGTTGATTGAACTTGGTCCGCGGTGGAGCGGGAGAAGCGACGGGTGGTACTGAATCGTTCCAAACGATGGATAGTTGATCATCGACATCGGGACGATGTCGGTTACGAATGCCATAACGCAAAGTTCGGGCTCGAGAGCCTTGAATTGATCGACGGCTTCTTGATCGCGCAGTCGCTTGAACTCATAAATGGGAACGTTGAGTTCTCGGGCGGCGGCGGATATTGGATCGGGTGATCGTCCCTCTTTAGTAGGTGGGGCGAATACTCCGACGATTTCATCTTCGCCTTTTTCAATGAGTGCTTCGAGCACAGATTTGCCAAAGGCAGACTGTCCGATCAGGGCAATTCTCAAGTTGGTCTCTTTATTACTTGGGTAATTTACGGGTGCGGTATTTCTAACACGATATTGGTGGTGGTGTCGGTTAAGATTGATTGGAGTTTGAACTTTTGAGCAAATGCTCGGGCTCTTTTAGATGGTCCGTTTGGAGAATTCGATATTGACTACGCCCGGTGATTCGGCAAATGACGCGAGTAAGGCCGATATAGATTTTCCACCCAAGACTGCTGCTGATTTCTTCAAGCGTGGTCTTAAGAACGCTCAGTTAGGTATTCCCGATAAGGCTGCTGCAGATTTTGAAGAAGCTGCATGGTTAGAACCGGAGAACCATGAGATTCAGTTCAATTTAGGTGTTGCGTATCTCTCGATGGGAGATTTTGAGCAGTCGATCAACAACTTCACTAAGGCGATTGAACTCAAGCCGGGGCAGGCTGACATGTATGGCAATCGGGCAGTGGCTCATGCCGCAATTGGTGAGGATGACAGATCGGAAGCTGATGCCGCTGAGGCGATCAAGCTTGGTGCTCCGCCGGATGGCTTGGGAGCCGTTATTGACTACGTAAAGCAGCAGCGTAAGTAGTTTTTTTTACGACTGAGGGTTTCGCCAGTCGGGGTAGGCTTCGTCGAGTTGCAACGCACGCAGATATCGTCTGATCGCATCGAATGCTGCAACTAGGTTCACAGGTTGTGTTGTGGGAGTTACTCGGGTTGCGGAACTGAGATGTTCAGCCAGAAAAAGTGCTTCGGCTTTCGAGAGTGGGTTGTATTCAGTGTGGCGTTCTAGCAGTGGGTAGTCGATTCCCGCAGATGTAAGACGTGCAAAGGCACGCGCAGCCGATAGATCACGACGGTCGTGTGCTGGAGCACCGTCGGGTCCGGTTCTGGGTCGGCGTATCAGACCGGCTGCAATGAGATTGTCGTACAGGTCGTCGTCGAGTCCACTTTGGCTGAGAAAATCTGAGATAGATATTGGGCCAGAAGTCGTTGACTGTGCTGTCGAGGAGTTGGTGCGATCGACTGGCATGGCCGATGCGAGTGGGGATGAAGGATCGCCGTTTACAACCTGTTTTATCCCTTTGAGGTTGAGCCCTGCCGCCTGAAGTTCTTTGATTTTGTTGATGCGATTTTCGAAATCAGCTGGATACAGTGCGCGGGTTTGACTGGTTTTGCGTGGGGGCGGTAATACACCGATTCGAACGTAATAGTTGATCGTTGCCGTTGTTACGCCAGTGCGTTTTGATAGTTCGCCTACTGCTAGATCGCCACTGGTAGGAGTGGTTTTATCGGAGTTATCTGTATTTCCGGAGTTGGTCATAAGAACTAGGTGGAACTATGGAAACCGATGGTGATGGTTGGGCGTAACAGTAATAAGGGAGCGAGCCTTTTAATCCGGAACCGTGCACCGGAGCGAGAGGCTCGCTTTCTTTTATTTTTGACGTTTTCAGTACGGTCGTTTTGATCGAACTGACGGACCGGTCAGAAGCATAACCGACCGGATGTTGTGTGTGTACTTTTTGCAGAGCTTGAGCGGGCTGGTTATTCCCACCGGAACATTTTTGTTGCGATGACGAAGCTGATCACGATCCAGATTCCGAGACCAAGTAGCTCACTGCCCAATGTGGAGATTGCAGCACCTTCGACGGTGATGGCCCGCATCCCATCTGCCAAGTAGGTGAGCGGTAGGAACTGCGACCACTGCGTTAGCCAGTCGGGCATTACTGAGAGCGGGAAGAACACTCCTGACAGGAACATCATCGGCATAGAGATTATGTTGGCGACAGGGGCTGCAGTTTCTTCGTTTTTAGCCCAACCTGACACTGCCAGACCGATGGCTATGAACAGCGCTCCACCGAGTAGCGCCAGAATCGTGAGATCGAACCACGCACCTAGCCTGCCGTTGCCGACGCTTACCCCAAGCACTATCGCTCCTACGATTACGAGGACGTAAGTTTGTAGGACTACGACGATTGCTTTCGTGGTTAGCTGACCAGCGAGGAAGTGCGATGCTCCGATTGGAGTTGCTTTGAGTCGACGTAGAACGCCTTGTGATTTGAAGCGCACGAGCGTGAACACGACTGTGAACAGACCCGTTTGCATGATCGCCATGGCGGCGATTCCAGGGATTAACCAAGCCTTGAATCCTTGGCCTTGTCCCGTGATTACAGCTTCAGTGATTCCGATAGCGTTTTCGACTCTGTACTCGTCAGGGACTTGATTAACTTCTTTGAAAACAGCGTCGGTTACTTGACCGAGGATTGTTGAGATTACTGCTCGCTCTTGCTGGAATCGTTCGTCGTACGTGACTTTAATTTCGGCGAATTCACCGGGGACTCCGTAGTTGGCAGGGATTTCGATAGAACCTCGGCTGCTACCAAATTCAAGTTCGTGATGAATTTCTTCAAGAGTGTCGACGGTGACGCTAAGAAGTTTTTGGTCGCTGTTTCCTTGCAGGGCTTGGATTAAGGCTTGTGATGCTTGGTTGTCGGCAGCGTCGTATATGCCGACGTTCGGCGAGTTGTACCTATCGAAATTCATGATTCCGAAGATGATCATGATGAGAAGTGGGAAGAATAGTGCCCAGAACAATGCTTGCTTGTTCCGGAAGTACATTTTCAACGAGGCGATGGTTAGTGCGAGATAGATTTTCATTTTTATGTTCGCCTTAGTCTCGAAGATCGTGGCCGGTTAGGTTCAAGAACACGTCGTCGAGAGTTGCTTCGCGAACTCGCTTTTCAGGTTTGAAACCGGTTTCGAGGAGTTGGTCGATTAAAGCATCAGGCGTATCGAGAGCAATGATTTCGCCGTTTTCAACTACAGCGATGCGGTCGCAAAGCTCTTCGGCTTCTTCCATGTAGTGAGTGGTCAGCATGATAGTTGCGCCACTTTTTTGAATCTTCCTGACGAGCGCCCAGAGTTGGCGTCTTGCTTGCGGGTCGAGACCTGTGGTTGGTTCGTCTAGGAATAGAACGACGGGATCATTCACGAGCGCAACGGCGATCGAAAGGCGTTGTTTTTGGCCGCCTGAAAGTTCTGCATATTGAGCATTTTTGCGATTGTCGAGTCCGACTCTGGCGAGAATTTCTACAGGATCGACCTTGGCGAGGTAGAGCTTGGCGTAGAGATCGACAATTTCTGACAGTTTTAGTTTGTCGAAGAAGGCGTTTTGCTGAAGCTGGACGCCGATGATTGCTTTTACAGCAGTCGGATCGTTTTTTACGTTGATGCCGTTGATGATTGCGTCACCGGAATCGGCGTCTCGCATTCCTTCTAAGATTTCGACGGTTGTCGTTTTTCCGGCTCCGTTGGGTCCGAGCATGCCAAAGACTTCGCCCCGGCGAACCTCAAACGAGATGCCGTTCACTGCGGTGATGTCTTCGTACTTCTTCCGTATGTCTTTAGCGACGATGACAGGATCGGTTGCGGTGGTCATTTGTGCGAACGTACCTCGGGTTTGTAGAAGTTTCGACTGAATTGGTCGGGGGGAACAATGAACGAGTCGGGATTCAGGTTAGAATCTGCGCTCGGCTGCCAATTCGAAAAGCACCGCACAAGAGTTTATTTGAATCGATGCAATAAGAGGATTCCAATTGGGTATTGAATACGTGAACTTCGGCACTGCCGGCGTGAAAGTTTCACCGATGGCACTTGGTTTGGGCTTTCGTGGGCAGTTTGATCGAAATCAAGGCGAGAGAGTGATTCACACAGCGCTTGATTCAGGAATCAACTTGATCGATTGTGCGAACGTCTATGGTTGGATGGACGACCGCAGAAATATCGGTAGTTCCGAACAGGTGCTTGGTAAGGCGTTGAAGGGTCGACGCGACGACGTTGTTATCACTTCCAAAGTATTTAGCCCTATTGGGAGTGGTCCGAACGACCAGGGGCCTTCTCGGTATCACGTGTTGCGAGAGATTGAGCGGTCGCTGACTCGTTTGGATACTGATCATGTCGACGTTTATATCTTTCATGGTGTCGATGATATGAGCCTGTTTGAAGAGCAGTTCAGGGCTATGGAAACGCTGGTTCAGCAGGGCAAAACTCGTTACGTGGGTGTCAGCAACTTCCAGGCGTGGCAGGTGATGCAGGCATTGGACGTCCAGAAGCGGATTAACGCTCAGCCTTTGATTGCTGTGCAGAACCCGTATTCACTGATGAATCGAACTCAGGAGGACGAGTTGTTCCCGATGGTTCGCGAAACCGGTGTTGGGATCATGGCTTACAGTCCGCTTGGTGTCGGCTTGCTCAGCGGGACTTACAAGGCTGATGAAGTGCCTGATGAGAGCACTTTGTGGGGTTCGAAACGCAAAGGCACGATTGGAAAGTACATGCAGGGTCGAGCTGGCAAGGTTATCGCCGCTATTGACGAGGTTGCAGGCGATCTAGGCGTTTCGATGCCGCAAGTGGCTATGGCATGGGTTATGTCTCATCCCGAAGTGACTGTGGCGATTTCTGGAGCCGACACGGTTGATCAGATGAAGGATGTTGCCGGTGCGCTTGATTTGAAGTTGCCTGCAGAGGCAATCACGAAGCTGGATGAGGTTTCGTACGGAATGCGGGCGGTGCTGGATGGAAATCCGAGTGATGTAGCGGACGATATTGAGTAGAGAGAGCCAGAACGTTCGTTTGCGTTCGTGCCTCAGCCTAACCTTCTCCTTCCGGGAGAAGGAATTTACATACAGAACAGGAACTAGAGCTTGAAAATATTACTTGCGGGTGGGTCGGGAATGGTCGGCTCATTTATCACTCCATATCTCCAGAAAGAGCACGAAATTCGCGTTCTTGATTTAGCAGAGCCGAAGCATGATGGCGTTGAGTTTGTGAAGGGTTCGGTTACCGATCCCGAAGCAATTTCGAAGGCGATCGATGGCGTGGACGCGTTTATATGGTTGGTGATGCTGAGTCCGCAGGGTGGTTCGGTTACCGATCAAGATTTGAAGGTCATTCGAGAGAATTATGAAGTGAACTGTCAGGGTCTTCACACGTTTCTGTGGCTAGCACAGGGGGTGGGTTTGAAGAAAGGCGTTTACACGAGTTCGATGAGTGTTCATCACCGGGCGCGTGATTACTACAAGAACGAAGATGAGCTTCCTTTGGATACTCCGAGCGCTTATGGATTGAGTAAAGGTTTCGGTGAGAGGATCTGCTCGTACTTCGCTTCTTGGTTCGATATGAATGTGACTGCTTTGCGAATCACTGGACCACGTGGTCGAGAGGCCTATTTGGAAGAGCGTGCGCGCCCTATTACGGATCGACCTGATGGATCGAATCCGTTGTTTGTGACTGATGAGGCTGATCTTGCTCGGGCGTATCTCGCTGCTTTAGAGAATGTTCAGATCGGACATGGCCGGTTCGATGCGGTGTTCATCGCTGGTGATGAAAATGAAGAAGAACACAACCTGACGAAAGCGAAGACTTTGCTTGGTTGGGTTCCGCAGTCGCATCTTGAGATCGAGAACTAGCTGATGCGAATTGCTGTTATCGGTAGTGGCAGTGTTGGGGCTGGTTTAGCGCGGTCGTGGTCGGGATTGGGACATTCGGTTGTGATTGGTTCTCGGTCGCCTGAATCGGAACGGGTTATCGAGCTGGTGGATTTGATTGGAAATGGTGTTTCCGCAGCTGGTTTGGCTGAGTCGGCAGTAGGCGCTGATGTGATTGTGTTGGCGGTTCCGTGGAGTGCGGCGGAGGTTTCTTTGGCTTCGTTGGGCGATCTATCTGGCCGGATATTGGTCGATGCTACGAATCCATTTGCTGGCGGATTGAATCTGGAAATAGGTCACGACGATTCGGGTGGTGAGCAGGTGGCCCGATGGGCTTCTGGGGCTAATGTGGTGAAGGCGTTGAACATTGTCGACGCTCGATTGCTCGATGGTCGGAACCTAGATGATCGAGAGATTTCAATTCCGATTTGCGGAGACGATCGTGATGCCAAGCGTGTAGTTGGTGGACTGATCGGTGAGCTTGGGTTTGATGTGATCGACGCTGGCAAGCTGGAGATTTCACGTCTGCTTGAGCCGTTGTGTTTGCTGATGATCAAGATGTCGATGAAGAAGAGTCTCGGCAACGAGATTGGGTTCAGGGTGCTGCGGGATTAGGGTGTGCTGACTTCCTTTGACGGGGAAAGTATGCGGCGCATCGAGACTTCGATATAGTCGCTTGAAATTGAGTCGCACGGAGATTGTTGATGGGCTGGCTTACTAATACGCGTCGCACGTATCTTGTCTGCATTATTCTGATAACGCTGATCGTTATCGTGGGGACTAGCAACCCTGTTTCTGCCGATGGCGATCCTGTTGAAACCTGCGAAGGTGACTGGGTGTTGATTGAATACCAGCAGCCGAACGGTCATACATTCAGTGAAGTTGAGTGTCGTCCGAAATCCACAAGTGCGAGATGGCTGTGGTTGATTGGTCTGATAGCGGCGGGTGGTGCGATCGTGTATGGATGGAGAGCTCGTTCTGGAAGTGGTCCGAAACCCGAGGCTCCTCCGTCTTCTGGATCACAAAGCGCCGGCGGGACTGACTCAAGTTTGTGAACCGCTGGAACTAAAGCTTCACTCGCCAGGCGATGAGGGCTGAGAGAATTCTGGCTGCTGCCATTCCGAGGAATACCCATTGCCAGGGTGCTCCCGCAGTGTCGAGCACGAGAGCGAAGATCAGGGCTTGTGCTCCGGCGTAGACGTAGCCGTGGCCGTCGAGAATTCCGCTTGCTGTTGCTGCGTATCGTGGCCCTGCCATGTCGACCACAAGAGTAGAAGTCATCGAGAGGCTCATAGCGAATGCTCCGATGAATAGCAGGAGTGCGCCGGCGTATACGTTTTCAGCAGGGACGATGGCGAGTCCGATGAGGGCCGCCGCTGAAATTAGTGCTGATGCGGCGATCATTGGAGAGCGTCGACCGCCGAGTAGTACATCGGATATCCAACCTGAAACCATCGGTGCTGTCAGGTAACCAACCGGCAAGGCGACGGTTACGAGGGCGGTTGTTTCGATGGAGAGTCCAGCTTCTTCGAAGTAGTAGAGCGGTGCCCATGTGGTGAGGCCGTATCGAACTACATTTTCGAGTCCTTTTACGTGCGATGTAGCTACGAATCGCCAGTTTGTGTAGAGGATTTTGTAGGCGGTGAGTGGGCCATGGGGCGTTGCGTCTTCCGTTAGTCGAACTCGTGACTTTGTCGGGCGTGATGAGCCGGGCGGACTTTCGTCCTTGGGCTCTGAATCTCCCTCCCTCAATCCCTCCCGGTCCGGGAGGGAGGCGTTAGCTGAGTCCATCGTCCCCTGTTGATCAAGGTCTTCGAGTTTGACGTCGGATGGACGATCTCTCACGAGGAAAAAGAGTGCTACTGCTGCTGGAATCATGAGCAGTGGTGGATATCGGAAGGCAGCACGCCAGCCGAATTCGGCGACCGTCCAGCCGGTTATTAGCCACATCATCAGCATTGCCGATCCTGCGGCGACTCCGACGAGTCCCATCACTCGGCCTCGTTGGCTTCTGTGCCACCATTGGGCGAGCAGTCCTATGCCGGGTGCCCAGACTGTGGCATTCGCGTAGCCGTTGAGTGCCCACGGTATGGCGATGGTCCACAGATTATTTCCGAAGCTGGTGACCCAGTTGAGAGCGACGGATGCGAGAGTTCCAGCGACTAACCAGAATCGGTATCCGTAGGTTTCGGCGATTCTGCCGTGTGTCATTCCACCGAGTGCGAATCCCCAGAGCAGGCATGCATTGATGATTCCGAGTTCAACGTGCGTGAAGTCGAGTTGTTCCCGCATGACTGGTCCGGCTGGCCAGTGGTTGAATCGTCCCATGTAGACGAATAGGTAGAACGCCGAGTAGCTGAAGAGCACTCGGTTTCGCCATCGACGGAATTCGGGCTGATTTGTGTGGGTGGGTGATGTCACGGCGTGAACTTTATACGTGCCCGCCATTGATTGGTGAGACGAATCGATCTGAAGGATATTGATGTTGGGTGATGAGAACAGTTCAGCTTCGAAAGTGATTCTGAATCTTGTTCAGAATGACAATGGCTGCGATCCTATCCTTTCTTAGTGTTGCAATTCGAAATACAGGCGTAGTATTTGCGTCCATCGGCGCCCTGATCGACTGGGCGATGCTGATCGTAGTTTGAGAGAGAAATAAAACAATGATCGTTGACGTTCATACCCACTTACCGAGTCACAAAGAAACCGTTCCACCAGACGAGATGCAGATCGAGACGACGATGCGTTCGGGTGAGACAGTTCAGCTGACGAACTCGATCGACGATTATTTGCGAGACATTGGACCGGTCGACAAGGCCTTCATTTTTGGAATCGCACCCCGGCCGTGGCGACCAAACGAACGAGTTTTGCGCACCGAGGGTTGGGAAGAGGGCCAGAACCACAACGATGTGGCGGCTGAGACAGCAAAGTATGCTCCGGACAAGATCGTCCCGTTCATGTCGTTGCACCCGCTCGATCCGAACTGGAAAGACGAGTACGACCGTTGTGTTGGTGATCTCGGTTGCAAGGGAATTAAGCTTGGCCCGAACTATCAGGATTTCGATCCGTTGGGTCCTGAAGCCTTCAACATGTTTTCTCGGTTGGAGGCAGATGGGATTCCGATCGTGTTCCATCAGGGAACTTCGCCGATGACAGAGGCTCCCCTTACCTACGCACACCCGTTGACTTCGGACAAGATTGCGATGGCGTTCCCGAATCTGACGATGGTTCTCGCACATCTGGGGCACCCGTGGCAGACCGACTGCTTATCGGTGGTTCGCAAGCACCCTAATGTTTGGGCAGATGTTTCGGCTCAGTACTACCGACCGTATTCGTTCTGGCAGGGAATGCGTCTGTTTTACGAATGGGGCGTGACCGACAAGATTTTGTTTGGATCCGATTGGCCGGTGACACGTCCTCAGGACAACATTGATCATCTTCGTGGATTAGAGAAATTTGCGAAGGACCACCACTTGCCGCAGATTCCTTCCGAGGACATTGAAGGGATTATCAACCGGGACGCGGTTGAGATCATGCGGGTCGACTAGTTTGGTTGATTGAGGGCGACTGATGCAGTTCCTGATAGCTCTTGCTCTGGCAATAATCGTGGCTGGCATTATTTACCGAATGGGTAGAAGTGCTGGCTACGACGCAGGTCGTGAGGATGAACGGGAAGAATGGGCGACGAAGATTCGCGAGATAGACGATAAGTAGGGCTGATTTGAACGGTTCGTCTGAGAAGCCAACAAAACAGGGCGTTTATTACGGCTGGTACATAGTCGCGGCTCTGTTTTTCGCGTCGTTCTTGGCTATTGGGTCACGACAGGGATTCGGTGTATTTGTTAAGACTTGGGAAGAGGATTGGGGCGTATCTACTGCCGCTATCTCTCTTGCCGCAGCAATAGGCTGGCTCGCGAATGGATTCTCTCAACCGTTGGTCGGATATCTGACAGATAGGTATGGCGGACGACCGGTTCTAATTGTTTCACTGGCAGTGATGGCGAGCGCGACTATTGGTGTTGCAGCGGTGTCGAATGTATTCGGACTAATAGTGCTTTACGGGTTTGTAATCTCGTTTGCATCAGGCGGTATATCCCCCGCCACTACCGGTGTTGTGATCGCACGCTGGTTTGATCGTAAACGTGGAACAGCGATGTCGATTTTGATCGCTGGAGGATCAGTCGGTGGACTGATAGTCGTGCCGTTTCTCAGTTACGTGTTGGTCGAATACGGCTGGCGGACTGCCTGGGTGATAGTAGGAGCTTTGGCATTAGGGCTTGGCATTCCGCTTTTGTTGCTAGTGGTGCGAAGCAAACCTGGTGACATGGGACTTCATATCGACGGGGAAGAGCCAGTCGAATCGGAAAATGGTGATGTTAAAGTTGCGGTGAAGCCGGTAGGTCCAAAGTTCGTTGAACAGTGGAAGGACGCTCTTGGATCAAAGCCGATTTGGCAGCTTTCGTTTGCTTATTTTGTATGTGGAATTACGACAGCTTCGATTTCGGTTCACTTCGTTCGATGGGCGATTAGCGAGGATATTACGACCGGAACTGCTGCCCTTGCATTTGGTGTGCTGAGTGCGATTAACGCTGGCGGTGTTCTGGTTGTTGGAATGCTGTCTGATCGATGGCAGCGAAAGAATCTTTTAGGTGCTGTGTATCTCGTTAGAGGATTGGCGTTTATTTCGTTGATCGTTGTGCCCGGACCTCAGGCTATTTGGGCGTTTGCGGTGATTGGTGGGATGTCGTGGTTGGCGACAGTTCCGCTGACTGCTTCGCTTACTGCTGATGTGTATGGCGTGCGTAATCTCGGAACATTGTTTGGACTGGCGAACATGTCGCATCAACTTGGCGGTGCTGGCGCCGTGATGTTGTTTGGTTGGGCGTTTACGAGGTGGGGCTCGTACGACGTACCGTTTGCTATTGGGGCGTTGACTTTGTTGGCAGCGGGGATTGTTTCGTTGTCGATTCGTGAGAAGCGTGATTCTGTGCGGTATTCGCCGGTGCCAGCGGATGATGTTGTTCCTACGGGTGCTGCGGTGGGTGCGGGATCAGGTTCACAAGGCGGGTCGTAGATGGCTCGATTGTTGCTGCCGCTAGCTCATCACTCGGAGCCGATAGATCCCGATCTTTGGGAGTGGTTGAGCGACAAGATTGATCACGTTCTGGGGATTGATGCGGGCGCGATGGTATTGCTGCTAGGTGCAGTGATCGTGCTTTTTCCGGTTGCGGTGATGGTGCTGGTTTGGCGACGGCGGGCGTGATTTATCCGAGTAGCGGATAGTTTTCGAGGATCTCGTATTCGCCCCCTCGGGATGGACCGATTCGACCGATCAACGAGATAGTGTCGAACTTCATTCTGCCGGTCATGTCGATTTTTTCGAGATTGGTTTCCATCAACGGGAACTCTTCGGATTTGGCATCGAGAACCATCGTCGTGTGAGGCCAGTAGGTTCCTGGGGGGCGGAGTCGTTTAGTGAGCGGCAGCATTGCTTCTTCAACTGCGGCTTGTAGTGCGAGATGTTCGGGAGTGGACTTGATCTCGTATGCGCAGCCCCACTTACCGACTCGTAGACCATCAAAATCGACACTGGTTTCGAACGGCTTTTGGCGTGCTGCAACGAGCTTAAGCGCTGCTTTGACGGACTCCAGATCGTCGGGCCCCCAAAAGTTGTCGATAGAACAGTGAGGCTTTGTTGCCAGATCGTCGGCACCGATGATCTTATGAAACTTACGGACTTCGCTGGCCTGTGGTTCGGGGAGATGAGCCATGACACCGTAGATTCGGTATCCAAACTTATCGTTCGGCAGTGCGTTCGCATCGACGTGATCGGTCATGACTCACTCCTTGTTTCCAGTATTTGTTGATTGCTATCTGTCTAGCAGGTCGCCCATTCGGTCGAGGATCGTGTCGAGTTCTTCGTAGTCGAGTTTGTCGAGGTACTTGTTGGCTGGGTTTCGAGTGAGATCAGTTTTGATGATTCCACGTCGGAAGTAAGCTGCTTTGTATGCGTTGGCTCCGAACAGGAATTCGAAGTTAAGCGATGGAATCATTCGTTCCCAGAGAGTACGTGCTTCGTCGGTAACGATTTGGAGTCCGTCTGAATCGATACCACCGGCGTCGAGAGCGTTCCAGAGTTTGACGTGAGCATCGGTAATGTGCCCTGCTGGCATCGTGCCCGCTGATCCTCGTCGGTACTCGTCTACAAGGAAACGTCCGCCCATACCGCCCATGAGTCCTTTGACTGCTCCACCCGCTTTTTCGATGAGTTCAGTCATGATCTGACCGGGCAGGTAGCTTTCCTCTTTCACGTAGTCGACGTGTTCAACCTCGTTTAGGAGCTTGATCATCATTGGCGTCGGAACGACTGGGCCTGCAGGTGGCTTGTTGTTCTGAATCCAAACAGGAAGTTGTCCTGTTTCTGCGATTGCGGAGTAGTGGTCCCAGATAACGGCTCCAGCGGCTCCGTTTGGTGGCATTGCCATTACGGCGTCGGCACCGAGTTCGGCGGCGTTTTTTGTTAGCTCGACAGAAACGGCTGTAGATGCTCCGCTGACACCTGCAACTACTGGAACTGCACCGTTTACCACTTCGATTCCGGTTTTGAGAACTTCTTTTCGCTCTGCGTCGGTTAGGAATGGTCCTTCCGAGGCGTTGACGGGCAGAACAATTCCGTGTGTTCCAGCATTAAGACTGAATTCGATACATTTTCGAAGGGAATCCCAGTCGATTGAGAGGTCTTCATTGAAGGGTGTGACTGGAATGGCGTAGACGCCGCGGAATTGTGTGGTCTGTGTCATTTTTTTTATGCCGGTGATGCTGGCGGAGTGTTGTGTGTTGGTTCGAAAAATCTGGAGCACCGAGAATACACCCGTTTGGGTGGGGCGAAGTGGGGTAAGATGCGCCACTAGTTGAGTTCACACCAATTTTCAGGACTGGCAAAGAGGAATTTTGATGGCAGAGACGATGCGGGCAGCGCTAGACGACGGAACGGGTCAATACATAGTTCAGGACGTGCCGACGCCTGAGATGTACGAGGGCTCGGCGATGATTCGCGTTCGTCAGACGGGTATTTGCGGTTCCGATTTGCATATGACGACTAGTCGGACCGAAGCGCAGGAGATGGCTTCAGGTCACGAGGTTGCTGGTGAGATTCTCGAACTGCCGAAGGGCGAGAAGAATCTAAAAGTCGGCGATCGTGTTGCCATCGAAATGATCGGCGCCGGGCGTGCTTGCTTGACCTGCCACTTCTGCCGATACGGTCAGTGGAAGCACTGCATGAATCTTGCGCCAGACACTGGTGGTGGGTTTGCTCAGTACATGACTCGTAAGCCGGCTGGATTGTTCAAGCTTCCAGACGGGATGGACTGGATCGACGGCGGTTTAGTCGAGCCGATGGCGGTGAGTGTTCACGGTCTTAGGTACGGTCGGATGCAGCCGGACGATGTTGTTGGTGTCGTCGGTTCGGCGACGATTGGTCTTTCTTCTATTGCAGCGGCTAAGGCGTTTGGCGCTCGAACTGTGATTGCTTCGGCAAGGCATCCACATCAGGCTGAGGCGGCTAAGAAGATGGGTGCGGATATTGTTGTTGGTTCTGAGGAAGGTGCTTTCGAGGCCGCTTGTTTGGATGCTACGAACGGTATTGGCGCTGATTTCGTTGTGGAGTCGGTTGGTGGTCACCAGAACGCTTCGTTTAAGCAGGCGATAAAGGCGACTCGTAATCAAGGCACGATGCTGTATCTGGGTGGTGTGAAGATTCCGATGGAGTTCGATCTGTTCGAGCCTTTGCTGAGAGAAATTCGCATGCAGTCGGTGATTTGCTATGGCGTGATCGATGGTCGTCACGACTATGAGGTGGCTATTGATCTGCTGGCTTCAGGTGAGATTCCTTACCGAGATATCGTGACGCATCAAGTTGGGCTCGAGAATATCCAGGATGGCTTTGATGCTGCCTGGGACAAGACTTCGGGTTCGATCAAGGTGCACGTGAATATATAGGGGCGTTAGTCGCGCTCGTGACTCGTCACTCGGCTCTGCTTCGCAGTCTCACCCTCAAGCTCCCCCTATCCGGGGGAGGACTGGTCGTTGCAGCGGTGTCGGTTTTAAAGTGTGAAATTTTTCGCCCACCGGAATCACAACTTTCACCCACTTTGGTGCACACCTTCAGCAGGGACTAAGTGTGTTCCTAGTTCAATTGCGCTCATAGGGTCATTCGGGCATCTGCCTCAAATGAGCCAGTTGGCTCGGTCGGGTGAGTCTGTAGGACTACTGCCGGTAGGTAGGAACACGCATTCTGTTTGTACAGCACACCTTCGTCACACATAACTGCGACTGGGGTGCGACAAAACCGTAGACAAGGCGGTTGGAGCGACAGATATGAAAATCACATTCCGACGACGAACATACCGAACACCTCGTACAGCTAATGCTAAAAAGCGTTTGGCAAAGGCTTCTACTAAGGTAATGATCGCAGCACGTTCTGCTCGATTCATTGAGACAATCGCCGAATCGGTAGACAAGAATCCTACGACTGCCATGACAGGTGGCGCACAGGATCGTGACACAGCGGTAGAACGAACGGTCCTCCTCCGACCCGACGTTGCAATTATCGATATCGACCTCGGTTATGAACTGGGTGGAATCGACGCTGCGTTTGCGCTTCGAAAGATCAGCCCGACTCTGGGAATTGTGATTGTTTCGCCTTACTCCGATCCGGAGCGATTGGCGATGATTCCAACAGGACTCGGTCTTGAGTGGTCATACGTTCTTACCTCTACGGCACGCAAGCCTGAACTTCTTGCAAAGGCAATTCAGGGTGCGTCATGGGGCATTCCGTTTATCGACCCTCGAATTGACCGTGACCTGCTTGGTGTAGTTGAAAACTCTGTCGATTCGATTCTGGACCGGATCTTGGATGGTTCGACTAAGGAACGCCGAATCGCAGCTAAAAAATCACGGGGTCAGCTGTTCCGCTGGAATGGTCAGGTTCAAACCTTCAGGTTGCCAGAAGATGAAGACACTGACGATATCGAAGGCATCGCAATCACTTCGGCGGAGGTTTAGAAGATGCTGAATACTCGAGATCGAATATCAAGCTTGCGTGGTAACAGTGCAGTTGCGCCGGTAAGGCCTAAAGTACGATCACCCCGAATTCGAATGGTGACTCCTGGAGCTAGCTTCAAGGTTGGCGGAGACGTTTTCATTCTTGTCGACGCTTTGAGTGATCACGAGACTGTCGGCAATCTTCGAGTTGAATTACTTGTTGATGGTGCGACTTTGATATCGGCCAAGTATTCGCCGCTTTCTGGGTACTACGGTGCGATCTGGGACAGCTCGTCGGAGAGGTCAGGTAGTATCCACACCATTATCGCCAAGGTGACTGATTCCGTTGGAAACACGAAATCGACACTCACAACAGTGTCGGTGAGATAAGAGATATATGACGCAAGACATCACAACTTCACATGATCACGAAACGGTTGATTCGAACGTTGAGTCGAAGCCTCGATTCGGCAGGGCGTTTCTGACTGTTATCTCGACTCTTATGTTCGGGATGTTGATCGGTGCGATTTTCATGGCGACGAGCTATGAAAAGGGTGATGGTCTTTCGGTTTATGAGCGGCAGGCCATCGAAGTAGTGGCGATGCAGAACGAGATCACTGACGGCTGGAATACGATGGTTGACGAGTTCAACGTCGCAACGGTTGCATCCGAGGATGACCATGTTGTTCTTTATTCAACAAGTCAGCAGACGGCTCGAGTGCTGATTTCCGACTCACAGGCTGTAATCAACCAGTGGATGGCTATCGATGTTCCTGAAGAGCATGCTGTTTCACACAGTATTGGCTTGGACGCGCTGCGAACGACTCAGGACGGTTTGATTCTGTTCGATGAGTTCTTCCAGAACGCCATAGATACTCTGGTGGCAGATCAGATTCGATCCGAAGAGGCTTCCAACAAGCTGGTTCATGCTCAGGAACTGTGGCTTCAGGCTGCAGAGGCTGCTGCGAACGAAGGTTAGTTGGGGGTTGAGGTTGGCAATTAGGTAATTGCTAGGTGATGGCGATTTTGTCGCCATCTTTTTGTTTAACGAATTATTTGGTTAATCGATGTTTTCGACTGCGATTTCTTCCCAGATTTGATCTACGTATCGGTATGAGACGCCACAGTAACTGCACGTTTTGAAGATGAGTGTGGCGTTTGCTGAAACGTCGACTGGTGTGATTGAGAAATCGTGTCGATTGTCGTTGGCGCCGGGAATGCAGTCGGTCATTTTTGTTCCTTAATAAGTTGGGCTACTTCGCCGGTGTCTTCGACATATACGGGCGTATCGCTGCTCAATGCCTCTGCTAATTGTTTGCTAACTCCTGGAATTACAGGGTGCTGATCTAGCTTGTCGAGTGGAAGCCATTCGACTGAGACTTCGTTTGGGTCGGGCTTGTCGGGGAGTCTAGGCACGCTTCCCGGCTTGAGTTCACATTCGAAGAACAGCTTCAAGAAGTGTGTTGAACCATAGATGTAGTCGACCTCGAACGGAGCGGATTCGACTACTGCGAGCAATCGGCCGACCTCCACATCGGCATTGGTTTCTTCTTTGACTTCCCGAGCGGCAGTTTGCCGAAGGGTTTCGCCTTCTTGGTGACCACCGCCCGGGTAGTTGTAGTGCGGGCCATTTTCGTCGTCGAATTTAACCAGCAGGACTTTGCCATCTTGGATGATGACTCCTGCTGCTCCGACTCGGATTGATCTCTGTTTAGCCATAAGCGGCTATGTTAGTCGCGATAGCCTTCGAGTGCGTTGGCTCGCATGTAGTCCTTGTCGAGCTCGATGCCGAGACCGGGGCGGTCTGACAGGTAGATCTTGTCGCCACGGATATCGAGCGGGTGGTCAATCATCACGTCGTAGGCATTAAGCTTCGCGCGTGAGGTTTCGACTCGGTAGTGGTTCGGGACTGATGCCATTGCGTGTGCACCGGCAAGAACGTTGATGGGGCCGCTAGCGTCGTGAGGTGAGATCGGTACGTAATAGGCTTCTGCCATCGTTGCGATCTTCTTGATTTCAGATATTCCACCTGTCCACGTGACGTCGGGCATGATGAAGTCAGCCAGTTCGTTTTCGAGAATAGGAATGAATTCCCAGCGAGTGTGAATTCGCTCGCCGACACAGATTGGGACGTTAACGTTTTCTCGTACTTGTCGAAGGGCGTGCGTGCTTTCAACTGGGACTGGTTCTTCAAACCAGAATATGTTGTATGGCTCGAGTGCTTTGGCGAGTCGAATGGCTGTTGGAGCGTCGAAGCGGCCGTGGCAGTCGATGAGGATTTCGAAATCAGGTCCGAGTGCTTCACGCATTCCAGCAATTATCTCTACACCGTGGTTTTCAGCTTCGGCACTGAGTTGCCCAGTGAGGTAGCCATTGGATTCTTCAGTGTGGTGAGGGAACCATGGGTCGGTCTTGAGGGATTTTTGGCCGGTAGCTTTGATCGCCTTTGCGTGCTGAATCGAATCTTCGACCGACGAGCCGTCTTCTGGGTGGCAGTAGATCGGGATGCCTTCGCGCACGGGGCCGCCGAAAAGTTCAGAGATTGGAAGTCCGAGAACTTTTCCTCGGATGTCCCAGAGGGCGATGTCGATGCCGGAAATAATGTTGGTGGTTGCACCGCGGGAGCCCATGTAGGTGAAGGATCGGAATATCTTGTTCCAGATGACTTCGATGAGTCGCGGATCGTCGCCTTTGATGAGGTCGCTGACATGCCTGAGTGATGCGCAGACGGCTCGGTTGGAGACTGCTGAGGTTCCGGTGATTTCACCCCAGCCGGTGACTCCTTCGTCGGTGTTTACTTCGACGTAGACGTATTCACGGTTGCGGATGTGTGAGTCGTTGGCGGTGTCGAGGTATGGGGTTGGTGCTTCGACGAGCCAGGGGGTGACTTTGGTGATTTTCAAGTGCGTAATTTGCTCCGGGCGTCATCGGATGACTTGGTCGCCGCTGCAATCTACCCACCCTCTATCTCCCTCCCGAAGGAGGGAGGACCGATTAAGGCGTTTGGTGGATCGGGTGTGCTGTTGTAAGTGTAGGTGACTATCTGAGCGGAATCGTATGCCTGAAAGAATGGCTTGTCGAGAATTTATATCAACTAAAAAAGACCCCGCATCATGCGAGGTCTTTTTGTGTTTCAGATGGTAGCCCCGCGGAGAATCGAACTCCGGTCTCAGCCTTGAAAGGGCTGTGTCCTAACCGCTGGACGACGAGGCCGTGCGTGGTGAGTGGGGCGCTTCTGGGCGTCGCACGTTTTTAGCACTAAATATCAGCATACCGCAGAGTTTGTTAAACGGCGATTTGTGGAGGCTACCAATTTTGGGTGGATTGGCGGTTTTTGTTGGGTGTGCGGATCTCTCTTGATTGGTTGTTGTGAGTGGTGGTGGGTTAGATCCTGAAAGTGAATTCAGGATGACAGTTGAGAGATGACGGCTGAATCCTGATTTCGAGAGTTTAGTGGGCTGATTCTGAATCTAGTTCAGAATGACAGCGGTGGGGGCGATGTAGCCACTAGTCCGCGGTGCTGGCTGGGCATTCTTTGTTTAGTGGGCAGCGTTCGCACTGGGCTTTTCGGGCTTTGCAGATTTGGCGACCGTGGGTGATTAGGAGGACATGCATGTCATAGCGGTCGTCTTCGGGGATCAAGGCCTCCATCAGTGGATGTGCTTGATCGGCTGTGGTGTTTTCTTCGATGAAGCCTAGTCGTTTCGATACCCGGTGGATGTGGGTGTCGACTGGGAAGGCTGGCATTCGAAGAGAAAATGCCATTACGACAGCAGCGGTTTTGGGTCCGACCCCAGGCAGAGACGTGAACCATTCGCGTGTTTCTTCTAGCGGTTTGGCGGCGAGGAATTCTAGATCGAAGTGTCCGATGCGTTTGAGTATTTCAACAAGAATTTTCTGGATGCGAATGGATTTTTGATTAGAGAGTCCACCGTGTTTGATGAGCTCGGCGACTTTTTCCGTTTCCGCTTCGATCACCTGTCCCCACGTAGGCAATGATTTACGAAGTGTGTCGTAAGCGCGTTCGGCGTTTAGGTCGGAGGTGTTCTGAGTGAGAACAGTGAATATTAGTTCGTCGATGGCGATCATACGAGGTCGCCATTCGATTGGGCCGTATACGGATTCGAGTCGAACTTTTACGAGTTCAGGCGCGAGGGCAGGTTTGTGTTTTTTCGCCGAGTTTGATCGTTTAGACGACTGTGAAGGCATGATTGCCTAGTAGTTACGAGTTTGAACGTACTCGGCGAGCGACAGCAGTGAATCGAGTGAATCTGAAGCTGGGATTCCATCGAGCGATCGCACCGCAGCATCGATGTAATCGTTGGCGACTTTGTGGGTTTTTTCGAGTGCCCCGGTTTGCTTGATCGCTTCGACAGTCGAGGGGAGTAGCTCTTCTCGTGCTTCTTCGGGGGCATTCAAGAGAGTGAGAATTTCTTCGGAAGCGCCGTTTTCGGCTGCGATGATCGAAGGAAGCGTTAGGATGCCTTCGCCGAGATCGTGCCCAGCGGGTTTTCCGAGTTCTTCACTTGTGGCGCTGTAATCGAGGAGGTCATCGTAAACCTGATACGCCATGCCAATGTTGTAACCATAGTCACGAACGTTCTTAACTGAAGCTTCGTCGCCACCGCCGAGAACAGCTCCGCTTTCTGCTGCTGTGCAGAAGAGAGAGGCTGTTTTGTCGTAGATACGTTGGTTGTAATCGGCGAGTGGAACACCCGGTTGCCATGCCGTGTAGATTTCGTTCAGTTCGCCTCGGGCTAACTCGGTGATGGTTTCAGCGAACCGCCTGACGAGACGTACGTTGTTGGTGTCGCAGACGTACATCGCCGATGTGGCGAACACGAAGTCGCCTATGAGGACGGCTACGTTTCGGCCCCATAGCTTGCTTGCTGTTTGGTGTCCACGTCGAGTATCGGCATGGTCGACTGTGTCGTCGTGAACAAGGGTTGCGATATGGAGCAATTCGACAGCAGTTGCCATTTTTATTGGCATTTCGCCGTGACCTTCGCCGAAGAGTCGAGATGCCAGCAGGGTTAGTGCTGGTCGCACTCGTTTACCGGGAGTAGCGAGAACGTGACCCAGTTGAGCGTCGAGATCGGCGGCTTGTTCGGGGGCGTTCTCGGGTGCCCTGTCGGCGATGGTAGCGATTTCATCAATCACAGCCTGTAAGTCGTCGGCGACTGGCTCGTAGATGCTTTCTTGTGTGATTGCTTCAACCATTACTTTTGAAAAACGTTCCTGAGTTCGCTAGTGCTATTTGCCAGTGAGGCGAGCGTTTTCTTCTTCGATTATCGAGTCGTCGAGTTTTCGGAAAAGCGGTGATGGCTTCTGAACGGGAGCTCCGGGAACGATATCTCGGCGATCCCAACCATCGGCAAGTGTGTCACTGTCGCTGAATAGCATACTGTGAATCCTGTCGGCGGATGTGGGCAGGAACGGGTAGAACACGGTTCTGAGTGTCGAGATGATGTTCAAGCCGACCCAGAGCGTCGTAGCTGCTGATTCTTTATCGACCTTCACAACTTTCCACGGCTCTTTGGCATCGACATACTGATTGCCGTGTCGGGCTAGTCGCATTGCGGCTTGAAGGGCATCTCTGAAGCGTCGGTTTTCGATTGCTTCTGCGACTTCTTTCAGGGCAACGTTACAGGCTTCGAGTGCAGCGTTGTCAGCGTCGTCTAGTTCGCCAGGAGTCGGGACTGAATTGTCGAAATTACGTGTCGTTATTGTTAGGACACGATGCACGAAGTTTCCGAATGTGGCGACAAGTTCATTGTTGTTCGCGGCATGGAATCCGGTCCAAGTAAATTCTGAGTCGGATGTTTCGGGCATGATCGATGAGAGGTAGTAGCGGAGAGGGTCGGCTTCGTACCGGGTTAGGAAGTCGGATACCCAGACTGCGTTGCCTGTGCTTTTAGAAAAGTCGGCACCACCGAAGGTGAGGTATTCGTTCGCTACGACATCGGTCGGCAGATTTAGCCCGCCTTTACCCAGAAGGATAGACGGCAGCATGATCGTGTGGAACGAGACGTTGTCTTTGCCCTGGAAGTAGTAGGACTCGCCTTCTGGATCGGTCCAGAATTTTTTCCACTCGTCAGGCTTGCCCTGTTGTTCTCCCCACGCTCGAGCGGCGGAGAGGTATCCGAGGACTGCTTCGAACCAGACATAGATTCGCTTTGATTCCCAACCTTCGATCGGAACTGGAACGCCCCATTCGATGTCGCGTGTGATCGCTCGGTCGTGTAGTCCTTCTCGGAGCATGCCGAGAGTTTGATTGCGCACGTTGGCACGCCATTCGGTTTTACCGTTGACCCACTCTTCGAGCTGTTCTTGGAAATCGCCCAGCTTGAGCATGTAGTGAGTGGTGTCTTTGAATACCGGTGTTGAGCCGTCTTGTTTGCTTCTAATATCGATTAGATCGATTGGGTCGAGAGTTCTGCCACAGTTGTCGCACTGATCGCCACGGGCTGAATCGTGTGCGCAGTGCGGGCAGGTGCCTTCAACGAATCGGTCGGACAGGAATCGCTCTTCAGTGGTCGAGTAGGGCATGGACTGAGTTGCTTCAGCCAGGTGTCCATTTTCGAGGAGTGCCGTGAACAGTTCTTGGGCGACTTCGATGTGACGATCAGTGTGGGTGTGGGTGTACAGATCGTAGGCGAAGGACATATCTGAGAGCGCTTTGCTCCAGATCTCGTGATAGCGGGTCGCTACCACTTCTGGTGATACGCCTTCTTCTGCAGCTTTTAGCGCAGTTGGTGTGCCGTGCATGTCGGAGCCGGAGACCATCGCTACTTCATTGCCGACGATACGGTGGTATCGAGCAAAAATATCGGCAGGAACAACCATTCCTGCGATGTGGCCGAGATGAGGTTCGCCGTTTACATACGGCCAAGCGACGGCGACAAGAATTTTGCGGGACAAGTGAGATTTCCGGTTTGCGACTAGTGAGATTGAGACGGCGGTAGTTTGTTCGTGACCCCGTTCGTTCGTGACGGCAGGGATTTCGAGCAGAGATTCATTATAGCTATGGACGAGTTGGAATCAGGGTGATTTGGTGATGATTCCTGTGGGAGTGTTTTTTGTTAGTAGAGAGGGCGTTATTTGTCGCTTAGGGAGAGTCGGTAGACTCGCTTTTTAGCTGCTCCCGTTAGTTCAACGGTTTGTTCAACCAGTGTTCGACCCTGAATGCCCTCAGTTTCGAGTTTTTCGAGGGTTTTCATGATGAATTCGTCTGATATTTCCTCTTTTGGGGTGTTTCCTCCGCCTTCGATCACGATTACGAATTCACCTCGTGGTTCTTTGAAGTGAGATATGGCTTGGGCAGCCGTGCCACGGAATGTTTCTTCGTAGAGTTTTGTTAGTTCTCGGCAGATGACGAGTTGTCGTTCTGGAAACGTTTTCTGGATATTCGCAAGAGTGGCTTTTATTCGGTGAGGTGACTCGTATGCGATAACGGGACCGGGTTCGGTTGCTGCGCTTTCGAGAGTTGCTATCTGCTCGTTCTTTTTTCGGGGTAGAAAGCCGAGGAAGAGGAACCGGTCGAAGGACCAACCGGTTATTGATAGTGCGGTGACTATTGCGGAGGGGCCGGGTAGCGGGATTACGCTGTGACCCGCTTCGACCGCTGCGGCGACTAGCGAAGAGCCGGGATCGCTGATGCCGGGAGTGCCGGCATCGCTTACTACTGCCATATCGCCGGTTTCGAGTTTGTGTACAAGTGATTCGAGTCGTTCAGGTGATGTGTGTTCGTGAAGACTTTCAAGCTGCGGTGACACGTTGAGGTGGTTGAGGAGTTTTCGGGTAACTCGAGTGTCTTCGGCTGCGAGCGTGGGCACCGACGAGAGTATTTCTACGGCGCGAGTGGTCAGATCGGATAGGTTTCCGATTGGCGTTGCTACGACGTAAAGGGTCGACACGGGCTAACTTTTGGTTTGAGTGTTGGCGGAGTCGAGGATTTTGTCGATGGCAGCGTTGTGCTGATCGTCGGCGTGGTAGGAGCTGCGCACGAGCGGTCCTGAGGCGACATGTTTGAAGCCCATTTCGAGTCCTGCCAATTCGAGTTCTTTGAACTCTTCAGGTCGGTAGAAACGAATGATCGGGTGGTGTCGCTTTGATGGACGCAGGTACTGGCCGATTGTTAGTAGATCGGTTCCGACGTCTCGCAAATCCTGCATCGTTTCAAGGATTTCGGCTTTGGTTTCGCCTAGTCCCACCATCATGCCTGACTTTGAGGGCATGAACGGATTGATCTCTTTTACTCGCTTGAGAAGTTCAAGTGAGAGGTCGTAGTTTCCTCTTGGTCGAACTTTCTTGAACACACGCCGAGTGGTTTCGATGTTGTGGTTGAGGACGTGAGGCCCTGCATTTACAACTCGTTCGAGCGATTCGAGTTCGCCTTCGAAATCGGGAATTAGCACTTCGATCTTGCAATCGGGAGTGGTTCTTCGAACCTGCGAGATGGTTTCAGAGAATATTCCAGAGCCGTAGTCGGGTAGATCGTCTCGGTCGACAGACGTGATTACCGCGTAACTGAGTTCCATCTGTTTGACTGTGGAAGCGACGCGGATTGGTTCTGCGGGGTCGGTTGTGCCTGGCCAGCCGGTTTTTACGTTGCAGTACGAGCAGGCCCGCGTGCAAGTGTCACCTAGAATCATGAACGTGGCGGTTCCGCGGTCCCAGCATTCACCGATGTTTGGGCATGCTGCTTCTTCGCAGACCGTGTTCAGGCTCGCACCTTTAATCTTCTTGCGAATTTCGAGGAAGCTCTCGCCGCCGGGTGCTTTGACCTTGAACCAGTCGGGTAAGCGACGTTCTACGGTTGGCGATCCTGTTTGTTCTGACTTGGAAACCAAATTTTTGTATTTTCGGTCTATCCGAAACCAACGTGTAATTTCGGATCTGAGTGTTCGTTAATTCATCTGGCAATGCGTCGGGCAGCGTATCTGGCGACACATAAGTTCAATAACTAGTTCAGAATAACAGATAGGGTGTTTTTTCAACTGCAAAATTTGAGTTTGAAAACGCCGGTGATACAAGAGACTAGTAAGAACTGCTAAATGGCGAAACGCAAGCGACGAAAACGTTATAACGGACCGGATCTGACTGAGCATATCGATCTTAGTCCGGGCGATAATTTTGAGATTACTCTCGGCTCGATAAACGATGCTGGCGATACTGTGACGGAACTCGATGGAGCTCCTGTCGTGGTTTCAGGCGGTCTGCCCGGCGAAGTTGTGATTGCCGAGGTTCAGAAAAAGTTTCCTGAGCGAATTGCCGCCAAAGTGGCGCAGGTATTGAAGCCCGCCATAGAGCGCATTGAGCCTGAGTGCAAGTATTTCCTCGAGTGCAGTGGGTGTCAGTGGCAGCATGTTTCGTATGGGCACCAGTTGCAGCTGAAGCGTGAACGAGTTCAGCGAGAGATTGATAAGTACGAATCTCTGGCTGGTTTAGAAGTCGACCTGACTGTCGAGAGTGAGAAGCGTCTTGGCTATCGCAATCACGGCCGATTCACGATTGGTAAGTACGAGGACGCAGGTCAGGTCGGTTACAAGAATGCTGTGACTCGGCAGTTCGTTCGTATTGAAGAGTGTCTTCTGATGGATCAGAAGGTGAACGATACGATCGCTCTTGTTCAAGACAAGATGGACGGTCAGACGCAGATGTCGATTCGAGTTGGAGCGAATACTGACTCGATGTTGGTTCAGCCCAAAATGGAAATACCGGGTCTTGATCTGGTGACAGGTGTGCAGCACTACGAAGAAGAAGTTCGTGGTTCGTGCTTCACTGTTGCGGCATCGTCGTTCTTTCAGGTGAATACGGGTCAGCTTTCGCGGGCTGTGGATGAGGTTCGAGAGCTTCTTGACCTTCAGGGCACAGAAGTAATGGTCGACGCCTACTGCGGTGTTGGAGTGTTCGCCGTGTTGATGTCGCCATATGTGAAAAAGGTTGTTGGCATAGAGGAATCGGCGTCAGCTATCGAAGATGCTGGTCAGAACATGAACGGTGTCACGAATGTCGAATTCATCGAAGGCAAGACTGAAGATGTGATGGCAGATTGGCCGTTGGTAGACGACGTTGACGTGCTGCTGCTTGATCCGCCTCGAGTGGGTTGCCACCCGGATGTGTTGGACTCAGTAAAGAAGTTGAAGCCGAAGAAGGTTTTGATGGTTTCGTGCGAGCCTGCGGCGATGGGTCGAGATCTGGATTTGCTGTGTCAGGGCGGGATGTACAAGTTGGAAATTCTTCGGCCTGTAGATATGTTCCCTCAGACTCGTCACGTCGAGACAATCAGCATGCTTACTCTTCAGGAATCGCAGGATTAGCTTCGATGGAGAATTCGTCAGGCGCCGTTTTGGTTCTGGCTAGTGGTTCGCCACGCCGGGCTGAAATATTGTCTGAAGCCGGAATTGAGCTGGAAATTGTGCCGGCTGATGTGGATGAGGATTCGATTCTTGCCGAGAGCGATGACTTGCTAGAAAGCGTTCAGGGTCTGGCATTAGCGAAGGCTAGTTCAGTAGCTTCGGATGATGCGGGGCGCTACGTTTTGGGCGCCGATACGATAGTCGTTCACGATGGTTCTGTTCTAGGTAAACCGGATTCTGCTGAACAGGCGGTTGAGATGCTTCAGCGATTGAATCGCAGGCAGCATGAGGTGATAACCGGAATTGCCGTGATAAATCCTGCCGGAGAAACTCACACAAACTACGTGAGCACATCGGTGAAATTTCGTAGTCTGGATGAAGAAGCGATTGCAAAGTACGTTTCTTCGGGTTCTCCGTTCGATAAAGCGGGCGGTTATGGGATTCAGGATCGTTCTTTCGCACCGGTCGCGAGTTACGATGAGTGTTATTTGAACGTTGTTGGGCTGCCAATGTGTGCAACGAGTGAACTTCTAATAAGTTCGGGCTTTGAAATTACTGGCGCAATTGAATGCGTTGGTCACGGCGCGCCCTCTTCAGTATTGTCACAAGGTTCAGGATCGCAGCTATGAGCTTCTTTGGTCTTGGCGGCTTAGAGATTGTGCTGATCGGCGCAATTGCTCTGTTTGTACTGGGTCCGAAACGTATGCTGCAAGGCATTCGGGATGGCCGCAAAATTTACAGTGATTTGAAGCGTCAGCGTGACACGTTGCAGACATTGATTACGGAAGCGATTGATCTTGAAGATCTCAAAGAGCAGATCGATGCCGATGGGATCAAGGACACGGTTAAGTCGCTTGAGGATGATTTCAAGATTGATCAAATCGCCGATGATATTCGTCGTGCGAACGCGGTTGTCGACAAGTCGATTCCTCGTGACTGGAAGTTCAGTCGACCGCCGATTCAGGTCGACCCTGAAGTACGGGATTCGATTCCAGATTTGAATATTTCAGGTGCGAGTGGTGCTGATTCTGGTGAATCGGGTGCTAGTGGTGAATTGCTTGCAAAGAAGTCGGGTCCGCCTGAGGCTGCCGCTGCTCCCAAGACATCAGAACCTTTGGATAGCGAAGAGAGTGCTGAGAAGAACGATGAGGTGAAGTCGTGAACGACAACGCCATGTCGGTTCTGTCTCACCTGAACGAGCTGAAGCGGCGGCTTTTCCGAGTAGCAATTGTTGCGGTGGTATTTATTGCCGTTGCAGTGTTCAACTTCCGCTGGATATTTAACGAATTCACAGCGAAGGCCCGTGAGCTGATCGAGGCTGCTGGCGGTGACATCATTCAGCTGACTCTGACCGAGGCGTGGGTGGCAGCTGCGAAGTTGGCGGTGATGGTGGGATTGACCGCTGCGCTGCCCTATTTCCTTTGGGAGATGTCGAGATTTTTCCAACCGGGTCTTAAATCAAACGAGCGTAAGTACGTCTATTTTCTGATTCCGGGATCGTTGATTTCGTTCGCAATCGGGGCGTCGTTTGCGTATCTGGTGCTGATTCCTCGTTTGTTCGAGTTTATGTTGCAGTTCCAAGGAAGCTTGGCTGTGCCGACGATTACGGCGGCTTCGGTTGTTTCGATGACGGTAGGGATTATCTTCTGGCTGGGCACGATTTTCGAACTGCCCATAGTGATGTTCTTGCTGGCGAAGATTGGGATTTTGACTTCGGGTTGGCTGAAGACGAAACGCCGTTGGATGATTCTGATTGCATTCATCTTCGGAGCGGCTGTGACTCCTACTGATCCCGTTTCTCAGGTGATCGTGGCGATTCCGGTGATGCTGCTTTTTGAGATAGGAATGCTGCTCGTGAAGTTCGCCGAACGAGGGCGCGAAGAATAGAGCGCTGGTTTGTTTGCGCTCTTTGGTTTCGTGCGTGTTGGTTTGGTTGGTTGGGCAGCCCGAGCTGACTAGCTAGATTTAGCTTCGTCGCTCTTGTCGCCGGTGTCAGAATCGGACTCTTCGTCCTTGGTGTCGACGGCGGACTTGAACTCGTTGATCGCCTGTCCCATTCCCTTGCCGACCTGCGGCAGTTTGCCTACTCCGAAGAGAAGCAAGACGATTACGAGTATGAGGGCGATTTGCCAGATGCCAAAGTTCTGGAACACAGATATAGCTCCGAGGGGTCCCGTTTGTTGTGGGGACTTGTTGTATTGAACCGGGGTTCAACTTCAAGTATACGCCGAGAGTTTTCTCACGCCTAACGAACGCGTGAGGTTTTGCGGGGTGTTCGCCCCAGATTCGCCAATTGGTCCGTGGCTTTGGGGGCTGTGGGATTATTCAGGTTGGGCGTTAGATCCTGAAAATGAATTCAGGATGAGAGTCGAGAGTGGTTGGTGGATGAGCGGCGTCGGAGAATTGACCCCGATTTTCATCGGGGTGAGATGAGGCGATTCGAAGTACCGGGGCTCGTTAGCCCATGTAGCGCCATACGGCTACTACGCGGCTGAGTACTTCTACGTCTTGGGATTGGAAAGTCATGGCTTGCATCTGAGAGTTCGCAGGCTCAAGTCGAGTACGTGGGCCCTCAGAGTAGTAGTGCTTCAGCGTCGTGGTGTTGTCAGACTTGATTCGAACCGCAGCCATCTGCCCGTTTCGAACTGAAGATGCCTGTTCCATGATCACGAGATCGCCATCCGAGATAAGCGCATCGATCATCGATTCGCCTCTGACTTTAAGGGCGTAAACACCATCACCCGTTCCGGTGATCGCCTGAGGCAGATCGATTAGCTCAGAACCTGAAAGATCGGACCAAGTGTCGTTTTCTGGCATCGGGAATGGCGAGCCGGCGGCGATTGTTCCGAGCAGCGGAACAGCGACTGTGTCCATCGAAAGTGGTTCGGGCGTGTTATCTCGCTGGTTCGACAGGCTGAGTCCTCGTGAGACTTCAGAGTGACGGTTCAGGTAGCCGTTTTCTTTGAGCCGGTCGAGATTGTAGGAAACAACAGAAGTCGAACTGATGTCACATCCGGTCTGGATGTCTCGGATGGAAGGCGGGTAATCGTGTTCGTCGATGAACTCCTCGATGAACGACAGTATTAGTCCCTGCTTCTCGGAGAGTTTCTTCATCTGTTCTATTCCTGAACTTTTTTTCTGACCTGGCCGGTTGCTACGTAGCACGAATGTATTCGCACTAATGTTCTGAAAATTATCAGTCGGTGCAGTTGTGTGTCAATTGAGCGTGTCACGAGTTCCGATCATAAGTTCGGAAAACTTTGTTTTTGGGGCGCTGATGGTTGGCTGGGTTGGGGAATGTTGAGTGTGTGACCCTTCGACACGTTCGACTGGCTCAGTGCAGGTGGGGCTCAGGATGGTGTTCTGGAGAGGTTGGCTGAGTCGAGTGATCTGAGTGGCGGGTGATAGATCCTGAAAATGAATTCAGGATGACAGGATCGGTGGCGGTCGGTCTGGGTGGTCGGTAGAAGTTGGCTGGTGTGTTTGATTGACCCCGAATTTCATCGGGGTGACGTGAGGAGCGGTTCGGGCTGCTGATAGTTCGTTGCGTTGGTGGAGGTTACGGAGCGCCGGGGAGGGATTCGCATGCTGTGCCGTCGTTGTCGCCATCGAGTTGGTGTGGGTCGTCGTTTGGACCGCCGGCAGCGATGAAGAATGCCTGAGCTGTTGACCAATCGGAGAAATCGCCGCAGTTTCGATCTTCGCCGAAAGGATCGAATCCTGTGATTGAAGTCGCGGTTGGGATTGGAGTAGGTGTAGCTGTCGAAACAGGAGTGTTAGTCGCGGTTGGCTGTGGCGTGCTTGTGGCGACAGATGTGGGTGGTTCTGTGGCGATTGGAACGATTGTCGGGGTTGGTGTTGCAGTTGCAGGCGATGCCGTGAAGTGAGGAGACGGCGGAATAGTCGTGATGGGCGTGGCTGTTGCCTGTGCTGCAATCGACGGTTCATGAGTGATTGCGATCATCGTCGCTGTGGGAGTGATCGTGGGCAGAGGCGCAGCAGTCGGAATTATTGTTGGGTCTGCGGCGACCGTAGGCGCGAGGGTTGGAACTGGAGTGATGACAACGGTGTTCGTCGGTAATGGTGTTGTTGTAGCAGTGGCTGTGACAATCACCGTTTAAACGATGACTACGGGAGTTTGCGGTGGAGTCTGTGTACTCGCATCTGCCGGCGCGAAAGGTGTTAGGGGCGCTGGTGGCGATTCGGAGCCGCATGCCGAACTTACGAGCGCAATGCTGAGCAACAGCACTAGAGAGAAAAATTTAGTGCTGGTGACCCGAGTGGTCGTGACCGTCGTGGCTATGGTCGTGCCCTGAGTGATCGTGTCCAGCGTGGTCGTGATCGTGCCCAGCGTGTGGATCGAGTCCCGGAGCCGGCTGATCGTGTCCATGAGACTGGTCGATGTAGGCGTTAGGGTGCGTTGGGTGATCGTCACCAAACGAGATGCCTTCGAGATTACCGGGAGGGCCTGCAACAGCGTCGGCCTGGCCGAACGCAACATAGTGCGGAGGGCGGCCTTCAAATACGAGGTATGCAGATAATTTGGTCGAAAGTGACTCATGACCGCCGAACCATACTACGAGCGGACCATTCACCATTTGTATGGGGCCGTCTTTTGCGGGGCGTTTTACGTTTTCGTCGATTTCACCCGTGCCAGCAGGGCCAATGCCCCATCTAGCTGGGCCATCGAAATCGCCTGGAACGACGAATCGCCATCGAGGGAGTAGACCCTTCCATGGGGCTACTTCAACCGCGACACGATCCTCCACGCCCTCGAAAGGGTGGTGAATTCGCCAGTTGAACTGGGTGTCTTCGGATTCTGAAGGCGGACCGGGCCGATGTGTATCGGCCGCATGGTCGTGAGCGTGTTCGGGAGAGTTTTCTGGACCCTGAGTCAAAGGTCTAATCCCGAGTTAGCTAGAAAGCTTGTTGTACTGCTTGGTGAGTCGAGACTTCTTGCGAGCAGCTGTGTTTCGGTGCATTACACCTTTTGAAACAGCCTGGTCGAGAGCTGAGATCGCGTTCTTCAGCGCTGTGTCTGACTCGTCGGTTTTTGAGCCGTCTGCGATCACTTCTGAGATAGTGCGAACTCGGCTTCGTGTGAAGGATCGAGTTGATCGGTTTCGGTCTGCTTTGCGGTTCTGTGCGCGCAAAGTTTTAGCGGCAGGCATTGGTGTTCCTTGGTAACTGTTCTAGATGCTATGAAGACGATTTTATGCGATTTTCGAGTTTGTATCGCTACGAACTCTGCGCTTCGCTGACCCGGAAGACTGTGTCTACACCTGGGATCGTTTCCACGCGGGAGAAGAGCCGACTTAACTGCTCTACCCCTGTAGTGTACACCGTAAGTGAGACAGTACACGCATTGGTTTTGTCGTCTTCGTCAGATGTGAGTGAGTGAATATTGACGTTTTCAGATGAAACGACGTTAGTAATGTCGCGAATTAGCCCGACGCGGTCGAATGCTTTGATCTGCAATCGCGAGGCATAGGTTGTCTCGTAGTGACCCCATGCCACGGGTATATGTCGGTCGGTATCTTCCGTATCGCGAAGGATCGGACAGTTGTGCCTGTGAACGGTTACGCCCCTGCCACGGGTGAGGTAACCAGTAATTTCATCTCCATAAACAGGGCTGCAGCACCGTGCGATTCTGGTTAGCAGACCGGGTTCGCCCATGACGACGAGACCTTTGGTCTGGTCGGTGGGGGGCTTGCCTGAGTCGCCGAGCTTGAGTTCGGATGTGAATACTTCGTCGGGTGCCGGGCTGAGAGTTTCGGCAACTCGTGCGACCGAGATTTGGCCCGTTCCGAGTGCTTCGGTTAGGTCGTCGAAACTTTCATAGTCGAGACTGGCAACGATTTCTTTCTCGTTGTACCTGAGGCCGAGTCGTCGAAGCTCTTTCTTGAGTAGATCTTTACCGCGGCGAACGTTGCTTTGTCGTTCCTGTTTACGGAACCACTGCTTGACCTTGGTGTGGGCACTTCCGGTGATGATGTATCCGAGATCGGAGTTTAGCCAGTCCAGACTTGGCCCTCGGGGGATTCGAGCTTTTCGAATTTCGACAACATCACCGTTGTTTAGCGGAGTGTTGAGCGCGGTTAGCTTGCCGTTTACGACTGCGCCGACAGTGTTGTGACCGAGATCGGTGTGGATGCGATAGGCGAAATCGATTGGTGTTGCGCCAGCTGGGAGATCTTTCACATCTCCTTGAGGCGTATAGACGAACACCTGGTCTTGCAGGATGTCGGTGCGAACCGTTGCCAAGTACTCTTCGTCACCCGATAGTTCACGCTGCCAGTCGAGCAATTGCCTGAGCCAAGACATTTTCGTTTCGAAATTGTCGACCTTCGGGCCGCTGTCGTCGCCTTCCTTGTACATCCAGTGGGAAGCGACGCCTTCTTCGGCGATTTCGTGCATTTCTTGAGTACGAATTTGTACTTCGATCGGGTAGTTGCCGGGTCCACGTACTGAAGTGTGGAGCGACTGATACATATTTTCTTTTGGACTGGCGATGTAATCATCGAACTGTCCAGGTACGGGTCGCCACTTCGAGTGGACAACGCCGAGAGCCGCGTAGCAGTCTCCGACGTTTTCGGTGACCACTCGGATTGCGATGAGATCGTATATCTCGTCGAACTTTCGACCCATACGTTCGTATCGCTGGAGTTTGTTGTAGGTGGAGTAGAGGTGCTTGACTCGTCCATCGACTTCACATTGGATGTTGGCCTTGTCGAGCGGTCCTTTAATCGCCTTTACTGCGGCTTCTGTGTATATCTCGCGTTCGGCGCGCTTTCGGCTCACGAGTCGAGAGATCGACTTGTATTGCCGTGGCATGAGGAAACGGAATGCTTGGTCTTCAAGCTGCCACTTGATGTCGTACATGCCGAGTCGATGTGCAAGCGGTGAGTAGATATCGAGAGTTTCTCGAGAGATTCGCTGTTGTTTAGGTATTGGTAGGTGCCCGAGCGTTTGCATGTTGTGCAGGCGATCGGAAAGTTTGATCAGCACCACGCGGACGTCTTCCGCCATAGCTACGAGCATTTTGCGTAGCGATGCGGCTCGAGTTGCCTCGGGAGTGGCGATCTGCTTCAGCATTGCGCTGTTTTCAGAGATCATGTCGAGACGTTTGAGTTTGGTTACACCGTCGACTAGTTTGGCGACATCGGTGCCAAATTCTGTTTCGATTTCTTGAAAACTGATTCCGCAATCTTCGATTACATCGTGAAGTAGTGCTGCCTGAATGGTTGTTACATCGAGTCGCATATCGGCGAGTCGAATGGCAGTTGCGATTGGGTGTACGACGAATGGTTCGCCTGAGTCGCGTTCTTGACCGTCGTGGGCGTTTATTGCGTAGGTGAGCGAGTCTTCAACAGCCGAGGCGCGATCAGTTGGCAGGTACTTGTGTACCGAGTGCATTAGATCCTTGGCGGATCCGATCTGTTGAATAGTTGTCATAGATCGTTTTCGACTCGTAGGCCCGTTTATTAAGGGTCTGCTGTCGCGCTGTGGCGATTTCGTTATTTCATTCTAATTGTTTGATGAAAGTTAGGGCGATAGAGGAACATACGCGAATTGTTATTTAGCGCTGAATCAGGTTTGAGAGTAGAGCCGGGCTATTTCATCTCGTTCGAACATTGGGAACGGTTCAGTGATTCCGTTGGATATACGAGCTAATCCCTCTTCGACTGGAGTGATGGAGCCGATTACAGCGGATGGAATTCCTGCTTCATTGAGTGCTGAGATGATTTTTGAAGAGCCGGTTTTGTTTGTGGTGATTAGTAGCGCACCTGATGCGATTAGACCCCATGGGTCGAGGTTCAGCGCTTCGCAGATTTTCGTTGTTTCCGGATAGATTTTTACTTGGTCGGAGTTAATCGAAACGCCGGTATTCGAAGCGCGAGCCAGTTCATCGAGTGCTCCGGCGAGTCCGCCCTCTGTCGGATCGTGCATTGCCGTTACGTGACCGGTCGAAGACGCTATTTTTGCGGCTTTTACGACCGATATTCCTGGTGAATCGAGGAAATTGGCGGCGTTTGCGATTTCGCCTTCAGACAACCCTGCTTCGAGAAGACTTTGCTTACTCTCTCTGGCGATTATGGCCGTGCCTTCGATTGCGATTCCCGAGGTCAGAATGATGTCGTCGTCTATTTGTGCGGACGAGGTTTTCACCGTTTCGGACGGCGCCGCTTCGCCGAGCATGGTTCCTGAAATGATTGGTCGAGAGATTCCGACGGTAATTTCGGTGTGCCCACCGATAAGCGTGATTCCCAGTTCCGCTGCTGCAGAGTTGAGCTGAGCGAAAATATCACGGGCAGTCGAGGCTGGTTCGTTTTCGGGAAGAAGAAGTGTTCCGAGGAACCATTTTGGAGTGCCGCCGCAAGCCGCGATGTCGTTGGCGTTGACTTGTATGGCGTACCAGCCAATTCGATCGGTTGCGAACGTGATCGGGTCGGATTTTGCTATGAGTGTTGAACTGCCGAAGGACACGAATGCCGCATCTTCACCGACTCCGGGACCGAGCAGCAGTCTTTTGTCGTTCTGGTTGAGATCACCAATAAAACCCGCAAGTAGATCGGGCGGTAGTTTGCCCGCTTTGAGTCTTCTATTTGCTAGTTCGTCGCTCATTAGTGTTGCGAAATTAGGGTGCTGCGGTCGGTAGTTGCGGTATAGGGTCGCCAGTTAGGTAGGGACCAATGATTTCTCCGATTATTGGAGCATTGCCATGAAGTTCGTTCCAGTAGAGATCGAACGCTTTATAGTCGTCTCGACAGATGAATTCGATCTGGCTGACGCCTCGGTTGGTTTCGAAATCGAGACGGAATATTGATTCGCATGGTGGGGCGTAGGAGAGTCCGGCGTCTTGGGCGAAAATTTCCGCCAGCAGTGCCATGTCATGCGGAGTCATTTCTCGCCGCACTTCAAACTCGCCAGTTGAGAAATCTTTACGCATTAAAGTGAGCTTGGTCGCTTCCGCGAGGTTTGCTTCCTGAGCGAGATTCATCAACGTGGCGTTTGATGGTGTTACTTCGCTGCACCTGACGGTTACTGAGTCATCTGCATTGGCGTGATATTCCCAATCGATGCTGCCATTGGTGATTTTGTAGATGAGCCCTGTGTATGGAGCATCTGATATGTCGTAATAGGTGCCGGGTTCAGGGCAGCCGAGTGCTGCGGTTGACCACTGTGCAGCTCCGACAGACGCCAAAGACAGTGTTGTGAAATCGAATCCCTGCTCAGTGAAAAGTCGGCCCATCTCTTCAACGTGAGATGCTGGCGGCGGCGGAGTTGGTGTGGCGGTTGGTGTTGGTTCTGGTGTCGAAGTAGGGGCAGGAGTTGGCGATGGTCCTGGCGTCCTGGTTGCTGTTGGCACGGGCGTGATGGTTGGTCGAGCCGTTGGATTCGCCGTTGGTTGAGTGGTTGATGTTGGTGTGTCGTCTGATTTGTCATCAGACGAGCACGCTGCAATTGCGGCGATTAGCGTGATGGCCGCTAACAAAGCGATTGTAGTTCGAAACGGGATTTTCACTTAGGTGCTTTCGTGTGTTCGCTGGTAGCTGTTTTGTATTCGAATATGAAAGTTATTCGACTACTAGAAATTCGTATATTGAGTCGGGTTCCGTTGCGTCGACAAGTGCCCAGATCTGGCTCCAGTCGTCGTTTGCCTGTTCTTCAAACTCTTCGGGTATCTGTACTTCAATGATGATCGACGTGCCTTCTGCCGACAGGTAGGCGCGAACAACGTCGGGGTTGGGGCTTGCTTCGACCCAGCCACCGACCAGAACTTCCTCAGGGAACTCGATCTCGTCGACGCCAATTTGTGCGATGTCACCGAATGTTGAATTGAATTCGGCGACTTCTTCTTCAGATCTGACGATGTGTATAACGTCGTAGTCAGTTGATTCGGATGCGTTGGAATATTGGGGAACCACGATTGAGTATGCCGGTTCAGCTGGGATGAGTTGGAATGTCGATTCACAAAGTGCTCCGGTTCCGAGCCCCTGATCGGCGTTGTACTCGTAGAAAATGCCGTCGTGCTGCATGAGTAGTCGATAGCCGGGTATCAGATATGCGCCCGTTATTGAGGCTGGAGCGGGGTAGCAACCAGGACTGCGTTCTGTCCATGTGGCGTGCTCGAAAAGAATTTTTGTTGAATCGGCTGGGGCGATGCTTAACTGCGCCGCGAGAGCTTCACGTGCGGCAGTTTCTATCACGGTGGCAGGATCGCCTTCTCGTACGTTCGCCGGGGTGGGCTGTGCAATGTCGGGGGTTGGAAGGGAATCGGTGTAGAAGTCGTCGCATGCAGTTGCGACTACTGCTAGTAACAGCGCGATTAACAGGATTGACCGTTGTCTGATTTTGCTGACTTTGGGGTGATGAGTGGTCATGCGTAGGAAGCGAATACGTGCTTGTTTATTCGGGTTCGCGTTGATTCGGTTCAGCGGAATTGTTTTATGACGTGATTGATTGTAGGCGTTTTGGTGTTACGAGTGCCTTATTTACCAGCGACATGTTTTACGGAATGTTCAGATTCCTCAAATGCTGAAGATTGTTCTTTGTGATCGACATTGTTCGTTAATATTTTTTTACGTGCGAAGTTTTTTGTTTGCATGGTGATATGGCAAATCCAGCGTGTGGGATTACGAGTAATTACCAGTGGGGGCTTTCCTCACATCTCTTTCACATATCCGATTTGCAGTCCAAAAATAAATGTGTATTGTTGAGGTAAGGATTTCGATATACGAACGATTTAGGACGCACTGACGAACCGTGGTAATCGGTGGTCGGCTCCTTTTTGACGGACCTCAGGGGACTTAGGTAATGGACAAGAGCGTTGCCAGCTTGTGGCGCGTAGTAGTTACCGTCGCGTTGATTTCAGTTTTGGTGGTTGCTGCGATTTCATGTGCAGCAGGCGATGAGAGCGGTGAATCGGACGATTCAAAATCTCTCGTGGTTTATTCGGGGCGAAGTGAATCCTTGATCGCACCCTTGATAACCGATTTCGAAGAGGTTACGGGTGCGAAGGTTGAAGTGAACTACGGATCGACAGGTCCACTGGCTGCGACGCTTCTTGAAGAGGGTGACAATTCGCCCGCTGATGTCTTTTTCGCTCAGGACCCGGGTGGGCTTGGTGCAGTCGATTCGTTGCTTGCTGAGCTTCCAGCCGACATTTTGAGTTCTGTTCCCGATTGGGCACAGGATCCTGAAAACAAATGGGTTGGAACTTCAGGTCGAGCACGTGTGATTGTTTACAACACCGACATGCTTACTGAGGCTGATCTTCCAGATTCGATCGAAGATTTCGCAAAACCTGAATGGAAGGGTCGAATCGGATGGCCTCCAACTAACGGTTCGCTTCACGCCATGATTACTGCCATGAGGCAGGAGTGGGGTGAGGATCGAACGAAGGCGTGGCTTGAAGGCATTGTTGCGAATGAGCCAAAAATTTACGCCAAGAACACCCCGACCGTTGCAGCGGCTGGAGCTGGTGAGATTGAAGTTGGCTTTGTGAACCACTACTACCTTCACCGATTCATCGCTGAAGAAGGTGAATCGTTTGCAGCACGGAACTACTACACACGGGCGGCTGATCCTGGATCGGTGGTTCTTGTAGCTGGTGTTGGACTTCTTGAAGAATCTGACAATAAAGATTTGGCTGAGCAGTTCATCAAGTTCCTGCTTAGTGCATCGGGTCAGCAGTACTTTGCTTCGCAGACTTACGAATTCCCGCTCAATGAGAACGCAAAGCCAAACAATTTGCTGCCTGCACTGGAAGAAATCACGAAGCCTTCTATCGATCTTGGTGACTTGATTGATCTTGCAGGAACGCAGGATCTTCTTCGGGAGGTTGGCGCTCTTCCTTAGGTAAGGGGCTGGCGCAGAATTTGCTGCGCAACCATGTTTATCCAATCGTGTAGTGCACACACGTTGGAATTGTCTTCGCAGACATCACCCTTTGAAATCCTGGTGGTGTCTGCGTGACCATTTCCGGCGTCATATCGACAGGATGGAAATCCACCGATGGCAAACGGCCGCCCGCGTTCTTAGTAGCGTCGGCGGCCGCTGTCGCGCTTGCGGCATTAATCCCAGTTGTCTATTTGCTGGTTAGGTCGGTTAGTGCAGGTTCGGATTGGGTCGACATCATTTGGCGTGCGAATACCGCAGCAGTGTTTGGTCGAACGTTCCTGTTGATTGCGTTGGTCACGATTATTTCTGTATCAGTGGCGGTGCCTGTTGCATGGCTCACCGTGAAATCGAACATCCCGCTTCGGAAAGTGCTTTCGGTGGCATCGGTGTTGCCGTTGGTTATGCCGAGTTTTGTGATGGCGACCACGGTTATAGAGATGTATTCGCCTAAAGGCGTTTTGCAGGGGTGGTTATCGGTATTCGGGGTTGAGCGTCTGCCAGATATTTATGGCTTGGGTGGTGCAACCCTGGTTCTGGTGTTAATGACGTACCCGTACGTATTGTTGACGGTGCGTGGTGCTCTTCGCCGAATGGATCCTGCGTTAGAAGAGGCCGCTCGGGCGATGGGTTATGGCCCTGTTCATACGTTTAGAGCCGTAACGTTGCCGATGCTTCGACCTGCCATTGCGGGCGGTTCATTGTTGGTGGCGTTGTACACGCTGAGCGATTTTGGTGGAGTGGCGTTGCTTCGATACCAAACATTCACTTCGACAATCATGATTCAGTATCAGTCTTCGATTGATCGGACTTTGGCGGCTGTGCTTTCGTTGGTGCTGGTTGTTATTGCCGTGCTGTTGCTGCTGGGCGAGGGATTTACTCGTGGGCGTGGTGCGTATCACCGGAGCACGGTTGGAGCAGTTCGTGTTTCACGTCGATTTGATCTGGGGCGTTGGCGTTGGGTTGGTGCCGCCGGGGTTGGTGTGCCTGTGATGATTGGATTGATCATTCCTGTCGGCGTTTTGGTTCACTGGCTGGTGCGTGGATTGCTGAACGATCAGGAACTTTTGCCGTTGCTGATCCCCGCTCGTAACTCGTTGTACATCTCGCTATTAGCGGCGTTGGCGACTGTACTGGCTGCTCTGCCTGTAGCGATTCTCGCTGTTCGTTTTCAAAGTCGACTAAGCAGATTCTTTGAGCGATCGATCTATATTGGTTTTGGATTGCCGGGTGTCGTGGTTGCGCTTTCTCTAGTGTTCTTCGGAATTAATGTTGCACGGCCGTTGTATCAGTCGATCTGGTTGCTGATTTTTGCGTACGCAGTTTTGTTTTTGCCGGCCAGTGTTGGAGCGTTACGGAGTTCTTTGTTGCAGGTGAGTCCGAGAGTTGAGGAAGCTGCCCAGAGTTTGGGGCGGTCGCAGTGGCGAGTCATCTTCTCGGTGACTGTCCCATTGGTTATGCCGGGAGCTTTCGCGGGTGGAGCGATGGTGTTCCTTCTCACGATGAAGGAGCTTCCTGCGACACTGATTCTTTCTCCAATCGGCTACCGTACGCTTTCGGCTTCGATTTGGTCGGCTGCTTCTGAGGCGTTCTTCGCAAAGACGGCTGCGGCAGCCTTGCTTCTGGTTCTTGTTGCCGGTGTGCCGACTGCTTATCTGACTCTACGTGGTCATGGCGATAAGGCTGATGCTTCTGATAGATCGAACGAGATCGGGGAGCCAACTCGATGAGGATGCCGTGGCAACGTAAACCTTCGGACTTAAAGATTCCGCCGTCATCGGCAGCCGGTGCTGCTGCCGCCGCTATCGCTATTCCGGCTCCTGCTGCCGGTGAGACCGGTGTTATCCACTTGCAGGGAGTGGAGTGTCGATATCCGGGTTCTGATTCTCCAGCTATAAGCGATTTTAATTTGCTGATTCGACCCGGGGAATTCGTAAGCATTTTGGGCAGGAGTGGTGCGGGTAAGACGACTGCTCTTCGAGTAGTCGCTGGTTTCGAGCAGGTGAGTTCCGGTTATGTCCGTGTTGGTGGGCAGCTTGTGGGGTCTTCTTTCGTTCACATACCGCCCGATCAGCGCAGGATCGGTTTGGTGTTTCAGGACTACGCTCTATTTCCGCATTTGACAGTTGCTAAGAATGTTGAGTTTGGGCTGAAGGATTTACCGGCAGATGAGCGGAGCGTCCGCATTGCACCTGTGCTCGAAATGGTTGGCATGAGTGGGTACGAATCGCGTTACGTTCATGAACTTTCTGGTGGACAGCAGCAGCGAGTTGCGATTGCTCGGGCGTTAGCGCCTGATCCTGTGGCTTTGTTGTTGGACGAGCCGTTCAGCAATTTGGATAGGCAGCTCAGGGCTGCGCTCAGGCGAGATATTAAAGAGATCGTACGAAAGACTGGTGCCACTACATTGCTGGTTACTCACGACCGGGAAGAAGCACTAGCGACTTCGGATCGAATTGCTGTGATGGGGCAGAACTACATCGAACAGATCGGAACTCCAGAAGAGGTTTATCAAAATCCGGTTTCGGCGGATGTCGCGAAGCTGATTGGTCCCTGCGAGTTGATTCCTGGGGTGTTCAGGGGTGGAGTGGTGATGACGGAAGCAGGTGTGTTCCCGACTCGAGTTACTGCTGACAATTCGAATTCTGATGGTCAACAGGTTCTGGCACTGATGCGAGCTTCAGAATTGGAGATCGAGGTAGCGGGTGAAGACGAGCAGCGCACAGGTACTGTCGAGCTAAGAGAGTTTGAGGGCGAATTTAGCGAGTACAGTATTCGTCTGGATTCTGGAACGCTGCTCCGAGTTCGCCGTAGAGCTGCAAACGGTATCAAGGTTGGAAACCGGGTCAAGATTTCGTCCCGTGACGAGTCGAAAGTGATCGTCTTCCCGGTTTAGTCTGACTTAAATGAACGGACGTATTCGGCGATAAGCATTGCGAACGTTATCAAGATGATGATGATGCTTACGTTTACGTCGAGATTGGCGCTGAACCCGGCGAGCGCACCCGCGACCATTCCTATCGCTGAAGAAAGCATTCTTGTTTGGCTGTTAGTCATGAGTTCTCCTAACTAAGTAGGTAAATCGTACCGTTGTCCGAAGAGACGATCTCATTGGCAATAATGTTCCGTCGATAGCGAGAATGTACACTCTGCGAATGCATGACGATGGATATTTTGATGAACGGTTCGCTTCGCGGTACGACGAGATTTCGTCTTCGATGTTTGATCCCGCGGTTCTTGACCCCACTGTTGAGTTTTTAGCGGAACTATCTGGTGGCGGGAAGGTGTTGGAGTTTGCCTCAGGTACTGGGCGTGTGGCTCTGCCGCTAAGCGAGCGCGTCTATTCGGTTTCTGGAGTTGATATTTCAGCTGCGATGACAGATCGCTTGAAGGCGAAACCTGGTGGCGAGAACGTCGATGTCACTATCGGTGATTTTTCTTCGACTCGAGTCGAGGGCGAATTTTCGTTGGTGTTTCTGGTATTCAATACGATCATGAATCTAACCAGCCAAGACGCCCAAGTTGCTTGCTTTCAGAACGCCGCTGAACATCTTATTTCAGGTGGTCACTTTGTTATTGAAGTGTCGGTGCCAAAGCTTCAACGGGTGCCAGCGGGCGAGACGTATCGCACGTACAGAGTCGAAGATTCTCGAATGGATTTCGATGAGTACAGCTTTGCGGATCAGGGTTTGATTTCTCACCACTTCATGAAGGTTGATGATGAATGGGAGAAGCTGTCGGTTCCGTTTCGCTATGTGTGGCCGAGTGAGCTCGATCTGATGGCAAGACTGGCAGGGTTAGAGATCGCAGGGAGATGGGCTGATTGGTCTCGTGAGCCGTTTGGCGATGATTCTGAGAAGTTGATCGCTGCGTGGCGGAACGCGTAGAGGGTTAGCACCTTCTACTAGATGGTTTGTTGATCGATAGGTGACCGGCGGCTTGAAAGTGATTCTGAATCGAATTCAGAATCACAGTGTCGCTACGATGAAGTTTGCCAGTGGGTGCTACGCGAACTTCTTGATTACGAGGCAGGCGTTTTGACCGCCGAAGCCGAAGCTGTTTGAGAGTGCGACGTTGACTTCGGTTTCTCTGGCTACGTTAGGAATGTAGTCGAGATCGCAGTCGGGATCGGATTCTTCCTGGTTAATCGTTGGGTGGAGGACGCTGTCGTTGATGCTGTTGATGCAGGCGATTGCTTCGAGTGAGCCTGAAGCCCCGAGTGAGTGACCAACCATGGATTTGGTTGAGCTGATCGGAACGTTGTACGCCTGATCTCCGAACACAGCCTTGATTGCTCGTGTTTCTGAAGCATCGTTGATAGGCGTCGATGTTCCGTGAGCGTTGATGTAGTCGATATCGTTGATCGTTACGCCGGCGTTCGTGAGTGCCCGGTTCATCGCCTTCGCGGCGCCTGAACCTTCTGGGTGAGGTTGTACGAGGTGGTAGGCATCGGAAGATACGCCCCAGCCTGCGATTTCAGCGTAGATTTTGGCGCCACGTGCTTGTGCGTGTTCGAGGCTTTCGAGAATAAGGATTCCGCTGCCTTCTGCAGGGGCGAATCCATCTCGACCTTTGTCGAACGGTCGGCTTGCGAGAGATGGGTCGCCATCCCAGGTCGAAAGTGCTCGCATGGTGCTGAATCCGCCCATACCGATTTCACAGATACCAGCTTCAGTTCCGCCTGTGACGATTACGTCGGCGGCACCACGTCGAATGACTTCGGCTGCTTCACCAATGGATTGCGTTCCAGCTGCACAGGCGGTTACGCATGTGTTTGTGTAGCCCGTGAGGTTGAACGTGTGTGAGATATTCGCCGATGCCATGTTCACCAGCATCATAGGAATGTAGTACGGGCTCATTCGGCCTACGCCACGTTTTACTCGAATCTCGGCTTGCTGGTCGGTCTCTGGGAGTCCGCCAGATCCTGTGCCGACCAGAACTCCAATTCGGTCGAGGTCTTCGTCGTCAAAATTGATCCCCGAGTCGGCGACTGCCTGATGGGCTGCTACGACTGCGAATTGCGAGAAGCGGGCCATTCGGCGGGCTTCTTTTCGATCCATGTAATCTGCGGGATTGAAGTCCTGGATTTCACCAGAAACGCTGCATGGGAATCCGCCGGGACTGACGAGGCTAATTTCTCGAATGCCAGATTGACCGGATTTAATTCCGGTCCAAAATTCATCAACCGAGTTTCCGAGGCACGTTATTGCGCCCATTCCCGTAACTACAACTCTTGTTTCGTTATTGGTGGTCATTTACTGGTTATCGAACATTTCTGACTTTTAGGGTCGGGGTGGAAGTTTTATGTCGGGGTATAGCTCTGGTTCGATGTTTAGTTCGAGTTCGGCTAATTCCGCTGCTACGAATAGTGATCCGGTTCCGAGGATTAGATCGCTACTGTTTGCCATGTGTTTTGCTTGGTCGAGTGCCTCTTGAGTCGTGGCGGTTGTTGCAAGTACTGAGATTTTACTATCACCCAGCGCATCTGACAGTTCTGAATTAGTAAGAGATTTTGGGTGTCGTGATTCAGTCACGATGAATTTTGGGTTTAACGGCGCCAATTCTCGAACAATTACGCTCGGATCGTGCCCGCGCACTGTGCCGAGAATGACTATTACTTGGTCGCGGTACGGAAACAGCTTTTCGACGGATTTACGCAGTGCGGCAGCTGAAGCGTCGTTGTGAGCTCCATCGACGAAGATCGGCGTTGGTTTGGTCGTTAGAAGCTGATTTCGGGCCGGCCAGGCGGTAGTTTCGATGCCGATATCGGTTTTGGATGGAGTCGTGTTGATACCAAGTTTCGACAGCTGGTGAACCGTGGCAGTGGCTGTTCTTGCGTTGTCGATCTGATGATCGCCGAGAAGTTTTAAGAGAGGGGCGTAGTTTTCGTTTTCGACAGTGATGGAAAGTTTGGTTCCGTCGAGACCGAGATCGTTCTGGCTGTTTAGCGTTGTCGATGTTCGTGATTCGATTAGATGCGAGTTCTGTTGTTTAGCTTTTTCTTGAATTACTTCTAATGCCGTGGGCTGTTGGGGTGAAACAACTACCGGGATGTTTGGCTTGATGATCCCGGCTTTCTCGGTGGCGATAAGTTCTATGGTGTTGCCTAGAACTGCCACGTGGTCAAGACTGATCGGTGTGATTACTGAAACGAGTGGAGTGATGATGTTTGTTGAGTCGAGTCGACCGCCGAGTCCGACTTCGATCACGCTGATATCGGCATTTGAATTCTTGAAGTGGCAGAACGCCATTGCTGTTTCGAGTTCGAAAACGGAGACCACTCCGATATCGCCATCGGCAGTGACTTTTTCCACGGCCGGCCACAAGTCGTTCACAAGATTAGTGAAATCGGGCTTTGAGATAGGTGCACCGTTGACTCGGAATCGCTCGGTTATCGTGTGAATTGATGGCGAAGTGAAGAGGCCGGTTTTGTGGCCGTTCGCTGCGAGCGCCCACGCTATCATCGCCGATGTGCTGCCTTTTCCTTTGCTACCTGCGACGTGGACGTATTTTTGTCCTGTGTGTGGATTTCCGAGGTAGGAGAGCAGGCGTTCGATGCGTTTGAGATGGAAGTCGGGTGGGTCGTTGGCGCGAGATTTTCTCTCGAAATCGGCGAGCGAGAGCAGGCGCGAAAGTGCGGCTTGGTATTCGCTGTTCTCGTTGTTTATGGTCGCCATTGGTAACGATTATCACTGTGAATAGGTAGGAATGTCATTTCAAATGCCGTGAAGTGGTACGACTTTGCAGGCTCGATTGCTAGTATTGACGGCTAGAACGGCTCTGAACATTAACGACCGTAACCGCTATAGAAGAGGCTCGGCAGATTCGTGAAATACCGCGACCTAATTGAGAACGCCCTGAACGGCCATGGCGCCGACTACTGCGAAATTCGGATTGAGGAGACGGATAACTCACGTCTCACTTACCGAGGAAAAGCGCTAGACACGATTGCTCAAACCAGTGGTTTGGGTGGCAACGTACGAGCTGCTACTAAAGGTGGCTGGGGATTCGCCAGTTTCAACAGCCTTGAAGAGCTGAATTCGAAGGTTGCAGACGCCGTCGCGCAGTCGAAGGCTGTCGGTGGATCGACGACTGAGCTTGGCGAGGCTGAGGCGCACGTTGATGTTGTGCCTGCTTACATCGTTGAGGATCCGACGGAGATTTCTCTCGACGAGAAGAAGCGTCAGATGGACCACTACAACGATCTGGTGTGGTCGGTCGATGGGATCAACAGTGCCGACATTATTTATGGCGACACTTCCCGAAAGACGTTCTTCGGTAGTTCAGACGGTTCGTACATCGAGCAGCAGCAGATTCACGTTATTTCGAGGATTTCAGCACAGGCTCGGAACGGTGGAGATGTTCAACAGGCCGGATTTAGTCTTGGTTCGCAGGGCGATTACGGACTGATTCGTGACCTAGATGACCAGGTGATAGACGCCGCTAAGCGTGCGGTTGCTCTGCTAGATGCCAAAGCTCTTGATGGTGGCGAGCGAACTGTGATTTTGGATCCGGTGCTTGCCGGTGTGTTTGTTCACGAGGCGTTCGGTCACCTTTCCGAAGGCGACAACGTTTACGAAAACGACAAGTTGAAAGAGATTATGTACATGGGGCGTAAGTTCGGTGGTAAGCACCTGAACTTCACCGACGGTGCTTCGATTCCTGCGTTGCGAGGAAGTTTTAAGTACGACGACGAAGGCACGCCTGCGACTCGAACGGCATTGGTTCGAGAGGGTGAACTTGTAGGTCGATTACACTCTCGTGAGACGGCAGCGAAGTTAGGTGAGAAGCCAACTGGTAATGCTCGTGCGATTGGGTACAACTTCCCGCCAATTGTCCGCATGACCAACACGATAATCGAACCGGGCGAAGCGACTCTAGATGATCTGCTCGCAGGCGTTGATGACGGTGTTTACGTTCGAAACTGGTACGGCGGTATGACTCAACACGAGATGTTCACATTCTCGTCGGGTGAGGCGTACATGATCCGCAATGGCGAGATTCAGGAAGCGGTGCGGCCTGTGATGCTTACGGGCAACCTTTTCGAAACGCTCGAGAATCTCGATGGCGTTGGAAATGATCTTGATATGAACCAAGGTGGTGGTTGCGGTAAGGGTGGTCAATCACCGTTGCCGGTTTCTAACGGTAGTCCGCATATCCGAATTCAGAATTGTTTGATCTCCGGCGCGTAATTGCGGCGTTACCTAAGTTCCTTATTCCCTTATTCCGAGAGATATAAAAATTGAGCGAATCGCTACTTAACGCCGCAGCTGCGAAATTTGATCAGGCAGAGGTTTACCGAATTGAATCGGAGAGTCATCCGGTTTCGTTCGAGTCGAACAAACTGAAAGAGATTATGCGTCGTGACACTTCGGGTGTTGCATTGCGTGTGATCGATGATGGTCGAATTGGATTTACTTCGACCACGGACGCTAGTCGTGAAGGCGAGCTGGTAGACCGGGCGGCTGCATTGGCTCCGTTCGGCTCTGAGGCTTCGTTTAGCTTTCCGGCTCCGAGCGAGTACCCAACAGTAGATATTGTCGATCCGGGGGTTCCTCACGTTGCACAACAGGCAATGATCGACACTGGGCAGGGGTTGATCGAGCGACTGCTCGATGAGTGGCCCGATTTGCTATGTGACGCACGGCTTGGCTGGGCGACTGGTCGTGGTCGAATCATGAACTCGGCTGGGATCGACGAAGAGTATGAGCAGACGAGCTACTACTGTTCGTTGGGCGCTCAGCTAATTCGTGGCACTGACATGCTGAACGTTTGGGCCGGGTACGGTTCTAGCCACCTGTTTGGTGACGACGAACTTGACCGATTGCTGCAGACGGTTCGACGGTCGCTGCGGTGGTCAAAGGAGACTGCTCAGGCGACTGCGAACACTGGCGATTTGCCGGTGATTTTCACTCCCAGAGGTGTTGGCGCAACCATGCTTCACCCGCTTCTATCAGGCTTCAACGGCAAGAATGTAGCGAACGGTTCATCGCCACTGGGCGAGCGTTGGGGCGAAAAGATCGTTGATGAGCGAATTTCGGTTTATGACAACCCGCTTATTGACGGTGCGAGCGGTAGCCGACCTTTCGACGACGAAGGCGTGGCGAGTCGTAAGTTGGCGTTGATTGAAAATGGCGTTGCTGGAGGTCCGTTGCTGGATTTACAGACTGCGGGTCAGCTCGGAAAGTCATCGACCGGAGCCGCGGGACGTGGTTTGGCGAGCACGCCATCGCCTAGCTCATCGGTTATCGATATTGCTGCAGGCGATACTCACTTTGAGGACATGATTGCTGGTTTAAAAGAAGGACTCGTTGTTGAGGAACTTCTTGGTGCAGGGCAAGGAAACGAACTCGGTGGTGACTTCAGGGCGAACGTTTCGCTGGGTTACAAGATCGAGAATGGTGAGATTGTTGGTCGAGTGAAAGACACGATGATTTCTGGCAACGTATACAACGTTCTTTCTCAAGTCGAACATCTCGGTGATTCATCGGATTGGGTGTTTGGATCGATGCGTTCGCCAGCCATGCAGGTGCTTGGTGTCGAGATTGCAGCGAAAGACGAGTAGAGCGTCGCTAATTAGTGTTTGAGTCGACGAGCTAGAATTTACTTATGGGTTTAGACGAATTTCTCAACAAACTTCCTGAAGATGATGACGCGTCGATCGATTACGCCGCCCTTCCTGAGCTATCGGGTCTGACAGGACCTGAAGCTGAAGAGTTTGGCCAGCTTTGGCTGGAATGGACTTCTGATCGGGTGCTCGACATCGTTGATCGGATGGTTGCGCTTCAAGAGGAGCAGCCTGATGTTGAGTTCGAGACCATCTTCAAACAGGGTATTGTCCATCCAACATCGGGTGTGCGCGTGTCGGCGTTGAAGGGGCTTGAAGATAGTGGTGATCGGTCGCTAGTGCGCCCGTTATGTGAAATGTTGAAGTCGGATCCTGTTGCTGAAGTTCGTGCCGCCGCTGCGATGCCACTCGCATATTTATCGGCGATGGCTCAAACCGGAAAGTTGAGCGAACGGTACGAGAAGACTTTGATCGAAGTGCTTTATGGCGTTCTGGAAAATGAACGTGAAGTTACTGATGTGAAGTTGAAGGCGCTTGAGGCTGTTTCAGTCTTCGATGACGATCGACTCGATTCCCACATTGAGGCTGCGTGGTCGACAAGCGATATCGGTGCTCGACAGAGCAGTTTGTTTGCGATGGGGCGTACTTCGAATCCCAAGTGGGTTGCTCGTGTAGTTCCTGATCTTGAGCATGATGTTGTTTCGATTAGATATGAGGCTACGATAGCGATGGGCGAGCTTGGCGATGAGGAGCATCTTTCGGCACTCGAAGCTCCGCTGGACGATGCTGATCTGACGGTTCAACTCGCTGCGATTTCGGCTGTTGAACGCATTGGTGGTGACATCGCTAAAGGTCAGCTTGAGCGAAAATTGGTGAGTCCGGAGCCGCGTGTTGTTGAGCTTGTTCAGCAGGCTTTGCAGACGATGAAGGATGAGGAAGATCTCGACGAGGTTGTGACTCAGGAGATGGCTCGTTCGATGTTCGGTGCTTCAGATACGCTGCCGGGTATAGATACCGAAGGTTACGAAGCCGAAGAGATTGAGGGCTGGGCGAATCTGCCGGACCCAAGTGAAGTCGATGATTTCGGAACTGGTGTGACCGAAGAGGCAGAAGAGCTTGGCTTGGATCGTGGAGATCCGTTTGATATCGATCTTCCGCCTGAAGACCCGTGGGATCACGAAGAGAATTTTTAAGTGGCGTTAGTCGCGCTCGTTACTCTGTAACTCGGCTCCAGCTGCAAGCTCCCCCTGCTTCGACTCGCTCAGCATGAACCTAACTCCCTAGTGAAGGGGGAGGACTGGTTGATTCCGCAATAGTAGGCAGCTACTTCGTGCTGGTTCGTCATCCTGAACACATGTACACAATAGACCAGTTTAGATTTGTGCTGAACAGATCATTGTCTGAACGCGTCTGAATCTCCGATGGATTAGATCAAGCATTCCGTTTTACAGATAGATTTCACGGAATTCTGAGTGAGTCTGGACGGGGAGTTCGACCCTCCTCTATGTCGCCTGCACACGGGCTAGAGACCACTTACTCGTTAGCGGTGTTGATCCGATCTCGGAATTCGTTGATGACCTAAATGGCTAGAGATTTAGTGATTAAGAATCGTTTGATAGAAATAATCACTGGGAGTCCGAAATTGATTCCACCCGATGTCTGCATCAGAAACCTATCCTTCTTATTTTTCAGACAACTTATGTACTTAGTGATTTGTCGAAAATCAGCAACATCATGAAACTTGAGCTTGTATCTCAGATGCCAAAGAAAATCGTCGACACGGCAAATCTAAACGTCATTGTGGAATCACCAACCCAAACACAAATCTGGCACTTACTCTCGATTCCTAACGAGAAAGACTGATTAAATATGCCTACACAGGCCGCTCTGTACGCGAGAGTTTCCACTAGGGACAAAGAGCAGAATCCTGAAACCCAATTGTTAGTGCTGAGGGATTGGGCAGAGCGTCAAGGATTAGAACCTACAGAGTACGTCGACCATGCCTCTGGTAAAGATCTCAATCGTCCGGCTTGGCAGGCCCTCGCAAGGGACTGGCGCAATGGCAAGGTCGACGTCGTTGTTGTTTTGCGTCTCGATCGGGCATTTCGAAGTATCGTCGACATGCATAACTGTTTCGACGAGTGGGAAGGACGAGGCATTCGGTTTGCATCTATCACGCAGCCGATCGACACTGCGACAGCCACTGGAAAACTGATGGTCAACATCCTCGCGGCATTCGCAGAGTTTGAGCGTGAGATCGCAAGCGAACGCATTCGAGAAGGTCAAGCTCGAGCACGAAAAGAAGGAAAAAAGATTGGTCGAGCGAAAATCCGATTGTCTTCAGAGCGTGCTGCGAAAGCAGTCGAAATTCACGGCGGTAACTGGGCGGATGCGGCCGCAAAATTAAAGGTCAGCGAATCGACGCTCCGGCGCCGTGTCAAAAACCTAGGTGCGAAATCAATCGTGGCGAGCTAAGTTCAAATCTGGTTCGTCACAAACAGGTCATTATGAGACAGCGGATAACACGATTGAATTCTGCCGATGTCGCCTGTTAGATACGGACGTGGACATATATCTTCAGCAAGTGAGGAATGATGCTATTCTGCCCCGACACTGAGTTCTGACAGAACCGCCTGTCGTACCTACTGGGAACACCTACCGCCGATACCCATCGGAATGGTCTCTGTTAGGTGTCAGATTAATTGCCAGAATCGACCCATCTCTTAGTCTCTAGGTTAGCGGCGGTTATCAAATCAATATTTTCGTGGTCGGGGATCTCCATTTCGTCGATCAGTCCATAGCGACGGGCTCGATTTCGCTGATAGGCGCCGCATATGTGAAATCCGATACAGCCCGGGTTATTTTGGAGCTCTGAAAGCACTTCCGAATACCACTTACCATCGTTTGGTGATATTTCACCCGGTTCGGTGTTCCACTTCATGCCTGCGGAATCGGCGAGCAGCACCGGTTTATCAGTTTTTCGATACCAGTCATTTAGGTGACTGACAGGTTCTTTGAAATCTTGGAAGGACATGATGTCAATGTACGGAAGCGCAGAGTTCACGATTTCCATCGGGATCGACTCAGTTGCCTCGTACCTGTCGCCAAGGATCAAGTGATGCGTGTCGTATCGTCTAATAGCATCGTGTGTGGTTTTGTAGTAGCGGTGTGCAAGATCGGATAATGCTTTGCGACCAGTCTCAGATTTCAGCTTCTCGGGATCAAATATCGGGCCTCGCCACGCGTTGACCGGTCGTGTGTGAACCCAGGTTGGGCAGTCGCTATAGAAGTAACCGATCAGGTTCGGATCTTGGGAAAGCTCTACGACATGAGCGCGTGCGACATAGTCGCACCAATCTTCCCACTCCGTACTTAAGAAATCGTAGTGCCGTGAGAACTGGTCCCACTGGTGCGATTCGGTGAATGGCAGCAGGTGGCAGTAAGGCATATCCAAAGTCTTGTAATCTTCCGCTGAAAAACCCGATGAATGCGGGTAGTTTCTGATTGTGATTTCTTGAGTCCAGCCGACCGAGTTAAATCCCCATTTCTTGAGATTTGGGACCACTGATTCTTTAATCCACGTCTGTGTGCTACTGCGGTACTTATTACGCCATAAGTCGATATTTTCGGTATAACGCATGGTCGCAGGGTCGATGTGATTCATTCCCAGAGTGAAGAAGCGATCTCCTTCAGGCGTGATCAGCCACCAGCGACCCTCCCGCTGGTCGAGCGTGAAATATCCGTCAGGGTCGAGTTGGGTGGTTCTCAAATACTTATCTCTTTTCGAGGTGATTAATGCATGGGATATTAGCGAGCGATTCCCTACGGCGTGCCATAGTTAGTCCAGACTAGAGAAGTCCTCTCAGAAATGCGGGGGCTTTTCTGTTTAATACTTGTTGCTAAACCGATACTGATTCAGAGCAGTTGTAGGTATTTCGTTGAGTACTTGGTTCCCAAAAAAAGCGTCTCATCACTACCTCGGTTCAGGTCGTTCAGGCCGCTGCTACAAACCTAGTGCTGCACAAACCTGCTCTGGAAGCTAGCTAGGCACAAGGGTTCCAGCGAATACCTGCCAGGCAAGCAGGGATTTGGCTGTAAGGCTGAGGAAGATATACGTCTTTTCTCCGAATATGTAGCTGCGCCATCGCCAAGTTCGCTTGTACTGCAGCACCATGTTCAGAGCGAAGCTGTTGAAGAAAATGAACAGTGAGAAGAATATTCCGTAGACGAAAGCTGGCGGTTCTGCAGTGCTTCCGGGAGACCAGAGGTAGACAGCAATTGCGATCCATGGCACCGATCCGGTTACTACTCCGAACGAGTACGAAACCCAAGACGGTGTCCCTGGTTGTTCGTATTTTTCCATCAGAAGACCGAACAGGATCATTGAGGAATTGACCCCGAACAATGCGATCAATGCTGATATATCTGTAATCCCTGGCAGCATCGCTATTATCACGATCATCAAGGACGAACTGAAAGAGTACTCGATCCACCTAGCGTAGTTGCGCTTCGTCTCAAGTTGACTGATATACCACGGAAAAACCCTTGGAAGGATCAGTAACAGATGGGCAACTGCTGACATGAGTAAGAACCCCGCAACACCCCATCCAACGCGGAAATTGAACAACGTCGTTATAGTCCCAGGATCTGTACCGGGAGGGCCATCTAGAAATAATGCAGTCACAGGTATTGAAAAGTCGTTGGTCAGCGACAGTACAGCTACTGCTTGTAGCAAATGGACCAATGCGGCCACAGCGTTGTAGATTCGCAGCCGGCGTGAAGTGCCTAACGCCATAGTATTTACTGTGTTCATTTGAGGATTCCTGTTAGTGAATGTCGCCAAAAATATATTCGCAAAAGAGTCGTACTAATCTCGAGTTTCTCTCGAACGTTTTTCTGTAAGAGTGCGGACTGTCTTTGTCAGGGGTTACTAAGGTTCATCGTAAGCTTGACTCGCCCCCCGATAGCGTAACCACTTGTTATCTCGGATTATCGGTCATCTGAAGCCTAGGTATGAACGCTTCAGGAAATGGTGAATTCTCAGCTGAAATCGAAAATTATCGATTTATCTCGGCGGTCATATTGTTCAACATTTTTCGAAACACCAAGGCGTGTATAGGATAGAGTGCGAACCAGTAAAGGTACCCGCCCCATCCCTTCGGATTGAAAGAAACCGTATGTTCCAAAATAAATTCTTTAGCCGGGCCCTCATAAATATGTATATCGAAAACTGCGTCTCCGGGTAAGCGCATTTCCGCAGACAGTGTCATTCGGTTTTCGGAGATTCTTTCAATTCGCCAAAAATCGAGAGTTTCGCCAACTCTCAGATTTTCAGATCGACCCTTTCGGATTCCCACTCCTCCAACGATTCGATCGATCCACCCTCTTAGCGTCCATAACCAAGATTGCCAGAACCATCCGTAATCCCCACCGATTCTGATTGCTATTTCAAACGCAGTCTCAGGTTCCTTTTGAACACGTCGCGTGCGTTTTTCCACAATCCTTATCCCGACCTGACTCTTATAGTCATGGCCCTTGCCTTTTTCGTCTAAAAAGCTAAATGATGATTCTTCGTCTTGGATTGCCGCTTCAATAGCAGCTTTGGTTGCTAATGGTTTGATACTAAATAGTTTTGAGGCTGTGTCCGAACTTACTACTGACCGGTGCACTGCACTCTCGACTATCCTACGGCCTATCTTGTAGTGCGCCGGAGTTACCAGCCTGAGCCAGTGACTGGACAGCCGTGGAGTTATCACAGGAACCGGAATCATGAACCTCCTGAGCCCCCTGACATCCGAATACATTTTCATCAAATCTTGATACCTGACTACATCGGCGCCTCCGATTTCAATTACTCTGCTGATGGGTTCAATCTCGAGCGCTGTAATCAAATAATCTTTCAGGTCACTAGCTGAGATGGGCTGTAATTCTCCCCTAACCCACTTCGGAGTCACCATCACAGGGAGTCTTTCAACAAGAGCTCGAACCGCCTCAAACGGCATACTTCCAGCGCCGATAATCACCGACGCCCTGAACTCGATTGTGGGCACACCAGAACTTCTAAGAATTTCACCAGTCTTGTGACGGCTCGACATGTGTTTCGAAGATTCTTCGTTTTCGGATTGTGATAAAGCCCCAAGAAAAATTATTCGCTTGATTTGGGCCTTAGCCGCAGCTTCTCCAAAATTCCTAGCACTCTGGGCTTCAAGCTCTTCAAAATCATCTGAATCGGCCATCGAATGTACCAGGTAGTAAGCGTCGTCTACGCCTTCCATCGCTTTGATAAGTGATTCCAAGTTCGATGTGTCGCCATAGACAGCAGATGCGTTGCCCACAAGATTTTCATCTAGCGATTCTGGATGCCGGGTCATACATTTGATGTGCCGGTATTTTCGCTGTAAATCAGGTAGTAGCAGGCCGCCTACGTAGCCAGTTGCGCCGGTCAACAATATGATCTTGTTTTTCAACGTTGATTCGTTTTTTACCATTTGGTTCATCAGCTCTTTTATATCGAAATGAAGTGATTTATCGCTAGATGCGAATCTAAGAGGATTTTGCATCTGCGTAGACGGAAAGTACTCGCTTCCTCGCCCAGCTGTGGTCGATGATCGGGGAGGGGTAGTTTTTAGGAGGGCGGGGAAGTTCCCAAGGTGAGTGGATGACTGTTGAAGGTAGTTTCTTTATTTCGGGAATCCACCGTCGAACATAATTGCCTTTTGGGTCGAATTTCCTGCCCTGTAAAACTGGATTGAACACCCTGAAAAACGGGGACGCGTCGAAGCCGGTGCCCGCAACCCATTGCCAGTTACCTGAGTTGAGTGCCGAATCGTAATCAACTAGTTTGTCGTGAAACCAGTTTGCACCTATTCGCCAGTCAACCAATAAATCCTTTACTAGGAATGAGGCTACGATCATTCTAAGTCGATTGTGAATCCAGCCATCCTCGGAAAGTTGTCGCATTGCCGCATCTACTATGGGGTATCCAGTCTCTCCATCATTCCATGCGTCAATATCTACCTTTTGATTGATCCAGTCGATAGATTCGAGATTGGGATTCAGGCTCTGGTTTTCTGAGTCTGGAAAATGATCCAGCGAATGCTTAAAAAACTCCCTCCAGATCAATTGATTACGCCAGCTATTAACAGAACCCAAATATCTATTATCGTCAGATGAATATCGCAGATAATCAGCAACTTCGAACAGTTCATTTGGGCCAATAAGACCGAGCGAAATAAATTCGGACATCCCTGAGGTCGTGTTCTGGTCGACTCGATCACTTAGTTCGCTGTAACGATTTATTCCACCTTTAAGTCCTGTGAACTTTCTGAGAGTACGAAGTGCGTTTGCTCTTGTGGAACTTCGTGCCAAAGAGTTTTTACCGGAATGCAAATCACATGAGCTCATAATTTCAGGCTTGATTCCGAGCGACTGATAGTCAGTCCTAAATATCTTTTTCTGGTAGACCTGTTCCCATTTGCGCCTGAAAGCCGAGTAGACCTTGAATGGCTCACCATTTTCTTTTGAGACTCCGGACGGGTCTATAGTTACCTGACCACTGAAAAGTCTTAACTGTGTGTGTCTGGCGACCTGTGATTCAACGAATTTGCTGTGCCTCGAGTAACCCGCATTTGCGAACACAGGTATCGTGCTTTCCCCGTCGATAATCTTTGCTAATTCTTGTGCTGTATCCCCCTGTTTTATTAACAATCTGGATCCTATTTCTCTCAACCGTGAATCCAAGTCATTAAGTGCGCCGTTGAGGAAGTTGGATCTTAATTTTGATTTCGGCATCTCTGATTTCAAATCGAAGACAAATACCGGAATCACCACCTCAGACTCAATTGTCGCTTCCGAGAGAGCTGGATTATCTTCCAATCTTAAATCGGATCTAACCCACCAGATTGATATTGGGTATCGGCTCATTTCCTTGGTTTGTTTGAACGTTCGAGTTGAACATAAGAAACTGCGGCACCGATCATAAGGACCAGCACGACAAAAAACATAGTCGAGATGATTGTTGCGGTACTCACTCCGAATTCCTTTCGAGGCTGTTACCCAGGCTTAGGATCGAAGGCACCCATAGTCCGACAAATATGGCTTCGAGTTGTGAATCTTCACCGAAGAACCAGAGTCCTACGGACAGCAAAAATGACATGAAGGCTGCGATGAAATACAGCCATGTGAATGTTTTGAATTTGGGCATTATTTACACCTGATTGACTAGAATGAAATCATTAACGATTAGTTATTACGGCTCGTCGGTTTCTGACTTATCAGGGGGGCGGCGACCGCAATCGATTGTTGTTATTTTGCTTTCCAAAGACTCCTTTGAAGATTCGACTTATAGATCGAATATGCCGTTGATCGCTAGCGTTACTCGTTCCGAACAATGATCCGAACCTATGCATAACGAAGATTTTTCAGGAGAGTATTTTTTCTACCTGTTGGTTTCGAAATCGAAATATTCTCAAAAGGTCTCTACCCACGAACATAGAGTGAGCAATTTTTCCTAACGGGACTTTGTATTCGACCTGATCAGTGATCAACGTTCCACCTGAAGGGTTTCGCGAAAGCTCGTGTAAGTGATACCAATCGCGAAATGGTCCTGAAATCTGTCGGTCCACGAATCGAAGTGGTGGTTCCCAGATAGCTATTTCGGATCGCCAAGATACGGGTATTCGGTGAATACGCAAACGATACTGAATCTGTGCTCCTGTAAACATTTTTATAGGGGGCTTTGAGACCACATTGAAACGTAGCCACGGTGGTGTGATCAGATTTAGGTTCTCTGCGCTAGCAAAGAATTCAAAGCTTTCATCTAACGATGAACTAACTAGAGTTTCTGACTTCAATAAATAAGCACCATCGTCTTTTCTAACTATCTGTATGTCTTTTTGACGCTTTGATATGGCATAACCCTCGCTTCTATTGATTTTTATCTCGAAGCGTAGTCATTGTTTATCAATTTGAATCTGCGTTAGAAATTCGGAGCGAAGCAAGCTGTCAGACCTGAGCGAACCGGCCATGGAATTTGTGGTCATAAGTGAATGCTGCTTACGCACCCCTCGAATGGTGGAACACATATGCGATCCTGTCAGAATCACCCCAACGCCAAGCGGTTCGACAAGCGTCGATACAGTTTCAGCTATCTGCTTGGTCATTCGTTCTTGAATTTGCAGTCGCCGGGCGTACATGTCTACGATTCTCGGAATTTTTGACAAGCCGACCACTTTATTGTCAGGAACGTAGGCAACATGGGCTAACCCCGTGAATGGCAACATGTGGTGCTCGCACAAACTCTGAAACTCGATGTTGGTGACTATCACCATTTGCTCGTGCTCGACGTCAAATAGCGCACCGTTCAGCAATTCGGTCGGATCAACGTTGTATCCACTGAGAAGCTCTCCGTACATACGAGCCACTCGGTTAGGAGTCCCCACAAGGCCTTCTCTGGTTGGATCTTCACCGACCGCTTCCAGCACATCTAGGACAGCGCTTTCGATCGATTCAATTCTTGTTTTATTTTGTATCAACTGATTTCTCCTGGCGGGTCTGCATAGACAACCTGCCAATCCTCTAGAAGTAATTTCTGGATGAAGGCAAGTGGTCTATGCTCAGGGCGCTATCTGATTTTTCTAGACGACTGAAGTTAGGGCAGAATCACAGCGTCGATCACGTGGATAACACCATTTGATCCGATGATGTCCGTGATGATTACGTTTGCACCATCGATCATCACCGAGCCGTCGTTCACTGCAAAGGTAACATCTTCACCCTGGAGTGTCGTAGCGGAAGTTAGGCCAACTACCTGCTCTGCGAGTATTGATCCTGCAACAACGTGATAGGTCAGTACATCTGTAAGTGCAGGAATGTCCTCAAGGAGACCGGCCACTACACCATCAGGAAGAGCGGCGAATGCGTCATCTGTCGGAGCGAAGACCGTGAACGGACCGTCTCCTGCGAGAGTATCTACAAGTCCTGCAGCCTGAAGAGCTGTTACCAACGTGCCGAACCGTCCATCTTCAACAGCAATGTCAACGATCGTCTTAGATACCACCATAGAATCCATGGCATCTTCTGGCGTTGCCAACGAAGCTGCGATTGCGGAGGGCAGGATCACAGCGTCGATCACGTGGATCACACCATTTGATCCGATGATGTCCGTGATGATGACGTTTGCACCGTCAATCATGACTGATCCATCGTTTACAGCAACTGTCACATCTTCGCCCTGAAGTGTTGTAGCTGAAGTTAGTCCAACTACCTGCTCAGCGAGAACTGATCCTGAAACAACGTGGTAGGTCAGAACGTCTGTAAGTGCAGGAACGTCCTCAAGGAGTCCAGCAACTACACCATCAGGTAGAGCAGCGAATGCATCATCCGTAGGGGCGAAGACCGTGAAAGGACCTTCTCCCGCAAGAGTATCGACTAGACCTGCTGCTTGAAGAGCAGTTACCAACGTACCGAAGCGTCCATCTTCAACAGCAATGTCAACGATAGTTGATGCAACCACATCGTTTGATGCGGGAGCTTGTGTTGGCTCAGGTTGTGGAGTCGGTGCGACAGTAGGCGGGTTTTCCTCATCTGAGGAACAAGCGACCAGAACCATTGTGATGGCTCCGATCAATAAGAGAGCTACGTACTTTTTCATAATCGTTCTCCGTTATAAATTTCCGGACCGTTTTGTGGTTGAAGCCGTTTGGCTTGGGTTGTAAAAACCACATATCCAGAAAGATGATGGTTATATACTACATATTTATTATTGTTGTGTAAAGTTCGCATTTGTGTAAAATAGTGGACATGAGTCAACAATATTCTGTCAAACCAAAAAAGAACGAACTGGCCAAAATACGAGGTGATCTGCTTCATGCGTTAATAGAAGGGGATCAACTAACTGCCTCACGTCTAGTCGACACTGCCATCTCTGAACGCTGGGAGCCTTCAAACGTCTATGTGCGCGTCATTGGGCATTGCTTAGCGGAGATCGGTGCAAGATGGCATGCTGGCGATCTTTCAATTGCCTCGGAACACAGAGCGACTCAGATGGCACTTCGCCTGCTAGGAAATGCGCAGCAGGCTTACGTCAACGGCAAGAGAGTGGGTCGCCGCGCCGTCATCACATCAGTAGAGGGCGACACCCACCTAATTGGCGGGTTGACTTTCGCGGATCTGCTGCGATTTGAAGGTTGGGATGTTGACTTTCTCGGAGCGGATACGCCAGCCGATGCACTGGTTGAATTGATAGAAAATGATTCGCCTGAACTTGTAGGGCTCTCAGTGACGATAGAAGAGTTTCTCCCAAATGCATCTAAGACAGTTAGCGCCATTAAGCAGCTGCAAAATCCTCCAGTTGTCGTCGTCGGTGGCGCGGTTATGGCTGCTAACCCAATCTTGGAAGCTGATTTCTGTAGCGAAGACGCGGTGAAGGCTGTCGACTGGGTCCAGAAGCACTTTGATCTGAACGAGTCTTCGGTGACTGTCGAGGTGCTGCTCTCGGATCTTGGCGAACGAATTCGGAGGTTGCGAAAAGATCGGGGATTGAGTCAACAAGGGCTCGCGTCGCGAGCGAATTTAGATCGCAGCTACGTGAGCGCCCTCGAAAACGGAAAACAAAATGTGAGCTTTGCGACGCTCAAAGGCATTTCTGATGCATTGGAAGTAGGTATCGCTGAGCTCATATCAAGAGAGTGGCCGTTCGGATACAGCAGCTGATTCGAGCGTTTTCGCTTGGGAAGCCGATAGTGGGGACTTAAGCTACAGAGGGAGATACATAACAGACGGATAACCAGTCTTTTAGGCTGAGTTAAATTCAAAGACCTCGCACTTGGCCGGGTCTTTGTCGGGATTCTTACTGGTAGGGGCGGCAGGACTCGAACCGGTTCTGTCAGGACTCAAATCTCGCACTCTGAACAAGCCGACCCAAATGGTTCTGTCAGAACTATTGAAGATACGGAATCGTTCTCGGCCCCTGCGGCAATACGCACAACGTCGCATGTTCACCGTACTTCTCGAGCAATCGGCTGACCGCCGCTTCAACATCGTGAATCGGTTCGAGGTGTGCCATGCGAATTTGCTCATCGGTCAGCCCGTCCGATTTCATCAGAACCGTTGCCGATCGCTGAATTCGAGCCTGAATCTGAACCTGCCACTGATCGGGAACCGAATAGCCCGGCTCGTGTATCATTTTCTCTAGCTCTTCAGGCGATTCTTTGGAACAGAGAATCTCACCAAAACTGCCGTGATTCGGCAAGCCATCCCGGCATTCCGCAACGCAAACAATCGTACCACCGGGCTTAACGATTTCCGCAGCAGCCGACATACCTTTGACCATCTGGTAAAGATTTTGATCGAGCGGGTAACCCGAGTTGCTGGTGATCACGATGTCGAAAGCACTCTCAACGGGTTGCATCGAGGTTTCTCGCACCTTCTCACAGGCCATTTCGTGCATTGCGAATAGGTCGCCCGCGAACACGCCCGTAATCTGGTGATCCCGATTCAGCGTTACGTCCAGGGCGAAATCGACGCCGGTCGCCTGCGCAATCGCCCTCACATCGCTGTGAACCGGATTGCCCTGCGTAACGCCCCACTTCGACGTCGGATGACCGATGCGGCTCGCGTTGTGAAGTGCCAGAACCGTTTCGATTCCCGCCAACCCCGGTGCAACCATTTTAGGGCCACCACTGAAGCCCGCGAAAAAGTGCGGTTCGACAACTCCGGTCGTAATCCGAATGTCTGCTGTGACCCATTCTTTGTTGAGCGAGACTGGAACGCCGTCACCTATCACACCAATATCCACCAATGTTGAAGGATCGTCGCCCAGATGGTTCACCACCCGGTATGTGGATAGAATTTCGGGTCCAAGCATTTGCTCAAGTTCTTCAGAGGTGTTCGCTCGGTGCGTACCTGTGGCTATGAAAATCACTACATCTTCGGGCCGGGTAATTCCCTCCAACTCCGAAAAAATTGCACCCAACGCTTCCACTCGCAGTTGCGGTCTTGTTATATCGCAAATCGAAATCGCAACGCTCTGCCCTGAGCTAACAATGTCTCGAAGCTGAGGCGAGGCGATAGGTTCGCGTATGGCCTTTCGTAGCGCGTTCTCAGGGTCAGATATTGCCGGATCGGAGATGGGCTCAATCACTATAGTTCGGTCGTCCGGCAGCTCAATCCAGAGCTTCCCATCGCCGTATTCAAGGCCTACTCGCATTGCCCAACTCCTAACTGGTTATAAGATCCCAATAGACGTAATTATCGCTGGTTCTGTCAGAACTCAGTGCTCAACCCCTAAATTCGGCATTAGGTCTGGGAGAATCAGCGCACCCGGTTCTGACAGAACCACCGGCAGGAGCCTGCCACAGATCCTCGCCGCTATCGTAGATACTGTCGATCGTGCTTAACCCCGCCAGCGGTAGGACAGGCATCAATTTGAATCGTGAGTAACTTCACTGGTCTCAGTACTGTCCTGAGAGTTACAGGTTCGCTAGCTTTGCGAAGCTGAAGGCCGCTTGGGCGGTGTCATCTTCTGTTGGTTGGTCGATGGATATGACGAGGTAGTCGAGACCGGCGTCCTGGTATTGATTGAGGTCGTCTCGGATCTGCTGGGGACTGCCGGTGAGAGTCTTTCGCTGGCCGGTATCATCCAACACTTCTCGGTCCAGAACGAGCGTCGATCGGAGGGTTATTGCTACTTCTGAGGGGGGGCGGCCTTCCGTTTCGCACAGTGTGCCAATGGCATCCCTGGTGTTGGAGACTTCGGATGGAGATTGCCCGATTCCGTGCCAGGCATCGCCGTGGCGCACTGCTCGTCGTATGGCCGCTTTTGAGTTGCCGCCTATCCATACGGGTGGGTACGGCGTCTGCAACGGTCGAGGGAAGAATGTCATGCCCGCGGTGCTTGTTATCGAGCCCTCGTATTCCTCACCTTGGCAGAGGGCCATGAAGGCGCGAATGTGCTCATCGGTGACGCGGCCTCGCTCATCAAAATCTGCGTTCATCGTGGCGAACTCTTCTGGCATCCAGCCGGTTCCGAACCCGGCGATGAGTCGGCCACCGGAGAGGACGTCCAGAGTCGTGAGCATTTTGGCGTTGAGCACGGGATGCCTGAACGGCAGAACCAACACGCTCATTCCGACTTTGACCCGTGTTGTGGCGCCTGCGATGTAGCTGAGCGTGGTTACCGCCTCCAGAACGTTTTGCGCTGAGGGGTCTGCTTTGCCGAGACCGAACTCGTCCGGGTACCTAGCGGCGAGGTCTTTCGGATAAACCGTACGATCGCTGATCCACACAGAGTCGAATCCTGCGTCTTCTGCTGTTTGAGCCATTCGTCGGACGTAGTCTGCTTGCGACTGGGGAGTTGTGGCGGGCGTGACGGATGTTGTTGCGGCGATTCCATATTTCATGCGCGAAGGATGCCACATTTGATGCGACGGCGTGTGATGCTGGAGAGGTGCCCTTCGAGTGACCTCAGGGGGTTCTGTCAGAACTTAGCACGACCATGAAACGTAGCCAGACTAAATAGATGATCAATCCCTGTATCTGACCTGACCGCTCAATCATTAGAGTCGACCAATTGTCGGTGAAGGTTTCCGGGTTCAGGGCGAAGCTGTCGCTCTCGCGAGACTGCTTGGATAAGTGTTCAGCCGCCACCCTCACATCCTGATATAGCAAGGTGCGGGCTTGATCGATCACAACTCAAGAAGGCTCGTGGAACAAGAACGCTATTCGACCTCGATGTTTGGCGAAAAAACGGTAGAACGGTTCTAGAAGCATGCTGGCGAATCGCTTTTTGCATATCCTGCCTAGAAATCCTGAGAAGCCTCCGGTACAGCTGACGATCAATGAAATCGCCTGCGCACCGTAGAAGACCGCACCACTGCCATCGACTGCAACAATTGTGCGGGCAGCCTTTATGGGATCTATGTCAGGTGAAACTGCATGGACCGAGTCTCGGTCATTTGGATGAAAATCCACTTTTCCATTCAGATCGTTCCGCTGTACCCAGCGAATAAACGCCCGTCATACAGCACATGATGCGTCGTATAAAGCGATCACCATATTTCTCCTGTCAAGCTTTTTGTAATTGTCCTGTTAGAACATCATATTTCAGAGTCGTTATCTCTACGAAAATAACTACTATTTTCCAGCAAATCCCTAGCTCTTCCCAAATTAGCCGGTAATCGGATGCAAAAAAAGTTCTAACCAGCTCATTGCCAAAACCATAGCGGCGCAGATGGTTTTGATCCGCATCACCTCGATACCCACTACTGCCGATAGCCCATACTCTCCATGTGGATACGCTCTGCGGCTTCAGATTTAAGCCAAATGATTTTGGAATTACCGAGTAGAAATTAGTAATCTCGACGAATCGACAACACATCTACTGAAATTAGGCTATCTCGAAGGACTCTGTTACGAATCGCTTCCTTGCTTAGCGACCCTGACCGAAGAAATCAGGAATGTCTGGTCGAAGCACAGGCACTGAGGCGGACAGTGGTACAGATAAATGAGGCTCGATCATCTGCGGCTATGGTTACACACTAGTCGTTGCCACCGCACTGGTCCTCCGGGCGAGCAGTGCGCATAGTACCTGGAGGTGTCATCTGAGATGGCTGACCCCTAAGTAACCACCCCTGGAAAACTGCCCGCCATCAAGCCGGTGCGTTTGCTGTAAAGAGTAGGTGTGAGCAATCTAGATAAGATCGTGATACCCCGATATCTAACGTGGACTACTTATTCTATTTCGATGGGCGGTGCGTTCAAATTGTCTGTAGCAATAATTATTAGGTTGCTAATTTTTTCAATACCCCTAGGGTATCTTGAGTGTGCCTAGTCACATTGAATTCATGGGAGAAAGCACCTTGGCAAACTCCTTCCTTATCGAAGACAAATGTCGCTCTTTTAACCGACGGGAGCCAAAAAAACCACCGACGTCGTATGCCGAATAATTTACCTAAATCACCGTGTGTATCCGAAAACAGATTGAACATAAGTCCGTTCTTCCTGCGAAATTCTCTTTGTTCATCAACGCTGCCACTACTAACTCCTATTAAAACGGCTTCAAAGTTTAGTATTTCCTCGTAACTGTCACGGTACGAGCGAGCTTCGAGCGTTCATCCCCGGCTGAAGTCCTTTGGGTAGAAATAAAAAACCAAATTTTTTTTGCCTCTGAAATCTGCCGTTCTAAATTGACTGCCATCGTCTAGTTGCATATCAATTTCCGGGATTTTATTACCGACTTTCAGCATTGCTGTGTTTGCCTTCCTATTTCTATATCTTTTTATCGATCTTCATTTTGACCACTTCCCACCCCCCCAAAAAAAATCTCAGGAGTTTCTGTGGGCGGGTATTTGTTTTCGGTCAGATGAGATTGATTGAGCGGCTAATACATATTTTGGTGGATTCCATGAGATTTACGTTGTCCGAACAACTCAAGATTGCTAAAAGAACATATATTTACGTCAGTAACCTTGTAGAAATTCTGCAGGAATGCCGACCACATCGAGATATCCCCCACACACAACAATTGCCTTGTTGGAACGAACAGGGATGAGGCGAGAAGCACATTTTGTGCAGAACGTCTGGTTCAGAGACGTGTGGGCAGATGAGATTGGAAACACCATCTTGCAGAGCGAGTACTTGAACAGCGGTGGCTGACTAGATTTCAGCACTCGATTCGCTCTTTATAGCCAAGCTTGACGCATGCGTATTGAGAACTCTCTTCTGTAATAGTTTTTCTAGGAAAGATACGGATAATGCAAACGTTTCTGCCATACCCAGATTTCAAAAAATCAGCTGAATGTTTGGACTGGCGAAGATTAGGTAAGCAAAGAATTGAAGCGATGCAAATCTTAAGAGCATTGGAAAACCACAACTATGGTTGGCAGAACCACCCAGCGGTCAATATGTGGCGAGGTTTCGAAGCGATGCTTGCGGTTTACCACAACACAATTATCGAAGAGTGGATAACTAGGGGATACCGAAACACTATGAAATTAATCCTCCCTGATATCGCACCAATTTCTCCCTCTTGGCTGGGTAACTCCGACTTCCATGCGGCCCACCGAAGTAATCTTCTACGAAAGGATCCTAATCACTACGGACAATTTGGTTGGGCCGAAAACGACAACTTGCCTTACATATGGGGCTCTGGTCAAGATTTGCCGGCTAATTAAATGGATAAACAATTATCAATAACTCGTGGAAAAGGCGCTAGCTATGTGCTGCGTTCTCGAACGACAGTTGAGAGTGACGTTAGTGAGACATTCGCCTTTTTCGCGAACGCGGAAAATCTGAACCTAATAACGCCGTCTTGGCTAAAGTTCGCGATCGTCTCCGATACTCCCATCAATATGCATTCGGGGACACAAATTGAATATCGACTTAAAATTCATGGTTTTCCTGTGAGATGGAGGTCCGAAATTTCATTGTGGGACCCTCCGTACAGGTTCGTGGACAAGCAAATTAAAGGTCCATACAACATGTGGTCACACATGCACACCTTAGAGGTGTCTCCACAAGGTGGCACCATAGTGAACGACTGCGTGAAATACAAGGTCCCATTTGGAAGGCTTACAAATAGACTTTTTGTAGCACGAGACCTGCTAAGAATCTTTCGGTATAGAAACGATGCGACTCAAAAAGCGCTGAGGTCAAAATCTTCCTGAAATGGCGCCGTTACATAGATCTAGTTCAGGTGGTTCTGTCAGAACTCACCGCTCGCTCGACGATTTGGCCGACCTAAATACATAGTCAATCCATGTATTTAAGCCGACAATTCGGTCATTGGAGTAGAACACTTGCCAGTGAAGAATTTTTTAATCTGTAGTACTGTGTTCACGCGCAAGCTCGACTCTCCCCCGTCTCCAACAAGAAAACGAAAAAATTCTACCATTTCATTTTGGGGGTAGTTTTTTTCGTTTTCGAAAACATCTCGAAACCCGAGCTTGTTTCTCAATCGCCAAAGTACCGCGAGTAAAACAATGTCAGTCGGAAACTGTAGATCATTGAACGGCGTACCTGAACGTTCGTTGAAACGCCTGTTGCAGTCTCGGCAATTGAAAGTCCGATAATCAAGCGAGGTTCGATGTTTTCTCTTGAATACAGACCTAGATAGGCAGTGTGGGCAGGACATTAATAGATCTCCTCAGCAAATGAGGAATGATGCTATTCTGCCCTGGCACTGAGTTCTGACAGAACCCTTTTTACACATCAGTAGTGAAAGAACACAACTATCTAAAAGGTAAATTCACTGAGGTCTACCAAGTGGTAGAGAATAGAACTCGGAGCAATACCCAGAAGCCGATAATTACGGCCCCCCACAGAATCCAAGGCCGTAATTGTTTTTGCATTGCCGAACCCTATCAGTAAATTGACAAGACATAAGAACTCAAAAGGTCAAAGCGATGCCAATTCCTGCAAAGAAATTCAATCTCGCCGGCGAGCCCGTAAAGCCGAAGCAGATGGGTTCTGTCAGAACTCAACGTACATCTCGAAATTAGGTCGACCTAAATACATGATTGATCACTGTATTTAAGCTGACAACTCGTACATTAGAGTCGACGGGCGCAGCGTTGTTTCAAAAACCTACCCCCTATCTGAACAATCGTATTGAGCAGAGTCATCTAGGAATCAAGCAGCGTTACTATCCAATGCTTGGGTTCAAACAGTTCGAGTCCGCTAGTCGTTTCTGCGCAGCATTCGACGAGTTACGAAATTACTTAAGAGTCCGGTCCGCGGATGGCGAGCATGTTCCAGCGGAAGTTCGACGGAAGATCTTCACCGACAAGTGGTCGACTCTAATGACCGAGCTGTCAGCTTAAATACAGGGCTCGAAGATGTATTTAGGTCGGCCAAATCGTGGAGTGAGCGCTGAGTTCTGACAGAACCGATCTCATGCAGTCGCATCGCACACTCCCATCACCCGCGAACAATCATCATCATTGTAAGTAAACACTCACTAACTATGATACACTTCACTATGAGTCAGGATTGAGAATTCGTTCGATCAAGATGTCTGTTCAGCCGACCCGAAACTAAGAGGACGAGTTTGTCTGAGATCAGATTACCTGGTCAGTGTTTGTACTCCGGGGAGTTACGACGATGACGGCCGTGCAATTAGTAAAACGAACCGAATATTCCGCACTGTGGACAGGCTTGTGTGGGGTAAGCGACTGCGAACGTACATTCGACGTGCGGTCCGAACAATGGCATTCAAAAATCGAAGTTTTGACGCTGTTATCCAGGCATTATCATCGCTCAAAGGGCCATTTGCATGGGGATCACCGCGTCACCGGGTATTTTGAGCGTGGTGGTGAGTAGCTGATCGACCGCTGATCGTGGGCTTCGTCCACAATCAATTTATAACTAAGGGCTGTTTACGATGACATTCTCACCGACACCCTTCACCACACCAACCCCACCCATTCAGGACCGACTCAAAATCAGGAAAACTATCTCGCGTTTCCGATGGAGCACTCTTAAGTTCCTTGTTTGCTTGGCGGTACTGATGCTGACATCCGCCGCGCCGCTAGACTCACCAACAATCCGGGCGGTCGGGAACCTTGTGTTGAGCGTGAATCCCGATGCGTTTGAGAGTTTTGATCGCGAACTGGCTTTTCACCACGCTCCCGTTCACTACCAAGATACGGACAGTTCTGCGTCAAGTTCCGACTTCCTCACCCGGTGGGACTACGACGGTGATACCCGCCCCAACAACAACTGGGAGAATCTGGCAACAGCCGATTTTGAGGCGGTGGCCTATTACTCGGTAGTCGAGACGGAAACTCACTGGTACATCGTGTATTCGTTCTATCATCCGCGGGATTGGCTGGACGGGGCAGGCAGTTCTGAACACGAAAACGACCTGGAGGGCTTTCTTTCGGTCGTTCGTAAAGATGGAACTCCCTACGGTTCGCTGCAGGGGCTTATCACTGTGTTCCATAACGAGTTTCCGAGCTACAGGCGAGGTCTCGAAACATCAGGACTCGATGAATCCGTCGCTCGACTGGAGTGGTCGTCGCTCGAAAATATTCTTAATGAAAACAACGTTGATCTGGACGGGGAATTAGCTTTTTCAGAAGTTGACGGAGTTCTCCGAGTCAAAACGACACAACAAGCGAACGGGCACGGTGTCAAAGCCTGGCCGAGTGGAAACTTTGGTGGTGAAAGGTCTTGCTTGGATGAGGATGGCATCATTTACTACCCATCTCTGGACAAGTCAGGAATCCCGGACAGTGGTTGTGATCACAATGTTCTCTACAAATTGGAGCCACTATGGCCTCTCTGGGAACAGCAACTCAAAGAAATCGGTCAGACCCGAGACTCAAATTCAACATTCGCTACCTGGGGTGTTCTGCAGGGCAATATGAACGGTGGATGCGGCGGTCTATTGTTCAGTTTGAAGATCTGTAAAAAGAACTCGGCTAATACACCGTGGCGTTGGGATGCAAGCGATGACGGGGGATCTTTTGGAGGCGAAATTGCCCTGGATCCGGCAAAAATCACTTCCCATTACTTCAAGGACTTTGGGGATTTTGACAACATTTATCTGAGAAACCGATATCTGCAGGATCTGGAGAGGTTCGGTTATTCGAACTCACTGCTTCCACGGGGCTTTGATTCGAATCTAGATCTTGATAGCTCGTACGAGCGCCTGCAAAAACAGGACATAGCGATTCGAATGGACGAACCGTAGTGGAACCAGGCTTCATGATTCTGTTTTGACTTGTCTCCTCAACAACATATTGCCGCGCAGTGTTGACTAATTCGGCCTGCCATTGGGCTAGTTTCGAAATGTCGACATTTCGGAATATTACGAGTGATTTAGACCAGATCGAAGCAGTCGATTTCGCTACCACCGAGGGTTTCTCCGACTCCACCAAAATAATTTTTGGACCGCCGATTCCTCATGGAGTCGGCGTTTTTATTTCGGCAAGGTGGTAGCATCGCCGTCGGTCGGAGACTTCCACGAGAACGCCTCCGTTACCACTGCATCACAAGCCGGAGATAGCACGACATGCCCGCGGTAACCCATCAACCGTTAGATCCCGAAAATCCCGACATACTGTATGGATCCACCAGCTCTCTATAGGACGGACGCCACCCGATCGAGGGGGCATCAAACTGATCGCTGCCCTCGGCCTGCAAGGCATCGAGCATTACGCAAAGCAGATCGAAGACCACCGCGACGATCCGCTGGCACTCAAGGAAAAATTCGACGAGGCGGGAGTGACGCTTATCGATGTCTCAAACGGCGCGAAAGGGCAGTCGACAAACTACATCGATCTGACCTGCCACCTAAACCTGTACCACTCGCTATGTTAGTCCGACGGCCTGTTTTAGCCTGATGGTTTCGGGGGGGGGCAGGTCATTCAAGCCGCTCGCTTCTGAGTCGACTTCGGCAGTCGGAGGTCAAATTAACAAATCCTCGGCCGAGGGTTGTCCTTCATCACGCTTGTACCGATCATTAATCGGGTCGAATTGCCTTGACTGTGAATACGTGTCCCACATATTGCAGGTGCCGAACGTCTGGAACTGCAGCTCCTTGGGTGAGTCACACAGCGGACATGCATCTAGCTATCCTTAAATCAGCAGCGGTGTGTGTGTATCGCACGTCTCATCACCCACTGCAGAAAACTTTTCACAGTTCCAGTATTCAGAAATGATCACTTGTCAGATCCTCGGGCTGTCGAGTCGCAGATTGAGAACTCAATAGTCCATACCGCCGCCCATCGGCATAGCCGGAATCGGCTCTTCCTTCTCACTGATCAACGTTTCAGTTGTGAGGATCATGCCGGCGACTGAAACAGCATTCTCGACCGCAGCACGAGTGACCTTGGCAGGATCGACAATACCCATCTTGACCATGTCGCCATACTCGCCCTTGTGAGCGTCGAAGCCATAGTTCTGTTCTTCACCCGCGGTCACTTTGCTGAGGATCACAGCGCCTTCGAATCCCGAGTTGGCAGCGATGACCCTAATAGGAGCCAGTAGTGCATGCTTGAGAACGTTGATACCGGTCTGCTCGTCGTTGTTATTTGATGTGACCGACTCCAGGGCAACGGCGGCTCGAATCAAGACGGTCCCGCCACCGGGCACGATGCCTTCTTCGACAGCAGCACGAGTGGCCGAAAGGGCGTCTTCCATGCGCTGTTTCTTCTCTTTCATCTCGATCTCGGAAGCAGCACCGACTTTGAGGATGGCTACACCACCCGACAGCTTGGCGAGTCGCTCCTGGAGCTTCTCGCGGTCGTAGTCAGAAGAAGTGTCTGCGATCTGGATCTCTATCTCGGCTTTTCGACCAGCGAGAGCGTCCGCAGAGCCAGCGCCATCAATAAACGTGGTGTCATCTTTTTTCACTACGACTTGCTTGCACTTGCCGAGGTCATCGAGGGTTACCGAATCGAGCTTTCGACCGATTTCCTCCGAAATTACCGTGCCACCGGTCAGGACGGCGATGTCTTCGAGCATTGCCTTACGGCGATCACCAAAACCAGGGGCTTTTACTGCGGCCACGTTGAGGGTGCCACGGAGCTTGTTTACAACGAGCGTAGCGAGCGCCTCACCCTCTACGTCTTCAGCGATGACCAGGATGTTCTTGTTGGTCTGGAGGACCTTCTCAAGTACAGGTAGCAGGTCAGAGATCGCTGATATCTTCTGGGATGTGATCAAGATGTAGGGATCTTCCAGCGCCACTTCGAGTCGCTCAGCGTTGTTCACGAAATAAGGTGAAAGGAAGCCACGGTCGATCTGCATACCGTCGACAAACTCGGTCTCGTATGAAAGAGACTTCGATTCGTCGACCGTGATCACGCCGTCCTTACCAATCCTGTCCATGACATCGGCAATGAGGCTTCCCATCTCGTCGTCGTGGGAGGAAAGAATTGCTACGGATTCAATTTGTTCCTTGGAGTCGACCGGTGTCGACTGGGCAGCGATCGATTCACGAACTGCCGCCATACCAATTTCCAAACCGCGTTTCAGCGCCATCGGGTCTGTACCCGCGGCGACGTTCTTGAAGCCCTCGGCAATGATTGCCTGGGCAAGCACAGTTGAAGTGGTGGTGCCATCGCCAGCATCTTCGTTAGTCTTCTTTGAGACCTCTTTGAGTAGCTGGGCGCCCATGTTTGCGAACGGATCCTCGAGGTCGATCTCTTTGGCGATGGTAACACCGTCTGAGTTGACCTGCGGGGGACCGAATTTCTTGCCAACGATAACGTTTCGACCGCGTGGGCCGAGTGTCGCTTTCAAAGTATCGGCAAGGATGTCGATACCAACCTTGAGGCTGGATCGAGCATCATCGCTGAACTTCAGTACTTTAGCTGCCATTACGTATGTTTCTCCAAAATTTGTATTCGTTTCCAGACGTCGTTATCCCAGATGGGCTAACCAACGATTGCGAGGATGTCGCTTTCTCGAACGATCAAGTAGTCGGTGCCGCTTTCGGCGTATTCAGTCCCTGCGTACTTGGAATAAATGACTTCCTGACCAGCTTTGACCGCCATGTCGAGGACCTTGCCGTCGTCAGTCGTTCGACCCGGACCGGCGGCTACGACGGCACCTTGCTGCGGCTTTTCTTTCGCTGTATCGGGGATGATGATCCCGCCCGGAGACGTCGATGCTTCTGAATCGGAAGGCTCAATGATTACTCGATCGCCAAGCGGTTTGAGTTTCAGTGTCATTTTTAAATATCCTTTTAACTTTTCTGTGGTTCGAATTCCGCAACTGATCCACTTCAAAGGTTGATCAGATGCGGCGGCGCATATGCTTAAACGCGTTTCATTCAGGCAATCAATCCAGAACGGATAGCGAGCCTTGTCAGCTCCGTTCGGTTCGCGATCCCGAGTTTTCTGAAGATGTTTCTTACGTGAACTTTTACCGTTCCATCCTTCAATTGCAGTCGGTCAGCGATTTTGATGTTGGTCAGACCAGACGCTACCAATTCTGCGATCTGAGCCTCTCGTCCTGTCAGGCGAGAAAAGCCAGTCGCTGTCGCTGGCACACTTGCCGCGACATCGGCCAGAGATGACACGACTGGCCCGGTGACTACAACTTGTCCAGTTGCGAGCAACCTCAACGACGCAACGAATTCTTCATCACTGAGGCTTAGCGAGATATATCCGTTCGCACCGGCGGATACTGCATCCTCCACGATGGCCGCGGACTGATCAATCGAGATGATCCCGACCACTGCTTCATTATTCCAAACCGATACGTCCGAGATAAATCGTTTCGAATCGATACCGGGCAGTAGAGGGTCAGTGAGCACGACGTTCGGTTTGATCGAATCCAGTGTCGCTTTGAGGGACTTGTAACCATCCCAGGTTATTTCTTCACCTTCGATTCCCGCTGATGCAAGTACCAGGCACAGGCCTCGCGCAATCAACGGACTTCGGTGCAATACCATGACTTTCATGTAAATAAATGCCTATTTTGAAGTATTACTAAGGATGTATACATAAGCTCTTTCCTAAACGGTCTCTACAAATGATTTTGCTCGTGAATTACCTCTATGTATATACCACTATATTGGTATTCGATGTGACAGTTTTCAACCGAATCGCATGATTGTCTGGTAGGGTTGTGGTTCCACGGCTTTTCTATAAGCGCTCCGCTTCGCCTCGTCGGGTTTGTTTGCACCAGATCATGCGTCTCGCCCCGTTGCCCGTATTGATCAGCCTCGAAAAAAGGGCAGCATCAGAGCTAGCCCCCATCTTTAAAGGAGCGCGTTATGACATTACTTTTTTGGCGTGGACGAGGTCCGACGGCACTTTCACCGAAGCTTCGCAATGCCGTTATCGACAGGTTTAGTCTGACCGAGAAAGCAATTGACGCTTTGAAAATGATTCAGAAAAACGGCAGATTTGCCGGTCGAAAAGTGACTCACATACGTGTATTCGACCCGTCGATAGTTTCAGGCGAAGTAACTAGGTATGGACATCTCGACGGACTTAAACAATCAATCCGCTTTACCGGGCGCATTGAACAAGGTGGAACTCTTTACCTCGATTATGCCGTGAACGCTTAATCGTGGTGCAATGAGTGAAATTACAGAACACGATTCGACCACGCAGCTCGCTCGGATACCGGCCGCTAGCGCCTGAAACCATTAGGCTCAAGCAAGCCGTAGGACCAACATAGCGAGTGGTACAGGTTCCGGGGGCAGGATAATCCGAGTAGCCCAACAAGCTCTAAAACAATTCGATGAAGTGGACACCGTCCACCTGGAGACTATCGTATGGCATTTATCAATTTCGTTCGAGACTACGAGCGTATGGCCAGGTTCCGACTTGGAACGTTCGAGGGGATGATGGGGCCGGGGATAGTGTTCGCAATCCCGATTGTTCACCAGATCCAGAAGATCGATACACGTGTGACCGTTCTTGATATTCCTCGACAGACGAATATCACCAAGGACAACGCGCCGATAGAGATCGATTTCCTCGTTTACTTGAGAGTGAACATCGAGCATGCCCATAAGGCCGTTCTTGAAGTCGAAGACTACACAGCGGCCGTCGTAGGACTCGCAACTACGACACTGCGAGCGGTGGTCGGTGAAATGGATCTTGACGATGTATTCTCTCAACGAGACAAAATCAACGAGGTTCTGCGATCTCGATTAGATGGCGAAACTGAACGTTGGGGGATCAAGGTCACGAACGTCGAGATTCGAGAGATCGATCCGCCGAGAGAGATTCAGGATGCAATGAATCGCCAGATGTCGGCTGAGCGAGTTCGACGAGCAGTTGTTCTCGAAGCTGATGGAACCAGACAGGCGGCCATCACGGTTGCTGGGGGTGAGAAGGAGTCGGCGATCTTGAAGGCAGAAGGTGCTCGCCAGGCTGAAATTCTGGCCGCTGAAGGTGACCAGCAGGCTGCCGTGCTGCGAGCGCAAGGATTCTCAGACGCTCTTCAGAAGATCTATGACGTTGCACAGAACGTTGATGCCAACACGATGACGTTGCAATACGTGGAAGCGCTGAAGGAGATGGCTCACGGGGAGTCGACGAAATGGATTCTGCCGATGGAACTGACAAAGATGCTGGGTGGGCTTGGATCAATCAATTCGGCTGAATCCGGGGATTAACGGTGAGGTTCGACAGGGCCAGAAGTCCGATTTCAACTCCTTAAAAGAAGTCGCCGCACTTGTCTACCCCAGAGCGCTGAGTTCTGACAGAACCCGTGAGATCGGTGTCACCGACGGTTCTGTCAGAACTCAGCGCTCACCATGAAACCCAGCCGAGCTAAATACAGGATTCATCCCTGTATTTAAGCTGACAGCTCGGTCATTAGAGTCGACCACTTGCTGGTGAAGATCTTCCTTCGAACGTCTGCTCGAACATGCTCGCTGCCCGCGGACTGGACTCTCAGATAGTTTCGCAGCTCGTCGAAAGCCGTGCAGAAACGACTGGCGGATTCGAACTGTTTGAACCCAAGCATTGGATAGTCACGCTGCTTGATTCCTCGATGATTCTGCTCCATTCGATTGTTCAGATACTGATTGTGGCGATGCAGAATCTTACGACCAACGATCCAACTTGGTGTAAGCGGGATGCTTGTCTGTCGTCATCCGCAGCGGCTTCTGCCCTGAACTATCGATTAAGCGACGCAAGAAACGTCGAGCTGCATGTTTGTCTCGGTGTTCACTAAGCATCGAATCGAGCAGGTTTCCTTCTCGATCTATGGCTCGATAGAGATACCGCCAACGTCCACTTACCTTGACGTAAGTCTCATCCAGATACCAGGACTGACCAGCAATTCCACGTCGTTTCGCACGAAGATTCTCGTTCACCAGCGGCGCAAATCGAAACTCCCAAACCCGTATCGTTTCGTAACTGACTTCAAAACCTCGCTGTAAGAGAAGTTCAGCAACATCGCGGAACCCGAGCTTGTATCTCAGTCGCCAGAGAACTGCGAGCAAAACAATGTCAGTCGGAAATTGAAGATCGCCAACCTGCCCCGTAACCCGCACCACTCGTTATGTTCCGCCTCAGATTGGCTGCTTCCCATGCAGGTGGCTTTACGCTGCCAAGGGTTGATCGGCTGGTCACGCGCCCCTCACGTCCCCTGATTGCATACCGATCACTGGGTGTGGCAACCTCAGGCTCAATCAGAGACCTCTATGGCGTCAATTCGTGGGCGTCAATGACGACCTGAGTATGCAACACATTTAGGTCACCGTTCGGGTCCTCGTAGAGACCGGAACCGGCAGTGATGGCGACGGGTTCGCCCGGTGCACTCATACAAAACTCCACGTGATTGTCGTTGTCGAATGCGTCCGCAAGCAGCGTCGCAACCCGAACCTCGCCGCTTGCATATTCCACCGTGGTCCCAAGACGGTGCGACTCGTCGAGGTCTGCTCCCCCGGGACCTGAGACGCCCCCCTCCCAAGTGGTTTTGATGATGTGATCCATATCGGCAGGGCATTCATCTGTGCTCCCCGTCGGGAGCTCGGAGATGAGGTAGTGCTCCGCCAATACGATGGAAGGTCCAGCGGCGAGAGGAACCACCGTTTCGACCAGGGCCCCCTTCGCATCAATACCATCGTCGGTCAACAGTGTGCCAACGATCTCGACTCCAACCGGAGGATCACCATCGCTGGCAAACTCCCCAAGGAGAAGGATCGTCCTTCGCTCTTCCGCCTCGTCCGCAGGCGCTAGCGTGGCGCAGCCAATCGGGCTTTCTGCTCCGGAGGCGCGATGCACGACAAACACGGAAGCATCAAGCAGTGCTGGTAGGGGGATTCGCCGATCAAGCACAATCGGCATTCCATCCTGGAGACCGAATCCACATCCGAAAAACAGACCTGGGACACCGTTGTCCAGTCCAAAAAATGCGGAGAGAATATGTACGCTCTCAGCCCCTCCGTCAATGGTGGTGCTTCCGTCTTCGGCACTGCCGGTATCCTGGACGGTGGTTCCGTCGCTATCTCCATTGCATGCTGTCAGCAGCGCACAGGTCACGATGCCTATCACAAAAGCCCAGTTCTTCAATGGTATCTCCGTTCTCTGGCCAAACGCGTAGGTCGGCCTGTTTGTCGGCTACATGCTACGAAGCTCCCAAAGATCTGGTTTTCTCACAGACCCTCTGGAGCTTCCAGACGCTAAATGTTTCAGTCGATTTGTAAGCACTTGTGACCAGTTAGTGACCAAATCGCGAAAAGACCCCGGCGGACACCGAGGTCTTGTTCAACTGAAGTCTGGTTGGCTCCCGAGGCAGGATTCGAACCTATTGACCTGCCCCCAAAACTTGTACCACTCGCTACGGTAGATCAGATCCATCCAGGACTGGCAGACTCGACCGAGTACACGACATAACTGCCCCACTTTGGTAAACGGGTCTGGAACTGGGTCGCACAGCGTTCGTAGCGCGATAACCGTTGAGAAGTTCATCCCTGAGCTTCCCGTTGAAGCTCTCGTTGTAGCCGTTCTCCCATGGACTCCCCGGCTGAATGAAAAGAGTCTGTACTCCGACACGTGGCAACCAGTCCCGTATCGCTTGCACCGTGAACTCCGGACCATTGTCCGACCTGGTGTGCTCTGGAACGCCGTGCGAGGTGAACAACTTGGTTAGAGTGTGCATCACATCGTCCGAGCGGATTCTCCTTGCTGCATGAATTGCCATGCACTCCCTCGTGTACTCGTCGATAACTGTCAGCAACCTGACAGCACGTCCATCCTCGGGCCTGCAGGAGACGAAGTCATAAGCCCAGACATGGTTCGGTCTCACAGGTCTCAACCTGATACACGAGCCATCGTTCAGCCATAACCTCCCTCTCTTCGGTTGTTTCTTTGGAACCTTCAGCCCTTCACGTCGCCAGATCCGTTCAACCCTCTTGTGGTTCACGTGCCAGCCACGATCCTTGAGCAACGCCGTGATCCTGCGATAGCCGTACCTGCCGTACCGGGTTGCAAGATCCGTGATGTCCCTGGTCAGGAGATCATGATCATCCGGGATCTTCGGCTGTAGACGTTGGGTAGATCTCGGTTGATCCAGCACATTGCATGCTCTTCGTTCCGGAACCTTGAGCACACGCCGGACATGATCGATGCACTTCCGGCGACGAGAAGGGCTTAGAAGTTTCCCTCGGCCGCTTCTTTCAGGAACAGCTTGTCGAGTGTGAGATCTGCAACGGCTCTTTTTAGCCTTGCGTTCTCCTTCTCCAGTTGCTTGAGCCTCTTCGCTTGGTCGATCGATAGGCCACCGTACTCGTTTCGCCACCGGTAGTAAGTCTGCTCCGTAACACCGATCTGTTTCACGGCGCGACCAACTGTCTCGCCATGTGCCAGGGCCACTTCAACTTCTCGTAGCTTGCCCAGGATCTGTTCCGGACTATGTCTCATTCTCGGCATTTCTACCCCCTTCAAATACCAGAGTTTCTAACATTTACTCTGGTCTACTTTTTGGGGGGCAGGTCAGTGCCACCGAGCCATCGGAGCTACCAGCAGCTACCGGCTAGACTCTCCGCATGAAACCGTGGTCACAGCGACCAGGCGAGAAGGTGATCATCACCAGGAGAGCACTAGAGGACCTGATTCACCATCTTGAAAACCCTGATATGTTCGCGCCGAATCAATACATCCAAGACGCCAAGACGATACGAGAGCAGTTAGCTGATCGTAGGAACGTGCATGAGCCGTAAGTTCGATTCAATCAAACGTACCCGTGTCCTGTTGAATCTTGCTCTCGACCACTTCCACCAATCACAACATTTCGAGAACTCTGGCGATCTAGAGGATGCTCGCTATGAGCTTGCGACTGCCGAAGAATACAGAGACATGTACTGGTATCGGGTGAAGTCTGAAACACGGTAATTAGTCCACAGGTCGCACACCAACAGATCGCACGATTTACCGACTTTTCGGCTTCAATTGGTGTCTTTAGGGTGTCTTGAGTAGAAAAGCCCTTAGATTTCTCCAAAGGCTTCTCAGTTTGCGCTCAACTGGAGCGGGAGACGGGGATCGAACCCGCGACCCTTTGCTTGGGAAGCAAATGCTCTACCGCTGAGCTTTCTCCTGACAAAAAAATGAGCTGGGGCCACTAAGAATCAAGCTAGTTCCAATTATCACTCACGACAGTCAACTTCACTGCCCGCGAGATGATCCGTCACCGCGCTTGTTCCACCGATCTTGGTTTTCCTGAATCCTCAGATTCCTTCGTTTGATTTCACGACGGTTTTCAGCTTCCTTATCTAGCCGCCACTGCTGACTTCTCTTGATAAGCCGCGTCTTACCGACTCCGAGTTGATCGTAGGAGTCACGGCGTCTTTTCGAAACCTTGTTTAACACGATCAGGCCATTCCTGATATTCACCATTATTCCGCGACGGAAGATTCCTATCCTCTGATCGGTTAGCTCATTCTTAGACTTCAGGAGCTTGCGTTGATTGCTCGGCTTAAAAGTCCCGCGTTTTACGGACAGGCGTGTCGATGCGACGACGCTTCCAATCAATACCCATGCCGCCCATGGAACCAGAACCGTCGTGAGCCCTGGCAACCAGATTTCTTGACCGTTTGTTGACCACATTGAGCTGGCTACCATCCACATAAAAACCATCAACAGCCGTACAGACCACATGTACCTGAACCACCACTGACGTTTCCCACTCATGATGTACTGGTGTCCGTTGAGTAAAACTGAAACGGTGAGGAAAGTGGTTCCGGCTACTGTCGTTGATATGGATAATCCAGTGTCAACCGGAGCGTAGAATCGAATAACACTTGTCACATCAGGCAACAAGATCTGCAAGAGCATCGGAGTGATGGCGATCGCAATCGCCACCACGAGGACCGCCGCCTGGGTGAGCAGGGTGTTAACAACGGCCCTGTGGTCTCTGACGTGGACCTTCGAGTGAGCTCTAAGCGCTTGAATTCCTGAATTACCTTTTCTTGGAGTTGTCCAGGCGCAATCACGACATCCGAAACCACCGTCCGAGAAATCATCAGCTTTAGCGTGTTTAATAGCGCCACTCTTGACCAGTTCTTCGTCGACAATCTCTTTTCCTCTGGTGGATTCTTTACGAGGCGGTCGGCGATCCCTTTCTCGATCACGATCTTTTCGGTTCTTTCGTTTTCTAGCAGGCATTAATCGGTTCCTACTTCTCTAATCCTTGTGTGCTTTGATCATGTGGACGACTGGGTTCTATACGCGTGCGCGCGCCTTGATGGCATTTGCCAGGGCAATTGCGAACGCCTTTGCGAAGGTAAGAGCGAAGGCACTTGCAGCAGCCATGTGCGAGATAAAAAAATCTTGATACAACGGGTTTCTCCAGGTATTCGGTTGGATCGAGTTCTTAGGACTGGCCGGGACCAGCAGGATGTACCGGGAACATTCAGCACCGCCGTCCGTTGAAAACGGGGGGGCCTGATGTTCGACCGGGATGCCACTCTGGTCCCGACACTGACGGCCCTCAATAGAAACCTGGTGCTGACAACCTCCTGGTTTGAGCAGGTATCGTCATCGCAACCGGTCGGTCTACGTGAGGGCCATAAAATAGTTGCCAGAGTCTCGGTCACTCGGGCTTCGTCCGCTCCTCTTCATCTATTCGTCTCGCGCTTTCGATCTCTCGCGGCATTCGGGCTCGACCTGTGGCCTTAAGAAGGAGCCTGTATGCAAGGCGCAACCGCGCATCAGGGTCGCCGACCTCGACACTTACCAGTTCTACTTCGAATTCAGGATCCCGAGTCCGTCTTGCAGCCATGGGATCAGCGTTTCAGACATCGATCGAAAACATAGGCGAAAATATTAGCTATAATCGGAATATAGAAAAATCAAACAATGTGCAAAACATAGTGGGTTAAAGCTAATGGCGAGAAGGTCGCAATGGGATGACAATCCCGAGATATGGGAGCATGCTGCCCGGCTTCGAGCCGGAGGACTGACCTATTCAGAAATCCGTGGCAGGCTGGCAGTGAAAGACAAGAGTCGTCTTGGTTTGGAAGTTATTCCAACTGAGGATGTAATTCGCTACAACTTGAAAAAGCGCTCTCTAATTGGGAAGACCGCTTCAACACTTCCACCCGACGAGCTTGAAGAGCACTACCGTGCCTTGACATACATGGGCAATGTCCTCAAGGGCAAGATCCAATCACCAATGGATAAGGGGGCGATACCTCTAGGCTGGGAGGGTTTTGAGATTGGCAAAATTGGATGGCCAGATCCCAGAACCGAGGCAGAGGAAGAGGTCTCGCAGGAGTGGGATGAGACCTCTTCTGGTCCTGAAGCATTCAGCCAGTACGATTACTTCCATCGACACATGAATGCCACTCTTTTAGGTCGAAAGGTGATTAACTTGCTTGCTGCTCTGAAACGAACAGCTGCAGGCTACAAAGAAGAACGAATCAAACTTCGTAACGTGGTTGCGACAGCGATCAACAAAGCACTTCCCGAAACCGACGATACGCAGCGGGAAGATCTGATCGGAACACTGTTTTCGAGAATCAATCCAAGACCGACACAAAAGACGACGAGACCACGTAGGGTGCCCGGACCGACCCGGAAGCGATCGCCGACAGAAGCACGGACCGCCGAGAAGGTCGCAGAAGTACTAGAGCAACTCCGTTCATCCGATGCCAACGCCGAGCTCAAAAAGCAGTTGAGAAAACTGAGCATCGCACAGTCGTATCTTTCTGACGCCCTTTCACCTAAGACAAAAGTTCGCCGGATGATCCAGGACTCTGAATGCGAGTTGTGTTCAGCTAAACCGCTTGAGCGCGCTGAATGACCTGCTTAGCCTACCTAACCAGCCAGACGGTATCGATCCAGACCGGGAGGAATTCAATATGACAGGAAAAGCGATTTACGCGCGAGTATCCAGCCAGCGTCAGGAAGACGAGCAGACCGTCCAGAGCCAGCTCGCTGAATTACGTGATGTGATCAAGCATGTGGGCGAAGTCGACTGGCAGGAGTTCGTTGATGAGGGCTACAGCCGGGATGATTTGGCTCGACCCCAATTGGATCGCCTTCGTGATCTCTCAGAAACCGGGGACATCGGGCACGTATATGTGCAGAGTCCAGATCGCTTAGCTTCTGGTGCAAAGCTGGTGATACTCGTCGAAGAATTACGAGAAGCTGGTGTTGAGGTCACATTCCTAACGGGTGCAGTTGCTGACACGGCTGAAGGTAAGTTCCAACTTCATGTTCATGGCGCAATGGCTGAATACGAGAAGACCAAGATTTCCGAGCGAACCAGGCGTGGAAAACTCTACTGGGCGAGACAGGGGGTCTTGCCGGTACGCATCGAACCGCTTGGGTTCAATTACATTCCTCGAAGTGGACATACCAGAGCGACGCTTGGAATCAACGATGATAACGCTCAGTTGGTTAGGTCTATTTATCGGTGGTTCGTTGAAGAAGGCATGACCATCAGGAGCATCGCCGGACGACTCCAAGACCAAGGAATACTGACTGCAACTAAATCAACTCGGTGGTACCCGTCAGTAATCAGGAAGATCTTGTCGAATACCGCATATCGTGGCGAGCTCCTTTACCAGCAGACTGAACGAGTGAAGGGCGAAGGCGGCCGAAGAACCACGACCAGGCAAAGACCTGAATCTGAGTGGATAAAGATCCCTGTTCCAAGAATAGTTTCAGATGCCATCTGGAATCGAGCTCAATCTAAGCTCCATGAAAACAAAGCAATCTCAAAACGGAACGTTAAGCGAGAATATCTGCTTCGTGGGCTGATCTTCTGCCCTGAGTGTGGATCGAGACTGGCCGGTAAGGCGAGGTATAAAAATCGCTTCTACCGCTGCAACAACGTCGACAAAATAGTCGGATCTCGTGTTTGCAACGGTTCGTACATTCCGGCTGAGCCGATTGAGCGGGCGGTATGGGATGCTGTATCCGATTCGCTAAAAAATCCTGAACTACTCGCGGATCAGTACCGCAAACAACTTGCCGACTCTGCAGTTGCGAACGAACTCGATCTCAATAAGAAACAGATCGGCCTAGCGCTGAAACGAGTTGTGGTTCAAGAAAATCGTATGACTGATGCTTACCGCAACGAAGCCATAGAGCTTGATCGTTACAAGCTTGAGATGAATCAGCTAAGTGCCCGTAGGAAAGCCCTTGAGAAGCAGCTAGAAGAGTCTATACAGCACGAAACCCAAGAACAGTCACACAAGTCCGCCCTCGAGCATTTAGAACGCTTCTGTGGGGAGGTTGCGGCTGGGCTAGATGTACTCACATTCGAAGAGCAGCAACAACTACTTAGATTGGTCGTCGAACGTACAGTCGTCACTGGTAATTCAGTGAGAGTAGAAACCGTGATCCCGACCGACAAACAGCATGCCGGTCAATTGCGTTCACGTCATCCTGAACTCGATTCAGGATGACGTGGATTGAGGCAACTTGAAAGTCAGTCGTCGAAATTAAATTCTGGGTGCCCTTTGTACATCGGCATAACCCGTGTTCTTGCTAAATGGTCTCCAAGTCGAAGTTCTAAAGGGGAAATGATCACAGCGAACATTCCGACAGGAAGAATGACGGTGAATAGATCTAGCAAGCGATAAAAGTTTCGGATGATGCTCGCTTTAAGTGTCAGGGGATCTCCGTTTCGCATGAATACTTTTAGAAGAAATACTCGCTTGCCCACGGTTTGCCCGAATCGCCACTCGGACGCGACGAAATATGTAAATCCGATGGCAATGAACGACCCGAATCTGGCTTCATCGCTGACATGGTCGTGGGTTGTTGTGAGCGATGTCAGCGTCATTTCTGCTCTGACTTGTGCGGATTGCAGGAACGAAAATCCTGCAGTAATGACTCGTGCGACCGCAAGCACAGCGAAAAAATCCAGCGCCAACGCCAGATGTCTTCGTATCAGGCGTAAGGTTTTTGCCACTTGAGTCCTTACTGCTAGAGTGCTACTGGCGTCTTGCCTGGCGGAAGGCTAGTTGGGCTGCTCCGAGGAGGCTTACGTCGTCGCCGAGTCGGGTGGCTGTTAGTGGCGTTGTTTTGCCGTAGCCGGGGAGTGACTTTTCGATCACTGTTTCTTTTAGCTTCTCCCAGTGACGTTGAAGTCCTTGGACGACTCCGCCACCAATGACGAGTGCTTCCGGGTTGAAGACGTTGATTAACATGCCGAGACCGATACTGACGTTTTGAATCGTAAGATCGACTACGCCTTGAGCGACGGGGTCGCCATCGTCAGCGGCATCGAACACCATTCGTGAAGTGATATTTTCGGGATCGCCGTCGGCAAGATCAGCGAGTGCCCCTTCGCCTGTCCATCGGTCACGTGCAATCTTGGCAATAGCAGGTCCAGAGGCGTTACCTTCGAAACAGCCATCGCAGCCGACGTTGCACTTGTAGGCTCCGGTTCGCACTGCCAGGTGCCCTACTTCGCCGGCTCCTCCGGCTGAGCCAGTAACCATTTCGCTGTTAGCAATAATTCCGCCACCTACACCGGTACTGATGGTGACGTAGATGAGGTTTTCGGCCCCGACGTGATCGCCAAATCGAGTTTCGGCAAGAGCAGCAAGTGTGGCGTCGTGACCGACCCAAACGGGTGTTTCCATCGCTTCAGAAAGCGACGACTTCATCGATTTATCGTGCCACCCGGGGAGGTTTGGCGGGTGGTTGTAGGTTCCGGTGGCGGGTCGGATAGGACCAGCGGTCGAAACACCTACTCCAACGATTTCTGCTCCGGATGGTGCAGTCGCACGAGCTGCTTTTAGCAGGCGGGCTAATCGTTCGCTGGCATCTTCGATTCCTCTTTCAGGGAGGGTGTCGATCGATCCTCTGCCGGTCATTCGACCGTCTGAATCGACTAGGGCAGCTCGGATGTTTGTGCCGCCTATATCGGCAGCCAGGGCGTATTGGGTGTTTGATGTAGTCACATTCGAGATGGTAGCAGGGTGATGTTGGGTGGTGATTTGCAGGGCGTGAGATTTGTTTGTTTTTTACATGGCGAGAGGAGGGAGAAGAAAACTAGAGCGCGAAGGGTTGGGTTGCCTGTCGTCTTTCGACGGAGCTCAGGATGACACATTGGTCGGTAGTCATGCCATGTGAGTGGTGATTTATTGGGTTAACAATTTGTGCTTGTTGTGTGATGAGATCGAGTCCATCATTTAACGATGCCCGAAATTATTCACAACATCGATCTCTCCTCCGTTCCGCATCGCCCCGGTCAATCGACTGATCTTGAGGCGAAGCGACAGCGTGCTTGGGCGCGTCTTTCTGATGAGGAGAAAGAGTGGGTAATCGCAGCCTGGGATCTGACGGGGATGATTCCGTCGGCACCGGCATTCCGAGAAATGCAGAGCGCAGGGGATCGTGTCCTTTATGTTTTGGTTGGAACCGAGGAAAGTCTCACTCCGCTTGAACTTTGCTATTTGATGATTGCTCGATGGTTCCGGAATATTGATCCCGCCACGGCTCGAGCCAAGATGGCTCAGTTGGTTAGTCAGGGTTACGCGCGGTACACGGGTATTGGCCGGACGATGGCTACCGAGGCTGGTCTGGACGCGTTGGAAGAGTTGCGAAGTCGAAGGCCACGCCGATCAGACGATGGTGACGAGGAAGAAGAGCGACGTTCAGATCATCGCCAGACGACTTCACGAACTCGGATCGTAGATAGAGGCGAATCGGCGAGCTCTAGCTTTGGAAACCGTGGTGCACCGACGGGGCGATACCGTAGCGAAATTCCAGACGATGGTGGTCGACCTAAACGTCGTGATGATCGTCGTGACGAGCGCGAATCTGTAGAAGATTATCGTGGGCGTGACTCTCGAGATTCTCGGGGTGCGCCGCGTGATAATCGTGGGCGATTCGATGATCGCCGGGGCGACTCTCGTGGTCCTCGTAGGGATGACCGTGGTGGGCGAGATTCTCGCGATGGTGGTTATTCCCGAGGTCCTGGTCGTGATGACAGGGATGATCGAGGTGGACGAGATTCACGTGGCGGTGGTGGATATTCACGCGGTCCGCGTCGTGATGACAGAGATGATCGCCGGGGCGACTCACGTGGTCCTCGCAGAGATGACCGCGCCCCAAGGCGTGACGACCGTGGCGGACGTGATTCACGTGACGGTGGTTATTCCCGAGGTCCACGTCGTGATGACAGAGGCGGAGGATCTCGTGGTCCTCGTCGAAATGATCGCGGTGGTGCGCCCGAGCGAGGACGTGCTAACACCGATGGTCCGGTTATCGATGGTAACCAGCCTCAAGAGCGTCGCGTGAACACCGACGGACCGATTATTGACGGTCGGAACAAGAAGTCCGAAAACTCTAGCGACGACTAGAGTCTCGGGTTCTGTTCTTGTAGAGCGGTAGGTTCGACTATCGCCAGTCTTCTGCGTTGTCTTGCGGTGCGTAGCCGATTGTTTTCTTGGCGTGGTCTGTGTCCCAGAATCGCCATGTGTTGTCGGACACACCGTAGAAGATTTCGAATCCGAGCGGCTGGGTTAGGCACTTTGTCACCAGATCGGTGAGATCGCGGTGGCTCAGCCATGTTGCAAGCATTCGGATGTTGCCCTCAGGGCTGTTCGCAGGGTTGACTGTGCCGATGCGGAGGCATGCGACTTCGAGTCCGAAGTGCTCGTGATAGTAGGCTCCTGTGGCTTCACCAAATGCCTTGCTGACGCCGTAATCGGAGTCGGGGCGGATCGGAACCGTATGATCGATTGTTTTGAACCCACCGGGTGTTAGTCCTTCATAGTCACCAACTCGAATCCGGCTGTAAGGCTCGTCCATTTCAAAGTTCCCGACGGCGTGGTTAGAACTCGCGAATACGACTCGCTTCACGCCGTGCTGACGGGCTGCTTCGTAGACGTTGTGAGTGTTCGAGATATTGTTCTTCAGGACGTCGGGCCATGGGGTATCGACTGGTGCATTTGCAGCGAGATGCACTACCGCGTCGACACCTTCGAAAGCTTTTGACATGGAGTCGTAGTCGGAGCCATCGGCGATGAGAGTTGGTACATCAGGCGCGTGTTCTGATTCACGTGCATCGAGGGCGGATATTTCGAATGAATCGGACATTGCGTTTATCAGCATTGAGCCGATGAGACCTGATGAGCCGGTGACGAGAACTTTCATTGTGTGATTCCTTAAAAATTTTCTGCTTTGTGGCCAGCGAATTTAATGTGCAAATCATATCGGTTAGATTGGTGCGAATGGCGAACAATATGACTGAAGACGGGTGTGATATTTAACCAGTTAAATATCGCGTAAAACGTACTGCGAAATGGCTATGTTGAACGGTGTCTTCATGTGTTCATCATGGCTATTTCGCTGCCTTCACACCGGCAACATGCGGAGGGTGAGAACCTTTGTGCAGGGCGGTAATGCATTGAGGAACGCAGCCGGACCAGCCCCCGACGCGTTCTCGCATTACTGCCTTTTTTGCGCGGGTGGCGTTAGTCGCGCTCGTCGTCGGACGACTCGGCCCTCGCTGCAGTCTACCCATCCCCTAACCCCTTCCCGAAGGAAGGGGGACTGTTTGGTTCCGTTTGTGATTTGGGTGCGGGGTTAGTCGCGGTCGGACGACTCGGCTCTCGCTGCAAACGCCCTCTCTGGCTCCTCCGTGACCGGGGGGAGGACCGGTTGTTCAGAATGCCGGGGGGTGTTGGTTGCTGTTGACGGCATTTAGTAATTTTTTAGTTTTAGTGTCACTGATCTCTTGACTGTGTTGCTGTATGCGCATAGCTTATTAGAACAAATGTTCTAATAAGTGGAGAAAGTGATGTACATGGAAGTGCAATCCAAGCTGGTTGCGGTGGATGGGATTGGGAGTTCGCTCAGTAGCGAGAGTGGTGAACAGCACGCAGCGTGCCCGAGGTGCGCAAACGATGCTCCCGTTCGATTAGAGAAAGCCGATCCGATGGCCAACACGTGCTATCGATGTCGGACATGCGGTCACATTTTTAGTCCACGTGACGATTAGTGCGGAGCGGATCACTTGAGCAGCATTCTCCGGCAAAGGCTTCTGGTGGTGTAGAAACTCCTCAGTACTCAGAGTCGGTTCGTGAACGATGGGCGAAAGACCCTGTTGGTTTCACATCCGGAACTCTGGGGGCAAGTCCGTGGTCGAAGCAAACAGAGATTCTTGAGGCAATTCGGGATCACGCCAGAGTCGCTGTTCGTTCTTGTAACGGATCGGGCAAGACGTACATTGCAGCGCACGTTGTGTTGTGGTGGTTGATGTGTCATCCCGATGCCATCGTGATTACCACCGCACCGACCGCTCATCAGGTTAGAAACATTCTGTGGAGAGAGATTCGTCGGGCTCATCACGCCAATGCTGATGTTGTCGGAGGGAAGTTACTTAGGACATCCCTGGAGCTTGAGGATAAGCATTATGCGCAAGGGTTATCTACTGATACGCCGGAGCGATTTCAGGGGTTCCACGAAGGACACATTCTGTTTGTTGTCGATGAGGCTTCAGGTGTTCGAGAGGGCATTTTCGAAGCGATAGAAGGATCGATGACGTCGGCGGGTGCGAAAGTTCTCCTATTAGGTAACCCAACATCGCTCAAAGGCACGTTCTATGAGGCGTTTCACAAGCGTCGAGGTTTGTGGAAGACGATTCACATTTCGGCTTTTGATACTCCGAATCTTGTGAAGAACGATGTGGTATTGCCTTCGCTGGTGACTCCGCACTGGGTCACTGACGCTGAACGTAACTGGGGCAAGGACAGCTACCTGTATCAGGTGCGAGTGATGGGCGAATTTCCGAGTGAATCGGAGGACACGCTCATTCCATTGAATCTGGTAGAACTCGCCGCTAATTCCGATCCGCTGTTGTTGGTTGATCCTGTCGATCAGATAGTGGAACTGGGCGTCGATGTAGCTCGGTTTGGTAGCGATAGAACTGCGATTTGCGTTCGACGAGGAGCGCAGATTATTTCACTGGAATCATTCGGTCGTCGGGACACGATGAATACGGCTGGGCGTGTTGCAAGCATGGCTCGGGAGTATTCACCGCATGCCATTCGGGTCGATGAGATTGGGATTGGCGCCGGCGTGGTTGATCGACTTCGTGAGTTGGAGATCAAAAACGTTATCGGTGTGAATGTTGCTCGAAAGGCAAGTAGGTCGGAGCAGTTTGTGAATCTGCGAGCTGAATTGTATGACGGCTTGCGGGAGCGGTTTGTTGGCAAGCGAATTGTGATTCCGAACGATTCGGATCTGATATCGCAATTGGCTTCAATTAAGTATTCGTTCAACAGCAGTGGGCAGATGCGAATTGAAGGTAAGGATGAACTTCGGTCGAGAGGCGAGCGGAGTCCTGACCTTGCAGATGCAGTGATGCTTGCGTTCGCCAAGGCGGCGACTCGTGAGTTCAAGATCTGGGCAGGTCCAGAAGATGGAGATTTAGATAGACAAGAAGATCAGTTGGAAAATAGGGACCAGGGATGAAATTCGGATTTTTTGGAACTGCGGGATTTAAGGCCGGGTTTGGCCGCGTGGTTGGCGCTCGGTTTGGTGGTACTGAAAAGGCGAATCGATCGACTCGCGTGACCGTTGATCGCCTTGACGCCGTGGATGGAATTGGTGGCGAATGGGCTTCAGCTAAATATGGTGACTATTACGCTACTTCTTCTGCCGTTTATGCGGCTGTTCGTACGCGAGCTGACGCAGTTGGGCGACCTGAGCTTCGAGTCGAAAAGTTGACTGGTTCGGACGGCGAGCAGGTTTGGCAGAAGGTGGATTTTAGTCACCCTTTGCAGCGCTTAATTGATCGCTCGAACGGTTCATGGAGTCGTGCCGAGTTGGTTCGGGCTATCGAGTCGAATCTATTGCTCTGGGGCAGCGCGTTTCTCGGCATCGAAAAGGACGAGTCAGGAGCGGTGAGCGAGTTGTGGCCGCTGCGTCCGGATCGTATGCGAGTGATTCCCGATGTTCGGAAGTACGTTCGTGGTTTTGTGTACGAACATGCGGGCGAGCGTGCAGCTTATTTGCCCGAGGAGATGGTGTGGTTCAGGCAGTACAACCCGCTTGAGGAGTTTGCGGGATTATCGGCTGTGGCACCGGCTCGGTTGTCGGTAGATATGGGATTTGAGGCACAGCGATTTAATCGTAATTTCTTTGCGAATTCGGCAACTCCTGGTGATCTGGCGATTACTTCAGATGAGTCGCCTACTGACGAAGAAGTCTCCGCTTTTTACTCTCGCTGGGATTCGCGATTCAAAGGCTCATCGAGATCGCATCGACCGATCTTGTTGGGTCGAGGTATGGACGCTAAGCGACTTGGATTAACGCAACGCGATATGGAATTTTCGAAGGCGCTTGAGTGGTCGGTCGAAGAGGTGTCTCGTTCGTTCGGCGTGCCGACGGTGTTCTTGGGCGAGCTTGAGAACGCTACGCTTTCGAACGTGAGCACGTTTGAACGGTTCCTGTGGCGCAATACGATTGTTCCGGAGCTGAAGCTGACCGAGGATTGCTTGAATCGTAGTTTGGTTCCGGCGTTTGGGTTGTCGACACGGGAGTATCGGTTCAAGTTCGATATTTCCGAGGTCGAGGCACTTAACGATTCGGAAGATTCTCAGGTCGCTCGTGAGGTGAGTCTTGTGAATGCGGGTGTTGTGACGCCGAACGAGGTTCGTGCTCGGCACGGGCTTGAGGCTGAGGAGTGGGGTGTTGGTGCAAAGGTTGGGTAGGCTCGGGAGGCGGGAGCGGGTGCTTCTGTGCTGTTTAGGGACCCTGAATTACGATCGACGTGGCTGAAGGTAGGCAAGTTCAGAATGACGACCATGCGGGTAAGCGAGTGAGAGGTGAAAATTACTCGTAATCCGTTCTCAGGAATATCGAAATTTCTGGAGTGTTTTTTCTAGTATGAAAATGTGCACTCAGGAGATTTTGTAAGAGATTTTGCGCTGATCATGGTCGCTGCAGCCGCGGCCTTGATACTTTTCCGACTCATTCGGCAACCCCCGATCCTCGGCTACCTAGTCGCGGGCATGCTTGTTGGACCATTCGCACTTCAGGGTCGGTTCGTGGGTGACGCCGATACTGTTTCGCTAGTTGCCGAAGTTGGGCTGGTCGTACTGCTGTTCGCCATCGGCGTTGAGTTTGGCTGGGAACGAATTCGGAAGGTCGGATTCCGTGTTGTGCTGATTGGCGCAGTCGAGATCGCCACGATGATTTCGCTTGGCTATTTCTTGGGTCGAGCACTTGGCTGGAGTGCCACCACTTCGATTTATTTAGGGGCGGCGTTAGCGTTCTCAAGTTCGGCGGTTCTAGTTGGGATCCTTCGCGAGAACGGTCAGCTAATGTCGTTGCGGGGTCAGCTGGTAGTCGGTGTACTGGTGGTCGAAGATTTTGTCGCTGTCGTTTTGCTTGCTGTGTTCGCGGGGTATGCGAGCCAGGAGGATGGCGGAGCTGTTGAGGTTTGGCCAATCGTAATCAAGATGGCTGTGTTCGCCGTTGGTGCGTTGGTGTTCGGCACCCTGCTGGCTCCTCGACTCATGGACCTGCTGGACTATTTGAAATCACGAGAGACCCTTCTTATCGGAAGCCTTGGAATGTGCTTTGGCGTGGGGCTGTTGGCTAGAGAGATGGGACTTTCGGCGGGAGCTGGAGCTTTCTTGATCGGCACCGTGTTGGGCGATACACGGCATCGAGATCAGATCACCAGATTGATCGCTCCGGTTCGAGATCTTTTTGCAGCATTGTTCTTTGTGTCGATTGGAATGCTCGTGAACATGGCGGATGTGCCGGAATTCTTTGGCACTGCTCTGATCGTGACAGCTGTACTTGTCGCCGGAAAGATATTGGCTGCGACCGTTGGTACGTTCCTCACAGGGCACGACGGTGAGACGGCGTTGAAAGTTGGCGCATCGATGCCGCAGCCGGGTGAGTTCTCACTGGCTATCGCACGGTCAGGAAGTGAACATGCTGCGGTGGGGTCGCAGCTCTATCCAGTCGTGACGATCAGCACTGTGCTTTCATCGTTTATTTATCCGCTGGTATTCAATTCAGCTGGAGTTATTGGGTCGGTGGTTGGTTGGTTGCTGCCTACGCGGGTCAAGAGTGAAGCTGCATTGTTGTCGACCACGATTGCGACTGCACGACGAGCTATGGCCCCTGCTAAACCTGCACCGCACAACTTCGTTCGTGGGGTTCGTTCGGCGGCGGTTAGTTTCGGGATCATTGGGCTTGTGATCGTTGCTGGTGTTCTGATTTCAAATGCAGGGACGAGTCTTGCTCGTGATCTTGGAATTCCCGTAGATTTGGTTGGCGTGATTGTTCTGGCAGCTGTCGTAACACTAGCTGTGCCGGCCGGCATTGTTCTGTGGCGAGTGCTTTCGGATCTTGGAATTGTTTTTGCGAGACGGGCGTTTATTCGGTTCAAGATGACGGCTCGGCTTGAGGCTGCTGACGTGATTAGTGTGGGAGTTGTTTCAGTCTTCATGCTGGTGGCAGGTGTGTGGACGGTTACTCAGCTGTTGCAGATGATGCCGGTTGGCGACATTACTTCGCCGGTTTCTGCTCTGGTGATGGCGCTTAGTGTGGCTTCGACCGCGACGCTTGCGATGAAGATTCATTCGCAGATGGATAAGACGTTCAGAAGGACGCTTTTGGGTGATGGCTCGGGCGCACCTGCGGATTCTGGATCTTCGGATGGAACGGCTGCCGCGGGCGACTAGCTTTTGGGTGAGTGCGAGGGTGGTGTTGTGGATTACACGGTTAACCGTCGCTGGCTTCGCTGATATTAATTAGGCATCAGTTTCGAGCAATATTCGAATTGGGCTGCTGTGGTGGCTTCAATTCAAGAGAGGTAACGATGTCGGACGACCGCGCAGCAGTTCTTGAATCGGAAGATCGATATGCCGCGGCGATCAACGCTTCAGACGTTGATGAAATCGACGATTTGTTTGCCGACGATGCGATGTTGATGCTGCCTGATCGGCCTGCCGTGAGTGGACGCGAGGCGATTGTTGCTCATCAGCGAGAGTTTTTCCGTTCGATCAAGGCGAGTATCAAATCGGTGGTTGCTGAGATCGAGACGCTTGAGGGCATCGTCTACGTTCGCGGCGCGTTCAATTACGCTATGGCTCCAAAGATGGGCGGCGAGGCGATTACTATGCGCGGCAAGTACATCAATCTGTACAAGCGTGACGAGATGAAGCAGTGGCGCATTTGGCGCAGCATCAACAACATCGATCATCCACACGATGATTAGCTTTTACGGCTTGTGCTTAGATCTTCGGAAGTAAGGCCAGAAGGTTGTCGGCCATGATTCCGTAGCCTTCGTTGTTTGGGTGGAGGTCGTCGGGTAGTAGGTGTGCGTTGTCGCTACCGAAGATATCGAGCCCCTTGATGTAGCTGATATTTTCGTCGCCATGATCTTTTAGTGTGTCGTAAGCACGTTTTACTTCGTCTCTCAGATGTCGCACAGAGAAGCCGACTGCGTTGAGCTCGGTCTCCCAATCGACTGCGTATATCGGCGACATCAGGACGATTGGTGTTGTGGGGTGTTTTTCTCGCACGATCTGGACGAATCCGAGAATACCGGCGTAAAAGGTTCGCTGATTTAGGGTGCCGCCATAAACGTTGATGCCGAGGCAGAGCGAAATGAGATCGGCTTCACGATCTCGAATTTGGCGAGCGATCATGGGGTCGAGATGGCACTGCCCCCCAAAACCTAGACATGTGAGGTCGTAACCACGAGTGCGAGCTACGATTGCTGGCCATGTTTTAGTAGGTGAATCGGCGGTGCGGCAGTGGGTTATAGAGCTGCCATAGGTGATCCATTTTTTTGCAGTTGTTTCGGATGGTTCAAGTGTTTCAGTATCGTCGTCGAACTCAAGGCTTTCGAGACGAATCTCGCCGAACTGCGGCATCCATATCTCGATGTCTTTCATTTCAGTTCCGAGATTATCGAAGCTGAACGAGGTTAGGCCATCGGTGGGCTCGGATCCGACGAGTTTCCCGTTTACGACTAGATCGATCTGGCTTCGTTCTTCGAATGCGTTGCAGATACCGGTTATGGAAGTTGTATTACTGCGAAATGAAAGCCGTACACCTGCAGGCATCGCTGCGCGGATGACGAGTTCTTCAGCGAAGAGTGCTTTCTCTTCGTGATTGATTCGCCATGGCTTCACCGATCCCTTAGATACTTCGGTTGAGATGGTTCCCGACCATTTGAATCGTGGGTCGGTGGCGGGGATCAACTGGGGCATATTTGGCTTTCGGAATATTTTCGAATGGAATGAGACTGGCGAATCGTATCAGGCGGCTTGCGCTTGTCGTCCGTGAAGAGCGGGCACGCATATACTTCTGCTTCGCTAATCCGCTCAAAGCTAGATAACCGGACGAATAACAAAAATGCCCACGCATGTATCTGACGAAATATTGGATCGATTCAGGAAGGTGACTTCCGCAACTGCTTACAGTGCGGTTTGGCGATTGGCTCCGCCGGATGGGCAGGAGTGGTTTGCTTCGGCGAACTATCAGTTGTGTTTGATGCGGGGTGTAAAGGCGTACACGCCCGGTAAGACGTTGGTTGGGCGTGCGCAGACGTTACGGTTCGTTCCGGCACGTCCCGACTTGCTTGCGCAGACTCGTAAGGGCGGGGAGTCGCCGGAGTATTTGGCGATGGGTAAGTGTGGCCCGAACGATTTGCTTGTTGTCGAGGCTCATACGTTCGACGAGTATTCGTGCATATTGGGCAATATGAAAACCCGCATGCTGTGGCACAAAAAGGCTCAGGGGCTTGTGACTGATGGTGCTATTCGAGATTTGCAGATGGTTTCTGACGAATACGATTTGGCAGTGTTTGCTAAGAATCGATCACCAGCGGGTAACTTGCCGTTCTTGGAATCGTTCGAAGAAGGTAGGCCGGTTAACGTCGGCGGTGTGCTTGTGATGCCGGGCGACGTGATCGTTGGCGACGATGACGGGGTTGTTGTTGTGCCGGCAGATCGTGCCGAGGAAGTAATCGACTGGATCGAAGAGCAGGAAGAGGCAGAGGAGTTCGTTATCGGTTTGATAGATGAGGAGCAGGCTTCACCGGGCAAGTACTATCCGATTTCAGGCGAAACGAAAGAGCGATTCAGGAAGTGGAAGGCCGAGAAGGGCGAGTAGATGCTCGAAGGCTGTTCGTTCGAGACGGATCGGTTGTCGGTTGATTCCTGGCGATCGGCCGATAATGCTGCGGCGGTTCTTCTTTCTCATCTGACTGAAGAGGCTCGTCAGTTTCTGCCAGATTCGTTGGCGTCGATTCGAACATTAGATCATGCAGCCGAATAGCTCGAACAACAAGAAGTTGAAGAGACTGACGTGCTGTTCGCTAAGCTTCGGTCTTCAAGTGTGACTACGGCCATCTTGGTAGCGTCGGAACAATCTGGTTCTGAAGCCGCTAGTTTGTACATTGGTTATTTGGTTTCACCGAACCATAGAGGTCGCGGCATTGCGACGGAGCTTGTTCGAGGATTCGCTCGTTGGGTTGGTGAGCAGACGAAAATTGAGTTGATCGTAGCTGGCGTAGATTCATCGCACATCGCATCAAGGTCAGTACTAACCAAGTCAGGATTCTTTGAAGTAGAGAACAGTGACACATCTGCCGATTACCTGAAGTATGAGAAACGAATAGATCGTTAAATCAAAAAGCCTGGTGCAATTGCATCGGGCTTTTCTTTATCGCTGTGTCACCAGAATCGGATCCAAACCTTTACTGACTAGTTGGGATCCGACTCCGGGCACACTCGGTGGTGCTACTCAGCAGCACCACTTGGGGCTACTAGAGGTGTTGTAGGAATGGCATCTGCCACTCGTTCGATTGCCTCTTCTTCGGTTTCTTGCCTGCGAGCCACCTGGATTCCGCCTGCGAAGACGAGTCCACCGGTTACTACAAACATTGCACCGAATCCCGCAAATACGCTCCATGCGAGGAAGTGAGCCATACCGGCCTGAAGGTCGGAGTTCACTCCACCGATCAGCTGTGCGTTCAAGCTAAGTGCCAATGGGCTCCAAGCCATCGTGCGTGCTGGTCCCTCGAGAGGGTGTCGGCGGTCAAAGTCTGAGTAGTATCTTCCGTCTACTTCAACTTCGTACGTACCTGCTTCGTATGTAACGCCCTGGTACTCAACTGCTTCATCAAGAACCACGGTCTGCGTACCGTGCAGGGTGTGGTAGGTGATGATTGCGTACTGAACCATCAACTCATCTGGCGTGTTTACCAGAGTGTCTTCTGGGTCAAGGTTCGCTCGGTTGAGTGCGAACTGATAGTCATCTTCTAGCAGTGACAGGATCGCTGCTCCAGCTTCGGCTGTGCCACGGTCAGTGAAGTTACCTTCGTCATCGTAGGTCATGTAACGACCCTGGATTGCGTAGACTGCGTCTAGCGATTCGAGTCCAGCATCGGCTGCGATGTATAGGTAAGCACCCATACTTATTCCGATGATGCCTCCGATGATCAGGACTAGACCTGCCATCGAGATGAAATTGATTCGAGTTACTTGTGCCATGACTGTCCTCACAATCTTTTTGCCTTTCGGCGATGATCACTTTCGATACCGGGTGTGCCTTCAGAATTCCTGCTTTTTGTTTTCCGGTACGGCTGAATTAGTTGATTTATCTACTCTGCAGTGATCATGTACATGAGGATATCGACCGCGTATGAAGCACTTGTGAAAACATTCGCATATTATTGTGATTAACTTGTGAAGTTTTTCACAGTAGGTGCGATTGCACCAGTGATTGGTTTAGATTCTTTAATTCGGTAGACGCGAAAAAGCCGCCGGTATTCCGATGTTCAATGGTCGGTACATCAGCGGCTTTTCTGTTGCTCTTTGCTTTCAGTGCCGGGGAGTGTCTTTAGCTTCGGCTTGGAGACGATCGAGTTCGGCGAGCATGGTTGCTTGAACCTTTACGTAGTCAGGTGAACCGTAGACGTTGTTCATCTCTCGCGGGTCTTCTTCAAGATCGTATAGTTCCCATTCGGGGTCTATTTTGATGCTTGGGTCGCCGGTATCCTCAGGCGTTACGCCGTAGTAGTAGATCAGCTTGTAGCGTTCATTTCGCACACCGTAGTTCGGGATCACTTTGTGCCCGATAGTGTGCATCCAGTAGCGGTAGTACATGCTGGTCTGCCAGTCGTCGGGTACATCGTTGCTAAGTACTTTACGACCCGACGTGCCCTGCATTTCTTCAGGAATTTCTACACCGCCGAAATCCAGGAACATTGGGGCGAAATCGACGTTCAGAAGCATGTGATTCGAAACTGAACCTGCTTCGATTTCGCCTGGTAGGCGTGCTAGGAACGGCATTCGCAGAGATTCTTCGTACATGAATCGCTTGTCGTGCCAGCCGTGATCACCAAGGAACATTCCCTGGTCGGATGTGTAAACGACGAGAGTGTTTTCTGCGAGTCCGTTTTCATCCAGGTAATCGAGCAGCGTGCCGACGCTTTCATCGACAGCAGCGATAGTTCGCGTGTAGTCGGTGATGTAGCGCTGGTAAGCCCATTTTCGTTTTTCGTCTTTGGTGATTCCTTCAGGCGGATCGAATTTGAGATTTGGCTTGCGGGTGTCTTCGATCCTGATGGAAGTCATTTTGACTGCTTCAGATCGTGTTTCGTAGGTGTCCATAAGGTTGTCAGGCTCAGGGAACTCGCCTTCGACACCGAGGTTTTCGTGTCGCTTGGCGGGGATCCACGATGAGTGTGGTGCCTTGTGGTGGACCATCAAGAAGAATGGATCTTCGGTGTCTTTGTCACGAGAATCGAGCCAGTCGACAGCGAAATCTGTGATTAGGTCGGTTACGTAGCCCTCGTGCTTTTTCTCGACACCGTTCTCAAAGAATGTCGGGTCGTAGTAGTCGCCTTGCCCCGGCAGGATGTTCCAGTAATCAAAACCCTGAGGGTTACTTGCGTCGTCGTTGCCCAGGTGCCATTTTCCGATGATTGCGGTGTCGTACCCGGCTTCTTTCATGAGCTTTTGCGACTGGATCGGTCGTGAGCTGTCGATTTTGTCGTCGAGGGTTTTGACTTCGTTCACGTGGCTGAATTGGCCGGTGAGAATTGTGGCTCGACTCGGAGTGCAAAGAGCGTTCGTACAAAAGGTGTTGTCGAGACGCACGCCTTCGTTGGCAAGTCGGTCGATATTTGGAGTGTTGTTGATCTGACTGCCGTAGGCCGAGATAGCGTGTGCGGCGTGGTCGTCCGACATGATGAAGAGGATATTTGGGCGAGAACTCACGAATTGCTCCAGGGGTTGTGTACGAGGGCTTGAGTATAACGAGCAAACTGTGGGTTTATGAATATTTAGGGTGTGACACCGAGGATTGACCGATTTAAGGCTGGCATATAACTTATTAATTAGAACATATGTGCTAATACGTTGAGTGTGTGTGAGATACGAACGATGATTGATTGACCTTGAAAATGAATTCAGCATGACAGCGTGTACGTATCTGCCCTAGAGCGCATACACTTCGCCCTTATCGATCACGAGAGTGATCGACTGAGAGCGAATTTTTTTAGTGCCGTCAAAAAAATCATCAGGGAGTGAAGTGCGAATGCGAATTGGGATTATGGGTGCTGGTGGGATCGGGACCGTTGTTGGTGGACTGCTGTCGAATGCAGGTCACGACATAACGTTGATCGACCAGTGGCCTGAGAACGTCGATAAGATTAAAGCCGATGGTCTAATCGTTGAACACCGAGATACCGAAGTTCTCACCCATCCCAAAGCCATTCACCTTCACAAATTGCAGCTTGAGACCGAGCCGTTCGATGCTGCGTTCATCGCCGTGAAGTCGTACGACACCGAGTGGGCGACCACGATGATGCTGCGCTACGTCGATCCCGATCACGGCGTATTCGTCGATTTCCAGAACGGCATAAACGACCAGCGTATGGCCGACATCGCCGGTGTCGAGCGCTCACTTGCCTGCATCATCACGATTAGCGCTGCCTGCTACGAGCCTGGCCGTGGTGTGCGAACTGATGTGAACTCGCCAGGATTCAAGATCGCTGAGCACGATGGTTCAGACACCGCTCGTGCTCGTGAGCTTGTAGAAGTGATGAACGCAGTTGAAGCCACAGAATTTTCAGATGATCTCTGGGGCGAGCGCTGGTCGAAACTTATGGTCAACTGCATGAACAATGCTCTGTCTGGTGTTAGCGGATACGGCACAGCCAAAGTTCGCACCGAAGCCGACACCCGACGAATCGGCATTCAGCTGGGTGCCGAAGTCGCACGAGTCGCCAAAGCTCACGGTAAGGAACTTCACTCCGTGCTTGGGCTTTCTCCCGAAATGGTTATCGATGCTGCTGAAGGACGGAATGTCGAAGAGGTAGAAGCTGCCCTGCTTGAGACTGCCCGCAAGGCGGGTCCCGGGGGCGTTCCTTCGTTCGGTCAAGACGTACGAAAAGGTCGACGCACCGAAATCGATTTCTTGAATGGCTACGTATCTGACATGGGACGTGAGAAAGGCGTGCCTACTCCGTTCAACGACAAAATAGTGGAGATCATTCACGACCTCGGTATCGAATTCAAAGGCGATAAAAAACACGTTCAACCTTTGATCGACATGCTCCCGTAATCGTCACCAAATACACCTCGTACGCGCATACACTTCGCCCTCAGAAATCTTGAACTAGATTGCCCGAGGGCGATTTTGTTTTAACGCCAGAAAATTTTTTGTTTGGAAGCTATATTCAGATGCGTATTGGGATCATGGGCGCTGGTGGCATTGGAAGCGTCGTTGGTGGACTGCTATCGCGGGCAGGGCACGACGTTACTTTGATTGACCAGTGGTGGGAGCACGTCGAGAAGATCAAGGCTGACGGTCTGATCGTTGAGACTCAAGAAGACGAATACCTCACCCACCCAAAAGCGATCCATATTCACGAGCTTCAGCATGAAACAGTTCCGTTTGATGCTGCGTTCATAGCTGTGAAGTCGTACGACACCGAGTGGGCAACCACGCTCATGCTTCGGTACGTCGATCCAGATCACGGCGTGTTCGTCGACTTCCAGAACGGTATCAATGACGAGCGCATGGCGGCTATTGCAGGCGTCGAACGATCACTTGGTTGTGTCATCACTATCGGAGCCGCCGCATGGGAGCCGGGTCGAGGCATTCGTACCGACAACTATCCTCTGGGCTTCAAAATTGGCGAACACGATGGATCTGACACACCTCGGGCCCGTGAACTTGTAGAAGCTTTGAGCGTAATTGCCGACACCGAATTTACTGACGACCTTTGGGGCAACCGTTGGTCGAAGTTGATGGTCAACTGCATGGCCAACGCACTTTCGGGTGTGAGTGGCTACGGCACTTCGGAAGTGCGCACGGAAATCGACCCTCGTAGGGTTGGTATTCAGCTGGGTGCCGAAGTTGCGCGTGTTGCTCTGGCTCAGGACATCAATTTGTATTCAGTGCTCGCCCTACCCGCCGAATCGATCATCGATGCTGCTGAAGGTCGAGGAATCGAAGAGGTCGAAGCTGCATTCATCGAGGCGGGTCGAAGGGCAGGAGCGGGTGGTGTTCCGTCGTTCGGTCAGGACGTTCGAAAGGGTCGACGCAACGAGATCGATTACTTGAACGGTTTGGTGTCGGACATGGGTAAGAAGCTTGGAGTCCCAACGCCTTTCAACGACAAGATAGTCGAGATCATTCACGACCTCGGAATCGATTTCAAAGGCGAGCCTAAAAACATTCAACCGCTCGTGGACATGCTGCCGTAATCGCCTAGAAATCTGCCTCGTCTAGTACACAAAAGATAAAAGAAACATGACATTCAAAATTGCATTGGTTGGCTGTGGCGGAATGGGTCGTCGACACGCCCACGGATACATCGAACTTCGAAAGTATTTCGACACCGTTGAGATGTCGGCGGTGTGTGATGTGCACGCTGATGTCGCTGCTACTGTTGCCGACGAAATAGGCGATGCCACCGGGGCACGCCCAACCATCTACACCGACTTCGATGAAATGCTCGAAAAAGCAGATCTCGATGGTGTTGCGATCATCACAAGCACACCTATGCACCACCGGTTCGCCATCAAAGCGATGGAATCTGGCCTGCACGTCATCACTGAAAAGCCGATGGGACTGACCCTGAAAGCTTGCCGCCAGATGCGAGAAGTTTCGCAGCAGACGGGTAAGTCGATGGCGGTGGCAGAAAACTACCGACGTGACCCCATGAATCGCCTCACTCGGGCATTGATCGAAGCGGGTGCGATTGGAACTCCATACTTCGCACTAGATATCGGAGTGGGCAGCTCAAACGGTGCTGTGATGCACAGCACTGTTTGGAGAGCGAAGAAGATTCAGGCAGGTGGAGCGCCTCTGGACGCTGGTGTGCACAACGCCGATATGCTGCTCTATCTGCTGGGCGGAGCGAACACGGTTTTCGCTGAAACTGCCATTAACGAGTCGCAGCGCACTCTTCGTCCTATGGATGAAGTCGCTCCGGTTTTGGCGAAGATGTACAACCATCGAAAAGAGGATGGCTACGAAACTGGCGACACGGTAGAGCAAACGGCTGTCGATACGGCGTTTGGTGTGATTCGATTCAAGTCGGGAGCCATTGGCCAGCTGCTGATGACCGATACTTCACACGGTCAATATCTAGGCGTTTCGACGATTTCGGGCAGCACAGGCACGATGTATCGACCTGCCAGCCGGTCGGGTGAATCACCGCGGATCGTTCGAAACGATGGGACAGAAATCACAGGCGATGCGTTGCTTGAATTAGTACCTGATTTTGAGCTGGACGACACAACCTCGATCCTCTGGAATGGTGCTCGTCGCATCAGTTCCTACGATATGGATTTCCGAGAGATCGATTCGAAAATTTTGGCATACGAGTATCTCGACATGGTTGCCGCTGCTGAATCGGGCGGTCAGCCTGAAGTGGGTCCGCAAGAAGGCATGGATGCGCTGGCACTGGCGTACGCTCTGATGGAGTCGGGAGCTACCGGCCTGCCGGTTACGGTTGAAGATGTGGCGGAAGGGCGAGCATCGGCGTTCCAAGATGAGATCGATGCCGAGATGGGAATTTAAGAAACAAGCAGGGCTGGCTGGAGTTAGTTAGTTGGTCAAGCGCGTAATTAAGTACCTGGTGGTCGCCGTTCTAGTGGCGTTTGTGTCGATTCAGATCGTTCCGTACGGTAGAACCGCCAGTAATCCACCTGTTGTCAACGAGCCTGAATGGGACATCAAAGCTACTCGTGATCTCGCTGTTCGCGCGTGCTTCGATTGCCATTCGAATGAAACCCACTACCCGTGGTATTCGAGAGTAGAGCCCGTTTCGTGGTGGACCCAGAATCACGTCGAAGAAGGTCGTGACGATCTCAATTTCTCAGAGTGGTCGTGGGAGTACGACGATGTCGACGAGATCGCTGAATCAGTGATGGAGGGCGAGATGCCGCCGAATTACTACAAGCTGATTCCAGGTGATCGGAACCTAAGTGAACGTGAGCGAGAGAATCTCATTCGCGGACTAATTTCGACATTCAACTACAGCGATAAAGCGCGACAGGCTGACGACCATTAAGGCGAACGCGTAACTCTCCCTCTCAAAACGAGAGGGAGAGAATCGACTTGCTTATGCGGCGGCTGGCGGAATGACTAGCACTGGTCGGTGAGCCGTTCGAATGGCCTTATCGGTAACACTGCCTACAACCCAGCGTTTGATTCCACCTGCACCGTGAGTTGCCATCACTATGACACTACCCTCGGTGGCAGCAGCTTCATCAACGATTTGGATCGACGGGTTACCAACTCGAACTTGAGCACGAGCCTTTAGTCCTGCGGTTTCGGCATCTTCGACGAATCCCTGCAAGTACCTCATCGCAACTTCTTCTTGCAACTTGGTATCGAGCACTTCGGCGTAGTGAACCGATCCGTATCCGACTCCGCCCATATCAACACCGTAAACCGGAAGCTTTACAACCTCTGTGAACACCAACTCTGCGCCAGTTGCCTGAGCAAGAACTGTTGCAGGTGCAACCGCGGTTTCCGAGAGTGTGGAACCATCGAGAGGGACCACAACGTGCTGAATGAAACCTGTGCCAACTGCTTCGTCGGTAATGTCTTCAGGTTGAAGAATTAGCAACGGAGTAGACGTTGAATGCAGCACTCTATCGGTCACACTTCCGAGGATTCCGCGAGCCAGAGCAGACTCTCTGCGTGTCGACATTGCAATTAAGTCGACACCGATAGCAGTTGCTTCAGCGACAATCGTTTCTGCTGGGGAGCCAGCTGTGACTCTGACATCAATACCGACGCAAGTTTTACGTAACTCATCAGCTTCTGCTTCGAGTCCCGCCTTCACCTGAGCGGTTATCTTGGTGACAACACCTTTTGGAGCGGTCGGACGTTCTTCACCCCGTGCTCCAGCTTCGACGATAGCGAAATCTTCAGTGTCGACCACTGAAAGAAGAGTCACATCGGACTTGGTTGCCTTTGCCAGCCCGACTGCCCATCGCAGGATAGTTCTCGATTCTTCCGAGCTATCTACTGGGACAAGAATTCTTCTGAACATTCTGTACCTCCTTACATGCGAGTGGAGTCACTCGCCAGCCCTCGTAACAACCTCATTATGTTGATCGGCTGTGAGGTTTCAGGAAGTAACGGTTTAGCCCGTATGAGAGGTATGTGAATAATTGCACAATTAGTGCGTTTGCACTAATTGAGGGGGCGATTGGAATCAGGTGGTTATTAGTCTGGCGACGCAGAGTCGCCGTAGGCAGATTTGAGCTTGCTGAATTCTTCGTCGGTGAGTGTGCCATCGAGTGCTGCAACGTTTTGTTCGAGGTGAGCGATGCTGGATGTGCCCGAGATAACAGTAGTGATCTCAGATGGCTCGGCTGCGAATTGGTAGCCCTTGCGAATCAACTCGGCAGAGTCGCCATTTGAGAGCCAGTCGAGGGCGTTCCCGCCTTCGTCTTCACCCCATTCGTTCATGCGTTCCTGGAGTTTTTCTGGTCGTGTCAGTGTGAGTCGAACTGGAGCCATGTTCAGAATGCCTGTTGAGGACGATCCCGCAAGCGGAAGCGAGCGCTTTGCTGCCCACTGATTCATGATTCCGTACTTGAGCATCACTGAATCCCAAACGTCGGGATGCTTCTCCATAGCTACCGACATTCCCTCATGTTTGGGGTCCATAGTCAGCATTTCGGTGATGCCAAGAAACCGGGTCTTGCCCTGCTCCTGAAGCTTTTGCATCGCTGGAACGTAGATATCGGTCACGTGGTCGTAGTGTTCTTCGAGAACGCCGTGAATCTGAAAAATGTCGACGTAGTCGGTTTTTAGACGGGTGAGGCTCTGTTCGAGAGAACGGACGATCTCGGCAGGATCAGTAACCGGACCGTCGGCAAGACGATACGACCATTTTGTGGCGATCAAGTGTGAATCTCTGGAACGCCCTCGAAGAGCTTTTTCGAGAAGCACTTCAGCGCCATCGTAGGCTTCTGCCGTGTCGAATAGATTCACACCGAGTTCTATCGCACGATTAACCAGAGCCTCTCGGCCCGCATCATCAACGCCTGTTTTTTGGCCGAACTGGGATGGTCCACCGGTTCCGTAGCTCAGGAGTGAAACGTCTACGCCGGTGTTACCTAATTTTCGATACTGCAATTTTTACTGGGTTCTCTTAGTACTCGAGGATTGCGCGACCTAGAATTTTGCCGCTATTTAAGTCGTCGCACGCTTCGTTGATGTCATCGAGCTTGTATCGCTTCGTTATCAATTTATCGAGCGGGAACTTGCCCTCTTTGTAGAGGCGCAAGTACATGTTGAAATCTTTGTCTGGATAGGTCGCACCCAGCGAGCCACGGTACTGACGCTGGTGGAACATAAAGTGTCCCGGCCACAAGGTCATCTCAGGTCCCGGCATGCCGACCAAAACAGCCATGCCACCGATGTTGTCGGCACCCGATCCACCACTCTTGGTCACAGGCAAAATCTGTTCGTTGGTAATACGAAGACCCACGGTATCGAAAGCGTAGTCGACACCGCCATTGGTCATTTCGATGATCGCCTCGATCGGATCGACCTTGCTGGAGTTCACGGTGTGGGTAGCACCGAACTGCTTGGCGAACTCGAGTTTCTCGTCGTCGATATCGATCGCGATGATCGGGTATGCGTTCACTACCGCAGCCATTTGAATCGCCGAGAGTCCGACTCCACCAACACCAAATACTGCGACCGATTCTTCGGGTCGTACCTTTGCTGTGTGGGTAACTGCTCCCGCTCCAGTGAGAACTGCACAGCCGACGATAGACGAAAGATCACGTGGTGAGTCATCTTCGACTTTCACAACGTAACCGCCCCACACGATGGCGTCTTCACCCCATGTGTATGTCGAGCCTTCGAGCTTCTCCTCTTGCCAGGTTACGCCCGCAGCGGGTGCTCGCCATCGACCCTGAACTGGCTCACGTGGGACCCAGGTTACGATCGCAGCATCACCCTCTTTGAGATGGGTGACGCCTGAGCCAACCTGAGTCACGACGCCGAAGCCTTCATGTCCAAGCAATCCCGGAGTTGGAGTGTCGGGATTGTGCATCTGGTGAAGTTGAGAGGCGCAGACTCCGCTTGAATAGAGCTTCACAACAACCTGGTCAGGCTGAGGATCTGGAATGTTCACCTCGTCGACTACAAGTTCTTTGCCGTGTCCGACGTGAATAGCGGCTCTGCTTTTCATCGTTGTCTGTTCCTCTGCCGTAGCGTGTTTGCTCGGCTCAATTTAGTGTTCACCTAAGAAGGAATCGAATAGGCGGCAAGTTTAGCATTGAGGAGCTATTAGGCGGGTGATCGATGGGTGGTTTTGTATAGGAACATGGGCTGAAATTACTCGGATGGGTATCGAGTCATGTTTGTGGGCGAGACTACACTTGGTTTTTCTTATCCTAATCTCGCTGCTTAGGCGATGATTCGTATGGCGCGTTATTTTCCTGAATGATTGACCTTCTACCGCTCGATGCGTCCACTAACCAGCTGATATTCCTCGGTGTGTTCACTTTCGCATTGGGCGTTTTTGCCGGGATGGTTGGAGTAGCGCTCGGAGCCGTTCGTCTACCGATAATGCTGGCTATGGGTTTTAGTCCCGTAATTGCTGCCGGAACGAACCTTGGTGTGACGATTCTTGGCGGGACAGCTGCAGCATGGCCGCATTGGCGCGATGGCAGAGTCGTTGGTCGAGTTGTGCTGGTAATTGGTTTGCCGGCAATAGTGGGATCGTTGCTTGGTGGATTATTCGCCGACGACGTTAAGGTGTGGATTCTGCTTTCGCTGATCGCCGTCCTAACTTTTGTGTCTTCCGGAATATCGTTCTGGCAGTGGCGTGGAGAGATTCGAACATCTCGGCTTGTGGCGGCTGGCGAATCTAGTGCGGCTGAGATTGCAACGAGAGAAGGCGTCGCACTTGATGCCCGCAATCGAACACTCTACGGTGCGATTGGATTCGCAATCGGAGTTGTTGGTGGAGCGGTAGGACTCATTCTCGCCGTACTGAGATTCCCGATTCTGATTAACGTTCTAAAGATGGATCCTCGTTACGCCGCAGGAACGAACAACGCCATTGGCGTACTTGCTGGCATATTTGGGTTCGCCGGCCACGCCATCAACATGAACTTCGACATCGCTGTGCTCGCTGTCATGGGGATTACCGGGATGATTGGCAGCTTCATCGGCGCCAAGCAAACCGGAAGAATCAGCGCCACTACCATGCGACTAATGATTGCCATATTGCTCGCTGCAACCGGCCCAATAGTCGTAGTACGAGTGTTTTCTGCGTACCCAAATTAGACATTTAACAAAAGAGTTCAGGAATCGAAACTCCTGAACTCTTTTGCGTTATTCAACTGAAACCGAACGACTCAGCCACCAAGCAGAGTTGCGATGTCGACTTCGCAGGTGCTGAGGGCAGCGAACAGGCTTAGATCTGGCGCACCGCCAGCTAGCAGGTTCGCAATCTGTTCGTCGCCGATTTCGTTCGTCAGACAGATGATCTGCTCTTCCGTGAACGGCAGATCGATGTCTTCGACCGATTCTGGAATTTCTATCTGAACATCAGGAAGTTCTGTTGGATCGATCACAGGGTCAGGGTTGATCGGTAGTTCCGAAACCTCACCGAGTAGATAATCTAGCGAAATCTCGCAGGTACCGAACACGGCTAGAATCGAACTCAGATCAGATATGTCTGGTTCACCAGCGGTTGGGTCGAGAAGCGCTAGACCATCCTCGCCAAGTTCGCTAAGAACACAACCGATCTGTTCGGCGGAAACACCCAACTCTTCGAATTGCTCATCTTGGATAGCTCCACACTCGATCATGAGCGGGAACAGCTCGCCAAGAGCTGCAAAATCGTATTCGTCAGCCGAAGCAAGCCCGGCTAGCTCGGTGAGTCCGGTAGGGCCGACACCGTTTACGACACACTCGACAGCGTCGATGCCGCCGAGTTCGCCGAATCCGTAGATGTACTCGCTCTCAGAAATAGCTGCCCGTTCATCTGCGTTCAGGCAGAAAATACCCTGCAAAGTGCTGATGATCACATAGGCAGCCGGTTCATCGGTGAACAGGCTTGCTGCAGCCATACCGCCAACCTTTTCGCCGATGCAAACGATGGTCGCATCGCTAAGCGTTCCGGCTTCTCTGGTGAGTTGACCAATAAATACGGCCCGAACAGTGTCGTCGCTCAAGCAGGCGTTGAGCGCATCAGCTTCGGAAGCTGTGAGACGCTGGTCGCCAAGATCGCCCTCGAGCATCGATAGAACACGCTCACGTCCACCGAGTGCATCGGCTGCACATGATGCTTCGTCTGACGGTAGCGCCTCGAAGAATCCAACTGGATCGGCGATAGGGTCAATCTCAATTGGCGCAACAGGAACCGGTGTCGCTGTTGGCACGGGAGTAGCGGTCGGCGCAGGTGTGGCCGTTGGCTCGGCACCTCCACCACAAGCGATAACCACAGCCATGATGGCTGTGAGTGATAGGAAAATTACTGACTTTTGGCGAAACATCTAGGTCGTCTCCACCCTGGGTAGGGCTGTAAAACAGGCGTGTAAGTAGGCGTTGCCGTGCCACGATTGGGATTAAGTCTAAATCGTTACCGCTGTATTTCTGTTTTGATGACCTTTTTACCTATGTTTCCTTAGGATTTGCTGGGAATCAGGCAATAATTCGCTGTGTTCGAACGTGAACTATTCAGGTAATCCCAGCAATTCTCGCCTGAAGAGGCTTAGTGCACCCATTGCAGCGCGCTGGCGGTCGGGGCCACCCCTGCCAGCAGATCGAACGTGCCGGGTTCGTTCACCATTCGGGCCTGAAACCACGATGTACGTTTCTCCCCGACCCAGGTTTTCTGTTCGCTGGTCGCCCTCTTCGGTTCCGTGAACAGCAATTCCGTAGGTTGCTCCGGTGGTCTTTTTGATTGCACGTGCGAGCGCCGCCGCTCGTTCGGCTCCATCGGAAAATGGTGGTGTTTCGCCGCCTGTGCGAGCGATCTTTTCGAGGGCTTCGTTCGAGTTCACGATGGAACTTTGCAAGAACGCCGAATCGGCTGCCTTTTGGATTGCTGAAGCTACTGAACCACCGCTGAGATCTTCGCAGGTAGCTACAGTTGCATTGTTCTCTTTGACCAGATTGCCAACGACTGATTCGATAGTTTCGTCGTCGACCGCAAAGATGTTGTCGCCTAGTAGTTTTCGCACTTCTGCATCGACAGGCTCAATCAGCTTGTTTGATTCATCAACACTTTCGGCGAGTGCGGCGATTCTTACGTCGACCTGCCCGGGGTGGGCCAGAACTCCAACTGTGGGATTCTTGGAATCGGCGATCAGGTGACCGATTCGATCATCTACGGCGCTTTCTCCGATGTCGGCTACCTTCAGGACGCGGTAGTGAATCATCTGCGTTAAGCCGTATTTTTCGCGCAGGTACGGAATTACTTCGTTATCGACGAGCCACTTCATCTCGAACGGAACACCGGGGAGGCTTATGGTCACGCCTCGGTCGGTTTCGACGATGAACGCAGGGGCGGTCCCGTTTGGATTTTTCACGACAATAGCGCCGCTAGGAATCTGTGCCTGGCGTTCGTTGTTCTTCGTAAGAATGAAACCACGCTTCTGAAATCGCTCTCGTAGTTCTTCAAGAGATTCGGGATCGGTTACTACTTCACGACCCGTAACTTTAGCGATTGCCTCTCGAGTGAGATCGTCTTGGGTTGGCCCTATTCCACCGCCTGTGATCACGACATCCGAGCGGTCAAGAGCACGATCGAGAATATCGACCATGCGATCAAGATTGTCGCCAACGGTTGTTTTGTAGAAGAGGTTCACACCGCTTGCTGCAAGTCGCTGCGCGATCCAGGAAGCGTTTGTGTCGACGATTTGGCCGAGCAGTAGTTCCGAGCCGATAGAGACAATTTCTGCGTTCATGTTTCTTCTTTTAAGGCGATTCGTGAGTGGGTACTAGTTTGATTTGTGGATGCCGGAATCAACGTAGAGCGGAATGTGAACGGGGTCAACTGCTTGTATCTGTCCTCACTCCCAGAGTGGGAGGGAGTTAGAGGCCATGTCGCAGACAGTGCTGCTGAGCCGAGTCGTCGGACGACGAGCGCGACTAACGCTAGATCGCACTGCTTGTCTTTGTCCTCCCTCCCAGAGTGGGAGGGAGTTAGAGGGTGGGAGATTGCGACGCGGAGCCGAGTCGTCGGACGACGAGCGCGACTAACGTCACAGCGACTAACGCCAAACGCGCTTGACTTAATTAGAACATATGTTCGATACTAGAACAGTCGTTCTAAACAAGCGAGCAAAAGCAAGTTCCGAAGAGGTTAAGATGAGTCCGACTGCTACCCCGATTGTCACACCGAGTAGCCCTCAGAGTATTGAAGGGGCTAAAGGCGTTGGCGTGCTTTCACCTGTGTCGATTGCATCTGGAGTGGCGAAGAAGTCTGTATCAACGGCTGACGGATTCAATACAGCGTGGACGCATATTGTTCAAAGCGTTACTAACCGAGCCAGTCATGGTGATGCAAATCTCATCACGGTAGATCTTGCTCCGGGTGAGAGCGCTCAAGAGTTCTCTACTCGGCTACGAATGCTTTTGTTGGTAATGAATCGTGCTGATAGCTCAGGTGGTTCGATCTCAGCCACGGTTTCTCCTTCTTTTAAAGACGATACCTACCCCGCGATGCTTGCTCTTGTGAAGGGCTTTGAGAGTTCTGGCGCCAGCGATGGATGGAAGCCAGACGGGCCTCGTTCTATTCGAATGGGCAACGCTAAGCACCTGTTTGTGAGCGTCGATATGCCGGTTGCAGATCGCAGTCCTTCGCCGAACACACTTATAGAGATTGTTGCTGCGCACCGAATTAGTTCCGAGTGGTATGACCAACGTGTGAGTCCACGTGCTTCATCCGCTGGACTGACGACTGTGATGTTCGGTGTGCCGAACGCTCCCGGTTCTGAGTACGCAAATTCAATCTTCAAACGAGAACGCACTAAGAATCTGTCGGGTCGACCTGGCGGAATCCACTTTTCACGTCAATTGAACTGGTCCGCTACGGCGGCTGTCTAAGTTCACTCCCCCCTTATTACTTTTTCTTCGGAGGCTTCCCCTTATGGTGATGACGATTGGTCCCGCTAACCCTGAATCTTTTGGAACGCTCGCGCCTGTTCGATCCGACACGCTGCCAGAGAACACGCAGTACAAGGACGATGGTTGCGAAGCTTCGGTGAGCTGTCTTGATTGTCCGCTATCACTATGCAAGTACGATGATCCCGGCTGGTTGCAGCGCGAGAGTCGTAGGACTCGTGATGATGAAATCTTTCGGTTAAGAGAAGAGCGAGTACCAGTGGCTGAGATATCGAAGCGATTTGGTATCAGTACTCGCACTGTGCACCGAATTGTTCAACGTGGTGGTGCTGCTCCCGTTACTGCTGCTGAAGAGGACGATGGTCCGTTGATCTCGCTTAGTGAGTTGGCAGAGCGATCACTGTTCCGAGAGCGCACTCCGTTTCCTGAATTGGGGATCAGAAACTCAAATCAGTTTGGCGTGAACTAGTTTTACTACAGCTGGGTCCGACACGGTGGAGCTTGATTCTGACGGATAGACTGTCGTCATGACATCAGAATCAAATGGCTCAAACATTCCGGATCGCCCGCAGTTACGACCTGTCGAAGTAAGTCGCATCACCCATGAGGGGAGCGACTACTTCTTGTTAAAGGACCTTCGCCAACTCAGTGATCAGTCACTGATGGTTCCTGCTCCGCTTGGGTTGTACCTCCAAGGAGCCGATGGAACGAACACGTTAAACGAGATCGTTCAAGAAGCACTGAGAAACGGTGCGCCTGAAGTTACGCCTGAAACTCTCGATGATCTGATGTCGAGGCTCGACGACATGTACCTGCTATCCAACGGCAAGTACGAAGCGGAGATCGAACAAAGGCTAAGCGAGTACCGTGAAGCACTGTTTCGAAAACCTGCACTTGCAGGGTTGGCGTATCCGGCAGAGTTAGAGGATCTTCGAGGGTATCTCGACGGATTCGCCTTTCCGTACATGGTTGAGGATGCCCGAGCAGACGACGATCTGCCAGCTGATCTTGATGTCGAACTCAAAGCTGTCATCTCACCGCATATAGATTTCGAGCGCGGTGGCGATTCGTACGGGATGATTTGGGAACAGGTACGCCACGAACTTCAGGACGTCGAACTGTTCGTCGTGTTTGGAACTGACCACAATGGCGACGGACCACGTCTAACGCTTACGAATCAGAACTACCAAACTCCTCTCGGTGAACTGGAAACTGACACTGAGTTGGTTGATGACATTGCACGGATTCTAGCTACAGACAGTGCGGTTGACGATCACCCGTTTGCCGATGAGTTCAATCACGTTAACGAGCATTCGATAGAACTTGCCAGCGTGTGGCTTCACAGGGCAATAGGACGTTCGAATGCAAAAATGCTGCCGATTCTGTGTGGCTCGTTCGGGAGTCTGTTGCAAGATGGAGCTCCGAACATCGATGATCATCCGCAAATAAGTCGCGTGATAAACCTTCTTCGTGAAGTTGCTAAAGAACGAAAGACCTTGTTTATCGCTGCTGCAGACTTAGCACACGTCGGCCCGGCATTTGGCGACGAGGAAAAGATGCCTAAAGATTCCGAGGGGCGTAAACGTGTTCAGGCGGATGACGAACGATTACTCGAATCGATCACTAGAGGCAGCAGGCGTAGTTTTTTTGAGTCGATAAAAAATATCGACGACCAGAACAAGATCTGTGGTCTCGCTCCGATTTACATGACTCTCTGGGCAGCCGACGTCACTACGGGTATTTGGAACGGATATCAACAGTGTCAGGCTGACGAAGATGATACATCGTTCGTATCAATAGCTGGCGCGGCTTTATTCGGGTAATCAAAGCGAACGAGAAGCTGAATAGAACGTCCGAGAGAAACTACTCGGCGGTTGGTTCGATCTGAGTTGATCCGCTTACAAACTCACCGGTTGCCTGGTACAACGCTCGTTCGACGATGTTCATGGCTCGATCAGCAACACGCTCAACGTTGTGAGCCACCCACATCAGGTAGGTCGCACGTTCTGCGTTGTCTGGATTGCTCTTCACCAGCTCCATGAGATCAGCCTGTACTTTGGCGTAGAGATCGTCGACTTCGTCGTCTTCGTTCTCAAGTTCAACACTGATAGTTCGTACGCTGTCGGCATCGCGACTGATAAAGGCCTCGAGCGAGCGTTTGAGCATGCTGACCGCCATATCGCCCATTCGTGGGATGTCGATCAGCTCCTTGAGAGGAGGTTGGCTGCCCATCGTTATGCTGATCTTGGCGATACCTTCTGCGTAATCTCCGATTCGCTCGAGTTCACCAGCGATTTGGAGAGATGCAACGATTCTGCGGAGATCGCCTGCCATCGGCGACTGACGGCGAATGAGTTCCACGCAGTAGCGTTCGATCTCAAGCTCCGTCTCGTCGATGTGATCATCCTCATCGATAACGCGTTGTGAGCGGTCGATGTCACGGTTCTTCAAGGCTTGCAGAGCGTCGAATATCGCTTTTTCAACGAGACCACTCATCAGGATCAGCTCGGCTTCAAGTCTGCCAAGTTCTCGATCAAATTCTTGTCGTCCCGTTGGGATGATGCTGCTCTGTTCGTTCATAATCGCTGCAGTTTACCTGTTTCTGAGATGAATCTGGCTTTGGGTTTAATTAGCCGATACGACCGGTGACGTACGCTTCAGTGCGTTCGTCTTTAGGGTTACCAAAGACTTGTTCGTTCGTACCGTATTCGATCATTCGACCGATCCGCTCTTCTCCCGCCATCATCACAGCAGCGTAATCGGAAATTCGGGTCGCCTGTTGCATGTTGTGTGTAACGATGATGATAGTTACTTCGCTCGACAGTTCTTGAATCAGCTGTTCAATCGCCTGAGTCGAAATAGGATCGAGCGCCGACGCCGGTTCGTCCATCAGAACGATTTCAGGATTTACAGCGAGCGCACGTGCGATACAGATTCGCTGCTGTTGACCACCTGAAACACTCAAACCGCTGTCGTTGAGGCGGTCTTTTACTTCGTCCCAAACGGCCGCACGTCGCAGTGATGTCTCGACAACTTCGTCGAGATCGTCGGTCATTCCGTTAATGCGTGGACCGAAAGCGACGTTCTCGTAGATGCTTTTCGGAAACGGGTTGGGGCGTTGGAACACCATTCCGATTCGAAAACGAATTTCAGTGGGGTCGACGTCGTGTGCGTAAATATCTTGGCCGGCGAAGTTGACCTTGCCAGAGACTGATGCAGACGGGATGAGATCGTTCATCCTATTGAAGCAGCGCAGAAGTGTGCTTTTTCCGCAGCCTGAGGGTCCGATTAGCGATACGACGCTGTTTTTAGGAACTTGAAGCGATACTCCGCTTACTGCAGTTTGGCCGCCATAGGAAACGGAGAGATCGTTCGATTCGAGCAAAGGCTCGATGTCATCGAACTTCAGAATATTTTCAGCCGATCCTGCCTGTGAAAGGAGGTCGGTGTCATTTAGGGCCATTGATTACTCCACAAATGAACCTGAACGCCGTATTTGGGAACGTTCTTCGTGATGGTTCAAATGGTAGTTGTGGAAAGTTAACAGATTGAAATATTTTTCACTGCGTCACTATTTATCCGCACTGAGCCTAAGTCGAGATATCGAGATATAAGGAGAACTGCCTAGCCATCGATGGCAATCGCAGCGGTGGCCCACCCAAACTTCGTTCCGCGCATTCCTCTTCCGGTTTCAGGCGAGTAGAACTCGCGAAAATCTTCGAACGCTGCTTCCTTTGAGCGGTCAGATATTCGTTTCGACTCGTGGGTGTAGCCGTGCGATTTGAAACCACGTGCGAGCAGCCAGTTCAAGTTCATACAGATGGGCCCGCGCCAGATCATCGCTTCGCTTTCGGCGTTATACGAATCCTCAGATGCCGCAACGCTTGGGATAGGGAAGGGGCGCCAGAAATGCTTTTCGTTAGTTACGTATCGCTCCATCACGCTGGAAACCCGATCTTTAGGTGCGTCTTTGAGGATGAGAGGAAAAATCGCTCCAACTGAGAGTGTTGTGTCGGGAATCTGATCGGCACCATGCAGGTACGTGTAGTGGCCACGTCCTTCGTCCCAACAATGTTCGTTGAGTGCTGCCGTGGTTTTCGCGGCTTGCGAACGTGCGCTTGCGGCTGGTTCGGTGTCGCTTAGAACTTCGTGCATCCGCTCTAGAGAACTCCAGGCATCGCCGTAGACTGCGTTCATGAACGGGTCGATCACAACGAATCGATTTCGTTCAATCAAGGTTCGGTAGTCAAAATTCTTACCCCGAACGATGTTGTACCAATCGAGCTTGCGATTCGCCCACAAAATGCCGTTCCGGCTCGGGTTCGACACTCCTAACTCTCGATCAAACGACGGGTTGTTGTCGGTTCCCGCCTCATATGGTGAAACTATTCCGATAAGCCCTGAGTCATCGGCATCGCGCTCCCGATTCAACCAGTCGTAGTACGCACGCACTTTGGGCAGAAACTTCCTCAGAACTTCGGTATCACCGGTTTGAAGCCATATCTCTTCTAGCGCGTGGGCTAGAACTGGCGGTTGAATCATTCCGGAATGTCTACGTCGCCACTCGCCAAATCGACTCTGACCGTAGATCGCACTCATCACCGCACCACGTCGGCCCCAGTAGGTGAGATGACCCACAAAGCCATTTTCCTGTTGAGGTGTTAGGAGTGAGTCGAGTTCAGCGATTGCCATTGCCGGGCTTAGCCGAGCCAATGCGATGATGTGGAAGCACGAATCCCAAAACCATTGCCAGTGGTAGCGACCCTGCGAAGGGATCGAGTATTCGTAGTTGTACTTGTAGAAGGGGTCGTAGCCAGTTCGGCGATTGGCGATCAATCTCGCCAGCGCCCTCTCTTCTAGGGTACCTTCATGATTCGGTTCGACTGTGTTCGGGTAGTTATTGGTCACGAGTCGAGTTTAGGCACTGGTCGTAGAGATGTCATGCGCCCATTTTGGTTCTTCATTGCTAAACTTAACGTTTACTTCCCCCCGATAGTCCCCCCCTCCTGATCGATGACAACTCCCTCGTCTACCTCACCGAACTCTGGTGACTCTGGCTCAGATTCTGTCTCAGCCGCAGATGCATCCGAAGCTTCAAACACTTCCGATACCTCATCTAAACTTCCATCTATTCTCGAACTCTCCCGTGATCGTCTCGTATCGACAATGATCGAAATGGGTGAGAAGAAATTCCGCGCAGATCAGCTCTGGCGATCGATTTACCACGAGGCTGCCGAGAGTTTTGACGATATGTCGACTCTCAGTAAGCCGTTCAGGAAGACGCTGAACGAGAAGTACACCATTTCCTCCGTCGAGCAGGCGATGTTCATTACTTCCAAAGACAAGTCGACCAGCAAAGCGCTGTACAAACTTCGTGACGGCGAGTTGATCGAAACCGTGCTCATGCGGTACGAAACTGATGGTCACCGCCGGAATCGTAAGACAGCGTGTATTTCAACTCAGGCAGGATGTGCGCTCGGCTGTACGTTCTGCGCGACAGGACAACAGGGATTCCGCAGGAACCTGACAGTTGGTGAGATCGTAGCTCAAGTAATTGAGATGCAGCGCATCGCCTACGCTGAAGACGAAGCTCAGATGGAAGCAGGAAAGCGCACGAAGGGTGAACTGCAGGGCGTTACGAATGTGGTGTTCATGGGAATGGGCGAACCGCTAGCCAACTACAAGAACACGATGGCTGCGATTCGAGTGCTGAACGATGGCCAGGGCTTGAATATCGGTGCACGGCACATCACTGTGTCTACCGTTGGACTGGTTCCTCAGATTTTGCAACTCGCTGAAGAAGAACTTCAAATTAATTTAGCGATCTCGCTTCACGCACCCGACAATGCGACTCGTTCGCAGACAATGCCTATCAACCAGCGATACCCGGTTGAAGATCTCATTCGTGCGTGCCACAAGTACGCCGATGCCACGGGGCGCCGTATTTTCTTCGAGTACGTTCTCCTTAAAGAGCAGAACGATTCGCTGGAGCAAGCTCAGAAACTTGGACGACTGCTGAACGGTCTGCACTGTCACGTGAACTTGATTCCGGTTAACCCAACCAAGCTTGGGCCATTTGAACGAACCGATCTGGGCTCTGCCAAAGAGTTTCAAGGTGGCTTGAAGCAGTACGGTATTCCTTCGACTGTTCGGATGGAAAAGGGAATCGACATCAACGCCGGTTGCGGTCAGCTTCGTGAACGTGCGATCGACATTCTCGGCGCTTAGTAGCGCGAACTCGCCCCAAAGCTAAAAATCATCTGTAGAATTCCGCCTCGTTAGATAGTCCCATATCTGGGTGCTGCAATACGAATTGGAGTTTCTGCATGACTGAACGCGTTTGGCCCGAGGTGTACAAAAAGCTCGGAGTTTCGCCCATCATCAACGCCCAGAGCTGGGTTACCGCCCTCGGTGGCTCGATTATGGGCCCAGAAGTGCGACAGGCGATGGACGACGCCGCAAACGCCTTTATAGACATAAAGAAGCTGAACTTGGCGGCTGGCGAAGTTGTAGCACGCTCGTGCGGTGCCGAACGTGGACTCGTTACTGCTGGTTGTTCTGCGGCTCAGGTACTAATGGTGGCTGCGTGTATGACCGGTCAGAGCGAAGAGAACGTTGAGCAACTTCCAGATACGACCGGAATGAAGAATGAAGTCATCATCTTTAAAGGGCAACGCAATCGTTATGACAAGGCTTTTGTGACCGCAGGGGGCACTCTGGTTGAGTACGGAGAGCCTGGATCAGTTACATCGGACGATCTCGAAGCTGCCATCAACGAGAACACAGCTTGCGTTGCGTTTGTCGTTGCACCGTTCATCGACCACGGTATCGGTCTGGAAGAGACGATTCGTGTCGCTCACGAACATGACGTACCGGTGATCGTAGATGCCGCTGCTGAAGTTCCACCTCGTTCAAATCTGTCAAAATTCCACAAGATGGGCGCCGACATGGTGGCGTTCAGTGGTGGCAAGGGCATAGGTGGGCCACAATCGGCGGGTGTACTTGCAGGCAAAGCTGACCTGATGGAAGCAGTAGTGATGAACTCGCTGAACCTCGATTCGTCAGTTGCCGGCATAGGTCGCCCCATGAAGGTCTCTAAAGAGAACATCGTTGGAATGGTCACTGCTCTCCAACTGTTCACCGACTCTGATGAAGCGGCTGAGTGGGCGGGCTGGCAATCTAAAGCTGAGTTTGTCGCCGAACGACTTGCGGGAATCGACGGGTTACGGGTTGTGATCGAAGACGATCCAGCTGAGAGGCAAGGTCCTCAGCCGGTGCTGTACTTCGAAGACGACTTTGATGGACCTTCAATTGCAGATATCAAACAGCAGCTCGAAGATGGCGATCCTGGTATTTACGTCGGCGGCGGTGGAAGTCGAGAAGAGATCAACATCGTGATGGTTAACGTTCAAGACGGCGAAGAGATCATCATTGCCGACCGATTGAACGAGATTCTCCGCAGTTAGCTCAGATCTGGGCTAACCCTGCGGGGTTAGCCATACGCTGAACCCCAACTAGTAGCACTTACACACCCTCACTCGAACTTTTCGCGTGGGGGTTTACCTGTAGTGCGCTCGTAAATATGCACAAATAGCGATTTCCCCAGCTTTGCGAAAGTTGATACCCCTGTCCGCTGGTATTACTTGTCTCTGTGTTGCTTGAACATGCCGTGTTGAACTGGGAATGTGCACTGGTAACCATGCCCGACTACGTCTTTACGGATGCTTGATAGGTGCTGTTAATTACCGCGTTTCCCGGATGCCACTAGGTAGTTTCCACGATGTTTGGCTGGTAGAGGAGCGACATAGTGGAGCTTATCCGCCCGGCCAGCACTCAAATAAAAACGAGTGGGCGATCTAAAACAACAGCGAGGGGGTTCTCGCTGTCGTCGCATAGGTCGAGCGGTATAAGTAAGGGGTAACGATTATGGTCCTGAAGGGATCCCGTAGCCAAGAAAAAGGCATCACGGGTCTTGAAACAGCGATCGTGCTAATTGCATTTGTGGTTGTGGCTTCAGTGTTCGCATTCACGATTCTTTCAGCAGGTGTGTTCTCATCTGAGGCAAACAAGCAAACGATCCACGCCGGTCTCAAAGAGACTCGGACACGTCTGCGCCAGGCTGGTTCGGCTTTCGCATTCTCTGGATACGTTGGCAGCACTCAGGCAGTACACAAAATTGTCTTTATTGCTCAGAACTCGCTCGCAGGTGAACCTGTCGACTTGACTGCGCCGTATTCAGCCGACGATTCGGGCACCGACCCGGATATCGTTCCGGGTGCAAGTACGGCGACGATTGTCTCGTATGCAGATGAAAATCAGCGCTTGAGCGACGTCCCATGGTCAGCGGTATTTATCGGAAATAACAACGGCGACTCGTTGTTAGAAGACGGTGAAAAAGCTGAAGTCACGGTCTGGCTGCTTGATCGACTCACAGCCGTCGACGTTTCTAGTAACAGCTCGCTCGCCTATATGGACGGAAGTTCTGCCAACGGTGGTGGAGTCAATGGACTCACTGCTACCGATTCCCTGGTTGTAAAAAGCACCAGGTTTGTCATAGAAATGACACCTCAGCTCGGAGCACCTCTAACAATTCAGCGTAGTGTCCCTCCCGGACTGCGAGCGGTGATGAGTCTGAACTGACATAGGTTCAGAACTCTCATCAGCGTGTATTTGCAGTGCCCTTGTTCGTCCCGGCCGGACAAACAGGTGGTGCGATGGCCAATGGCCCGCCCCGGGAGCTTAAACGCTAAACCCCTCAGTATTTTTGCTGACGGGGCGGTCCGACAGTCCTACTAACAGTAAGGGCATCCTCCAAACCCGGCCGGAGGATGCCCTTACTGTCGTTAACTTTAATTTCGGTTCGAGAAGATTCGATTAGTGCTTTTGGACTGGAAGGTCTTTCATCAGACCTGCATCGTTCATCGAATTCCATTCGTCCAGGAATGTCTTGTTCCACTCATCGGTCAAGTGACTCTGCATCATGTCTCTGAATACTGGCCAGAAGACGATGATTCCATCAGCTCCATCGGCAAGAGCAGCCTCGGCTGTCTCGACAGAACGCACAAGTGCGGCAGTTACGAACGGTCGGTCTGCCCAGCCGTCGAACATTTCCTGACAGTCACGAATTAGCTTTGTGGGGTCGCCACCCACGTCGTTGAATGGCTCGCAGAATGGCAGAACGTGAGTCACGCCTGCCTGTGCCACAGCGGCGGCTTGTGGGAGTGTGAAAACCGTCGTGCAGAAGGTTGGAACTCCTGCCTTCTTTAGTTCAGCGAAAGCGCCCAATGCGTGAGTAGATGCAGGGATTTTTAGCACGATCTGATCGGACATTTTGGTGAACACTTCACCAACGTCGAGAAGCTCCTGGGTCGAATGACCATCGATTTCGATAACGACTGGCTTGTCGGTGATGTCCAAGTATCGCTGGGTGAGTTCAGTGATCTGGCCATATTTCTGAACCATCTGATTGAGAACAACAGTGTTGGTTACGATTCCGGCAGCTCCAGCATCGAGCCATTCGGGAAGATCTTCTGGATCGCCAGCAAGCCAGATAGCCGGTCCAGTTCCGGTCATTCGTGCGTTTTCAGCTGTGCCGAACAGTGGTTCGGTTAGTTTTGCTGATGTTCCATTTTGGGTTGCCACAGTGATACTCCGTACTCGTTTTGCCGTACCAAAGCCCGATAGCGGACCTAGTAGTTAGATGGCGGAAGTGTAACGCCTGAAACGGTGGATATGTGTACTCAAACGAGAATCTGGTGTGACGATGTGATGCTGATACGCTGCGAATTCTTCGATCAGAGCGAACGCTATAAATCTTCACGAAAGCATTTTGATGATCAGGTAATCAGTGGCTGCTCTCTCGTGTCGATGGCTTGAACAATGTCGGAGGAGCGCAAAAAGATATTTAGTTCATATATGCGACTGAAATTCATCGAGTTCTGACGCTGGATGAGGAACGAAATATTCTTGGCGATGATGCGAGGCCGAACCACCGAGTCGTTGGATGGCGCGGTGAAAAAAGTGTTCGGCGATATGGCGAACATCGGGGGAACCGGGCCGACGGTATATCTCATGCCGTCGGCGGCGTACACCGTTCCGATTTCGGACTGAACAGGCGAAAAAAAACGTTTTCGAAAAATCGATTGGAGTTTCGGATCGACAAGCTAAAGAGAGTTCGTCATTTCTTGAAAGTCTTCTCGGAGCGTAGCCAAATTGGCTTTCCCTTCGGTTAATGTTCCGATGAATTCGTCCATAGACCACCGAAGCAATAGCCCTTGTCGCACGAGATATATGCCGACAGAATCTAACTGGTGGATATCAGAGTAGTCGAGTAGTGAGTATCCGACTAATTGGCGTATCCAATCTGGAGATAATTTTGGATTTATAGTGGCTTTGAAGTCGATTAGACAATGGTCTAGGATCAAATCCCCGTCAGCACCTGAAACGTCAATACTGCCATCAAACGTTGGGTTTAGTGTGACGGGTTTATTAAGCTGATATTCGAATTGATGAAAGAACATCGCTTAAAGATTCAAGATGTCGTCGACCCAGTCATCAGAAATCGCCTCGAGTAATTCTTCCGACGATTTATACTTCTGCTTGAACAGTATGGATGTAGGCCACGCTCCGGCTCGAGACACTTCTTCGAATAGAGATAGAACATAACAGTAGCGAGCCAGTACCGTTTCAGGTTTATGATCAAGCTGCCTTCCAGCCGGTTTTTCCGACTCAAGAAACGAATCGAGTTCCTCGAAGAATTCTGTTACGACTCCCCCGGCTGGGTGCAGGATAGTACCGCTCTTTCCTATTTCAGGATTCATCCGAGCGTCAGCGGACACTTCTGGGATAGCGTCGAACCCGTTTTCAATTTGGGTGCTGGCCTGATTCGCACCCTTCCACGCAAGCAGCGAGCGAGACGATTCCTGCGGAAAAAAGTATCTAATTCGATAATCGATCGCGCCCCCGATGGTTGTCGGAATTCTGGCTGACCCGTTTGGACGTGAAGTCGTTGATTTCTTGATCGCTGCCGAGGCTTCTTTGGTTAGAGCTCTCGTGTTTGGAAAACGGTCAAGAATGAATTGTCTGACGAGGCTATTTTTGTCTTTTAAGTGACTAGTAAGCGACATGCTGCTGCTCCCGCTAGAGATTTGGGCTTTCACCATGAGTATATGACTCTGCGGCATCTGTATACGGTAATACGACTAGTACTTACGTTGTTACGTGTTCAACGAAACCACATGGTGTGAGCGAACTAAACTCGGTCTTGGTGATTTCTGCCGTAGGGGGATACCGGCTGGAAGCTCTTTAATTGACCGATTTAGTCGAACATCTAGTCGAACAGTGCGTCAGCGAGAATCTCGACGACGTGGCGAGATTCTCGAGGGGTGTTGAAACCGATCTGTTCACGACACGAGACTCCTGAAGTAGCGATTTCGACGTTTGAGCCTGCTTCACGAATTGCCGGGAATAGGCGGTCTTCACCTGCTGCGGTCGAGATATCGACGTGCCCCTTTTCATAGCCGAAAGAGCCAGCCATGCCGCAGCAACCAGCTGAAATTTCAGTGGCTTCGAAGCCTGCCGGAATATTCAGAGCCTTTACCGAGTTTGATGTTCCAGTGAGCGCCTTTTGGTGACAGTGCCCAAAGAAACTAATCTCTTTCTTGGCATCCGACCATTTGATTTGCTGCCCATCATCGCCATCGGTTTCGACTATCAAATCTTCGATAGTCACAACTGCAGCTGCTACTGCTTTTGCTTTTTCGTCACTACCAAGAAGATCGGGCCAATCGTCGGTCATCGCCGAAACACAACTGGCTTCGCAGCCAACGATTTTCACGCCTTGTTCAACGTACGGATGAAGCAGGTCGACATTGTGGCGAGCGTTGCTGCCAGCTTTGTCGAGTAGGCCTTTGGAGATCATAGGTCGGCCACAGCATTTGCGATCTTTCAGTACGACAACTTCGTAGCCCAGTGCTTCGAGCACTCGAGTGGCGGAAATGCCGATGCTCGGGTGGTTGAAGTTCATGAACGTGTCGTGAAAGAGAACTATCTTGCCACGGGGGCTCGCTGTCTGCGATTTGTGCCCGTCAAACCATTTCTCGAACGTGTTTCGAACCACTTTTGGCATTGGGCGGTTTCGGTCAAAGCCAACCGCTTTTTCCAGCAGAAATTTGACCGGGGCTGATCGGTTGACCATGTTGGCGATTGGCGCCATTGGTGCCGAAAGTGAGCTTAACCGGTGGATGTCGGCGACGAGTTTCGAGCGCAGAGGCACCTTGTTCGTCTTGTAGTACTGGTACAGGTACTCGTACTTGATCTTAGCCATGTCGACGTTCGATGGGCATTCAGCCTTGCACGATTTGCACTCAAGGCAGAGGTCGAGAACGTTCAGTATGTTCTTGGAGCCAAGTTTTTCGTGCGGGAGTGAGCCAGAAAGAACCCCTCGCAATGTGTTCGCGCGGCCGCGGGTGGTGTGTTGCTCTTCTCGTGTTGCCATGTACGAAGGGCACATCGCACCTGCATGAAGTTTGCGGCAGGCACCGACTCCGTTGCACATTTCGACGGCGGCTACGAAACCACCTTCTTTTTTGAAATCAAGCCTTGTTGAAATTTCAGGCGCTTTGTAAGTATCACCAAACCTGAGATTCTCTTTGATATCCGGTGTGTCGAAAATCTTCCCAGGATTCATAATCCCTGTTGGGTCGAACACGTTTTTTATATCTCTGAAGGCATCAGTTAGTTCTTTTCCGAAGAGCTTTTCGGTGAAGAACCCGCGAACGATGCCATCGCCGTGTTCTCCGGAGTAAGCACCATCGAACTCCTGAACAAGATCGGCAATATCGGTCGCTATTGCCTCCATCTTCTCCATGCCATCGCGAGTTTTGATATTGATCAGCGGGCGAATGTGGAGACAGCCAACACTGGCATGACCGTAGTATCCGGCTTCAGTGCCATGGCTCTTTACGATCTCGTCGAAACGTTCAACGTATGCAGGAAGTTTCTCAGGAGATACCGCAGTGTCTTCGACGAATGCGAGTGGCTTCGCCGGCCCATCAACGTTCATTAGCAAACCAAGACCGGCACGCCTGAAGTCGGCTACCTGATTTTGTTCGGCGGCTGTGTAGAGCTTGGTGGTTGCATAGCCAAGGTTTAAGCGCTCAAGCTTTTCGACCATGTGGTCAAGTCGCGAACGCGTCTCTGCTTCATCCTCGCCGCTGAATTCGACGACTAGTAGGTCGGTTGGGTCACCTTGGATAAAGCCGGTAGCTCGGGAGAATCCGAGTGATCGTCGTGACTGTTCGATGATTAGTTGACCGACGTGTTCGATAGCAGCTGGTGATTCTTCGAGAATCGCAACCGTTGCCTCCATCGATTCGATTAGGCTGTTGAAATGTACGACTCCGAATACTTTGTATTTCGGGATCTTTACGAGATTCAGCTTGGCTGCAGTAACGGCTGCGAGAGTTCCTTCAGAACCAACCATTACTTGCGTTAGATTCAGTGCTGAAGGGTCTTGGGTTCTGTCGATGTTGTAGCCACCAACACGTCGAAGAATCTTTGGAAATTTTGTTTCAACCAGATTTGCAGCATTGGCTGAAATCTCGGTAACACCGCGATAAATGTCACCCTCTAGGCCTTCTTTACGAAGTAGCCCAGTGAGAGCGGCTGCATCTCGCATTCCAAAATTAGTCTGCGTTCCGTCTGACAATGTGACGTCCATCTCGAGCACGTGATCCACTGTCTTGCCGTAGATGATCGAGTGTGTTCCGCAGGAGTTGTTACCCATTGCACCGCCGATGTTTGCTCGGCTGGATGTGCTTGGGTCGGGGGTGAAGAAGAGGCCGGAAGCCTTGAGTTGGCGATTCAACTCATCGATCGTTACACCGGGCTGGGTTTTCACCCACTGTTCTTCTTTGTTTATCTCGATGACGTTGTGCATGTACTTCGAAAAGTCGAGCACAACTGAGTGGTTCACAGTTTGGCCTGAAAGCCCTGTTCCACCACCACGTGGAAGAACTGAAACACCGTTCTTCCCAGCGATTTCGAGCACCGCTTGAACATCGTCGGAATTACGAGGAATTACGACTCCGACTGGCTCCATCCTGTAAAGGGATGCATCAGTCGAATACATTTGCTTGGATATTGAATCGAATCGAACCTCGCCGGCTACTGCCTTTTTGAGTTCGCTTTCCAAATCAGATGTTTGAGACGATAGGCGCCGGTTCTGGGCAGATTGCGTAGGTAACGATGTCATGCAACTGGACCGTGTTCTTCAGGCGATTCTTCCGGAGCAGGGAACATCTTTGATAGGACGATCGCAACGGAGAAAATTATCGTTATAACGACCAGTGAAAGGAACGGAGCTTCCATAATTTCGGGTAAGTGGAAGTCGAACGCGTGGGCAGCTTCCTCGAGCACCATTTTTATACCGATTAGTACCAGTACAACCGCTAATCCGTACTGGAGAAAGCGGAATATTTTGACTAGTCCTGACAGTAGGAAAAACAGTGGTCGTAGTCCTAGCACCGCCATGGCGTTTGAGGTCCAAACGATAAAGGGATCCTGAGTGATACCGAACACTGTTGGTATCGAGTCAATGGCGAACACAATGTCCGTCGTGCCGAGGGCGATGATTACCAGTAAAAATGGCGTCGCCGCTTTAGTGCCGTTAGGTAGTCGCTTGAAGAATTTGTGCCCATCATATTCGTCGGTGACGGGCATGAATTTTCTAAAGATTTTAACGACAGGATTTTGTCCAGGATCTACTTCTGAATCGCCAACGAATGCGATTTTGTACCCCGTGTAGATCAGGAACGCTCCGAGTATGAACAGTACCCAGGAGAATGCCGTAATAAGCGTGATACCAACAGCAATAAAGATTGCTCTGGCAAGCAGTGCTCCGATGATGCCGAAGAACAGCGCACGGAGTCTTACATCTCCTGGTAATCGGAAGTAAGTAAAGATCACCAAGAAGACAAATAAATTGTCAACGCTAAGCGCTTTTTCAACAACGAACGCTGTGGCGTAATTAACGCCTTGCTCTGACGAGCCTTGGGTGAATATCCAAACACCGCAAAGTGTGGCAACTCCCCACCAGAAAGCTGTTAACCACGCAGCGTTTTTCATCGAAACTTCGCGGTCGTTTTTAGTGAGGATCAAAAGGTCGAATATGAGTAGTACGACAAGCGCTAAGTTGAAAAATAACCAGTGGTTAAAGGTCTCTAGCAACAGAGATACGTCTTTCTACGCTGTTTGCGTAATTGTGAATCGAGGGGTGCGCGAATCCGCGGAATAAACTAGCACAGTGAACTGCGGGTCGGTGAGATTATCGTTGATCAACTAATCGCGTTTAGCGATTTCCCAAATTACGAAGTCTTGCTGATCTTGTACACCTGCTGGCCACGAGGGGTCTTTACCTTTACCTCGTCGCCGAGCTTATGCCCGAGAATTGCTGAACCGACTGGTGACACGATCGAAATTTTGCTTGCCAGTGGGTTGGCTTCGTTTGGCTCTACCAACTGATACTTGACCGTCTTGTCGGAACTAGTCTCAGTTAGCTCTACCTTCGATCCGATGTGAACTCGGGTGTCGTCCTGGTCTTTAGCATCGATGATCACAGCAACTTTGAGCGTTGCCTCAAGTTCCTGAATCTTACCGATGGTCATACCCTGGGCTTCTCGAGCTGCTTCAAGTGGAGCGTTTTCACGTACGTCACCGTCGGCTGCTGCTCGCTGAATATCTTCAACGATTCTGATGCGCTCTTCTTGCAATTGTGCAAGCTGCTTGGTCATCTCGTTGTATCCGCTTTGGGTCAATCGAACGCTTCGAGTCTGGTTCTCGGCTGCGACTGCTTTTGCAGCAGCTGATGTGCGAGATTTTCGAAGGCGAAGGTGCTGCGCAAGGTTTACCTCAATGAAGTCTTTCTTCTTAAGGAAAGTGAGGAAAAGCTTTACAGCGCTGAGGCGTTCGGTGGCGTCACGAGTGGCGGTCTTAGCGCCGAAAATATCGTTGTAATCACCAATTTCGGAAGGGATGATCGAATCGATCAGGCGCTCCGATCCCATCCAGCGAACGAACTTGGCAATTTCAGGCTGCGCAGACTTCTTAGTGTCTTGTGGCATTTGCCTTACATACGTCTGAAATGCTTCGTTTAGTGAAAGGACTCCTTGCTCTTCTTGAGTGGTTTCCGGTGCTTCAGACGTCGTTGCCATGTTTTGCCTATTTCTGTGGGTCAGGAAATCCTGTTTCCCACTGCTGGATAACAGAAGAACAATCCCTTAATGATAGTTACGCGTTTTTGAGACCGCAAATAATTCATCTCAAAATTGTTTGACACCCAGAGCGTCTCGAACTTAAAATCGATGTTTACCCATCTGTTATTAATTCGGGTCACATCGCCGTAGGGACACTGCTCATCAGAATTCCGAAAGCCTCCCACTACAAATATGCCAAAGCGTACCTACCAACCAAAATCCCGCCGACGCCAGCGCGTCCACGGTTTCCGATCACGAATGAGTTCTAAGGGCGGCCGTGCGGTTCTCGCACGTCGTCGAGGCAAGGGCAGGCTGCGGCTAACCGTTTAGTAAGCCGCATTCCGTGTCACTTCCTACTGAGCAACGAATAAAGCGACCGGCGGAATTCCGTCAGGTATTCTCTCGCGGTCGCCGAAGTTCCAATGCTTTGACCAACGTCGTGGCAATGCCTAACGGCCTTCCCTATGTGAGGGTCGGTCTATCGGTGAGCAAACGTGTTGGGAACGCCGTGACAAGAAACCTTGTTAAGCGACGCATACGCAGTGTTTTTGCAAACATCGATGCCTCAGAAGGTTGGGATGTTGTAGTAACTGCGAAGCCTGAATCGGCTGACGCAGCGTTCTCAGATCTAGAACGCTCTATCGGTAAGTCGGTCAAGCGGGCAGGTGTCGAATAATGCGTCACCCGCTGCTACTGTTCATCAAGTTTTATAAGTTGGCTATATCTCCCTACTGGCCTGGCCAGTGCCGATACGATCCAACTTGTTCTGAATTTGCAGCTGATGCAATCAAGACTCACGGTTCAGTCAAGGGTGCGTGGCTTGCTGCAAAAAGGATTGGTCGGTGTCATCCCGGTCGATCGCGGGGTTACGATCCTGTCCCTGAAAAGTCCGTATCTAAATAACTGAAACCTGCTGTGCCAGATCGCCAATATCAAATTAGTAATCTGACTCAGTTCCAAACCTCCCGGAGGCCTAAAACGCCACCGTCAATATCCGGCACGAACCGCACATCAAACAGCGCACTCGTGTCAAAACAACGAAACTTCAATAGTCGCCGACGGTTACCCGTACTCTTCGCACTCGTATTTGTGATGATTGCAGCGGTTGCCTGTGTGAACGATCTCACCCCAGAAGGTGGATGGTCGGGACCTGTAGCCGAAGAAAACAAGCTGTTCATCGGTAATCGGGATGGTCATCTTGTTCGGTTCGATGCCGAGACAGGAAATCTCGACAATAGCTGGCGTTACCCATCCGGTGACGGCCTCGGTGCGATGTACAGCAACGCTGTTGTCCTCGGCGAGAACATCTACAGCATTGGTTACACCTGTCGTGGTGATGAATGCGATGGCGAGATATTCGGACTGAATCTCGAGTCTGGTCTTTCCATTTGGGGCCAGAAGGGACTTGAGCTCAAAACCAAACTTGTTGGTGATATCGGAGTTTCAGGCGACACCCTATTTGTTGGAACAACCACGATAGGTGATGAGGAAGATAGCGCCGATGGCTACTTCTACGCCATCGACTCTTCAGCGTCAGCTTCTTCAATCGCAAAATGGCGAATTGCTCTCGATGGCAACGCTTTTACCGGCGTAGCTGTAGAAGGTTCGACTGCGTTCATCGGAACGATGGCAGGAACGCTTTACGCAATTGATATTTCGAATCCCGACGATTCGTCCAATGCTTCAGATCGCATCAAGTGGACTTTTGAAACCGATGGTGCCATCGCTGGCCCAATCCTCGCCCAAGACGGAAACTTGTACTTCGGCGATCTGGCAAGCAATGCTTACCAACTCAATATTTCGTCACGATCAAGCTCTTCGCAGCTTTCTGCTGTGAACTCTGGCAATGGCGAATGGAAGTTCGATGCTGGAGAGTGGGTCTGGGCTAAGCCGGTGATCGAGGACGACACGGTGTACATATCGACCCTTAGCGGAACGGTGTTCGCCATCGACGATTCAACTGGTTCAGAGAAGTGGTCAGCATCTGTCGACGGTCAAATCGTTGCATCGCCAACACTTTTCGACCGCAAGCGCGGTGATACCCGAGAAAGAGCACTCGCTGTGCCATCGGGCGAAAAGAACGTTTGGGTTATTTCAGTCATCGACGGACGAGAGCTTGGGGTGTTCTTGACCGACGAGCCGGTCAAAGCCAGCCCGTTGGTTCACAACGACCTGCTCTATGTCCACGCCTTGAACGGCGATCTCAAGTGGTACTCAGTCGACGATACGACCCAAAGAGGGTGTGTCGATTTGAAAGGCGGTGGACGATGCGACTAATCGTTCCACCTAGCCTGTTTAGCCACGAAACTTCGAACGGGGCGGCCATCTAATGGAAATATTTGGCATTCTCTGGCAAGAAGTAATTATGCGTCCGATGATCAACAGCCTTGCGCTGTTGTATCAGCTGCTGTTTTCGAACTTCGGAATCAGCATCATCGTCTTTACTGTTCTCATCCGTCTGGCAATGATCCCACTGACTGTGCGGCAAACTCGCCAGATGAAGAAGATGCAGAGCATTCAGCCAAAGCTGAAGGCGATTCAAGATAAGTACAAGGGCAAAAAGGGCGACGCCCGTCGTCAGATGTCCTCAGAAACTATGGGGCTGTACAAAGAAGCTGGGGTTAGCCCGGTTGGTTGTCTAGGTCCGATGATTATCCAGATGCCTATCTGGATTGGTTTCTACAGGGCAATTCTGCGCACCATGCCATCGACACCAGAAGGCATGGCGAATCTATCGGATCTGTTCTATAGCTGGAACCCTGCGATTACCGCAGTTCCATTCGATAGTCAGTTCCTGGGTCTATCTCTTGTGGATCTCGTATCTGCTGCGGCTATGCCGTGGAACTACGCACTGCCAGTTCTGGTTGGTGCCTCGATGTTCCTCCAGCAGAAGATGACGACGAACCCAACTACAGACCCACGCCAGCGACAGACCAACCAGATGATGCTGTGGATGATGCCGATTATGTTCGGTGCATTCACATGGCAGTTCCCCGCTGGTTTGGCTGTTTACATACTGTTCTCAAACATCGTTGGGGTAGTAATTCAGTACTACGTCAGCGGCAAACAACCAATTGAACTATTCGGACGGTCGTACCTCGGAACCGACGAGAGCCGGGCATTGCGAGTAAAAGAACTCGCAGCCATGGCATCCGGTGAGAGCGAACCGACACCAGATCCGGAGGAGTCAGACGAAGATGACCAGAGCACGGAAGTTCTCGGGAAAGACAGTCGACGAAGCGACCGAAATCGCTCTCGCCGAACTGGACGCCGAACTCGAAGACGTCGAAATAAGGGTAATTAACACTGGCCGTTCGGGAATTCTCGGATTCGGTGGTGAACCTGCAGAGATCGAAGTATCCGCACTCGGTGATGCCGGGTCGTATTATGACGATGATTTTGAAGATGCCGTAGAAGATTCTCCGGAGGCTTCGACTGATTCGGATGCCTCGGAAGATTCTGAAGAGGAAGCACCTCGTCGACGAAGCCGATCACGCAATCGGAGCCGAAATCGTGGCCGAGGTCGCGGACGTGGTCGCGGCGATCAGGCTAGCGATGAAGATCAACCGCAGTCAGAACCTGTTGAGGCTTCAACAGGCGATGATTCCGAGCAAGAAGAAGCGCCTTCACGAGGACGTCGAGGTCAGCGTGGTGGTCGCGGCAGAGGTCGACGAAACGGAAGGAATTCCGAGCGTTCGTCTTCGGATGATAGAGAAGATCGTGATGATCGGCCTGCCCGCTCAGAGCGATCTGAGCAGTCTGCTCGCGAAGATCGTCCTGCTCGATCAGAACGTAACTCTGACCGAAATACCGACTCACAGCCAATCATTCGTGAAAAAGACGAAGAGGCTGAGCAGCTCGTATCTGAACTCATAGATTACTTCCTGGGTGCAATGGGCGTCGTAGCCGACACCTACATCCGTGAAGACGATGAAGAAGGCTCAATGACATTCGAAATCGAAGGTCAGGACGCCGGATTGCTGATCGGTCGACGTGGAGAAACGCTTCAAGCGCTTCAGTTCCTGATTCGAATGGTCACCAACCGACAACTCGGTCGAAAAGCCTACGTAGTTATCGATATCGAAGACTACCGGGAACGACGCGTTCAGATGCTGCGACGACTTGCTCGCCGAACAGCAGGACGAGTCGGATCAAGCGGTCGTGAAGATAGCCTGGAGCCAATGTCGCCGGCAGAACGACGAATCGTTCACATGGCGCTCGCTGGTCACCCTGAGGTTCGAACCGAATCTGAAGGTGAAGGCAACCAACGCCGAGTAGTGATCTTCCCGAACGATTAGGGTGCCAATGGCACGCTTTCTGAGAGATTGAATAAATCGCCTGAGTCGCAATGATGCGGCTTCAGGCGATTTTTTATTTTCGGTGATAACTCCCTCTCCCAGTGGGAGAGGGTTGGGGTGAGGGTGATATCTTCGAACCGAACCAATTTCACCTGTTGCGACAATATCGCCGCTAGCACCAATACTTGCCAATGCCCTCCGCACCATCCTTCATATCTCTAGGCCACCTCTCGTTCGATGTGAACGTGATCGACAATGGTCCACCGTCGAGTCACATACCCGGTGGGGCAGTTGCGTTCTCGACACTCACGGCTCAAAAGCATGGACTGGCTACAGGTGCAGTTACATCGGTTGGCGAGGACTATCCGGTGAACCTGATTCTTGAAGGAATAGATGTCCAAGTTGTCGAAAGCGAACACACTGCGAGCTTTGCCAACTACTACGACTCGGGTGAGCGGACTCAGGTGCTGATGGCATCAGGCAATCGAATTTCTCAGGCGGCAGTGCCGAGCGGCTGGACCACTCCGGATATCGTCTTTGTAGGACCATTGCTTCATGAGCTTCCGACCGATTGTGTGAATTGGTTCGACGCCAAACTATCGTGCTTGATACCGTCCGGCTGGCTCAGGCGTTGGGGACATGATGGCGCTATTTCTCACGCCGATATGCTTCCACCGTTCCGAGGGAAGAAGTGGGACGTAATCGCTGTTTCTGAATCAGAGATCGAACTGCTGCCTGAACAGCAGCTGTTTGATCTTGGCGATATCGTTTGCGTGACTCGAGGTGAGAACGGAACCAGTGTTTGGAGCAATGGCGAGTGGATTCAGATTCCGGCTGTGAAAACTGAACCTGTAGATTTCACAGGCGCAGGCGACATCTGGGCCACAGCTTTTACGATTGCGTTGAGCGAAGGAAAGAGCATCGAAGAAGCTGGTCGCTATGCAGCCACGGCAGCAGCTATTTCGATCGAGTCGATCGGGCTGAGCGGCTGCCCTTCACGTGAGCAGGTCGAAGCGCGCCTGTAGCGTTCATTACGCCTCGGCGAGTGCCTCTAACGCTTTGCCTTTGTCGAGTAACCCACCCGACTGTCGCCAAACAACTTCTCCATCGCTACCGATCACGACGAACGTCGGTGTTAGATAGGCGCGGTAATCACGCACCAGCTGTGCGGCAATCGAATCCTGAACGTTTAATTTGAGGAATTGCACATCTTCGTCCATCTCGCCTTCGAGACTCTGGACAATCGGCTGTGAAGCTAGGCACGCCGTACACGAGTTGGAGAAGAATTCGACGAATACCGGACTGCCAGAAGTAATGAGATTATGTGCTTCGGCCTCGGTTGCAACACTACTATCGCCGGGACGAAGAATCAGCACGGCGGAAAGTCCGATAATTCCGGCTATCGAATAGATGACGATCTGCCTGCGTTTGCCTTTGATTGGCAGCAGCGCGATCAGCAGCACGATGATTCCCGGAATGGTTATGAATGCCGAGTATTGGTTGAAAAGTTCGAGCAAAGTTTTTCTCTGTGAGGACGTGCACTAATTACTTGTTCAGTGGGTTATACGCAAAGTTAGATTCGCTGGATGCGAAAACGACGCGGTGATTCGTGAGGCTAACGGCTCAAGTTCCAATTATTACTGCTGCAAGACCTCGACTGAAAACTAACCCACTTCTCGACCGAAGCGATAGCGAAGTGGAGAGACCTCATCCAAATCAGTCGGAACAGATTGACGAGCGGACATTGTTAAGCCCTGTTCATAGATCGTGGGTTGCCGAGCCGTCCAAGATCCCTCCGCTCCGCTATCGGTTCGGTCGGGACGAGGAGATTGTTCCTGGTTGAAGAAACTACTCCGCAGGTGGGCCGTTTAGCAGTGCACCCAGCGAATAGTCGTTCTCTAGTTGACCATCGATCTCAAGCCGGTGACTGCTGAGCGTTACGTGGTTGTGATCGCATGTGGCTACTATCTGCTCGAATCGTTCGGCTGAAGTGTTCCCAAAGAGAATCAATACTGGCAACACGTGACGTCGTTCAGCCTTGAAGATCGCCGCTTGATACCAGAGCGCCTGCCGCAATCCCTCCGACCATGAGTCGGCTCGTTCAATCTCGATCACATGAGTCGGGAACTTTGCGCTGTAACCAACGAGCAGATCGGCTCGTTCCTTGCCGGTCCACATCTGAGCCTGTTCGATAGCGTTGATACCGGCGAGTCGAAATATTCGAGTCACTTCTTCCTGAATCTCGGCTTCGGCCTTTTTGGGAATCCCTTGTGCGGCATCGAAGCCCTTCATGATTCCGTCTTTCAGCGTGGCGTGTGAAAGATTGAACTGCGATTCCCATGCAGAGTAGAGCGCCGATTTTCGAGAGTTAGAAAGCTGTGACCACCCCGAAGCTTCAGCTTCTTTGTGAACCGTGGCAACGACGATCTCACGTTCATCGCTGGAAAGTTCGGTGAGTGTGCGGGTCATTACTTCTTGCCAGATTTCTTAGCGGTTTTAGCGGTCGGCTTTTTTGTGGCTTTTTCGGCTGCTGGCGGTTTGAATTTCTTGCCACTGGAATGGGCTTCAAATCGCTGTCGAGCCAGTTCGACGTATTCAGAAGATACGTCATACCCAACAAAATGACGACCGCTCTTCACGGCTGCGATTGCTGTCGATCCTGTTCCCATGAATGGGTCGAGGACTACTTCGTCTGAGAACGTATACAGCTCGATTGCTCGTCTGGGGAGTTCCTCAGGGAACGGCGCCGGATGCCCAACTTGCTTGGCAGACTGTGGAGCGAATTCCCACACACTCTTTGTGAATTCGAGGAATTCGTCGCGGGTAATCGTCGATTCTCTACCTTCGGTTTTCTTTCGTCCAAACGGGGGTTTTTGAAATACGAGGATGTACTCGTGCGTGTCGCGTAGAGTCGGATTGGAAGCTGACATCCAACTGCCCCATGCGGTCGATGTGCCTGCTCCCGCACCCTTATCCCAAATGACTTCACCGCGCATGTGGAAGCCTGCGAGCGATGCTTGCTCGATGATGTAGGCGTGAAGCGGTATGTACGGCTTGCGACCCAGATTCGCTACGTTCACTAACGCTCGTCCGCCATCAACCAGCACGCGGAATGTCTCACGCATCACGTTTCCGATTAGCTGCATGTACTGCTCGTGGGTCAGATCATCGTCGTAGTCCTTGCCAACGTTGTAAGGAGGCGACGTGACCATAAGGTGAACCGATCGATCTGGCAGTGCCGCCATATCTTCGCTGGAAGAGTTTAGGAACGAATCCAAAATGTCGATTGGCACAGATTGCTCGGGCTCTGGTTTTTTATCCAGACTTTCCCGGTCGTCAGGCTGCAAGGCGCGTGCGTAGTATTCGGAAGAATCGTGGCTGAATCTTCCGTTTGTCCCGAAGGATGATGTGCTTGTGGGGCGCTGTTTGGGAGCAGCTTTTGAACGACGAGGCATCTTGTGTAAAAGGATGCTAGCAGTTGCCTCGCGCGAGCGCGAATTATTTAAGGCAGTAGGGGGTGCAAATCAGCGTTAGTGCGAGGATTCAGCGAAGAGGGAATAAGCAATCGAATCTGAAATCTCTATCGCTACGGTCGGGACGAGGAGAATGATGGACTCTCGATGATTGTGCGTAGACCGAGTGCCGATCTCTACTCGAAACCTAATCCGTCATTTTGTCGAGGATGCTGATTAGGTCGACGGCTTTTTTATCGTCTTCAGCGCCTTTAGCCGTAATACCTTCATCGAACATTTGGATACAGAATGGACACGACACCGCTACGGTTTCTGCACCAGTTTCGAGGAACTGATCGGTACGCATGTGGTTCACACGTTCACCTTCAGCTTCCATCCACATCTGGCCACCACCGGCTCCACAGCAGAATGATCGCTCTTGATTGCGATCCATCTCGACAAAATTCAAGCCCGGTATCGAGCTAATAATTTCACGAGGTGCACCGAACTCGCCGTTGTGCCGACCCAGATAGCAGGAGTCGTGATAGGTGACGGTTCCAACCTTGCCAATGCCAGCTTCGGTCGGCTTTAGCTTTCCTTCTTTGAGCAGCTCGCCGACGAACGCTGTGTAGTGAATCACATCGTAGTTCCCGCCCAGTTGCGGATACTCGTTTTTGATCGTGTTGAAGCAGTGCGGGCAGGTAGTGATGATCTTTTTAACGTCGTACTGCTTAAACGTCTCGATATTTGTTTCTGCCTGCATTTGGAATAGATACTCGTTGCCGAGTCGACGTGCAGGATCGCCTGTGCAAGTTTCTTCGTCACCCAAAACGGCGAATTCTATTCCGGCTTTCTTGAGCACTGATGCCATTGAGCGAGTGGTGTCGACACCACGCTGAACGAGTGCGCCTGAGCAGCCGACCCAGAAGAGAACTTCTGATTCTGGCTTTTCGGCGAGTGTCGGAATATCAAGCCCATCCATCCATGACGTACGAGTGAGAGTCGTTCCTCTCCAGGGATGACCACGTTGCTCGATCGACTGCAAAGCCGATTGTGCAGTGTCGGGAGTGCTTGCTTCTTCGAGAGTTAGGAAGCGGCGCATGTCGATGATAGGCTCGATCTGGTTGATCTCAACCGGACAGGCGTCGAGACATGCCGCACAAGTCAGGCAGCTCCATAGGGCATCGTCACCGATAGCGTCGTGAACCATGGAGGTGGCAGGTTCAGGTGGTGCTTCACCTTCTGGCGTTCCTAGCAGCACTGGAGCGCGTTCTTCCATGTATCCCCGCATACCTTGAATCACGGCTCGTGGTGAAAGAGGTTTACCGGAAGCCCAAGCAGGACATGCGTCCTGACATCTGCCACAGTTGGTGCAAGCGTCGAAACTAAGCATCTGGGTCCACGAAAGATCGGGAATATCTTTGGCACCAAACGTTTCGAGTGTTTCGAAATCGCCCATGGGTTTTAGCGCACCACGAGGTCGAAGTGATCGGTAGTACCAGTTCATAGGGCTGACGATCATGTGGGTGAATCGACTGAACCGCAGTGCCGCGTAAACAATCGCCGATACAAATATTCCAGCGTGAGCCCACCACGTAATGGCATGCACGGATTCGAGCGTTGCTGAAGTGAAGCCGATGCCCATCAGTGCTTTCGCGAATATCCATCCGATGGGCGACCATACGGCTATCGAGGTGTCGTAGTAGCTCGATGAAGGGTTGAGTTCGGTGGCGCCAATTCTCATGCCTTCAATTAGGAAACCGGTGATGAGCAGCGCAAACAAGAAGCCGAGCACAACACCTTCGTCGAGTGCTGTGTTTAGCCGACTGGGTTTGATCACATAACGTCGCCAGAAAGCCATCGAAAGACCAACTGTGGCGAGTCCACCGCCGAACACATCCCAGATAAACCCGAGTTCAACTCGAATATGGGCGGTTGGCCATATCCAGTCGAGATATTTTTCCGCGTTGAATTCAAATGCCGCGATCGTGGTTGCGATCAACAGGATCGTGAATCCCCAGAAGATCGAAAAATGCATGATCCCCGGGTAAAGATCTCGCTTGCGGACGAACTGTTTATGAGCAAACAGACCACCAACCAACAGAGATAAAAATGCCTTCCAGCGAACGGAGCTTGGACCGAGATCTACATCTGCACCTGCGGTGTGCCACAGCTGCCATCGTCGTCGCATTGCGTACGCAATAGAAGCTAGAGCTATCGGCGCAATGAGATAAACAAGTGCACCGGCGAACGGATAGCCGATGTTCCAGAACTCTGTGCGACCTGCGAATTCAGACATGCCTTGAATTTGTCCCTAACTACCGAGCCTTGTCGTTCGAACGACGCCCTGAATTATTTCTGAAGCCCAGCCGAGCCGGGAATGCCGGCAGTTTACAAATTGCAAGAGGCTGTGTCGTGCTCGGTCACGCTTCGTTCGTCGACATTGTCTTCACGTCGAAAAACTCGTTAGTTAACGAGTCGTGTCCACATCAGTACCGAAGAACCAGTGATCAACCAGAGAAATATGTTCAAGAGAAGTGGCTTATCTCGAATCAGAATTTCTTCAGGTGCTTCACCAACACCTTTGACATGGATCAGATAGAGATACCTCATCACGCCGTAAGCAACGAACGGTATTGTGAGCATCATCGAATGATCGCTCGGAACGTTGGCTTCAGTAACGCCCGTACTGAACGTGTAGAGCGTGTAGGAAATAAGCGTTGCCGTAGCCACCACGTTGATCAAATTGTCGAGCAACGGAACGGTGTATTCGTTGAGAATTGATCGTTGTGCGCCCGAGTTATCTCCGGCGATGAAAAGTTCGTTACGCCGTTTGGCTAGGGCGATAAATAAAGCTCCCAGAGCGGTAACGACATAAAGCCACGGTGAAATCGTGAGATCGAGTTCGTTCGGGATGCCACCATAGTTGATGATGGAATGGTCGATGGCGATAGAACCCGCAACCGCCCTGAGCACGAACCCAGAAGCGACCGCCATTACGTCAAGCAGAACAATATTTTTCAGCCACCAGCTGTATGCGACATTTGTTGCAAGGTAGGCAATTGCCGTGAGGGCCATCGGAATCGAAAGTGCAGCAGCCCCAGCAAGTGCACCAACAACCATCGCCAACGCAATTCCGTATGCCCATGGAATTGAAATTCTTCCCGCCGCTATTGGTCGGAATCGCTTTCTCGGGTGAATGCGGTCTTTCTCAACATCTACCGAATCATTGATGAAATAAACTGCTGCCGATAGTAGAACGAAGATGCCGAGGGCAGCGAACGCTCTTCCGACAATAGCTGCCATGCCGGCATAATCGTCGGCGCTGTACCAGATGTTTACAGTGAAGAAGAGAGGTACTAGAACGAGACCGTTCTTGACCATCTGACGAGGGCGCGACTCTTTAACGATTGCCCGAAAGCTTGGAACCCGAGCTGTATTGATTTTCACTTCCTGTTTTGCGGCCATATAAGCGATCATAGTTGTATTCGGAATTAGGGGTCAATTCGAGACCCTGACGCGAATCACCAGTATTTATGCAATCAAATTCGAAAATACGCCTCGATCAACTTCTTGTTGATAGGAATCTTGCGCCTGACATCAACGAAGCCGCTGCACTGGTGATGGCCGGAAAAGTTAGCCTCCCACAGGAACGACAATCACCGACGCCTGGCATGCAGGTTCGACACGATATCGAGATCGATGTCGCAGCCGAAAAGCGTTTTGTTTCGCGAGGCGGTGAGAAATTAGCGAACGCATTAGAAGTTTTTAATGTCGACACCAAAGGCATTATCTGCCTGGATGTTGGAGCATCCACAGGTGGGTTTACCGATTGCCTGCTTCAAGAAGGAGCTGAACGTGTTTACGCAGTCGATACTGGTCGAGGGCAATTGCACCAGAAGCTGTTGACCGACGAACGAGTTATCAACATGGAACGCACGAATCTTGTCGATGGAATTGGACTGCCAGAGAAGGTTGATCTTGTTGTTGCCGACGTTTCGTTCACGTCACTGACCAACGTTCTTCCAACCGCCTTCGATCAACTTAAGCCAGGCGGGCAAGCTATCGTTCTTCTCAAACCGCAGTTCGAAGCTAAGAAATTAGAAGTGCCCAGAGGCGGAGTCATAACTGATCCGAATGTTCACGCGGTTGTGATTGGTAGATTTGTGAAGTGGGCAGTCGAATCGAAAATTCGAATACGAAACCTCGTTAGCTCAGGGATACTCGGCAGCAAGGGAAATAAAGAGTTTCTGCTCCACCTCGAAGTTCCAAGTGCAGATAACGCCCAAATCACCCACTAATTGGTGTGTTCGCGTTGACCGAGTTCGTTTTGCCACGTTAAAATTGATAGCTCACTCGCCGTTGAAATTTGGAACCACCCGGCGAACCTGATCCTCTCGTTGCAAACGTGCATCGTCAGGAATTGAGCGGACCGATCTAAAGCAATTTCATCTGTGTTAGACACTCCAGGCTCGATCATCCCAGAAACCGACGACCATCCGCATGAGGAATGTGGAATCGTCGGTGCTTTCGTACCCGGCGAAAGCGTAGCCCGCACCACATTCTTCGGACTTTTTGCGCTGCAGCATCGCGGGCAGGAAAGTGCTGGAATCGCCACCTCCGAAGGCGACAAGATCAATCTCAAAGCTAAGATGGGTCTCGTATCTCAAGTATTCCGGGAAGAAACTCTCGCCGCACTGCCGGGTCATCTCGGAATTGGGCACACCCGTTATTCCACAATGGGTGGAAGCAAGGAATACAACGCTCAACCTTTGTTAGCTGAAGGCCAACGGGGCCAGATCGCTGTAGGGCACAACGGAAACGTCATCAACGCGAGTGATCTTCGGGTTGAAATGGCCGAAGAGTTCGGCTCCTCATTTGAAAAGACTTCCGACACCGAAGTCATCGCCGAATTATTTGCCAAAGCTCCTGGCGCTGACTGGTTTGAAGTTTCCGCATATGCCATGCGTCGACTCAAAGGCGCCTACTCGCTCGCAATCATGACCAAAGATCAATTGATTGCAGTTCGCGATCCGCTCGGAATTCGGCCGCTATGTCTCGGAACTCTGAATGGCGGATATGTCGTTGCATCTGAAACAGCCGCACTCGACAACCTCGGCGCTGAATTTGTACGTGAGCTTGAACACGGCGAAACGTTGGTAATCGATAAGAACGGCATCCAGTCCAAAGTTTGGTCAGGAGCTCGTTCGGCGCATGCCATGTGTGTGTTCGAGCAGATCTATTTCGCACGACCCGACAGCATACTCAACGGGGAGCTTGCGTATGAGACCCGCCAACGACTCGGCGCAGAGGTGTTCCGTGAACATCCTGTCGATGCCGATATCGTAGTTGGTATTCCTGACTCATCGACTCCCCACGCAGTTGGATTAGCTGCCGCCGCAAAGATTCCATATACCGAAGCGATTATTCGTAACCGTTACGTTGGGCGAACATTTATTCAGCCTGACCAGCGTTCAAGAGCGCAAGGTGTTCAGACGAAGTTCAACCCGATGCGTGGCGTAATCGAAGGCAAGAAATTACTTGTTGTAGATGACTCAATCGTACGAAGCACAACAATTACCCGAGTGATCAAAATGTTGCGCCGGGCCGGTGCTGCAGAAGTTCACGTTAGGGTTGCTTCACCACCGATTAAATCTACTTGCCACTTCGGTGTCGACATGGCGACGCTAAGTGAGCTGATCGCAGCCAACAAAACCGTCGACGAAATCACTGAATACATCGGTGCCGATTCCTTGGCATATCTTTCAGTTGAAGGTCTTCTTCGTGCCGTTCGTGCACCGAAAAACGCCTATTGCACCGGTTGCTTTACTGGCGACTATCCAATCCCTGTTCAACTCGAGATGAACAAAATGGGATTTGAAGCTGCTCCAGCCGACTAAATCGGTCCGTGCACTTGGTGCATTTTGATGCTCTAAATTACCCCTTCTGAACGTATACTTATCGACTGATTAATACGCGTCTGTACGTCGGCAGTTCAAGCCGTTTGTATACAGGCTAATAATTACGTTTACGGGAGCCGGAAGCATGACTGATCGCCCAGCAGGCAAGACCTACGCTGACGCAGGTGTAAACCTGGATGATGCAGCTGTGGTGAAGAGCAGGATCAAAGACATCGCTGCATCGACGCTCGGTGGCGATGTAGTGGCGGGTCCTGGCGGATTTGGTGGAGTAATCGATCCCGATCCGAACGGAGACATGCTTTTGGTTGCCAGCACAGACGGTGTTGGAACTAAACTCCGGATTGCGGATGCTTTAGGTGCCCACGACACTATCGGTGCCAGCATCGTGAATCATTGCATCAATGACATTCTTCCAGCCGGTGCACGACCGCTATTTTTCCTCGACTACATTGGTCTCAGTCGATTCGATCCAGACAAGATCGCCAAGATTGTTTCTGGACTTTCGAAGGCGTGTGCTGCGGCTGGATGTGCACTGCTTGGTGGCGAAACTGCCACGATGCCTGACATCTACCACGGCGATGATTACGACCTAGCGGGGTTTATCGTTGGAACCGTGCGCAAGGATGCGCTTCTCAAGCCTGAGAATACTCAGGAAGGGGATGTGATTCTAGCGTTGGCTTCGGATGGTCTGCACACCAATGGCTACTCACTGGTGCGATCTATTTTCGAGACAGACCAGAACCCTTCAGTTCTTGCTACGAACGTCCCCGAGACTTCACACACACTGGGCGAGATGCTGCTTCGACCGCATCTCTCATACCTTGAGCCACTCAGCCCTGTTCTAGACAAAATTCGCGGACTCGGTCATATAACAGGCGGAAGCTTCTACAAGAACATCCCAAGGGCGCTGGCCGATGGTCTCGGTGCAGATGTGGATATCTCTACGTGGGACACGCCACCGCTGTTCAAGTTCATTCAGGAACAAGGCCGAGTTGAAGACAAGGAAATGTTCCGAGTCTTCAACATGGGGGTAGGCATGACGATCATTGTCGAGCCTGGACTGGCTGACGATGTACTCGCAAGCGTTCCCGGATCGTTCCGAGTCGGTGAAGTAGTCAAACGAGCCGAAGGCGAAGAGCGAACAAAGCTCATTGGCCTCTAACCCACCGTCCCAACCACGAAATTACTGGCGATCGAGAAACCAACGCCAAGGCAAGTGAGAAGATATTGAGAGCGCTACTTTCTGCATATGACCGAACCGGACTCGTAGACTTTGCCAAAGTTCTGGCAGCCAAGGGCTTCGAGCTATTGAGCACTGGCGGCACCGCTGCCGAACTAAAGAACGCTGGGCTTGATATCACCGAAGTGGCAAACGTTACTGGCGCTCCTGAAATCCTTGATGGTCGAGTAAAGACACTTCACCCACGAATTCACGGTGGACTTCTCGGCAAACGCAGTAATCCCGCTCACGTTGCTGAAATGAAAGAACAGGGCATCGAGGGAATCGATGTCGTAGTCAACAATCTCTACCCGTTTCAGCAGACCATCGCCAAGCCTGATGTGACTCTCGACGAAGCTCTTGAAAACATCGACATTGGTGGTCCGGCAATGACTCGTGCAGCCGCCAAGAATTTTCCAGACGTAGTAATCGTTGTCGACCCATCGGACTACTCGGTAGTCGGCGATATGATCGCCAATGGCGGCGTTTCGATGGATCAGCGCCGCAAGCTCGCTTCAAAAGCGTTCCAGCACGTTGCCGGCTACGACACGCTGATATCTGCGTACCTTCGAGAGCCTGAAGCTACCGGCGACGACAAGACTGCTCTCTTCCCAGAAGAACTAACGTTTGGCTGGAACCGGGTCGCAATCCCTCGATACGGTGAGAATCCTCATCAGGCAGGTGGAATTTATGTAACTCCGGGTGAATCAGGCGGGATCGTCAACGCTAAGAAGTTGCACGGTATCGACATGTCGTACCTCAACTACTTTGACGCCGACGCTGCTTGGGTCGCTGCTAACTCGTTCGAGTCACTCGGTCAGCACTGTGTGTCGGTAGTGAAGCACGCCAACCCTTGCGGACTCGCAACCGACTACAATCAGGCCGAGGCGTACCGAAAGGCATACGCTGGCGACACGATCTCTGCATTCGGTGGAATCGTTGGATTCAACACCGTAGTTACCGCTGAGACGGCACTCGCCATGAAGGGCGTTCTCTACGACAACATCGTTGCGCCCGGATACGAACCCGAGGCTCTAGAGATTCTCAGTAAGCGAAAACGCACACGGGTACTCGAAGTTCAGCCTTCAGCAACTCCATTGTTGAACGTTCGAAACGTGACTGGTGGTGCTCTGGTTCAGCAACCGGACGATATCGTCGAAGATCCTTCAAGCTGGAAAGTCGTTACTAAGAAGCAACCGACAGAGCAGCAGTTGAGCGATATGGCATTCGCCTGGAAGGCATGTCAGCTTGTTCACTCGAACGCCATCGTATTTGCTAAGAACTCTATGCTGCAAGGTATGGGCGCAGGCCAGCCAAACCGAGCTATCAGCGTTTACCTCGCTGGTCGAGCCGCCGGAGACGAAGCGCAGGGCTGTGTGATGGCCAGTGACGCATTCTTCCCGTTCCCTGATGGGATCGAAGGTGCAGCGGAAGCTGGAGCAGTCGCAGTTGTACAGCCGGGTGGATCGGTAAAGGATCAGGAAGTGATCGAAGCCGCCGACCGGCTTGGTCTGGTCATGTTGTTCACTGGCACACGGCACTTCTATCACTAATCGGTGCTAGTTTGTTCACGTTCGCTCTACACTGTGCGAATGTAGAAGCATCTGAAACGCCCATTTCACGCAATCAGGTCACGCAATTAGGCGAAAACTATCAATGGCAACAACAGTCGACATAGTGATTCCGGTCCTCAACGAGGAAGTGGCTCTGGCTGGCTGTGTTGAAAAGCTATACGAGTTCACGGCCGACTACCCAGAACGTGATTGGCGAATCATCATCGCCGACAACGGGTCGACAGATCGCACTACGGAAATCGCAACTGAGCTTGCTGAAAAGCATTCGAACCTTTCAGTTTCGAAACTAACTCAGCGCGGGCGTGGTCGAGCTCTCAAAAAAGCCTGGGGTGAAGGCGATGGCGATGTGCGTCTGTACATGGACGTCGATCTTTCAACCGACCTAAAAGCCCTTCCCACACTGGTGTCAGCAATTGCCGACGATGGCTACGAAGTTGCTATTGGTTCGCGTTTGACCAAAGGGTCAGAAGTAGTCGACCGAACGCTCAAACGAGAGATCACTTCTCGTGGTTACAACATCATGATTCACATGTTCTTTCCTCTTACTAGGTGGAAGGATGCGCAGTGTGGATTCAAAGCTATCTCACGTCGTACTGCCGAGAATGTTCTTCCTCTCATCAAAGATAACGCTTGGTTCCTCGACACTGAATTACTGTTGCTTGCCGACAAGGCTGGGTACGGCATAAAAGAGATTCCAGTGCACTGGGAAGACGATCCTGACACCCGAGTGAAAATCATTTCGACTGCTTGGGAAGACGTTAAAGGGCTCCTTAGGTTGAGGTTTAAAGGTCGCCCAGTTCCGCCATCTACGCCTTGACCGTTGATTTATTCGGTAGCTAGAGTTGGGTACTCGCGTATCTTTTTTAGCGAACTGCGCACTCTGATCATCAAACTATGACTACTCCCGGCGATTTTGAAATTGGCCGCTCAGTACTAACTGGGTACACAGCCGACAACGAACTACACAGGGCGTTGACCATTCTTCGTAACGAAGGAGTCAACCCTGAAGTTGTAGTTGAGTTCACCGCGGAACGGGACGGAGTTTTCTGCGGGATCACGGAAGTGAAAACCCTGCTCGACCGAGTACTTCCTGAAACCGGTCGTGAAGTTTGGGCGCTCGACGAAGGTGTATCGGTAGCTGGCGGTGAAGTAGCGCTTCGTATCAGGGCGCCATACGCATCTTTCGGATTATTTGAAACAGCCATTCTCGGAACACTCGCTTCGTGTACTGGTTGGGCAACTGCGGCAGCTGAGTGCGTGGAAGCTGGCGATGGTATTCCTGTTATCGCTTACGGGGCGCGACACGTTCACCCTGAAGTGGTTGGTGTGATGGATTACTCGGCAGTTGTCGGTAAGTGCGCATCAAGCTCGTCGGTAGTTGGTCAGCAGTTGCACGGTCTCACGCCTTCAGGAACTATGCCTCACTCGCTAGTGCTGCTCATGGGCGACACCGTGCGGTCGATCATGGCGTTCGACAAGCACATGCCTCCGGAGGTTCCTCGTGTGGCGCTGGTCGACACGTTCAAAGACGAAGCTGAAGAAGCACTCGATGTTGCGAAGGCTTTGCGAGAGCGGCTTCGTGGTATCCGGCTTGATACGCCCAAAGAGCGCGGTGGTGTAACGCCAGACCTCGTTCATGAAATACGAGCTCGACTCGATCAGGGCGGCTACAGTCACGTCGATATCTTCGTTAGTGGTGGAATTACTCCCGAGCGTATCCGGGAGTTCGTCGATGCTTCGGCGCCAGTAAGCGTGTTCGCCGTCGGCTACTACATTGCGGCAGCAAGCCCGATCTCGTTCACAGCCGACATCAAGGAAATTGAGAATCGTGCTGTCGCTAAGCGTGGACGAATTCCTGGCCTCGCAGTGAACCCTCGACTTTCTCAGGTTCTTTAGTCCGCTTGCCCGATCATGGGCTTACTTAGCGATTTTTGTTCCGACGATCTCGAATCGCGTCACTCGATCGTGTTCTGGTAGCACTTTCGCCCATTCGGCAAGTCTGTATCCGGCAACCCACACGATTCCTTGATCCGAATCAACTAGCGGAACTCGATCACGCCATCGTTCAGGTACCCCAGCTCCCACGAAGAAGTCCTGCAGCTTCACTTTGGGAACCATGCCCAACGGTTGGAATCGGTCGCCATTCTTTCGGCTGCGGAGGTTGAGTGAACGGCTAATTAGTTCAGGTGATGCGAAGGTGACGTTTGGTCCACCGGCATCGAGATGCTCTGGCCTGTCGATTACCTCGGTGTGCACCGCAACGCCGTCGCTCAGATCGGTAATCCCTGGGGTTTCTAGTTTCTTAGCCGTGACAATCGATGGATATGGGCAGTCGTCATCGCCTTGCATTCGAAACCCGAATTCATCTTTGTCGACGAAGAAAACCGCCTTGTTTGGCAGTTCGATCGAGGTTCCGCTTTGCCCGTTGAGAAGCTCTTGCATCTTGATGACGTGGGTACGTTCAAGATCTAGTGAGTGCCCGACATTATCGTCGTAGGCCTTCATAATCAGCCGCCTGGTGAGACTGGGCGGAAGTGCGGATACGGAATCACGCACATACAAACCGTTTCCAGTCTTCGCATCCGACAGGTGCAGTTCCACTACCCAATCGATGATTTCTAGATCGTCGCTTGCGTTCATCGCCAATCGAGCCAAAGCGCGAGATGCCTCAGGAATCGCTTCGTTCAACTGCGGAAGAACATCAAGCCTGATTTTGTTACGGGTGTACTCACGACTACTGTTCGATTCGTCAAAAACAGGTGAAAGCCCACGACACTCACAGTATTCAACGCAAAGGACTCTGGAGATATCGAGCATAGGACGCAGAATTCTTAGTTTGACATTCTCGGCAGCGATGTTTAGCCGAGAAGTGAACCGCATTCCCGAAATGCCTTTTAACCCTGAGCCTCGAGCTGCGTGCTGCAAAACGGTTTCAGCTTGGTCGTCCTCTGTGTGACCTGTGACGACTCCGTATGCGTTGTTATCAGTCGCAATCGCTTCTAATTCTTTGTAGCGGAACGTTCGCGCAGCCGACTCGATAGAAACACCGTTGTCGGCGGACAAGACTGGCACATCAATTTTTGCAGCAATGAAATCTACGCCGAGGGATTTGGCGACCGCTGCGGCTGCATCTTGGTCGGCGGCCGATGACTCAGGCCGAATCCCGTGATTCACATGTGCGGCGATAAGCGAAAGATTCCGTCGTTCTCGAAGTTCAGACAACCCGGCCAGGAGCGCTGATGAGTCTGGGCCGCCTGAGAAAGCGACAACTAGGGTCACGCCGTCTGGCACGCCAGTCTGATCAAGTCCTGCACCGAGAAGTTGGATAAATTTCGAGTCAGTCGACATGAGAACCCGCCTACTGAACGACCTCGGCGACCTCGGTTACCCGCCTTACACGGATAGTGGTGATTTTGGATCCTTCCATTTCGCCAACCTGCATCCGAAGATTTCCGAATCGCACTCGTGTGCCCGGATTCGGGAGCTGCTGGGCCTGTTCGAGGAAGAATCCTGCGATCGTTTCGTAATCGCCTTCCGGAATATCGAGACCAAGTTCGTCGTTCGCTTCACCGATCTCTAATCCGCCATCGAGAACAAACGTGTTTTCGTTGACCGTCACGAATCTGCGGTCGGGCTTGTTGCCTTCTTCACCGGTTCGGCCAACGATCTGCTCAACTAATCGAGATAGTGTGATGAGTCCTGCGATTCCACCGAATTCGTCCACCACCATAGAAATTTTGTGTCCCGATTCCTGCATCTCGTCAAAAAGGTCATCGAGTCGTTTGGTTTCTGGAACGAAATTAGCCTGCCGTAGGAGATTGATGATGCTCAGTTGTGGATCGAGCTTGCCTTCGGAAAGGATGGCTAGAACGTCTTTGACGGAGAAGATACCTACAACATCGTCGTGGTTCGTGTCGTAAACCGGGAACCGTGTGTGTGGTGAAACTTGGTAGGTACGCATGAAGTTCGCATAAGTCGTATCGGCTCGTAGCCATACGATTTCTGGCCGAGGCGTCATTACGTCTCGAACTTCCATCTCTCCAAATCGGAAGATGTTTTCGAGCATTTCACCAGTGTTCTCTTCGACCGTTCCTTCAGCTTCACCGAGATCGATAAGAGTGCGTAGTTCACCCGCCGTGACAATCGGGCTCGTAAAAGATTCCTTACCGCCCAGCAATCGCATGATCCCGCGTGGGACGAGAGTGAATGCAAACACGATTGGCCATGAAATGGTCATCAGTATTAGAACTATTCGAGCAGTGATCAGCGACCATTTTTCAGGCGCTACTACGGCGAGAGTTTTCGGCGTGAGTTCACCGACAACTACAACGACAACCGTGGCAAGAGCAGTCGCTGTGACAGTCGACAATAGAGTTGCATCACCGCCTCCGATGGTGGATATGGCGAGTGTGGTGCCAACCGTTGCGACCATGATGTTGAATAGGTTTCCGATCAGAAGAATAGTTCCAAAGAACTTTTCGTACTGCTGGAAAATTTTTACGACTAGCTGTGCGCGTTTGTCGCCCTCTTCGCCGCGGTGTTCGATTCTGTGCCGGCTCGCGCCTAAAACAGCCGCCTCGGTTGCGCTGATGAAAGCGCTACCAAGCAGCCCGATAACGATGATTACGATTGAGGTGGTCACTTGTACTCAGGAACGGAGCAGATAACAATGCTGCAACCGTTCGTCTAACAAGTGTAGCGTTGAATGACCATCGGTACGCAATTGGCGAATGAATTCCAATTGCGACCGAATTGATCAATCTTCTACTGAGAGAGTGCTTAAGTGCCCTTAGTTCAGGGCTGGCGCATCGGCGGTCTCGCCCTGTTCATCAGGTGGAGCAGTGTCATCTTCACCCCGGCGAATAGCTGCTTCGATCTCATCTCGAATGTCAGTGTTTGCCTTCAAGAACTTGCGAGAAGCCTCACGACCCTGACCAAGGCGAGTATCACCATATGAGTAGAACGAACCGCTCTTTTTCACGATTCCTATATCTACACCGAGATCTAGCAAGCTGCCCTCTTTGCTAATACCCGAATCGAAGAGAATCTCCATTTCGGCTTTTCGGAATGGAGGAGCAACCTTGTTCTTCACAACTCTGGCGCGAACACGGTTACCGATGATGTCTTGTCCGACCTTCACAGCTTCAACCCGGCGTAAGTCGATACGAACTGAGCTGTAGAACTTCAGTGCTCGTCCACCAGGAGTTACTTCAGGACTGCCGAATACCACACCAACTTTTTCTCGAAGCTGGTTGATGAAGATACAAACGGTATCGGTCTTGTGAATGATTCCTGTGAGCTTGCGAAGTGCCTGAGACATGATTCGTGCCTGCAGGCCGATCTGCATGTCACCCATATCTCCTTCCAATTCAGCGGAAGGAACCAGCGCTGCAACACTGTCGATAACAATGATGTCGAGTGCACCACTGCGGATGAGGTACTCGGTAATTTCGAGAGCTTGCTCAGCAGAGTCTGGCTGCGAAATGAGAAGCTTGTCGACATCGACACCGATCAAACGTGCGTAGGCAGGATCCATAGCGTGCTCAACGTCAATGAACGCTGCCTGACCACCGGCTGCCTGTGCTTCAGCAACAGCCGCCATGGCGAGTGTTGTCTTACCAGCCGACTCAGCACCAAAGATCTCGATGATGCGACCACGAGGTAGTCCACCTACACCTAGAGCCAGGTCTAGAGCAATAGAACCTGTTGGAACAGCTTTGACACCTTGATTGTTGCCAGCTTCACCCATGCGCATTACTGCGCCACGGCCGAACGACTTTTCAATCTGTGCCAGAGCCAACTCGAGAGTCTTTTCTCGGTCGGCCGCACTTCCGTTAACTGAGACCGTTTTCGATGCTTTCTTAACAGCCAACGTCGCTCTTCTTTCTGCGCTACTAGGCCCGGTTATGCGGCTCAAATCGTCCGCAATGAAAGGCAGATTAGCACATCTGTTCTAATGCTGCAACAGCCATGTGTCACCTGATGGAACAACGTTATCGTTCTCCCATAAAAGTGTGTGGAACTGTAGCGAAAAGAGCTAGGAAGACTTAGCGTTGACGAAGTCGATGAATGCCTGAGTGTGACGTCCGCGTACACGGCCTGTTTCGTATACCAAGCTCAAGTCACGTTCGAGCGATAGCCCATCTATTCGAACAGCAACCACTTTGCTGTGGCTCGAAACGGCGTGTTGTGTAACAAATCCAACACCGAGATTCTGTTGAACTGCAGCAACAACAGCTTGAGTACTTCCCAGGGTCATCGAAACTTTGTGTTCAGGAAGTTCAATTCCAGAGGCGGAAAGAGCCTGTACAACTGTTTGCCAAGTGCCTGATCCGCCTTCACGCTCGATGATGTTCTCATCTCGGAGCTGGTCGATTGTGATCGACCGTTGATCGGCAAATCTGTGGCTGGAGGAAACAGCTAAGACAACTTCGTCTTTTGCCATCGGGATTGTCGAGTAACCGACCGATGTTGAAGGCATTCCCGATAGACCGAGATCGGCCTGTCGGTCGCCGAGTGTGCGAGCTACTTGTGCAGAATCTGCAACAAGAACTTCGACAGATATTCCGGTGTGCTGTTGTGTGAATTCTGAAATCAGAGCTGGAACGAGATACTCGGCAGGCGTCGAACTTGCGACGATTCTGATTACTCCAGAGAGTGCTGATGGGTCGGGGCCAAATCGTGAAACAAGGGCATCGAAATCCGAAATTGTGCGGATTGCAAACTGCATCGATTCGCGACCTGCATCAGTGAGTATGGCACCTGTGCCACGACGTTCGAGTAGGCGAGTGCCCAACTCCCGTTCAAGACGCTGTATTTGCCGACTCAGGCCAGGTTGGCTCATGCCAAGTCGGTCTGCTGCTCGTGTAAAACTCCCTGTCTCTGCGACAGCCTTTAGAGCTTCGAGTTCTGCAATATTCATAGTCTTTGACCTCCGGGAATTTCTAACCGGTTGTGGGGCCTATTCTCCGTGCATGCCTCGTGCATACTATCTCAATTTCCAGATTCAACTTACACATATCGAACTGGAGCGGGCTTTGAACAGTGAAAGTTAGTGAAAAACACCAAACTGTCACTAACCGCCAAACTCAAAAAAAGTATTTGGTGGGAAAAATGTGTCAAAGCCCGTTCCTGAGTGTAAATAGTGTTCGAATGATCTTGAAAGAACATATAGCAAGCATCTACATACATTTCGTTACTTCGAGGGAGTAAGTTTACTGAGAAATATCGTCAATACCAGTGCCAACTTGTAATGAAAAGCGGTTGGAATTCAGCGAAAAGTAAGCCCTCAGTAGTTGAACTGAGGGCTTTCGAAATATTCCAACGCACCGGTGTGGGGTGCTGCTATGCAACTGAAGGGCGGGCACCGAGGACCATCGGAATAGCGATTTCAACCCCATTTCGGAAGACTCCCAGAACGATTTCTTCACCGGGAGCGGTGTTCAGCGCTAAATAGCCAATTAGGTCATCCATCGATTTCATGCGAATTGAGTTGATAGAAACGATTACGTCTCCATCGAATTGCCTGCCGGTCGTCTGGGTTCCTGTGTCGCCTCGTACACCCGCAAAATCGGCAGGACCATCTGGCGTTGTTCGAGTTACATAGGCTCCAGTTACATCACCAGGGAGTCCTAGCGTCTCTCGATGTTGCAAACCAACTTCTTCTCCACTAATACCCATTAGCGCGTAGGTATGTTCGCCAAATTCAATTAGCGATGGAACTACTCGTTTCACAAGATCGACAGGTACGGCGAATCCAACACCCGAGCTTTGACGGGTTTCACTTTTTATTTGTGTATTTACTCCGATTACTGCTCCAAAAATATCGAGCAATGGGCCGCCGGAGTTTCCAGGGTTTATCGCTGCATCGGTTTGAACGACAGATGGAATGCTGTACTGCGAGAAGCCGCTGTCGAGAGTTCGAGTGATAGCGCTAACTATTCCCGTAGTCATGGTGAATTCTTCGCCGAAAGGGTTCCCTAGCGCAATCACCGACTGCCCCGTTCGCAATTCATCAGAGCTACCAATAGTGAGCGGAACAAGTTCGTGCTCGACATCAATCAGCTTGATCACAGCGAGATCGGCAGCCGGATCGAACGCAACGATATCCGCTCTGTACTCTCGTCCATTGAAGAATTTCACAACTAATGTCGTCGCACCTTGCACGACATGGTAGTTCGTTACGACGTGTCCTTCGTCATCCCACACAAAGCCTGAGCCTGAGCCAACACCCTGCAGCGAACCTGTAACGATGAACACTACGGATTGAACAGTCTGTTCGTATAGCGCAGTGAGATGCTCTTCCTGAGCAGTAACAATGTCGATAGCTGTGAGTTCGGGTGACGCGGGAGCCGGTTCGATTACTTCGGGACTAGCTTCGCCAATTGGTCCGTCGTCAGATTCACCGTCGAATGCGGCGGGGATGGATTCAGAAGTTGGGTTCTCGATTTCACCAAAAAGATCGTCCCCGGTCGAATTGCTATCTTCGTTTTGCGCAACGTTGGATGGAGGGCCGGTTGGGCCACCATCATCAGAAACCGCTAGCTGCTGGGTTGCATCTGGCTCCTGTGAAGATACTGACTCTGTCGGCTCAGCGGTGCCTGTACAAGCAATGGCGGCTACGAGGGTCAGTGCTGAGATGCCACCAATGAAGAGTTTTTTTAGATCGTTCAACGTTTTCATGATTTATTTGATGCATCGCCGCCAAGTCTGATCTGTGATCTTGTCGATTAGCGTCGGGTGATCTCCGTGCAAGCCGTTTTAGGAGCGTGTTGGATTTGGTGATCTCTAATCTACGCGGTAAATATGGAGCAACTGTGTGGATCGAAATGAATCCGATATTCGGAATGTGCGTATGGTCTGCATTCGCAGATCAGTTTCAATCGAATTGACCTACTTTTGCCAACCGGAAGCAATTGGCAATCGGCGATCTTTTCCAAACGCCAGTCCCGTTATTTTCACTCCGGGAGGCGACTGTCGACGTTTGTATTCGTTGATGTCGATTAGCCGAACAATCCTGCGAATAACTGACTCGGCTGCGCCTTCTTTACCGAGCGCCTGTTCTTTCTCGACAATAAGGTCTGGCGACATGCGTTCTTCGATGTACATGTGAATCACTCTGTCGAGTTGGTCGTACGGCGGAAGTGAATCTTCGTCGAGTTGATCGGGTCGAAGCTCTGCGCTCGGCGGCTTGTCGATAATGGCGTTTGGAATAGGCGAGCCAGGACCACGATTGTTTCTGTGGCGACACAGTTCGTATACCAGAGTTTTTGGTACGTCCTTGATCACAGCGTAGGCTCCAGCCATATCTCCGTAGAGCGTGGCGTAACCGGTCGCCATTTCGGACTTGTTGCCGGTTGTGAGGACAAGCCAGCCGAATTTGTTGGCAATGGTCATCATGATGTTGCCGCGAATTCGAGACTGGGTGTTTTCTTCGGCGAGACCGGGAGCAGTTCCCTCGAAAGCTTCAGAAAGCATCTCTTCGAAGGCAGAGTGACCGGGCTCGATAGGAATGTTCCACAGTTCCACGCCAAGTCGTGAACACAAATCTTCGGCGTCAGTAACGCTGCCTTCTGACGAATATCTTGATGGAAGGGCTACGCCTACAACGTTCTCGGCACCGATGGCATCGACGGCGATTGCTGTAACGATTGCCGAGTCGATCCCGCCTGAAACGGCAATGGCGACTTTCTTGAATCGTGTCTTCTTCAGATAGTCCCGAGTACCGACGATTAGAGCGCGGTAAACGGCTTCTAGTCGGTCGAGGCTATGAACAGTTAACGGTTGTAGTGCCGGGCGGCTCTTGGCCGGTGTTTGAACGATTTCGATGGTGGTGGGTTGACCGATTTTGTCGAGGTCGTCCTGTGGAACAGCGAACGACTGGTGTTTCGTTCGAGAGTCCTCTAAAGCGTTGACGTCGATATCAGCCACCAGAAGTGATTGCTCAAATCTAGGAGCCGTGCCCAGCAGTTCGCCGTCGGGAGCTGCAAGCATGCTGCCACCATCGAAAACAAGTTCGTCCTGGCCACCGATCTGATTCGTGTAGAGCGTGAACACTCGATTGCGACGTGAAAGATCGGTTACTACATCAACACGGTCGCCCTGCTTGCCCGACTCGTATGGCGATGAGTTGAGGTTTACGACGATTTGGGCGCCGTTTGCACATTGAACCTCTGATGGTCCAATTGGTTCCCAAATGTCTTCACAGATATTTACGCCGACTTTGATTCCCCGAATCGAAATAACAGGGCATTCGTTACCTGCGGTGAAGTACCGGCGTTCGTCAAACACGCCATAGTTGGGGAGGTGGATCTTCCGGTACGTCGTAACTACTTTTCGGTTGTGTATGACCGCAGCAGCGTTGTAGAGCTTCGTACCAGATTCAGTGACTTCCGAATCGACATAACCTACCAATGCAACGATGTTTCCAACGCCGGCAGCTATTCGATTTAGAGCAGCTTTATTCGCAGCAATAAAGTTGTCGTAGAGGACAAGATCTTCCGGCGGGTAGCCCGTGATCGTAAGTTCTGGAAACGCTACTAGATCAGCGCCCTGATCCTGCGCAAGGCTGATCCATTCTTCGATCAGCCTTGCGTTTCCGTCGATGTCGCCGACGGATGTATTGATCTGGGCGGCCGCAACTCTAAGAGTTGCGCCAATGTCACCCGAACTGCCGTTATCGGTAGTCATAGTGATTTGATTCTATCGCCGCTTCTAGTCGTTGCTGTTGGTAGCCATGATCGGTGGTCGAGCGTAGCCACTGACAGTCGGCAGTCGAGAATCTCCGGTGAGGAAAATGTCGATCTGTCGAGCCGCACGACGTCCGCTTGCGATTGCGTGAACTACCAACGACTGACCTCGCTGCATGTCTCCAGCAGCGAAGACTTTGTCGAGGTTGGTTCGCAGGCTGCCATCGGCCGCTACGTTGCCACGTGGGTCATAGTCGACTCCGAGAGCATCGAGCAAGCCATCGTGCTGCGGGTGCAGGAATCCCATTGCCAGGAATACTGCTTCAGCTTCGATAACGAATTCGCTACCCGGCACTTCGTTCATATTGAAGCGGCCAGTTTCTTCGTCTTTCACCCATTCAACTCGAGCGCACTCGAGTCGCTTCAGGTTGCCATCATCGTCACCAACGAATCGCTTCGTCAGAACGTTGAAATCACGGTCGCCACCCTCTTCGTGAGCACTTGATGTGCGGAAGATTGTAGGCCACTGAGGCCACGGGTTGGTCTCTACACGAGTTTCCGAAGGTCGAGGCATAATCTCCATCTGGATGATGTTTGCTGCGCCTTGACGGTGAGAAGTTCCGAGACAGTCAGCACCAGTGTCACCACCACCGATGACAACAACGTTCTTGCCTTTTATATCGATGTTCTCGTCAGGTCCAAACTCTGCGCCCCTGAGCTTTCGGTTCTGCTGAGTGAGGAACTCCATTGCGAAGTGAACGCCCTTGAGCTCTCGACCTTCAACAGGAAGATCGCGTGGAACGGTTGAGCCACCTGAAAGACAAATAGCATCGAACTTTTCGAGTAGTTCTTCGTGAGTTACATCAACACCAACGTTGGTGCTAACGCGGAACTTTACGCCTTCACTTCGAAGCTGGTTGATTCGTCGTTCGACAATTTCTTTCTCTAGTTTGAACTCGGGAATTCCAAGCGCCAGAAGACCACCGATGTACTCGTTTCGTTCGTAAACGGTAACTGTGTGACCAGCTCGTGCGAGCTGCTGTGCTGCTGCAAGACCTGCTGGCCCTGAACCAACAATGGCAACTTTCTTATCGGTCTTGTTTTTCGCTGGCTGCGGCTTGATCCAGCCTTCCTTCCAGCCGTGTTCGACTATCTGCTTTTCGATCATCTCGATAGTCACAGGGTCGGAGTTGACGGAAAGTGTGCATGATGCCTCACATGGAGCAGGGCAGATGCGACCGGTGAATTCTGGGAAGTTGTTCGTGGCGTGAAGACGCTCGATTGCTTCTTCCCAGTTACCGTGATAAATGAAGTCGTTGAACTCTGGAATCAGGTTTCCTAGAGGGCAACCGCTGTTGCAGAACGGAACTCCGCAATCCATACAGCGACTAGCCTGACGGCGTGCGTCAGACTCGTCCCATTCGAGGTAAACCTCTTGCCAGTCGTTGATTCGTTCTTGAGCATCGCGGCGTGACGGAGTACGACGAGCCGCCTCCATGAATCCAGTTACTTTACCCACGGCTGCCTACCCCTTCTTTAGAGTCGGTCGATTCAGAAGCGGCTGCACGTCCTCGAAGGACTCGTGCGTAGTCCCGAGGGAATACTTTCTTGAATTTCGTTACCGAGTTAGCCCAGTCGGCAAGTAGCTCGGATCCAACCTTACTGCCTGTGTACTGAACGTGCTTTTCAATCATTTCTTTTAGTTCTGCGTCATCGGCTGAGCCAGCTTCGACATCGAGTAGATCAGCGATCGAATCGTTGAAGTGGCTACCGAATGAACCGTCTTCATCGATCACGTATGCGACACCACCGCTCATGCCTGCGCCGAAGTTTCGACCTGCAGGTCCGAGAATGGCTACTCGACCACCAGTCATGTATTCACAACCGTGATCACCGATGCCTTCAACAACCGCGGAGGCTGCAGAGTTTCGAACTGCGAATCGCTCACCAGCAAGACCGTTTACGTATGCTTCACCGCCTGTAGAGCCGTAAAGGGCAACGTTACCGATGATGATGTTGTCTTTGGCTTCGTAGGCGCTGTTCTGAGGCGGAGTGATTACTAGTCGTCCACCTGAAAGACCCTTGCCGAAGTAGTCGTTGGCGTCACCCTCAACCTTGAAGGTGATTCCCTTTACTACCCACGCACCGAAGCTCTGACCTGCAGAACCCTGGAACGTGAAGTTGATAGAACCGTCAGGAAGACCTTCTTCACCAGTCTTCTTGGCGATGACACCACTCAAAGTGGCTCCGACTGTGCGGTTCACGTTGGTCACTGGCAGTGTTGCCTCGACCTTGTCGCCGTTGTCGATAGCTGGACGTGCGAGTTCGATTAGTTCGTTATCGAGTGCTTTATCCAGACCGTGGTCCTGCAGAATCTGCTGGTATGTGTGGTCCTGTGGAAGCACTTCAGGCTTCATGAGAATTGGCGAAAGATCGAGAGTCTTCGCTTTCCAGTGAGTGATGTCTTCACGAACCTTCAGCTTGTCGACTCGACCGATCATTTCGTTGACCGTTCGGAAGCCCAATTTGGCCATGAGTTCGCGGAGTCCCTCAGCAAGGAACATGAAGTAGTTCACAACCGCATCAGGAGTTCCAGTGAACTTCTTGCGAAGCTCTGGGTCCTGAGTTGCGACACCGACTGAACACGTGTTCAGGTGGCATTTGCGCAGCATGATGCAGCCCATCGAGATGAGCGCTCCAGTTGCGATTCCCCATTCTTCAGCACCAAGCAACGCACCGACTAGAACGTCTAGAGACGTCTTCATCTGGCCGTCGGTCTGAACTGTAATTCGGTCTCGGAGTCCGTTGGCTACAAGAACCTGCTGAGTTTCAGCAAGACCAAGCTCCCACGGCAGACCCGCATGTCGAATCGAACTGAGTGGCGATGCTCCGGTACCACCCGAGTCACCTGAGATAAGAACAACATCGCCCTTACCTTTGGCAACGCCGGCAGCGATGATTCCGACACCAGCGACAGAAACCAACTTCACGTGAACACGAGAATCGGGGTTTACGTTCTTGAGGTCGTGGATCAGCTGAGCCAGGTCTTCAATTGAGTAGATGTCGTGGTGAGGTGGAGGAGAAATCAACTCCACACCGGGAGTCGTCTTCCTTATATACGCGATGTAATCCGAAATCTTGCGACCCGGAATTTCACCACCTTCGCCCGGCTTGGCTCCCTGAGCCATTTTGATCTGAAGGTCTTTGGCGTTACTCAGGTAGTTGGTCGTTACACCAAATCGACCTGATGCAATCTGCTTGATAGCACTTGATCGTGAATCGCCATTTGCTTCAGGAGTAAATCGTTCAGGGTCTTCACCACCCTCACCCGTGTTTGAACGAGCGTTGATGCGGTTGGTTGCAACAGCCAGAGTTTCGTGAGCTTCACGACTGATCGATCCTAGCGAGATTGCTCCCGTTGCGAATCGTTCTACGATCTTTTCTGCTGGCTCAACTTCATCGATGGAAATTTCATCTCCATAGATAGGCTCCAGCATGTTCCGAATCGTGATGTGCTCATCGCCTTCCTTGTTGGAGGCCGATTCGAACTGCTTGAACACATCGCCATCGTTCCTGCGAACGGCGTCCTGTAGGAGTGCGATAGTGTCGGGGTTCCACATGTGGCGTTCGCCAGTGGCGCGCCAGAGGTAGAGGCCACCCATGTCGAGTTTGAGGTTCGACGGGATGTTGTCGTCAGCGTAAGCACGTGAGTGGTTAGCGAGAATGTCGAGAGCGATCTCGTTGATACCGATTCCACTGATGCGAGAGACGGTCCAAGTGAAGTACTCGTCGACAAGTTCCTGTGAAAGTCCGAGTGCTTCAAATACCTGTGCACCGATGTAGCCCTGAAGGGTTGAAATACCCATCTTGGCCATCGTCTTTACGACACCTTCTTCGATAGCCTCTCGGAAGTTTTCTTCCGCAGTGTCCTGCGAAGGAATCTTTTCTTCGGCTGTAGGTCGAAGTCGAAGACCAGCGATTGTCTCGAGTGCGAGATACGGGTTGATTGCCGAAGCACCGTAACCGAACAGGGTTGCGAAGTGGTGAACTTCACGTGGCTCACCGGATTCGACAATGATGTCGGCCTGAGCACGGTTACGTTCCCTGATCAGGTGGTGATGAACGGCACTTGTTGCGAGCAGAGAAGGTACGAACGCGTTCTCACTGTCTATTCCACGGTCGGAGAGAATCAGAAGCGTGTAACCATCTTCGATAGCCTGACTTGCTTCGCTACGAATTCGGTCGAGAGCAGCATTGAGTGCCTCGGCTCCGCCAGCAGTAGGGAAGAGAGTCGAAATCGTCTTAGCGTTCACACCGGGAACGGTGGAAGCTTTGATCTTAGCCAGTTCACCGTTTCGCAGAATCGGGTGATCGATGCGAAGCGTTTGGCAGTGCACCGAAGTCGTTTCGAAAATGTTTGGACGTCGTCCAGCTGGCACAGCTCGCTGCGTGATTAGCTTCTCGCGAATGGCGTCGAGTGGCGGGTTTGAAACCTGAGCGAACGCCTGCTTGAAGTAGGCGAACATGTTCTGCGGCTTGTCGGAAAGAACCGCAAGCGGCGCGTCGTTACCCATCGAACCCTGAGGCTGGTGACCGGTAATCGCCATTGGGCGAACGAGCATGTGCAGATCTTCGCGCGAGTAGCCGAACGCCATCTGGCGATCAACGAGAGTATCGATGTCGGCTTCGGGAACATTCGGGGCATCTGGAAGCGAATCGATAGTTGCTCGATTTTCTTCCAGCCACTCACCGTACGGGTTCTCCGATGCGATTCGGTCGATAACCTCGTCCGGCTCAACGATTCGCTGTTCTTCAAAGTCGATAAGGAACATACGACCCGGCTCGAGACGTGAGCGGTACTTGATGCGATCAGGATCGATGTTCAGAACACCAGCTTCTGAAGCCATCACAAGCAGGTTGTCTTTGGTCACCCAGTATCGGAACGGGCGTAGACCGTTTCGGTCGAGAACCGCACCAACAGCGTCACCGTCGGTGAACACGATCATTGCAGGTCCGTCCCACGGCTCCATCAGGTTGCCGTGGTACTCGTAGAAATCTTTGACGTTCTGCGGCATCGACTCGTGACCGTTCCATGCAGCAGGCATCATCATCGCCGCGGTGTGTTCCACCGAGCGACCTGTCATGCGCAGGAGTTCGAACACGTTGTCGAGAGACGCTGTGTCGGAAGCATCATCGGCTTCACAGATAGGCGTGAGCTGGTCGATCTTGTCGCCGAAGAACGGAGAATCGATCGAACGCTCACGAGCCTGCATCCAGTTTCGGTTTCCGCGAACCGTGTTGATCTCACCGTTGTGAGCCAGCATGCGGTATGGGTGCGCAAGCTTCCAAGAGCCAAGCGTGTTGGTCGAGAATCGTGAGTGAACCAGACCGAAAGCACTAACCATGCTTTCGTCTTTTAGATCGAGATAGAACTCGCCGAGCTGGTGCGTTAGCAGCATGCCCTTGTAGATGAGGGTTCGTGCTGAGAATGAACAAACGTAGAACTCTCGAAGCAGAGTTTCTTTTGTTGTGGGGTCAGATTCGCCATTTACGAAATTCTTTTCAGTCGATTTTCGAGCAAGGTACATCACTCGTTCGAAAGCGTCTTCTTCAACACCATCTGGAGCAGCGACGAACATCTGAGCGAACTTAGGCATGATGGCCGAAGCTGTAACACCTGCCGAATTAGGGTCCACTGGCACATCTCGCCACCCAAGAACGGTTAGCCCGTTCTCGGTAGCCGACGCTTCAAGTGCTGCACGAGCAGCTGCGTTGAGCTTGTCGTCTACAGGCAAGAACGACATCGCCACACCGTAGCGGCGTTCGGCGGGAAGTTCTATGCCAGCTTCACCAGCGACTTTGCGCATGAAGGCATCGGGCATCTGAATCGTGATACCTGCACCGTCACCGGTCAGCGGGTCTGCACCGGCTGCGCCACGGTGATCGAGATTGACCAGAACTTCAAGAGCCTGATTCACGATCTCGTGTGACCGTTCGCCGGTAATGTTGGCCACCATGCCAACACCACAAGCATCACGTTCCAGTTCTGGAACGTACAACCCACGTTCTGCAACATCGGAGAAATCTGGCACTGCAAAACCAGTGTTCGATCCATCCGACTGCGAGTCGTTCAGGTGTGATTCAAATGTATTCCGGACTTCGGTCATGTTTCTCCTAATAGGAAGATCAATTGGTGCTCAAGCTGTCAAAGATTGGTTAGGACAATAGGGTTAAAGGTGTCTGTATCTCTTCAGCTCGAAGTCGGTGACTGTATTGCTGAACTCTTGCCATTCGATCCGCTTGTTAGCGAGGAAGTTCGACATCACGGTTGAACCGAGAGCTTTTTCGAGGAGCTCGCTGTTCTCCGCAAGGCGAATTGCCTCATCAAGGGTTCGCGGCAATCGTGCCACCCCGCGCTCGTTCAACTCTGTATCCGACATTCGGAATACGTCATCATCAAGCGGCTCGGGAAGCGGCAGTTTGTTTTCGATGCCATCAAGGCCTGCAGCAAGCAGAACCGAGAATAGTAAATAAGGGTTCGCGGCAGCATCGGGTGCGCGATATTCGATACGAATGCTTTCCTCGCGACCGGGTCGGTAGCTTGGCACTCGTACGAGGTCTCCAAAGTTTTGGGTGGACCACGAAGCAAAAATCGGAGCTTCAAGGCCTGGCAGCAGACGTTTGTAGGAGTTGATCCACTGGTTAGTCACAACACAGATGTCTGCGGCGTGACGCATCAGACCGGCAATGAAGTGCTTGCCAGTTTCAGATAAGTTCTTCTCGTCTTCGGCATCGAAGAAAGCGTTGTTGTCGCCCTCGAACAGAGACATGTGAGTGTGCATGCCAGAACCGTGACGATCTCCAAAAGGTCGTGGCATGAAAGTGGCATATGCTCCGGCTGGTGCAGCCAGTTCTTTAGCAATCACTTTGAACGTGATAATCGAGTCTGCCATCGTCAGCGCGTTTGTGTGGCGCAGATCGATTTCGTGCTGACCGTCACCGACTTCATGGTGGCTGTGCTTTACAGGGATGCCCATTTTTTCGAGCGTGAGCACCGTATCTCGTCGAAGATCTGCGCCTGTGCCATCGACAGAAGTCTGGTCAAAGTAACCACTTCGGTTCGAACGCTCAGCTTCTTTGGCCTCGCCCATGTCGTAGTAGTACTCAATTTCGGGAGCCACGTAGAAAGTAAAGCCCATGTCGGCAGCCCGCATCAGGTTACGGCGCAGAATCTGTCGACCATCGGCCGCTGATGAATCACCGGTGGGGGTTTCGATATCGCAGAACATTCGAGCCACGGCATCTTTGCTCGGGCGCCACGGCAGAACCTGGAAGGTCGAAGGATCAGGCATTGCGATCATGTCTGACTCGTCTGCCCGGGTTAAGCCTTCGATAGACGCACCATCGAAGCTGGCGCCGTTGCGAAGCACGCCCTCGAGTTCGTCGATAGTGATGGCGAAGCCTTTTAGCGTGCCGAGAATATCGGTGAACCACAGACGAATGAACTTAACGTCGTGTTCGCGTGCCGACATCAAGACGTATTTGATCGCCTCTTCGTCGATTCGCTGACGTGTATTTTCGGGTGTCTGTGTCATCTGCTAAATGTTCTTATAGAGGCGGTTTACTTGCCTCTGAAATTGGTCACTTAAATTTTGACCGAAGGTTGAGTATTGAAAAATGTTCTCAGCTTGTCAATTAAGTCTTGGTGCACTGGGCGCCTGAGACTTTGAAATTGCTTCGTCAGTTTCTCTATTTCTAAATGCGGACTACTTATATTGCTCTCGTGCGCGCGGGTTGCACGCGCTTCGTTGTTAACGATTTGTTTCAATTTGAAACATTTCGTGGCTTCAGACGCCAGTTTCCTAGTTGGAACCCCCTGGTGATCGGAACCGATAACCAACATTCCACTGTGTTTCGATGAAGTTATTTGTAACGTCATCAATCTTGCTACGAAGGCGCCTGATATGGACATCGACTGTTCGGGTTCCACCGAAGTAGTCGTATTCCCAAACACTACGAAGCAGCGATTCTCGGCTGAATACACGCCCCGGGTTCGAGGCGAGATATTTCAGCAATTCATATTCTTTGAAAGTTAGATCGACTTTTCGTCCTCGAAGAGTGACTTCGTATCGATCGCAATCGATCACCAGTTCGCCATGGATGATCGTATTGGTAGTGTCGGTTCGCGCGTTTCTCGACATAGCGATGTTTAGCCGGAGAATTACCTCTTCAGCGCTGCAAGGCAGGAAGCAGACCTCGATCTCTTCTCGTTCTGCAGCAATGCCTTCTAGCGCAATAACAGGCAGTATCACGACAACCGGGACGCCAGAATCGGCGGCTGCATGAACGATTCCTGAAGGCCCAGCCAAACCAGTCCCAGCACCCCAAACAAGAGCGCCTTCGACACTCGAAGCAAGTTCATCTTTGCTGGTTTCTGAGGTGAAAGGCACCAGATTCAGCGATGGATCAAGCGCGGAGAGTCCTGCCGCTAGGCGTTCAGACTCTGCATCAGCAAACCCCAGAAGGGCTATAGAACTCACTTGATTACACCCGGATTCAGTAGCATGCCCATATTCAAAAAGCGGGCTATGCGCTGTTAATTGTGCCGACGCGCGTGTGTCGTTTAAGTACATTCGCGAAGCAGCACACATTGGCGAAGCAATCTAGGGTATTAGTTTGTGGTGAATTTCACAACCTTTGAATTTGGATGGCGCGCCATCGCGTCGAAATTCGTTAAAAGGCGTTAATTCTCGTTGACTTGCCCGGGGACCCGTTCGTATACTTACTCTTCGTGGCTCGACCAATATCGGTTGGGCTCACCTTTTTGTGACCTTTTTTCTGGACGATAATTTGCCCACGATTAACCAATTAGTTCGTAACTCACGCAAGCAGAAGCGGCGCAAGCCTAAGACTCCTGCTCTTCGGGTTGCATTCAACTCATTCTCGAGTCAGCAGGTAGAGCTGAAAAAGGGAAGCCCGCAAAAACGCGGTGTTTGCCTTCAGGTTCGAACTGTAACCCCGAAGAAGCCTAACTCGGCTCTTCGTAAGGTAGCTCGTGTTCGATTGAGCAACGGTATGGAAGTAACTGCTTACATACCGGGTGAAGGTCACAACTTGCAGGAACACTCGGTTGTCCTAATTCGAGGCGGCAAGGTTCCTGATCTACCAGGTGTTCGGTACCACATTGTTCGTGGGGCGCTCGACACATCAGGTGTAGAAGATCGAAAGCGCGGTCGTAGCAAGTACGGCACGACAAAGAGCTAATAACTAAACGTCACTGTCAAAAACGACCGCCTGTTCAGTAATTGGGTAGGCGGCTTAGTTTGTCAGAGACATTATTTGAACTACTGAAGAATACGAAGGTAAACACATGGCACGCAGGCGCCGCGCTCAGCGCAGGCAAATAGCTCCAGACCCCCAGTACGGGAGTGTAGAGCTCACCCGATTCATCAACCGCCTAATGATTGGTGGAAAGAAATCGGTTGCTCAGCGGGCAATGTATGAAGCCCTCGAAAAGCTCGAAAAAGAAACCGACAGGCCTGGCCTGGAAGTGTTCGAGCAGGCAGTACGTAACGCAATGCCTGCACTGGAAGTAAAGCCTCGCCGAGTTGGTGGTGCTACTTACCAGGTGCCGGTTGAAGTGCGACCCGAGCGTCGGGGAGCATTAGCGCAGCGATGGCTGATCACAGCTGCGCGAGAGCGTTCGGGTAGGCCAATAGCTGAACGGCTATACGCAGAACTACTCGAAGCTTCCAGGGGCGGTGGAACCGCAGTTCGGAAGCGTGAGGACCTACACAGGATGGCTGAAGCCAACAGGGCTTTCGTTCACTACCGCTGGTAGGACCCGGCAAAATTTAATCAGCCGCAAAACCGCTCCGATGAACTTCTCACGGGGACGGAACGGATGGCAACTTAGAGATGACAACTACATCTGCAAAAAAAACCGACCTCAAGAAGGTTCGGAACATCGGCTTTATCGCCCACATCGACGCTGGTAAAACCACCGTGACAGAGCGTGTGCTCTTCTTCACTGGTGAGACTTACAAGATCGGTAACATCGATGAAGGCACAACCGTTATGGACTTCATGTCGCTTGAACGCGAACGTGGAATCACAATCGGTTCAGCCGCAACCAACGCCCAGTGGGATGGCCATCAGGTCAACATTATCGACACTCCGGGTCACGTTGACTTCACTGCTGAAGTTGAACGTTCGCTCCGTGTGCTCGACGGTGGTGTTGTGGTTCTCGAATCTGTTTCGGGTGTGCAGCCGCAGTCAGAAACAGTCTGGCGCCAGGCCGACACTTACAAAGTTCCTCGAATGATCTTCGTCAACAAGATGGATCGTCTCGGAGCTAATTTTGATTACGCGGTGTCGACGGTCCACGACCGACTCGGCGCTAACGCCGTTCCGATTCAGATGCCTATGGGTGCTGAGTCTGAATTTGCTGGTCTAATCGACCTCGTTGCTCAGAAGGCTTACGCCTATGAGACTCCTGAAGCTGTTGAGCACAAGCTCATCGACATTCCTGCTGAGTACGCTGAAGCTGCTGAAGAAGCACGACAGCACCTCATCGAGAAGGTCGCTGAGACTGATGACGCTCTGATGGAGAAGTTCTTCGAGGAAGAAGAGATCACCACTGAAGAACTCAAGGCTGCCCTTCGTAAGGCAACCATTGAATTGAAGATCTTCCCGGTATGTGTAGGTTCTGCACTTCGTCACCGTGGTGTTCATCCACTGCTCGACGCTGTAGTTGACTACCTTCCTTCACCGCTGGACGTTGATGCCATCAAGGGCGTCGACCCATCGAACGAAGAAATCGAGCTAACTCGTCAGCCTTCCACTGAAGAGCCGATGTCGGCACTCGCATTCAAGGTCGTTACCGACCCACACGTTGGTCGCTTGGTTTACCTGCGGGTTTACTCAGGCATTCTTGAAGCCGGTGTGAATATCTACAACGCATCGACTCGTTCTAGAGAGCGAATCGGTCGGCTAATGGTCATGCACGCCGACTCTCGAGAAGAGAAGACGTCAGCTGGCCCGGGTGAAATCGTCGCCGCGATCGGTCTTAAGGACACGATCACTGGTCACACACTGTGCCCGCAGAGCGATCAGATCACCCTTGAGCAGATTTCATTCCCAGACCCAGTACTTTCTGTTGCTGTAGAGCCTAAGACTCGAAGTGACCAGGAAAAAATGTCGACCGCATTGGTTCGACTCGCTGATGAAGACCCAACGCTAACCGTCTCGTCTGACGAGGAAAGTGGTCAGGTCATTCTCGCTGGAATGGGTGAACTCCACCTCGACGTTATCGTTGAACGAATGCGTCGTGAGTTCAATGTTGATGCAACGGTTGGCGCTCCTCGAGTAGCTTACCGAGAGACTGTTACCAAGGCAGCAACTGCCCAAGGTAAGTTGGTCAAGCAGAGTGGTGGTCACGGACAGTTCGGTGACTGCACATTGCGACTTGAGCCGGTTGAGCCTGGCGCAGGTCTGCTATTTGAATCTGAAATCACAGGTTCGACTCTTCCACGTGAGTACTTCCGCCCGATTGAGCAAGGCTTCCGAGAGGCTGCCCGCTCAGGTGTCATCGCTGGTTATCCAGTTGTCGACATGAAGGCTGTGCTTGTGGATGGATCGCACCACGATGTTGACTCTTCTGAAATGGCTTTCAAAGTGGCTGCCTCAATGGCATTCAAGGCTGCAATGAACAAGGGCAAGCCCGCTCTTCTCGAGCCAATCATGAAGATTGAAGTTGTTACTCCTTCTGAATTCTTGGGTGACGTACTTGGAGACTTGAACTCCAGACGTTCTCAGGTTCAGAACATGGAAGCCCGTGGCGAAGCGCAGGTTATTTCTGCGTTTATCCCGCTTGCGGAAACTTTCCAGTACGCCACGCATGTTCGTTCAATCACAACCGGTCGTGCTAGCTTCGCAATGGAGCTGGATCACTACACGGCGGTGCCTAAGAACGTCGCAGAGAAAGTGACAGGAAGCTAGGAATGCCAGGACAGAAAATTCGAATCGTCCTAAAAGCGTTCGACCACCGAGTATTGGACATCTCGGCTCAGCAGATTATGGAAACTGCAGAGCGTACGGGTGCCCAGACAGCAGGACCGGTTCCTTTGCCAACAGCAAAGCGCCGATTCGCAGTGATTCGAGGGCCTCACGTTCACAAAGACTCCCGAGAGTACTTTGAGCTACGAGTACACAAGCGTCTCATCGACATCCTCGAGCCTAGCTCGAAGACGATCGATTCGCTGACTCGGCTCAACGTACCCGCTGGTGTCGACATCGCTATCAAGCTCTAGAAGCAAATAAAACGGTAAGCAAGTAAACGAAATGACTATCGCTGGACTTCTCGGTCGAAAGATCGGAATGACAACCTACTACCACGATGACGGAACTGCAGAGTCAGTTACGGCAGTCGAGGTCGGGCCGTGTGTCGTCACTCAGGTGAAGACAGATGCTCGGGATGGCTACGAAGCTGTCCAGGTCGGATTCCTTGCAGCAAGCAAGCTGAATCAGGCCGAAGCCGGGCACCAAACCCGGTCTGGTGGAAAGTTCGAACACCTTCAGGAATTTAGCGTGGCAGACCTCGCTGAATACGAAGTTGGTCAGGAACTCAAAGCCGATGTATTTGAAGTTGGAGAGTCGATCAAGGTAACCGGAACCTCTAAAGGTAAGGGATTCGCTGGTGTTGTACGCCGGTGGAATTTCCGTGGTGGCCCAAAGACTCACGGTCAGTCTGACCGACACCGCTCACCGGGATCAATCGGTGCGGGTACGTCGCCAGGACGTGTATGGCCGGGAACCAAAATGGGTGGGCACTTCGGTGTCGAGAAAAAGACGATCAAAGGTCTCCGAGTCGTAGCTGCTGACGTCGATAACAACGTTGTTCTAGTTCGAGGCTCCATTCCTGGTGGCAAGAACGGCATCGTTCGTATCGAGAGGCAGGGCAAATAATGGATCTGCAAGTAAAAGACAACAAAGGTAAAGTCGTCGGATCTGTCGCAGCAAGCGATCAGGTATGGCGAGCTGAGAGCAACGACGCTCTCCTGCACCAGGCTGTAGTGGCCCAGCAGGCGAACAAGCGACGTGGTACTCAGGACACCCAAACACGTGGAGAAGTTAGCTTCTCAACCCGGAAGATTCGCCCCCAGAAGGGTGGCGGTACTTCTCGTCAGGGTAGCCGTCGTTCGCCAGTTCGTGTTGGTGGTGGTGTAGCTCACGGGCCGCACCCACGAAGTCACCGACAGCGCCTTCCTAAGAAGATGCGACAACAGGCTTTGCGGGTGGCTCTCTCGGACAAAGTTCGAGACGAAAGCGTGACTATTCTTGATGCGTTGAAACTCGATGCGCCAAAGAGCAGCACTATCCGAGATATTGTTTCTGCGTTCGAGCTCAAGGGACGAACACTTATCGTCACTGGTTCGACCGATCAAAACGTTGTGAAATCCGCAAGCAACCTTCCGGGTGTAGACGTGCAGGCAGCAGCACTGATGAACCCGCTTGAAGCCGCTACGGTAACCAACTTGGTTGTAACGCAAGAGGCTCTGGAAGCTATAGACAGCATCTGGGCAGACGGAGGCGACGCATAATGAGTCTCGCTAAAGTTCTGCGCCGACCAATCGTTACTGAGAAGAGCACTCTCCTCGGTGCACAAGGTCGATATGTATTTGAAGTCGATTCCGATGCTAGCAAGCACGATATCGCCAAAGCAGTTGAATGGGCATTCGATGTCAAGGTCGTCAAGGTGAACACCCTGACAGTACCTGGCAAAGTAAAGCGATACGGTCGACGACCGTCGAAGCAGCCCGACTGGAAGAAGGCAATCGTTTCTTTGCAAGCCGGCGATACTATTCAGTTGTTCGAGGGAGCATAGTAAATGGGACTTAAGGAATATAAGCCCACGTCTCCTGGTCGTCGCGATACGGTCGCTGACGACTACAAGGACATCACGACGAACAAGCCTGAAAAGAGCTTGCTCGCTCCTCTGAACAAAAAGGGCGGACGAAACAACCGCGGTCGAATTACCGTTCGACACCGCGGTGGTGGACACAAGCGCCGTTACCGAATTATCGACTTCAAGCGCGATAAGGCAGGTACTGCGACTGTGATGTCGATCGAGTACGATCCAAACCGATCTGCTCGTATTGCACTTGTGCGATTTGAAGATGGAATCAAGAAGTACATCGTTGCGCCTAACGGCGTGAAGGTTGGCGACATTGTTGCCAGCGGTGATGATGTTCCTGTGACAACAGGAAACAGCCGGTCATTGGGATCACTCCCAACCGGTACTCTTATTCACAATGTTGAAGTAACACCCGGTAAGGGTGGGCAGATGGTCAAGAGCGCCGGTGCGGTAGCTCAGGTCATGGCTCACGAATCGGGTTACACACTCATCCGGCTTCCGTCGGGTGAAATGCGACGGTTGCTCAGCAACTGTTCGGCAACTGTGGGTCAGGTTTCTAACTTGGACCACAAAAACGAAAAACTTGGTAAAGCTGGACGGAACCGCCACCGTGGTCGCCGCCCAAGCGTACGTGGTGCAGCAATGAACCCGGACGCCCACCCACATGGTGGTGGTGAAGGCCGAGCCGGTATCGGTATGCCTGGACCAAAGACTCCTTGGGGTCAGCCAGCTCTTGGTAAGCGCACGCGCCGAAACAAGAAAACGAATAAATTTATCCTGAGGCGGAGGTATGACCGCTAAAAAACCGTAAGGTTTTTGGCAGTCGAGACTACAGATGTCACGGTCAATCAAAAAGGGTCCATACGTAGACCCAAAGCTGATGAAAAAGGTCGCTGCGATCCAGGGTTCTGGTTCACGAAACGTGATCCGAACATGGGCACGCGCCTCAATGATCATGCCCGAAATGGTTGGTCTGACGATTGCCGTCCACGACGGTCGTCGGTTCATACCAGTCCTCGTTACTGAAAACATGGTCGGACACAGGCTCGGTGAATTCGCACCTACCCGTACCTTCCGTGGTCACATCGGTCGATCCGATAGGACAACAGGTTAGTTATGGCGATAGCAAGAACAAAAAACGTAGGTATTTCCGATTACAAGCTTCGGCTTGTGATGGATCAGATCCGCGGCAAGATGGTCAACGACGCATTCCCAATGCTTCGGTACATGACTAGCCCTGCTGCTGCTGAAATTTTGAAGATTCTCAAGGCTGCAACTGCCAACGCTGAGAACAACGACCTTCAGTCGCGAGAAGACTTGAAGATCGTTCGAATCACCGCTGACAAGGGCACTTGGATTCGACGATACAGGCCAAAGGCTCGTGGTCGTGTTGGTGCGTTTGACCGCCCAACATCTCACGTAACTATTGAAGTCGACGAGGTAAGAATTTAGATATGGGTCAAAAGACACACCCGATCGGGTTCCGACTCGGTGGCGTTCAGGATTGGCGAGCACACTGGTTCGCAAGCAAGGGGTCGGACTACCGACGTCTTACTGAAGAAGACCAGCGAATTCGTGGTCTGATTAGCGGACGATATGCAGAGTCTGGTGCAATCTCTCGAGTAGAGATCGAACGTGGTGCGCAGGATTTGGTTGTAACAATCAACACTGCACGCCCCGGAATCATCATCGGACGAGGTGGTACGCGAGTTGATGAGCTTCGAGGCGACCTCGAAAAGCTCACTGAGAAGCGTTCCCGCCTGAATATTCAAGAGATCCGACAGCCGGAACTCGATGCAACACTGGTTGGTCAGTCGATTGCTGAGCAGCTCGAACGACGTGTCGCCTACAGGCGTGCGGTTCGGCTTGCAATGCAGCGCACAATGCAGTCTGGTGCACTCGGAATCAAGGTTGTAGTTTCTGGTCGATTGGGCGGTGCTGAAATCGCTCGAACCGACAAACAGAAGGAAGGTCGAACGCCGCTTCACACGTTGCGTGCGCAGATCGACTTCGCAGTATCTGAGGCAAAGACAACTTTCGGTGTCATTGGCATCAAGGTTTGGATTTACACAGGCGACATGATCCCGTCGGCAGAGAACCTTCGAGCACGCTCGATGGCTCGCTTGTCACTGGGTGCAGCACAAGAAGGCCAAGGCAACCAGAGCGACGAAAAGTCTTCTGGCGGCTCGAAGTCTTCTAAGGCACCTGCGGGCAAAAAGGCCGGAGGCAGTAAGTAGTAATGCTTCAGCCAAAGCGAACTAAATTCCGAAAAGAGCACCGCGGTCGAATGAACGGCATTCGAACAAAGGGTTCGACGCTGGTTTACGGCGATTTCGGTCTGAAGGCGACTGGTCCTGGTTGGGTCACCGCTCGAGAGATTGAAGCAGCTCGTCGTGCAATCACCGGTTACGTAAAACGTGGCGGACAGGTATGGGTTCGATTGTTCCCAGACAAGCCTGTAAGTGCTCGACCTGCTGAAACCCGAATGGGTGGTGGTAAGGGTGCAGTAGACCGTTGGGTTGCAGTTGTGATCCGCGGACGAATGCTCTACGAAATGGCCGACGTTCCGGAAGAATTGGCTCGAGAGGCTCTTCGACGAGCAGCTCACAAGCTGAACATTCCGACGAAGATCGTCGCCCGTAGTGATGAATTTTAAGGATGCCCGGTTACGAGATTGCGATAGCAACTCAGAAATTTGGCAGGAACTGACAAACGATGCGTATTAGTGAAGTAAGAGAACTGAATGACACCGAACTCGTAAAAGAGCTTGGTGATCAGGAACGCGCCTTGATGAACCTCCGGTTCCGCAAGGCGACTATGCAGTTGACGAACACGAACGAGCTCGGGAATACCCGAAAATCCATTGCGCGCATCAAGACCGTGATCCGTGAACGCGAGATCACAGCAAACTTGGACGCCGCTAAGGCAGAGGGAGAATAGGTTGGCGCGCAGACAGCGGACCGGCACTGTTCTTAAAGACAAGAACGACAAGAGCGTCACAGTTGGCGTTTCTTGGTTGCAGCCTGATCGAATATACAAAAAAGCACGACGCATGCAGTCGAAGTTTGTTGTTCACGATGAACAAAACTCGGCAACTGTAGGCGACCGTGTACTTATCGAAGAAGCACGGCCTACCTCTAAGACCAAGCGATGGCGTTTGGTCAGCATTATCGAGAAAGTCGATGTTGCTGAAGTACAGCCTGCAGATCTTGTTAGTGAAGCTGCCCTTTCTGGTGCAGATGCTTCAGAAGAGTCTGAGGACTAGACAAGATGATTCAGCGAGAAACACGGCTTAAGGTCGCCGACAACTCTGGCGCACGTGAGGTGCTCTGCATCAACATCGTCGGAGGAAGCGCGCGTCGTTACGCCAGTTTGGGTGATGTGATCACCTGCACAGTGAAAGATGCTCAGCCCGGTGGCACTGTAAAGATGCACCAGGTTGTGAAAGCCGTTGTTGTTCGAACCTCGAAAGAAGTTCGAAGGCCCGACGGTTCATACATACGATTCGACGACAACGCTTGCGTGATCATCGGTGACGATGAGAACCCACGTGGAACTCGAATCTTTGGCCCGGTAGCTCGTGAACTGCGAAACAAGCAATTCATGCGCATCGTGTCACTGGCACCGGAGGTTCTGTGACCAATGGCTCAAACGCGTATCAAACGAGAAGACGAAGTACTCGTCATCTCCGGAAAAGATAAGGGCAAGCGTGGCTCTGTGATTCGAGTTCTGGTTGATCAGAACCGAGTTGTGGTTGAAGGCGTGAACATGGTTACTCGCCATGTAAAAGCACAACCAGGAATCGCACAGACCGGCATGGTCCAGGGTGAGGCTTCGATCTCACTCTCTAATGTAATGCTCATCGATCCAGAGACTGGTGTTGCCGGTCGAACTGGTCAGAAGGTCCTCGAAGACGGGACCAAAGTAAGGGTGGTCAAGAGTGGCAAACGCTCCTGACAGTAACAAAGAAGAACAGGTAGTAGAGGCAAAGGCTTCTAAACCTGCAGCCAAGAAAGCGGCGGCCGAAAAGCCTGCTGCCAAAAAGGCTGCGGCGAAGAAACCTGCCGCTAAAAAGCCTGCAGCAAAGAAGCCAGCTGCTTCTAAAGCCGCCCCAAAGGCAGCCGCCAAGCCAGCAGCTAAAAAAGCTCCTGCAAAGGCAAAGAAGCCAGCTGTAGTGGTCGATGTTCCACGTATGAAGCAGATGTACCGCGATAACGTGGTTGAAGTGCTCACACGAGAATTCGGCTACAAGAACCCGATGCAAGTTCCGCAGATCGAAAAGATCAAGCTGAACATCGGTTTGGGTGAAGCACTCGACAGCAACTCGGCTGTTGGCTCAGCTGTTGGTGATCTCCAGAAGATCACTGGTCAGAAGCCAACAGAGAACCGAGCGAAAGTATCGATTGCGAACTTCAAACTTCGTGAAGGTTCAGTCATTGGCACCTCAGTCACCTTGCGAGGAACTCGCATGTGGCAGTTCTACGATCGTTTCGTGAACATCACGCTCCCTCGTGTGCGTGACTTCCGTGGCATCAGCCGAACTGCTTTCGACGGACGTGGTAACTACTCTCTAGGAATGCGCGATCAATCGACATTCCCTGAGATTGACTACAATGAAATTGACCGAATGCGTGGCATGCAGATCACTTTCGTGACTACAGCCCGCACTGACGAAGAGGGGCGACGTCTCCTCGAACTACTCGGCATGCCATTTGCGCGTGTCGATGAGCCCGTTGGGGCCCTCTAAACCACCTGGAGTTATTTGTATTGGCTAAGAAGTCGATGATCGAAAGAGAAAAGCGCCGCCAGAAGCTGGTTGACGCTAACGCTGAAGTTCGTGCAGAGCTTCGGAAGATTTCGGTCGATGTAAACCGAACTGCAGAAGAGCGATTCGCAGCCCGCCAGGAAATGGCGAAGTTGCCTCGAAACTCTGCAGCCATTCGATTGCGCAACCGCTGTGCTGTAACAGGCCGACCACGCGGTTACATGCGCTTCTTTGGACTATCACGAATCACATTCCGCGAACTTGCGCTGAAGGGCGAACTGCCTGGAATCCGCAAGGGAAGCCTGTAAAACAGCCACTAACTACCGAGAGAATCGATCAGAGTGCCAGTAACAGATCCCATAGCCGACATGCTCACCCGTATCCGCAACGCGGTACAGGTTCGACATGAATCACTTGAAATCCCAGCTTCACGAATGAAGTCTTCACTTTTGAAGCTCATGGTTGAAGAAGGATTTATCTCAAGTTTCGCGGCTGGCGATGAAGAATCCGCCGAGAAAAAGCTCGACGTTCAGCTTCGCTACTACGAAGACAAGACTCCTGTAATTCAGGGTCTAAAACGCGTAAGTAAACCCGGTCTCCGTGTTTACGTAGGCAAGAACGAAGTGCCCCGGTACTTCGGTGGCCTTGGTGTGGCATTCATGTCTACATCCAAAGGCGTAATGACGGGCCAGCAGGCACGTCGTCAGGGTGTTGGCGGAGAACTGCTTTTCTACATCTGGTAGAGCAGCAGAATTCCCAAACTCAGTATTAGAACTAACGAATTTACGAGAGAAGATCTAAAGTGTCTCGAATAGGTAAAGCCCCAATAACCGTGCCAAGTGGCGTCGATGTAAAAGTCGATGGAACCACTGTCACCGTTAAAGGCAAGGTCGGCGAACTTTCGCGAACCCTTCCGGCTACTATGAAAATTGATCTGACCGATGGAGTCATCAGTGTCACTCGTCCTAACGACGAGCCCGACCAGCGTGCACTTCACGGTTTGACTCGAAGCCTGCTGAACAACATGGTTATCGGCTGTGCAGAAGGCTTTACTAAGCGACTCGAGCTGATCGGTACTGGTTACCGAGTGCAGCAAAAGGGCAAGGCGCTTGAAGTCAACGTTGGCTACTCGCACCCAATTCCGGTTGAGCCGATTGGTACGAACACCCTGAAGGCTGATGGACAGAACTTCATCGACATCACGGGGCCAAGCAAAGAAGACGTAGGTGAGCAGGCTGCTCAGATACGCAAGGTACGAAAGCCAAACCCATACACGGGTAAAGGCATTAAATATTCTGACGAAGTTATCCGTCGCAAGGCTGGTAAGACAGCTGCAGGAACTGGTGCGTAAACATGGGTAGCAGAAAATTCGATTCTCGAAAACGGTGGGTTAGGCACAGGCGTGTTCGCAAGAACGTGCGTGGAATTGCTGACCGACCACGGCTTGCTGTTTTCCGAAGCAGCAACCACATCTATGCGCAGGTTATCAACGACGATCAGGGCCACACTCTGGCTGCTGCTGGTTCGCTTGAACTCAAGCTGGATGACGCAAAGACAGACGTTGCGAAGGCTGTCGGAACGGCAGTTGCCAAGAAGGCAATCGCAGCAGGAGTCACCAAGGTTGTATTTGACCGAGGTGGGTACAAATATCACGGTCGGGTGAAGGCATTAGCCGACGCAGCCCGCTCAGAAGGACTTAGCTTCTAAATGACCACGCAGAATGAAAATCGTGGCGGTGAACCCCGCGGCGGAGGTAACGCTGGTGGTGGTCGCGGACCTGGTGGCGGACGCGGTCCTGGTGGACCAGGCGGACGTGGACCCGGTGGCGGTCGCGGACAAGGCGGCGGTCGTGGTCCTGGTGGGCCAGGCGGACGAGGCCAGGGCGGAGAACGCCGCGGTCGACGTCCACGACGTGACGAAGAAGACTCAGGTCTCGTCGAACGCGTTGTAAAAATCCGCAGGGTTTCAAAAGTGGTCAAGGGTGGCCGAAACCTTACATTTAACGCAATGGTTGTAGTCGGAGACGGCAACGGAAACGTTGGCGCAGCTCTCGGCAAGGCCGGTGCAGTTCCTGACGCTGTTCGCAAGGGAACAACCTACGCCAAGAAGGCAATGAACAAGGTCGAGCTGAATGGTCCAACCATCCCGCACGAAATTACTTCTAAGTTCTCAGGTGCAAAAGTGCTGTTGAAGCCTGCCGCCCCTGGTACTGGAGTGATCGCTGGTGGTGGTGTACGAGCCGTGATGGAAGCAGTTGGCGTGAAGGACGTTCTTTCAAAGACGTTCGGTTCAGCTAACACCATCAACATCGTGAAGGCCACACTCGCAGCGCTTGAGCAGCTTCGAGACCCAGTAGTCGCCGTTGAGCGTCGCAAGGGTGTTGCAGCTGGCGCATCTAAAGACGAAGCAAAGTCGTAATTACGGGATACTGAATAAATGGCCAAATTACGAATAACACAACTTCGATCGAGTATCGGCACGAAGCCTGCGCAACGGGCTACGTTGAAGGCACTCGGGCTTCGAAAAATCCGCCATGAGGTTGTCCAGAACGACAGCCCTCAGATCCGCGGAATGATCGCAAAAGTCGTTCACCTCGTCTCTGTCGAGGAAACGAAGTAGCTAACTCACGCTTCGATAACTCGAAGCAATAGTTCACTTAGTCAGTAAGAATTATCAAATGCCTGGACTACACCAGCTAAAACCATCTAAAAATTCCAAGAAGAACCGAAAGCGCGTAGGTCGCGGTGACGGTTCAGGATCGGGAACATTCTCGGGCCGAGGCTCAAAGGGACAGAAGCAGCGCGGTAGCGTTCCTTTCTTGTTTGAAGGTGGACAGCTTCCACTCATCAAGCGGCTCCCGCACATGCGCGGCTTCACGAACATCTTCCGTGTTGAGTCGACTCCAGTGAACCTTTCAATCCTTGAAGAGTTTGCAACTGGTTCCGACGTTACTATCGCCAAGCTTCTTGAAGCCGGTGTGATTCGAAAGAAGAACACTCGGGTGAAGATTCTGGGTGATGGCGACCTTACAAAGAAATTAAACGTTTCTGCTCACGCATTCAGCAAATCTGCGAAAGCTAAGATTGAAGCTGCAGGCGGAACCGTGACTATCATCGAGGCAGACAAAGCCGACCACGCCAAAAAAGCAAAGTCAGCTAAGTAACCATGACCCAGCAGGCCAAACAATCGTCAGAATCTCCGGTTCCAGCACTATTTCGTGCTGCAGCGGACGCATGGCGCATTCCTGATCTTCGATTCAGAATCCTCTTCACATTGGGGATTCTTGTCATTTTCAGGTTCTTCGCACACGTTCCCGTACCGGGAGTAGACCGTGAAGCTTTGGCCGCAGCGTTCGATGCGAACCCGCTGCTCGGTTTCCTTGACCTGTTCTCGGGTGGTGCACTAAGAAACCTCTCTATCGCTGCGCTCGGTGTATACCCATACATCACCGCATCGATTATTTTGCAGATCCTAACCCCGATCATCCCTAACCTGAGGAATCTTTCTCAAGAAGGTGAAGGCGGGCGTCAGGCAATCAACCGATTCACCCACTACCTAACAGTGCCTCTAGCATTCCTGCAGGGTTACGGACAGCTAAACCTGTTCGCCAGCGGATTCGGCGGCGGCGGTTCGGCTATTAGTGGTATCGGATTCGGTGCCGACTCACTCAACACGATCACCATTTTGCTAGCTATGACGGCCGGTACGATGCTCCTCGTATGGATGGGTGAGCTGGTTACTGAGAAGGGTATCGGTAACGGTATTTCGCTGATTATCTTCGCCGGTATCGTTTCGACGTTGCCGCAGGTCGTTGGACAGCTATGGCTGCTACGTGACCAGATGTTCCAAGTCGGAATGCTGATCTTTATTGCGATTGCAATCGTTTACCTGATCGTCTACTTCGCCGAAGCGCAGAGGAAAATTCCTGTTCAGTACGGACGTAGTGTGTTCCGTGGCGGGCAGATGTATAGACAATCGGGGGCGACCCATATTCCGTTGCGTGTAAACGCGGCCGGAATGATCCCGCTGATTTTCTCGTTCTCGATTCTGATTCTGCCTTCAGTTGTTGCAAGCTACTTCAACGACGGTTCCGGCGGTTTCATTTCGACAGTCGCTAACTTCTTCCAGAACTCGTTCGGACCAACAAGCACCATCTACTGGATCGCAGTATTCCTGCTCGTTGTTATCTTCACGTTCTTCTACACGTTGGTCGTTCACAACCAGCAGAACCTCGCCGAAAACCTCCAGAAAAATGGTGGTTTCGTGCCCGGTATCCGCCCCGGGCCTCCAACCAAGCTTTATCTCATGCGAGTGGTTCTTCGAATCACGTGGGGTGGTGCGCTCTTCTTGGGCTTCATCGCAATCCTGCCGTACCTCGCTCAGTTGGTAACAAATCTGCCAAACGCTACGACCATTCTGCAGAGCACAAGCCTGTTGATCATGGTTGGTGTGGCACTCGATACAATGCGACAGTTGGAATCACAGCTGCTCATGCGTAACTACGAAGGATTCGTCCGCTAACCAGCGGTCATTACGTAAATGCGCATCGTTTTATTGGGCCCTCCTGGCGCGGGCAAAGGCACACAGGCACGTCGTCTCTCTGAGTCGACAGGTATGAACCACCTTTCAACGGGTGACATGCTTCGAGCCGAAGTTGCAGCGGGATCAGAACTTGGCTTGGTTGCCAAGGGCTACATGGATAAAGGCGAATTACTGCCTGATTCCACGATCATCGCAATGATTCAGCAGCACTTGGCAAATCCTGCGGGCGTACTGCTCGATGGATTTCCACGAACTGTGGTTCAAGCAGAATCGCTAGACGAATCGCTCGAAACTGCGAATCAGCCGATCGACAAAATTGTTCACATGTCGGTCGATGTCGACGAACTTGTGAAACGACTCTCTAGTCGAGCTATTTGTAAAGACTGCCAAACTCCGTACAACTTGGTTTCAGATGCTCCTTCAAAAGAAGGCGTTTGCGACAAATGCGGAGGCGAAGTAATCGTTAGAGATGACGATAAACCTGAAGCGGTATTGAACCGAATGAAGGTGTACGAAGAGCTAACCGCTCCCGTACTGGATTACTACAAGTCACGCGGTGACGTGGCTGAAATTATTGCTACAGGTTCGCCCGATTCGGTGTTTGAGGAACTATCTCAAGCAATCGGATCTGGCAAATAATCGAACTTATTCCTAATTTAGGGATATACTAGGAGAGATCGTTCTTTGAACGGTGAATCGACGCCCAGAATCGCAGCCAGCGGAAATCCCGCTCCAAGCGCCACTTTAAAGTCGGCACGGGAGCTGGAAATTATGCGCGAGGCCGGGCGAATTGTCGCGTTTGCCGTACGAAAATCGTTCGAAGCGTTAGAGCAGGGAATTACGACCCGCGAACTCGACGATATAGCTCGTCGGGCAATCGAGTCGGAAGGTGCAAAGCCCGGATTTCTGGGACTGTACGGCTTTCCTGCAACAGCGTGTATATCGATAAATGAAGAAATAGTTCACGGAATTCCAGGCGACCGGGTCGTTCAAAACGGCGACCTCGTAACTCTGGATTGTGGGGCGATAGTAGACGGGTACAACAGCGACCATGCGGTGACGCAGGTGGCTGGTCTTTCAACAAGCGAGAAAGACGACCTGATCGATACCACTCGTGAATCGCTTGAAATGGGACTAAAACAAGCCAAGCCGGGTAACCGGATTGGTGACATATCAAATGCCATCGAAAGCCATGTGCTTCCGAAGTCTTACGAACTAGTTCGTGAATACGTCGGGCACGGTATTGGCAAGGACCTGCACGAACCTCCGCAGATTCCTAACTTCGGCCCAGCGGGTCATGGTTTGGAACTCAAAGCCGGTTTAGTGCTCGCGATTGAACCAATGGTGAATGCTGGCGGATGGAAAACCAGAATGCTCGACGACGGTTGGACCGTTGTCACTGAAGATGATGCGCTTTCGTGTCACTTTGAGCACACGGTAGCGATAACGGAGGACGGACCGGTAGTTCTGACAGTTGAATAGATAGCAACGTTCAGAACCATGCACGGCCCGAAAATATATTGGCAAAAAAGGAAGCAATCGAAGTTGAAGGTCTCGTAAACGAGGCGCTACCAAACGCGTTCTTCAAGATCGAACTTCCTAACGGTCACGAAGTCCTCGCTCACGCTTCAGGAAAAATTCGCAAGAACTTCATCCGTATCTTGCCCGGTGACAAAGTCCTGGTTGAACTTTCAGCCTACGACCTAACCCGCGGTCGGATTACATATCGATTCAAGTAAGAGTCAATTAAGAGATAGAGATTATGAAAGTTAAAGCATCTGTAAAGGCCAAGCACCCCGGCAGCAAAATTGTTCGCCGAAAAGGGCGCGTCTACGTGATTAACAAGCAAACCCCTCGCCTCAAGGCGCGACAGGGCTAGCCGAGCAAACAGGAGAAATCGGCCTTATGGCAATCGTCGCCGGTGTAAACATCCCGGATAACCAGAGACTCGAAATAGCACTGACTTCCATTTATGGCATCGGTCGAACCACATCGAAGAAGATCGTGGAAGAATCGGGCATGACAGAAGCAACACGCGTTCGGGATCTCAATGACGAAGAACTGGCTCGCGTACGAAGCGCTGTCGAGAGGACAGGACTCCTCATCGAGGGTGACCTTCGACGAGAGACTCAGCTGAACATCCGCCGACTCACGGATATTCAGACTCTCCGGGGATTGCGACACCGTCGTGGCCTCCCAGTTCGTGGACAGCGAACTAAGACGAACGCTCGAACCAAACGTGGTCGCCGACAGACGGTTGCTGGACGTAAGCGAGTAGCAGGTCACTAAATCTCACTAATCCCAATAACCATGGGATGACTGATTTGATCATCGATACGGCGTTTATCGCCATCTAGAGGATTACGAAGAACAATATGCCACGACAGCGAACACGACGACGCGAAAAGAAGTTTGTCCCACAGGGCAAGGCTTTCATTAGCGCAACGTTCAACAACACGCTCATCACGTTGACCGACCCACAGGGCAACGTTATTTCGCAAAGCAGTGCAGGTGCGATGGGCTTTAGAGGCTCACGAAAATCTACTGCGTTTGCCGCTCAGCGAGCAGGTGAAACGGCAGCAAGAACAGCTATTGAACACGGTCTAAAAACTGTGAACGTCATGGTCAAGGGCCCAGGCTCTGGTCGTGAAGCGGCTATTCGAGCAATTCAGGGTGCAGGTATCCGAGTAGTGTCCATCCGTGACGTTACGCCGGTTCCGCACAACGGATGTCGCCCGCCTAAAAAGCGCCGAGTCTAAAACAAACCGTCACGAACGGGCTCCTTGCCAAATAGCAGCTCGTTCCACTGACACTCGATCAAATTGATCGATAGAACGAAGATCGCAACAAGTTAAGAAGTACGAGTTACTCAGGAATCTAATGGCAAGGTACACAGGCCCTAAATGCAAGAACTGCCGACGCTTCGGAATGAAGCTCTGCTCGAAGCCCGCAGGCAAATGCGCCTGGGAGCGACGAAAGAGCGCACCCGGTGACAAGTCGACTCAGCAGCGACGACGACGTATCTCTGAATACGGCACCCAGCTGCGTGAGAAGCAGAAGGCACGCGCTATCTACGGCGTATTGGAACGACAGTTCCGAAACTATTACAAAAAGGCAAGCCGACTCGAAGGTGTTACAGGTGACCGCCTGCTCCAGCTTCTAGAAAGCCGGCTCGACAACGTTGTATACCGACTTGGTTTCGCTGATTCGCGGCCACAGTCTCGACAAATCGTCGGACACGGTCACATTCAGGTGAACGGCAAGAAAGTAAACATCCCTTCGTACCAGGTGAAGGCGGGCGACCGCATTAGCTGGCGCGATCAGTCGAAGAAGACTGGACTGTTCGAAATCGTTTCTAACGGTATGGGCGCAAACTCGGTAATCCCGAGCTGGCTCAATGTCGATTCTGACAAGGCCGTTGGCGAAGTCGTAAGTGTCCCAAAGACAAGCGACGTCGAACTATCAATCGACACTCGTCAAATAGTTGAGTTCTACTCTAGGAAGTAACGTCAATGCTTGAACGAATGTACGGCATAACTCCTCAGGAGGAACTGCTGCCTGCCGCCCCAGAGATCCCCGATCTCTCTATAACAATTCAGGAAAACGAAGAGGCTTACGGTCGCTTCGTTGCAGAGCCGCTTGAACGCGGCTGGGGTGTCACACTCGGCAACCCACTGCGACGAGCACTGCTTAACTCTTTGCCAGGAACAGCTGTAACGTGGGTAAAGATCGATGGAGCTCTACACGAGTACTCCACCGTTCCTCACATGCGTGAAGAGGTTGTGGAATTCCTGCTTAACGTAAAAGGCATCCGCCTACGTTCATTGGCCGACCGCCCAGGTCGACTTCGTTTAGAAGTTGATGGTGAGGGTGAAGTTCGCGCCGGTGACATTATGGCTACCGCCGATTTCGAAATCGTAAACCCGGAACACCACCTCGCTACTTTGGACAGCCCAGATGCTCGACTTTCAGTTGAGTTCAATGTTGAACAGGGTATCGGCTACGCTCCTGCAAGCCAGGACGAAGGCCTTCCAATCGGTGTGCTTCCAGTCGACGCAATCTACACTCCAGTTCGCAAGGCCAACTTCTCGGTCGAGTCAACTCGAGTCGGTCAGCGATCCGATCTGGAAAAACTGATCGTTGAAGTGTGGACCGACCGGACCGTAATGCCGCTTGAAGCTATGCAGTCAGCTGGTAACAAGCTGATGGAAAGTTTCTTCCTCTTCACACGACTCGATAAAGAGCCTGAAGAAGAAGCAAGCCCAGCTGCTGGTCTTGGCATTTCTCCCGATGTTTACAACACCCTTGTTGAAACTCTCGCACTTTCAGCACGAACACTTAACTGTCTCAAGCGGGCAGGCATCAACCGAGTTGGTGAAGTGCTTTCGATGCCTAAGGGCGAACTACTGAAAATTCGAAACTTCGGTCAGAAGTCACTCGATGAGCTTTACGACAAGCTTGCCGAGCGAAACTTGCTGCCTGAAGAAAGTGATGACACCTCTGGCGAGGGTGAAGGCGAAGACGGAGCTGAGGGCGAAGAGCCTAAGGCAGAAGTTGAAGCCGGCGCCGAAGCTACTGAGAACGCAGGAGCAGACTCCAGTGAGGCATAAGCTATCCGGTCGGCAGTTTGGCCGAGCTTCCGGTCCACGTAAGGCAATGTTCAGGATCATGGTCACAGACCTGCTCCGACACGGCCAGATCAAGACGACTGTCGCTAAGGCAAAGGAAATTGGTCCTTTGACTGAGAAGATGATCACGCTTGGCAAAAAAGGTTCCCTGCACGATCGACGTCAGGCTGCAGCATTCATAACCGATAAGTCGATTGTGAAGTCTGTGTTCGACGACATCGCACCTCGTTTCAAGGAACGAGCTGGTGGCTACACCCGCATCACCCGTCTTGGCGTTCGCGCTGGCGATGCTGCGGAGATGGCATTGATCGAGCTGGTTGACTAAATAGTCAGAGATTAAGATGCGTATTGCTCTGGTAGTTGAGTACGACGGAACCGAGTTCCACGGCTCGCAGCTACAAATCAATGCGAGAACGGTGCAGGGCGAAATAGAAGATGCCCTGCGCAACATCTTCAATAAAAACATACGAATGTACTTCGCTAGTCGGACTGACTCGGGAGTACATGCCAGGGGGCAGGTTGGTCGCTTCGATGAAGAAACCGACATGTCGCCTGATCAGATCAGGAAAGCATTGAATCACTACATGACAAAAGACGTGCGCATTCGCTGTGCACAGCTTGTCCAGGATGGACCCGAAGGGTTCGATCCTCGTAGTGACGCGACTTCACGCACTTACGTATATAAGTTCAATGACGCCCGATCTGCACCTGCACTTGATCGTCACTTTGTGACCCACGTGCGAAAAACAATCGATGCAGAAGTAATGAACGTTGCAAGCCAGTCACTCGTTGGTTCGCACGACTTCGCAGCCTTCGCAGGTCCAAGCACTCCGCCCGACGCACCCACAGTGCGAAACGTGGAATCGGCTTCGATTACTCGCAACGGCGACAACATCGAATTCAAAATCACAGCAAATGCCTATCTGCACCAGCAGATTCGTAGGATTGCAGGAGTGCTCTACGACGTAGGACGAGGTAATGCCTCGACCGATATCGTCGATCAGTTACTCGCCTCGGCCAACCGAGGGGAAGCAGCCCACGTAATGCCAGCAGAAGGACTTTGCCTCGAAGCGATTTCATACGACGGTTCAGGAGAATGCGGATTGCCCGTATTAAACTCTGCTGATCCGGTTGATCTCAGCGTAAACTAGATTGTTGAAAATCACGGACTGAACGAACGAACATGGTTACCAAGCTAAAGCAATACAACCCGAAGGCCTCCGAAATCACCAACGACTGGAAAGTTGTTGATGCCGATGGGCAGGTTCTCGGTCGACTCGCAACTCAGGTGGCAATGTACCTGATGGGCAAGCACAAGCCCACATACGTGCCACACATGCTGACGGGCGACTTTGTCGTTGTCATCAACGCTTCGAAGATCAAAGTTACTGGCTTGAAGGGCGAACAGAAGATCTACAAGCGCCACAGTCAGTACCCAGGAAATCTCAAAGAGATTCCATACTCACGAATGCAAGAGCGACAGCCAACTCGAATCATCGAGCTTGCGGTTCGAGGAATGCTCCCTAAGAGCAAACTCGGTCGACAGATGATGAGCCGGTTGAAGATTTACGCTGGAGAAGAGCACCCTCACTCAGCTCAGGTCCTTGGATCAGAGCGACGTCCAGAGCGTGAAGCTGCAGCCGCTGCCAAGGCTGAAGCTGCTGCAAAGCCAGCCAAGAAAGCTCCTGCTAAGAAATCTGCACCTAAAGCCGAAGCCTCTGCCGTTGCAACTGAAGCAGTAGAAACTGCCGAAGCTGCACCAAAGAAGGCTCCTGCAAAGAAAGCCGCAGCCAAGAAGCCAGCAGCTAAAAAGCCTGCTGCTAAGAAGGCCGCTGCAAAGAAACCTGCTGCTAAAAAGCCAGCAGCCAAAAAGCCAGCCGCTAAGAAATCTAGCGACTCGGGAGAGAAATAGTTGACTAGCCAGCAGTACTACTACGGTACCGGCCGTCGAAAGACAGCCATCGCCCGAGTTCGGGTTTACAACACTCCGGGCGGTTCAACCGTCAACGGTAAGCCAATTGACGAAGTATTCACCGTTGGTGCGTGGCTTCGACAGGCAATCAGCCCACTCGGCGCAACTAACCTCACCGACAAGGTAACTATTGTTGCTAAGACTCACGGTGGTGGTTCAGGTGGACAGGCTGGTGCGTTCGCACACGGTCTCGCTCGAGCACTCGTCGTTATGGACGAGAACCTGCGAAAGCCACTTCGTGATGCTGGTCTCATGACTCGTGACTCTCGAATGAAGGAAAGCAAGAAGTACGGTCTCAAGAAGGCTCGAAAGGCACCTCAGTACACAAAGAGGTAAGTCGCTCGCACTTGCATCCCTGTATCGATCATTTTCGATCAACAAAAAAGCCCTGGACATTCGTCCGGGGCTTTTTTTGTTGCAGCGATTATTCGATGGCCGTTCAGATTTCAGCAGGAAGCTGAATCAGCTGAATGAGATTACCGCAGGTGTCGTTCAGCACAGCCATGCTGATCTCTTCCATTTGCATAGGTTTTTGAACGAACTCAACGCCAAGATCGTTTAGCCGCGCAAATTCCGCGTTTAGATCATCAACCTGGAACGACGCTGCAGGAATACCGTCCTCGACGAGTGCCTCCTTATAAGGCTTTACTGCACGATGATCACTGGGTTCCAGCAACAATTCAGGTCCATCCGGAGAGTCTTTAGATGTAACAGTCGTCCAACGGTTCTCACCAATCGGGAAGTCATGCTTCACCGCAAAGCCAAGCACCCGAGTGTAAAAATCCAACGCCTTCACCTGATCGTCGACAAACACGCTAGTTAGATAAATTCTCACTTTTTAACTCCGTATTTTGATGGCTATTCACGGGTTCGAAAAGCCACCGTATTCCGAATTAGTCAACGAGGTTTTGCGGTGCTAGCTTGTCTGATCTTCGGCGTAAACAGTCAACAAGCCTACTTGGCTCTCTTGCCGATTTCTTTCACTTGCTCATTGTTCATACGAATTTGCTCCCCGCCGTCAGAGTGCAAAGATCTGAACGTGAAAGCTTCTGGAGATGGACCGTTCTCGTGAAGGTAAGCCAACTTTGAATTTGCTAATTCCCAACCGATCGAATCGACGTTGTCAGCCCACCAGAGTACGGACGACGGCCATGAATGATCTTGGCTGAACCACTCAGTGCGCCTCTTAAAGGCACTGCCATGTGTGCCGTGATACGAATATCCAGCTGCAGATTCCGGATCTGTCCATGCCGACAAAGTGCCAAGTGCTATCCGGTCCTTCGAGGGATCGAAAAATTGAGGTGTGATTGGTGGACCAAATTCGCTATCTTCTCTTCTTGGAGTTCCGTCGGGCATGAAAGAGGCCGTGTCACCACGCAGTAGTCCACTAGCATCATCGCGACTAGCTTGGACATCGGGAACTGCAGCGAAGAACGCTTGAGTTGCTGGATGCTCGATTGGGTGCTCGAGAATTCCATAAGTGTGCAGCACAAGTATTGGCATTGGGGGACTCATAGTTGACGAGTATTTCGCACATTATGCCGAATCCGAGTATTGGATGATGAGATCGGTAATCGAGAGCGGAGCTTACCTTAGCCCAAACCGTTCGGCTTCACTAGTTCTACTCGGTATGTAGGGACGAGTACCTACGCGTGCTCTATCGATACACAGCGGGTCAGCCCGGCCAGATCGGTAAGCAGCGAAATACCAGCGTGCGGGAACGTTTCCAGAGCCAGAGCCATAACCGCATCTTCGATTGGCGGGTCGATCTCGATGTAGGCGGCGCTATTAGTCGGTTTCAATCGTGCCGAAATACCCTCGAAGAGAGGGCGAATAACGTCTAAGCCGTCGTTCCCGCCATCAAGAGCCAAACTCGGCTCTCTGGCGACCTCAGCCTGAAGCGAAGGCATGGCGTTGGCGAGGATGTAAGGCGGATTCGAAACGATTACGTCGAACTCGCCAGATAGCGGCTCTAATAGATCGCCTTCGTACATATCGAGTTCTGCCCCGAGATCATCAGCGTTCTGCTGGGCGACCGTCAGGGCACCGGAAGAAATATCGGTGGCATGAACTTCAGCCGCTGGCATCTCAAGTGCGAGAGTTATGCCAATAGCCCCCGAGCCTGTGCAGATGTCTGCCATCCGAGGGTTTTCGATTTTTCGTTCGCGTATGAACGCCATCGCCTGAACAACCAATTGCTCGGTTTCTGGACGCGGAATCAAAACGTTCTTGTTCACGCTGAACTGTCGACGAAAAAACTCTGTGCGCCCAGTGATGTATTGGAGAGGTTCGCGAGATTCCCGACGTGCGACCATTTCTTCGAGTTGATCTAATTTGTCGACCGGTGCGGGATCTAACAAAAAACCGAGCTGTTCAGCCGCTGACCATCCAAATGCACTTCTTAGAAGCAGGCGAGCGTCGATACCGGCATCTTCGATGTCGACCGCATTTAGTCGGGCGGTAATTGATTGGATCAGGGCTGAAACTGTTTTAGTTGTCATTGAATTGTGACTGTGGAGACGATATCAGCCTGCCTGCCGTCCTTCGAGAGCCTCAGGATGACACTTTTATCAACAGGATGCTGGCGTGGTGAACAATGTCCTGAGTTAGTCGAACGGTTGGTTCTCTATCTTGTTCGATTGTCCGTGATTATCACTTGGGGGACTCTGATATGGGACTCAGGATGATTGGTCTGTAAACGCTCGGATACCGATTTAGTCGCCTACCGCGGCGAGCTTTCGAGCCTGTTCTTCCTGAAGCAAGGCATCGATGAAGCCGTCGATTTCGCCACCCATGACACTCTGCATCTGGTGGCTGGTGTAACCGATGCGGTGATCGGTAATTCGAGACTGCGGGAAGTTGTACGTGCGAATTTTTTCCGACCTATCGCCAGTTCCAACCTGCGCTTTACGGGTGGCACTTTCTTCTTCCTGGCGTTTGCGGAGCTCCATGTCCCACAGTCGTGAACGCAAAATCTCCATACCCTGAAGCTTGTTCTGCAGCTGTGAACGCTCGTTCTGACACTGAACAACAAGTCCTGTTGGAAGGTGAGTAATTCGAATGGCGGTTGCCACTTTGTTCACGTTCTGACCACCTGCACCACCAGAGTGGAAAACGTCGATCTTGAGATCGTTGTCGTTAATCACGAGGTCAAGTTCTTCGGCTTTAGGCATCACGGCTACGGTCGCTGTGGAGGTGTGGATACGACCCTGCGATTCAGTTTCTGGAACTCTCTGGACACGGTGAACTCCACTTTCGAGGTGAAGACGTTGATACGCACGCTCACCCTCGATTTCGACCGTGACTTCCTTCAGTCCGCCGACACCGGTGTCGTTCTGGCTGAGAACTTTCATCTTCCATTTACGACTTTCAGCGTAGCGTTGGTACATGCGGAAAATTTCAGCAGCGAATAGTCCGGCTTCGTCCCCGCCGGCACCAGCTCGAATTTCAACCACCGCGTCGGCGTGTTCTGTTTCGTCCTTAGGGAGAAGTTCGATTTTGATATCGGCAAAAAGCTTGTCGAGCTTTTCTTTTAGCTCTTCCACTTCCATATTCGCCATCTCGAGAACTTCAGGATCGTCCTCTTCGGCGAGCATCTCTTGTGCTCCCTCAAGATCGCTCTGGGCCGTAGTGACTTCGTTCCACAGCTCGACGACGTGCTGGAGTTGACTATATTCCTGACCAAGTTTACGGATGGCGTTCGGGTTTGACGCTGTCTCGGGTTGAGACATCAGGCGTTCGACCTCACCGTGTCGGTCGGCGATTTCTTTTAGGCGGGCTTCCATTGATTGCTGCATGATTTGAGGTTACCAGTTGGTGCTAATAAAACGTAAAAACTGAACTTAGGTTCAGATAAGTGGAAATACGTTGAATTCGCTACTGGTTGCCTGAAGCTAGAACATGCGCAGCAATCGAAGCTGCATCTAGCGAAACTTCTGCCTGACCGCCGCCTTCTCCGAGACTCTTCACTGAAGCAATTCCGTTTTCGACTTCGCGGTCGCCTAGGATCACGACGTTTGATGCGTTCTGCTGGTTGGCAAATCGCATTTGGGCTTTCATAGAACGCTTTGGTGCGAGAACAGTTGAAACGCTGGCTGCTCGTAAGCCCGAAGCGAGTGCTGCCCCGGCGGAACCAGCGCCACCGAGAGTCACGACCACGACTTCAGGACCTTTCGAAGAAGGCACTGGAAGTTCAAGCTTTTTCAGTTCGAGGATGAGTCGCTCGAGTCCACCAGCGAAACCAATCGCGGGGGTTTCTTGTCCACCAAGAATCCCCATCAACGGATCGTAGCGACCGCCAGCGATCAGTGTTCCCTGGCTGCCGGAAACATCGGAAGGTTCGAATTCGAACACCGTTCGGTTGTAGTAGTCGAGTCCACGAACCAATCGGTGATCGACCTTGTATGAAAAATCTGGATAAACCTCTTCGAGGTTGTCGAGAAGTGCCAGCAAAGCTTCCCAGTGCTCTTTTGCCTCGCCAGTTATGAAATCTATCGATTTTGGTGCGGCGTTGGCGAGGGCCTGAGTTTCTTTGGCCTTTGAGTCGAGCACTCGAAGTGGTGCCCGGGTCAGTCGGTCACGGTCGACCTTTGGTAGCTGGTCGGCGACGCTGAGGAAATATTTTTCTAGCTCGTTGATGTAGTCGGCTCTACCTTCAGCATCTCCAAGCGAGTTAATTCGAAGCGTTACGTTCTTAATTCCGAGATCGGCGATGTACTTCCAGCCAAGCTCGATTATTTCTGCATCGACTTCTGGCGAAGCATCGCCAATGGCTTCCACACCAAACTGGTGGAACTGCCGAACGCGGCCTGCCTGCGGACGTTCGTACCGGAACATCGCTGCTGCGTAGTACATGCGCACTGGCTGAGGGAGATTGTGTAACCCGTTTTCGATATACGCACGACAGACAGAGGCTGTGCCTTCTGGACGCAGCGTGATCAAATCGCCGCCGTGGTCTTCGAACGAATACATCTCTTTTTGAACGATGTCGGTTTCGTTACCTACACCGCGTTCGAAAAGGTTCGTATCTTCAAACGTTGGAGTATCGATCCGGTGATAGCCGAACTGATTCGCCACTTTACTCGCCACGTCGTAAACGTGACCCCAATATGGCTGGTCTTCAGGAAGTATGTCGGCGGTGCCTCTTGGGCGTTTGAAGTTCATGCGAATGATTGTCTCTTAAACGAAGGCACCAGCACAGTGTTGTGCTGGTGCCATATTCACGTTTTGTTCCTAGTAGAGGAGCGATTCGATTCCCCGACGAAGTGGAGGGGCCTCAATGGCACGATCAATCAACCGATGGCTATGACGTAACACCACAACCTAAATTGAACTTACGTAACCTTCGAGATCCCACGAATACCTCGGGAATTTCGGGCATCAGCTTGGTGCTGACGCTAGCTACCCAAACCTGCTTGCTGGTAGATCTTGCCTTCGGTCTTGATTGCTGGTGCGTAGACCATTCGAGCCTTGTTCATCTCTCGAAGGTTCTCAGCGCCAACGTAACCCATGCAGACCTGCAGTGCTCCAACCAGATTCAACGTACCATCGGTGCGTGAAGATGGACCATAGAGCAGCTGATGCAAGCTGTATTCAGTTCCCATGTTGATTCGCGTGCCACGTGGTAGCGAATCGTGCCAGGTAGCCATGCCCCAGTGGTAGCCCTTTGCAGGTGCTTCCTCTGTTTTGGCGAATGGGCTTCCAATCATTACAGCGTTGGCACCTGCAGCGAACGACTTACAGACGTCACCACCAGTTCGGATACCACCGTCAGTGATGATTGGGATGTACTTGCCGGTCTCTTTGAAGAAATCATCTCGGGCTGCTGCACACTCGATAGTTGCGCTCACCTGAGGGATTCCGATTCCGAGAACTTCTCGGCTGGTACAAACAGAACCAGGTCCAACTCCGACCATCACACCTGCTATGCCTTGCTGCATCAGTTCCTTAGTTACTTCGTAAGAAACAGTGTTTCCAACGAGTACTGGAACCTTGAGGTCTTTGATCATGTCGGAGAAGACGAGTCCTTTGAGACTCTTGGATGAGTGTCGAGCGGTAACAACAGTTCCCTGCACAACAACCATGTCGGCTCCAGCTTCAACAGCCAAGGGAGCCATTCGCTTTGCGTTCTGAGGAACGAACGAAACGGCTGCAACACCGCCGCCCTTCTTCACTTCCTCAACCTTCTTCGCAATAAGCTCAGGCTTCTGGGGTGCAGAGTAGATCCTCTGCATAATCGCCGTTGCCTCTTCGCGAGGTGAAGCAGCGATCTCTTCATATACAGCGTCGGTGTCTTCATAGCGGGTGTGTAGCCCGTCCATGTTCATGACAGCCATTCCGCCGGCCTTGGTCATTTCGATTGCGAATTTCGGATCAACCACAGCGTCCATTGCAGAGGCAATAAAGGGGACATCTAGCTTAATTCCGTCGAAATTCGTCGACAGGTCAGCCATTTCAGGGTTAATCGTTATGTCGCCGGGGGCAATGGCCACATCGTCAAATCCGTATGCAGGCTTTAGTTCCTTGAAGTTTCGTGGCACCTTCAGAACTCCTCACATCGGTTACGAGCCGAATTTACTTGTTCCTACTTAAAATTAGTCCTTCCGGCACTTCGGTGTCCGGAGGTAGTTACGAATTTCGCCGCAGGTAAATTCGAACCTAGTATACGCCCACATATTTCGCTTCGTACACCCCGAAATTAAGGCGATGTTAAAAGCTATAAATATTTACGAAAAGGCTATGATTGCCTGATGAGTTAGGGCGTGGGGTTTCCGACAATATCGACTCTGCAATCTTTCTACAACGAGAGAAAAGTTTTGGCGAAAGTATGAACTATTCAGGAAGCATCACAGATGTCGCTGGCATCACGGTTGGACACTACACCGATCTGATAAACGGCACCGGGTGCACAGTTGTTCTGAGCGATGAACCTGCAAACGCCGGTATGGAAGTTCGCGGGGCTGCGCCGGGTAGTCGAGAAACCGCATTGCTCGATCCGCTCGCCAGTGCACAGTGGGTAAACGGCGTGACTCTGACTGGTGGCAGCGCGTTCGGGTTAGATTCTCCCGGAGGGGTTGTTCGCTATTTGGAAGAGCAGGGTGTCGGCGTGAAATTTGGTCGCACTCGAATTCCACTTATTCCTGCTGCTGTGGTGTTCGATCTTGGCTTTATCAATTCTGAAGTTCGCCCCACAGTCGACGATGGTTACACCGCCGCCGCCAGTGCCTCAAAGGATTTCGCCACGGGAAACGTTGGCGCTGGAACAGGCTCGACTGTTGCGAAACTTCTGGGCGGTGCTTCTTCTATTAAAGGCGGGGTCGGTACCGCATCGGTGAAAATGCCAAACGGCGCCACCGTGGGGGCATTGATGGTCGTGAACGCCATTGGCGGAATTGTTGATCCCGAGAATGGCGAGATCGTAGCTGGACCTCAAACGTCAAAGGGCTTTGTCGATTCGATTGACCTCATGATCGAAAGTCCGCCGAAAGACCGTGGGTTCTTCCGAAATACAACGATTGGAGTGGTTGCAACCGATGCTCCTCTCGACAAGATAGGCGCAACTCGACTCGCAGTTGCCGGGCAAGACGGTATTGCACTTGCCATTCGCCCGTCTCACACCGCAAACGATGGCGACACTGTCTTTGGTCTCTCGACTGGGACTCATCCGGACGCCATTCCTGGAGACGTACTTCACGCGGCTGCTCTCAAAGCTGTTACTGGAGCGATATTGAACGCAATCGATTCTGCTGAGACGCTTGGTGGTGTGCTGTCAGCCGCCGACGCGAAATCTGCACTAGCGATGAAAGGGAATTCGAAATGAGCCCACTCCCTGAACTAAACAAGGAAACCCCAATCGCTGTGATTGCTGCAGGTCGACTTGGTTCGAGTCTGGCGATTGCACTCGACAAAGCTGGCTACAACGTTGCTGCAATTTCGAGCAGGCAGGCGAGCCACCGTGAATGGCTTAATTCTCGAATCGAAAATGCTGTCGTTGTCCAAAATCCGCAAACTGCGGTCAACGTAGCGAATATCGTCTTCATCGCCGCTCCTGACGCCTCTATCGAAGAAATATGTTCTGATATCGACTGGCGAACACATCAGGCGGTGATTCACTGCGCAGGCGTGTTGCCGCTTGCTGCTTTAGATAAAGCTCGAATCGCCGGAGCTGAGACGGCAGGATTTCATCCTCTACAAACATTCCCTTCAGCCGATTCTTCCGAACGACTCAAAGACGTTTCGTTCGCTACTGAATCAGTCAATCCTGCCTTGTTCTACTGGTTGAGAATTCTTGCAACAGAGCTTGGAGGTTCGGCATTCCAGATCGAATCATCACAGCGAGCTGCTTACCACGCGTCGGCAGTGATGGCGTGTGGACTACTCGCCGGACTGACCGGACTTGCCGCCGAAATGTGGGAGTCGCTGGGAATTTCGAGAGAAGATGCGTTAAAGCGTCTGATTCCACTTCTCAGAGCAACCGTAGATGCTCTAGATGAAAAGGGATTGCCCGACGCAATCACGGGGCCGTTTGTTCGCGGCGACGTTGAGACGATCATCGCCCACATGAACGCCACATCTGCAAAATCGCAAACAACTGGTGGGGCATATGCGGCTCTTGCTGAAGCGTCATTACACATTGCCAAAGAGCAGGGCGGGTTATCCGAAACCGCGTACGAACGCATCAAATCGTTACTTTCTGACGAAAATCAAACCTAGAAACCCTATCGAGACCCGCACAGAGCCTCGAAATGGGTAATAATGATCTGACGCAAGTGAACTAAGGCTTGGCGGCTAGCAAGTGGCAGTCGACCGGGAGCGGAGGTACACACGAAATGGCTATACGCCGAATCACAACCCACAAGATTCAGCAGATGAAACGCCGTGGCGAGCCGATCCCAATGGTGACGGCATACGACTACACGGCAGCTCGCATTGTCGATGCTTCAGGGATTCCTATGATCCTTGTCGGCGACAGTATGGGACATGTTGTTCTTGGTCACGACTCAACAATTCCAGTAACAGTTGACGATATTGTCAGCGCTTCAGCTGCGGTTGTTCGCGGTGCGACCAAGCCCCTCATCGTTGCAGATATGCCTTTCCTCAGTTATCAAATCGATGCTGAGACGGCGCTGCGAAACGCTGCTCGCCTGATCCAAGAGGGCGGAGCACAGGCAGTCAAACTCGAAGGCGGCAAAACAGTTGCACCTATCGTTCGTCGACTCGCTGACGCAGGTCTGGCGGTAATGGGCCACATTGGTCTTACTCCGCAGCATGTAAATCAACTTGGCGGATACCGAGTACAGGGCAAGACTGAATCGACCGCCAACAAAGTTCTTGAAGATGCCCTGGCACTTCAGGAAGCGGGCGCATTCGCAATCGTTCTTGAACTGATTCCAGTCGAGCTTGCTAAGAAGATCACTGAAACTCTCGATATTCCGACTATCGGAATCGGCGCGGGTGTTCACTGTGACGGTCAGGTTCAGGTTTTCCACGATATGTTGGGCCTTGATCCAGATTTCCGACCGCGTCATTCAGGCAAGTACGCCGATCTGGCACCGATTATTGAGGACGCTCTTCAGCGTTATGGCGATGACGTTCGAGAGGGCACGTTCCCGACCGACGCACAGTCGTTCTTCTCTGACGAATCACGGGTGCGAGAAAGTTCAACGACGAACGAATAACGCACCTTCTGAGATATTCGGTGATGGCCGTTCTGATCTTCTAATTTCTTCTCCCTCAGGGAGAAGCCTAGGTTGAGGGGGCACGTTGATCGTCGGAACCAGCTCTCGATTCTGATCCAACCTTCGCATATATGATCCTGCTCAAGCATTCCCCTTCACCCAAACCCTCTCCCTTCTGGAGAGGGATTCACAGCAGAAACGATTTGTACCCATGCAAGTGATTCGTACTGCCGCCGAAATGCGGGAAGTTCGTCGCGGTATGACTGGGTCGGTAGGGCTAGTCGCTACTTTGGGTGGAATTCACATTGGACACACTGCCCACATGAATGTGTTGCGCCCAATGTGCGATGTTCTCGTGGGCTCACTGTTTCTGAATCCAACTCAGTTCGGCGACAACGAAGATCTTTCAAAGTACCCTGCGAACGAAGATGCCGACCTAGCCGAGTTTGAGAAACACGGAACTGACTACGTATTTGCGCCGTCTGTTGGCGAAATGTATCCCGACGACGAAGACGTTCCGCAGATCGATCCCGGTCCTTATGCAAAACTGCTTGATGGCGTTCGCCGCCCCGGTCATTTTGATGGCGTTGCGACGGTAGTGAATCGACTTTTCTCGATCATTTCACCTGATAAAGCGACGTTCGGTGAGAAAGATGCTCAGCAGCTCAGGATCATCCAGTATCTGAATGACTCACGAGGACTCGGTATCGATATTATTCCTATCGCTACGGTCCGCGAAGACGATGGTCTGGCTGTAAGTAGCCGCAATACTTACCTCTCTCCAGAAGAACGAGAAGCTGCAACGATTCTGTTCAAAGCTCTCACAGTGGCAAAGTTGTCGTTCGATTCGGGTGAGCGATCGGGCGAGGTACTTCGCTTTATGCTTTCGTCGGTGTTGGCTGGCGAGTCATTGGCAGAAGTGGAATATGCGTCTATTGCTGATGTCGACACGTTTGAAGAGCTTGACTATGTAGAGCATTCTGCTCGGGCGCTTCTAGCCGTAAAGATCGGCAATGCACGACTAATCGATAATCTCCTGTTGGCTTAGCTGCCTAAGGCGGCAGTGGGCGCTGGTACTCCCTCGTTTCGACCGTAGCAAAGCGGAGCGGAGAGATCTTAGTCCACCATTTGTGGCAACACTCCTCAGGGTCTATTCAAAATTCCCATCAGCATCTCAAGTTATTCCTCCACTACGCTCTGCTACGGTCGAGACGAGGTTGGCATTGTCTTGCTGCGAGTGCTGCAGGAAATTAGGTTGGCTGTTTCACCGGGTTACATCTACGATTTAGCGCATGAAAATTCTTGTAACAAATGACGATGGTTTCAATAATCCCGGTATCTGGGCTCTGGTGAGAGCAGTGAAAGATCTTGGCGACGTCACAGTGGTGGCTCCCGCCGACAACCAATCAGGCGTTGGAACCGCTCTCTCACTCAGGAAATCGGTGAAGATCAACAGTGCCCCTAGCAGAGTCGATGGCGTTCCATGTTGGGCAGTGGCTGGCACTCCAGCCGATTCCGTGATCCTCGGTGTCGAGCACGTGCTGCTGAGAGACTGCGATCTCGTCGTTTCCGGAATCAATCCGGGTTTCAATACAAGTCGAAACGTATTTATTTCCGGAACAATGGGCGCTGCGATTCAAGCCGCAGGAAAAGGCATAAAGGCCTGCGCCTTCTCGCTGGGAATGGACGGTGATCTAGAAGACCCCATAGCCGCGAAAGTCGTAAACGCAGTGGCTACCGAGTTGCTCAAACCTGAAACTCAACGCGGTGCGCTGTTCAATGTTAATTTTCCTGCTGAACTTGGCGATACTTACAGGGGGGTTGAAGGCGCGTTTCCTCAGCCAACCGAGTTCATGAGCAAGCTCGAAGCACAGAGCGATGGCGGCTACGAACTGTTCTCGGGGCTACGTATGAACATTATGGAAGAAGAGCTGACTGCCGGTTCAGACAACGAAGTTCTGAGTCGAGGTAAGGTTTCCATCTCATCGTTCGATGGTCCGACCCTCACTCATCAGCCTCAGGACCCCACACTTCAGCGAATCATCGACGCTGCGAACCGTGTTATAGGTTGACGAGTAGCCGCTAACTATTCAGAATCTCGCCAGTAAAGCTAACTAAACCCACTGGTGCGAGGAAAATACGATGCTCTACGAATTACGCGTTTACGAATGTCTGCCGGGTCGACTCCCAGCCATCAACGCCCGATTCGCTAATCACACGATGAAGCTGTTCGAAAGGCACGGAATCAAGAACATTGGCTACTGGACAACCGACGTTGGTGAGAGCAATCACGAGCTGACGTACATGGTTGCATTCGAAGACGCCAACCAGCGTGCGGCAGCATGGGATGCCTTCCGAAACGATCCTGAGTGGGCGAAAGTGACTGAAGAGTCGCACCGAGACGGTTTGATCGTGAAAAACGTTCGCAACCAGCTACTCACGCCGACGCCTTACTCTCCAATGCAATAGCTGCTCGATTCACGCGATGAATCGACAATAGGTGTGCCTGAAAATCAGCCAGTGCAGGCGAAATCGAATTAATAAAAAATGCCGAACATACAGAGACTTCAAAATATTTCGGGTCAGGCTCACATCGTGGGTGTTGGCGAATCGAACAAGCTTGGGAAGGTGCCTGAGAAATCTCCCCTGGCACATCACTCCGAAGCTGCGATCAACGCTCTTGATGACGCGGGCTTAGAGCTGTCCGATGTGGACGCATTGTTCACCGCTGGGTGGTCGACTCTTGATGTCGCCGAGTATCTAGGCATCCAACCTCGGTACACCGATAGCACCTCAGTAGGTGGTTCATCGTTCGTAATTCACGTTGCGCACGCACTGGCTGCCATAGCCGCCGGGTACTGTGAAGTTGCATTGATTACGCATGGTCAATCGGGACGAAGCGATAGGGCGCCTATTCCACGGAATCCGGGCGCTCCGATGGCGCAGTACGAAGCTCCATACGGAATTATCGGACCTCCTATTTCCTACGCAATGGCAGCTCGACGGTACATGCACCAGTACGGTGAGGATCGAACTAGGCAGGCGATGGCGGAGATAGCCGTTTCAACTCGCAAATGGGCGAATCTGAACCCGATGGCTTACTTCTATGACAAGCCAACCACTTTCGACGATTACCACAACTCGAAGTGGGTGGCGTGGCCGTTCCACCTGTTGGATTGCTGTCTGGTTACCGACGCTGGTGGGGCGATCATTATCACCACGCCTGAACGTGCGAAAGACGCCAAGAACGGTAGTGTGAAAATTCTTGGCGCAGGTGAGGGGCACGACCACTCCGGAATTTCGCAGATGCCTGACTTAACCAGAGCGTTTGGACGAAATACTGGCCCTCAGGCCTTAGAGATGGCGGGTGTTTCTCTTTCTGATCTCGATCTTGCGATGGTCTACGATTCGTTCACTTACACCGTGTTGGTCAGTCTCGAAAATCTGGGCTTCTGTGCCCCAGGCGAAGGTCCTGACTTCGTTGCTGAGCAGCGAACCGCTCCTGGAGGTGACTTCCCTTTGAACACCAACGGCGGAGGACTCTCTTACACTCATCCCGGCATGTACGGCATTTTCACAGTGATCGAAGCCGCAAGACAGCTTCGCGGTCAGGCCGGAGAACGTCAGCTCGAAAAGTGCGATCTTGCCGTAGCACACGGCACCGGCGGACTTTTATCGTCGACTGGAACAGTTGTATTGGGGGCCGACTAGATATGACCAACTCAACTCCAAAGCCACAGCCTGTGTCGCAGCCAGAGTCAGATCGCTACTGGGATGGACTCAAGAACGAAGAAATCTGGCTTCAGCGATCTAAAGCAACAGGCAAATTCCAGTTCTACCCACGCAATTTCTCGATCTCGGACCCTGGGACTGGCGAAGAAGGAATCGAATGGGTTCAGGCATCAGGTAACGCCGAGCTATTCACCTTTGCAATAGTTCACGCCGCTCCGCACATGGGATTCGTTGGCGAAGTGCCTTACATCACAGCGCTGGTGCAGCTTGAAGAAGACGTAATCGTGCCGACGAACATCGTTGGCGTGGAACCTGAACCAGAAAATTTTCAAATTGGGATGGCACTGAAACCCGTGTTTGAGCACAACGATGACGGTCACACGCTACTAAAGTTCGCTCCCGCTTAAGTCATGCCGGCAATACGGCCATTAATGCGAAATGTACGGGCGTAGTTTTGCGAGCGATGCCGAGTTAGTATTAATGCTTCGTCAGCCAACTGAACACAACTAAGCGTTGACTAAGCACGAATACGAATCTCGACTCATGACCACAGGAATGCTCATAACAGTGTCCGCAGACGTTAATTGCCGTCTGTACCGGCGACACCGAACCAAGGGTGCATAAGCACCCCGAATCAGAGCACGTTCCTATATTTAAATTTCCAGTTATAACTGGTCGAGGTCACTCCCATCATGGTTAATCACTTTCTAAAACTCAGCGATATCGCGCCTGAAGAAATTCAACCGATTCTTGATCGCGCAATCGAACTCAAAGCTGGCGCAACGAGCAACGCTCTCGCTGGCAAATCGGTTGCGATTCTCTTTGAAAAGCCTTCACTTCGTACAAAACTCTCGTTCTGGGTTGGAGCCGAAAAACTTGGCGGTCACCCGGTTCACTTTTCACCTGAAGAGGTAGGACTAGGTAAGCGAGAGCCGGTTGCTGACGTTGCTCAAGTAATGTCTCGTATGTCGGATGTGGCGGTAATTCGCACGTTCGCACAGGAGACTATCGAAGAGTTCGCAGCAAACGCTTCAATTCCCGTGATCAATGCTCTTACCGACATGGAACACCCGTGTCAGGCACTCGCCGATACTCAGACCATTACCGAGCAGCTCGGCAGTGTGAAGGGGGCGAAGGTCGCGTTCATTGGCGACGGAAACAACGTCGCAGTAAGCCTCGGATACGCAGTCGCAGGACTCGGTGGCAATCTCACGGTGGCATCTCCAGATGGATACAAGCTGCCTGCGGAAGACCTTGAAGGAGCGAACACTTACGGTGCTGCTGCTGGCGGATCCGTGACGCAGGTAACCAGTCCACAAGAGGCTGTTGCTGATGCCGACATCGTTTACACCGACGTCTGGACCAGCATGGGGCAGGAAGCTGAAACCGCAAAGCGCTTAGTAGCGTTTGATGGCTATCAGGTGAACCCTGCGTTGCTCGATCAGGCGGGGCCGAACGTAAAATTCATGCACGATCTACCAGCCCACCCCGGTGAGGAGATTTCAGATGGTCTCCTCTACGACTCAAGAGCGGTTGCGTTCGATCAGGCTGAAAACCGTTTATGGGCTCAGGCTGCCCTAATGGAAAAGCTGATTTAACGTTCCGGTTCAACTCAACTTATAAAACGCCGGTAGTCTTGCTTGTAGCAGCCAGTCTTACTTACAGAACTAGGGCTTGCTTCAGCATCTGACCGGCAATCAACTCTTATCGTTTCGAGCGCAATCTGACTATGGCTCTACCAGTAGTAGCAATAATCGGCCGACCCAACGTCGGCAAGTCGACTCTGTTCAATCGTTTGGCAGGTCGACGAATCGCGATCGTCAGCGATATCGCCGGCACTACTCGTGACCGGGTATCGATTGACGCCGAATGGGGTCGACACCGTTACCTGATCGTCGATACGGCCGGAGTAGAAGATCGCCCGCATGATGAGCTTATGTGGGACGACATTCGCGCCCAAGTTGAGATTGCGTTGAATCAGGCCGACGCGATTATCTTCGCTGTCGACGTGAATGACGGCATCACCGATGCCGACGAAGATGCCGCCGACATGGTTCGTCGTTCAGGCAAGCCAACGGTACTGGCAGCAAACAAAGCCGATACGCTTTCGCGAGAAGACATGATTTACGAATTCTATTCGTTAGGTCTTGGCGAACCGCACCCGATCAGCGCATATCACGACACCGGTATCGGTGATCTGATGCAATCGGTTTTCGAGCAGCTGCCGCCATTCGAAGATGACCCAATCGGCAAGAATTCGATTCGAGTAGCGATTGCGGGTCGGCCTAACGCAGGTAAGTCAGCATTATTCAACGCTATTACTGGCGAGAAGCGAGCGGTGGTTAGTCCTGTAGCGGGTACGACTCGCGATACAGTCGACTCGCTGTTCGATTACGAAGGCACACGGCTGACGTTCCTCGATACGGCTGGGCTACGCAAACGCGGTGCTGTTGAGCCAGGTATCGAAAAGTACAGCACGATTCGATCCATCGGGGCGATAGAACGCTGCTACGTGGCGGTGCTGGTGCTCGATGCCACAGAATTTGTAACTGCGCAGGACCAGCACATTGGCGGGTACATCGACGACGCTTCCCGAGCGGCAATCGTTGTAGTCAATAAGTGGGATCTCGCACCTGAACTTGGGTTAGATCGGGCAGAGGCTATAGAGGCAGTTCGTAACCGCTTCAAATTCATCCCAGAGGTACCAGTGGTGTTTACTTCAGCACTAACTGGCTGGGGAGTCGACAAGCTTCTGCCAACAATTTTGGATGTCTACGACGAATTCTCTAAGCAGATGCCTCGCGCGGATGTTAGCCGGGTTATCTTCGATGCGATGGGTGAAAATCCGCTGCCGGGGTTCGGCAGTCGTCGCCCAAGAATTTACCGGTGTATTCAGTCTCGAACCTCGCCGCCAACGTTTGAATTCACCGCTCGAAACCCAGAACTAATACACTTCAGCTACCGCAGGTATCTAGAGAACCAGCTGCGAGAGCAATTTGGCTTCATGGGTTCTCCTATAAGAATGTCGTTCCAAGCCCGAGAAGATGAGTGATCCGGTAGCCGCAATAGTAGTTCTTGCGCTCGCATATTTTGTGGGTGCGATTCCTTTTGGCGTGATCATCGGCCGAGTATTTCGTGGCGTAGATATTCGAAGCTACGGTAGTGGCGGATCGGGCGCTACAAACGTAAATCGCACGCTTGGGCCGTGGGCGGGCGGCGGTGTTCTTGTCGCCGACGTCGGCAAAGGGCTGATTGTTACAGCCATTGCTCGTTACGCCGTTGAAGGCGACGGTTGGCTGATTGCAGCAGCTGGAACAACAGCCGTATTAGGACACATGTTTCCGGTCTATATCCGCTTCAAAGGCGGCAAGGGCGTTGCGACCGGGCTGGGTGCGTTGGCGATTATTTCCCCAATTTCTGCAGCTATCGCCCTGAGCGGCGTTGTGATCGCTGCGATCACTAAATACGTTTCGCTTGGATCGATAATCGGCAGCAGTGTGAGCCTCGGTCTTCTCTTCATATTCAGTGTGTTTGAGATGTCTGTGTTCGGCTGGGATCACGAACTGTCGTACTTGCTCTTTGCGGTCCCCGTGCCAATCTTCATCATCTGGAGCCACCGCAAGAACGTCGATCGTCTTGCAAAAGGTGATGAATCGAGGCTGGAGAACAAGCCAGCACCGCGCAGAGCTCCCCGAACACCGTAAAATCTACGTGTGACACAAATAGGCATCATCGGAACCGGGGCGTGGGGCACCACGCTCGGAATTCTTATAGCGCGCACAGGAAACTCAACGACGTTGTGGTCTCGTGATGAGTCGAGAGCAACGGAGCTGTCGAGCTCACGCGTAAACGAGCGATCTGTTCCAGGCGTTGAGTTCCCTTCATCGATGAACGTGTCGAGTTCGCTCGACGAGTCATTGGGTAGCGCTGATCTGGTGATAATCGCCGTCCCTTCAGTCACTATTCGCGAAAACATCAAGGCAGTCCGAGACTCTATTCCAGCCGATGCACACGTTGTCTGCGCAACCAAAGGAATTGAGATTGCTACCGGTAAGCGAATGTCGCAAGTAATTACGGAGGAGCTTCGTGATTTTGCCGCTGAGCAGATTGGCGTTCTATCAGGTCCCAACCTCTCTCCCGAGATCGCAGCAGGAAATGTAGCAACTGCAACAGTCGCCTTCCCTAGCAACGCTATTGCCGAGAAGGTTCAGGCAGTACTTAGTTCTGAATTGTTTCGCGTTTACCGGAGCGATGATGTAACTGGAGTCGAACTTGGCGGTGCGCTGAAAAACATCATCGCCATCGGAGCCGCTTTTATCGATGGGGCAGGACTTGGAGCGAACGCAAAGGCTTCTTTTGTGACCCGCGGATTGCACGAAATCACTCGGCTCGGTGTTGCGATGGGTGCGAAGCCCGACACGTTCGCTGGTCTAAGCGGTATGGGGGACCTGCTCACTACCTGTTACTCGAATTTGAGCAGAAACTACCGACTGGGGTTTGGTCTAGCATCGGGACGTGATTTGAAATCAGTATTGGCGGATTTGGGCCAAACTGCAGAAGGTGTTCCAACTACTCAGGCGGCGGTTCGAATTGCTAAAGAACTCGGGATTGATATGCCCATCACAAATGCGACTCACGCTGTGCTGTTTGAAGGCGAGTCGCCGAACGATGCGATCAAAGATCTAATGGGCCGAACGCTGCAGCCCGAGGTTCGTTACTAGGGAGTCGGCTGACTAGCCGCCCAGATCACCTGATTCGTAAAGAATTGCCGACATCACCGCGATGGCTGCCGTCTCGCTTCGTAATACCCGTGATCCGAGTGTTACGAGCTTCGCACCGGCTTCGCGTATGGCCATCGCTTCCTGCTCACTGAATCCACCGGGGGGACCTATAAGCGCTGCAATTGCCGCGTTGTTAGTGCCAATCGATTTCAAAGTTGTGCTCAACGGTTTTGAATCATTAGCAAGTTCTTCCCACATGCAAAGCACTGGTTGATCGGCAAGTAACGAGTTAACCGCATCCATGATCGCCACTGGTTGTTCGACAGCTGGCACAATCGCTCTTCCGCTCTGTTCAGCAGCCTCGATTGCAATGCGTTGCCAGCGTTCGAGTCGCTTCGGCGATGGAGTGCCTGTGTTCCCGCCCTGGACCCGTTCTGATGTGACCGGGATGAACCTTACGGTTCCGAGCTCGGTGCATTTTTGAATCGCAAGCTCGATTCGTTCAGGACGTGCAAGTCCCAGCAGCATGGTTACAGCAACCGAAGGCTCCGGAACTGATTCGACGGCCGAGATTAGCGTAGTTTCGATTTCAGATTTGGCGACGTGCTCGACTTCGACTTCCCACTCGGCACCCGATCCGTCGAAAAGACGAACGTGCTCGCCTTCGTCGATGCGCAATACCGTTTTGAGCTGGCGCGCTACTTGCCCGTCGAGCGTAATAGAGCGATCAGTGGCATCTATGTCGGGCACATAGAAGCGATGCATCAGTTAGATCCTGTGACTCGTGTAATTCGAGTAGCGGTCCAGTCTTCTATTTTTCGACTGGACTCGACTGCTCCGCCAACAGCTTTGAATGCTTCGACTACTTCATCTAGTCGAGTTTCAAGAACACCTGAAGTGATTATCACGCCGCCCTCTGCAACCGAAGCAATCAACGGCTCTGCCAACATGATTAGTACGTTCGCAGCGATGTTTGCGCCGACAACGTCGAACCCGCCCTCTGGAACCTGATCGTGTGGAATCGATCCCGCAAGAATTGTCGACTGCTCTGTAAATCCAGCTTCTTCAAGATTTTCGATTGAAGACTTCACGGCATCATCTTCGATGTCGAGACCTGTAGCGTGCTCGGCACCCAGGGCGAGCGCAGCGATGGAGAGGACGCCTGAGCCACAGCCAACGTCCAAGAACCTATCTCCGGGCTTCACGGCCTTCTCTATCTCTTCTAGGCACATTAGCGTGGTGGGGTGATGCCCTGTACCGAATGCTAATCCCGGTTCTAACTCGATAACGATGTCGGAAGGCTTGCTTTCGTACTTTGTCGACCGCGGAACGATCACTAAATTCTCGCCGACTTTGATCGGGTCGAATTTCTGGTTCCGCCACTCGTCGTCGGTAACTTCGACTTCTTCGATTTCGGGAAGTTCTATCAGATGGCGAATGAGCCGAACACCAACGTCGATTGCTGTCTTGCGACTTTCGGTCGTTGGATCAATGGGTAGCCAACCTCGGATTGTTACGCATGCTGAAGGATCAGGCTTTTCACCCTCATCTGGGTTGTATCCACCGGGCTGTTCGACGGATGCCGATCCTTCTCCGTGAATGTTGAATAGATGAGTGAGAGGCTCGACGTACTCGGGAGGAGCTTTGATGCTGAGCTGCAGCCAGCGCATGATTTGCCTTTAGTTGGGAATGGCGAAAACGTAAATGGTGAAGCTAAGAGGAACTGTCTTCACCGCGGAAGGCATCTTTGAATCGGTCGAACAAGCCTGGGCCCGATCCTGAACCATCGCTTACACGCTCAAGCCCGAAAGATTCGGCGAGTTCTTGAAACAGTTCTGTCTGGCGGTCATCAAGATTCTTCGGTGTAACGACCTTTAGCTCGACGAGCTGGTCGCCACGGCGCCCAGCGCTGTTGAGATGCGAGATACCTGCGCCTTTGATGCGGGTGATGGCACCAGATTGTGTACCCGGCTTGATTTCAATTTCAGCCGAACCATAGTCTTCGGCGTCTTTGAGTGTCACGACATCAATGATTCCGCCAAGAGCTGCCATCGCCATGTTCACTTCTGCAGTCATAACAACGTCGTTGCCACGGCGCTTGAAGACTCTGTCACGCTCGACACCGATGTGAACGTATAGATCGCCGCTTCGGTTGCCTTTGCCGCCTGATTCGCCTTCTCCATGAATCAGTAGCTTGGTGCCGTGTTCGACACCTGGGGGAATCTGAACTTCGATCTTTCGAGCTTTTCGTTCGGTTCCTCGTCCCGAACACTTTGTGCAGGCGGTTTTTACCTGTTGGCCTTCACCCTGGCATGTTGGACAAGCCGTTACCTGCTGGAACTGGCCAAAGAATGTTCGCTGTGTACGACGAACCTTGCCTTCACCGTGACACGTTGAGCATTCAACGACATCCGTACCGGGTTCAGCTCGATTGCCGTCACAATGCTCACAACGTTCCATGCGGTTGAGTTCGAGTTCGCGCGGGACACCGAATGCGGCTTCTTTGAATGAAACATTTATCTGGAACTCGAGGTCTGCACCACGATTTGGCGCTTGGCGGGTTGAGCCACCAAAGAACGAATCGAATATATCGCCGAATCCGCCAAAACCTTCGAAGCCATCGAAGCCGCGACCGGCCTGACCGTTCATTCCATCGTGACCGAACTGATCGTATTGGGCTTTTCTTTGGGGATCGCTCAGTACTTGGTACGCCTCGTTGACCTCTTTGAACTTGTCACTGGCGTCGGCCGCTTTGTTTCGGTCGGGGTGATATTGAAGCGCTTGCTTGCGAAACGCCTTCTTAAGGTCTTCAGGCGTGGCGTCTCGTGCAACACCGAGGACCTCGTAATAATCACGTTTGCTAGTTGTCATAAAGAGCGGTCACTAATCCCGTAGCGAAAGAAAGTTTCGGTTCACTGTTTGAGTTCGACGCGATTGAGCACGCGAACGTGTCGATTATAGACCTGAGAGTCGGTAAATCCGAATGTGGGTAAGGACCCAAGTACGACGATTAACGATTTACCGCGTACGAACCGCGAGCAAGCCAAACTATCCGCCGTAGAACATCATCGTCATTTGGTCGAGATGATTTGCCATGTAACGAACAGCTGGAATTGCTGTTTCGTATTCCATGCGGGTAGGCGCCATAACGCCGATCATCCCTTCGGCAGTGTCGGAAGTTCCGTATCGGCTGAATACCACCGAGAAGTTTTTGAGGGATTCTTCCGGGTTTTCCTCACCGATCACAACGTTGGCGCTTCCTCTGGGGTCGGACGATTCTTCAAATGATGAAGTTGCGAACGAATCTTCGATCAACCATGTTGCACCTAGTGACATTGCCGGATCGGCCATAAGTTCCGGCTGTTGGAATAGTTTGCTAATCCCGCTGAACCGTTTCTCGGTGCTAGATACAGCGTTACGCTGTTGTAGAGCCGTTACGGCCGAGTTGAACGCTTTGCGTTCCAATCCATCGTTGATTTGCGCTCCACGAGACGCCAAATTGTGAGCTGGTACTCCAACAATGGCTTCGCTAAGACGGTTGCGGGCGTGTTCGATCTCAGAGTTTGTTACCGACGATTCGAGATTAATAACCTGCTTGTATACGCTCGCTTCTTGCAAAACGATGATTACGACCACCAGCATCTCCTGAAGTCGAAGCAGTTCAATGCTCTTTATCGGAGAAGGGGCTGTGCGGGGCAGGGTGGTGAACGCGAGAGTGTCCATTAACCCTGAAAGAATCTCAGAAGCTGAATCTATCCACTCTTCGACATGAGATCTAACAGAGCTGAACTCCTGATCGATACGTGCTGAAACGTTCGGATTAAGCGTTGCCTCGGGGTTAAGCGATGCTACGAAATGGCGGTAACCTCTGTCGGATGGAACGCCACCTGACGACACGTGCGGTCGGTGGATAAGGCCATCTTCTTCAAGTGCGACCATTTCGTTTCGGATTGTCGCCGGACTGGCTCTGAGATTTGTCGAACGAGCGACTGTGCTCGATGCAACAGGAGACGCGGTCTGAACGTGTTCAGAAACGATGAACTTGAGAATTTCTCGTTTTCTAGCTGTCAGAGTCGGCATACTGGCCCCGAAACCCTATGTCACCTGTGATGGTGATTTCACGAATTGGTGACATACACGGTAAGTGATTGAACGTCGTGAAGTTAGCATGCGGTTTTCCCGAGCGTCAACGGTTAATCGAGCTCGCTGAATCGATTGAACCGATGAATTACCGATATATACGAAAGAGAACGACTCGCTGATGCCTAACTTATCGACTCACGCATTTGAAAAAGCTTCGGAATTTATCGTACGAAACGCGCGTCCTGTCGATCGAACCCAGTTTGAATACCACTTTGGTAACGGGTCTGTGGATCGAATTATCGAAGAGCTAGCGAAGTATCAGAATGACGATGGTGGGTTTGGACATGCCATTGAACCCGATATCCGAATGCCTGATTCCTCACCTTTCTTGGGCACTTTGGCATTTCAGGTTTTGCGTGAAATCGGAGTCAGCGCCGAAAACGAAATGGTGAAACAGGGTTTGAGTTATTTCGAGCGGACTTTCGACAGCTCGATTGGCGGATGGCACCCAAATGGCCCGCAGGTCGACAACTACCCACATGCGATTTGGTGGAACTATTCGCCAGTTGCTAGCCGGCTGGAACCTGTAGTCCAGGCGAATCCTGGAGCCGAAATTGTCGGGTACATGCATTTATACCGTGGTCATGTGACTGACGAGTTTTTGGAAGTAGCTACGGCGACGGTCATCGAGGCATTTGATGCTCTCCCTGTAGATATGGAATTTCACGCACTGATGTGCTTCGTTCGATTGGCAGAGATGGCACGAGAAGAGATTGCTGCGCCAATGTTGGGCAAGCTAAAAGAATCGGTTCAGGCGGCTGTCGCCGAAGGTCAGGGCGACTGGAACAGTTACGGTGCTAGGCCACTATCGTTCGCGGGATCGCCAGACAGCTTGCTTGCAGATGATCTTGTTGATCAGATCGACCAGCAACTCGATTTCGAAATCGGCGAACAGACCGATAACGGCAGCTGGCAGCCGACTTTTTCGTGGAGACAGTATGAGGACGAATGGCCAGCAGCAAAGGCTGAATGGGCAGGCTATTTGACTCTGCGCCAGTTGCTGTCATTTAAGACGTGGGGACGAATTTAGTGATAGCTGCGATTTCGTTTTGGGTTGTACGTTGATGGGGTATTGATCGCATGCCGATGACAGTTTTTGGTATTCGCTTCAAATTTCACTTTGAAAATTGCCGATACAGCAGATTTTCGTTGACGCTTTCGCGGGCACGTAGTTAAATTGATTTCTGTACTGAGCTCAAGTTCGGAATCTTCTCCGTATTTGCAGTAAACATTTGATCGATTAGAGGTACGTCCGCATGGAAATTCGCTGGCTTGGCAATTCGACTTTTGAAGTCAGATCTTCGGTGGGCGTTGTGGTTGTCGACCATCAGGGCGACATTCCTAATGCCTCTGAACTTGAAGACGAAAACACCGTATTCGTTTACAGCAAGGGCGAGCGATCGAGCCACCCTGCAAGCGACTCACAGGTGCTCTCAGGTCCGGGCGAGTACGAGATCGGTGGTCTGAGCGTTCGCGGAGTAGCCACCCCCGCTGATGATCCTGCAATTTCGAAAGATATCAACACGGTTTACATCGTCGACGCCGACGGTTTGCAGGTTGCGACTCTAGGGAACCCTGGTTACCAGCCTTCTGCGCAATCGGTACAGCAGATCAGCAAAGTAGATATCTTGGTCATCAATACCGAATCTCAGGGTTTGGAGCCTGACGAGATGTCGGCAGTGATCAGAAACCTTGAGCCGAAGATGATAGTGCCTTCTGGCTACGACGCTGAAGCGGGCAAGCCTAGTGCATCGATGCAGAGACTTCTGACGGAGTTAGGTGTGAAAGAGTTCGAAGCCACTTCGAAGCTGACTGTAAGCAAGAGCGGACTTCCTGACGAGCGTGCAGTTGTAGTGCTGCAGCAGCGAGAATCCTAAATATCTCTTCCCTGATCGCTGGCGTGATTACCTTGTTAGCAGATCAGAAATCGTAAAAGTAAAAAGCCCCTGCATTTCGCAGGGGCTTTTTTTGTAGTTATCGGACGAACCATCTCACACAGTGAGTGTATCGCTTGTTAGCGAATGTTCTTCTCAAGGCGTCGCCATGCAACAAGCGCCAGCGGAGCCAGCAGTAGTGCGATGTTGCCTAATCCGGCTGGACCACCCTCTCGTGCGCTACACGAGCCACCAGCAGCCTCTTCAGCTACAGCGGTGGCAGATGCCTGCGCTTCAGCCGTTGCCGTTACATCAGCAATAGGTGTTGGCGTCGGAGTAGCAGACGGCACAACGGTTGGCGTCGGTGTAGGCGTAGGCGTACGTGTTGGCTCCGGTGTTGGAGTCGGAGTCAACGTTGGCGTAGGTGTAGGCGTCTCTGTCGGGACCGGTGTCGGTGTTGGCAGAGGCGGGAACACGAGCAGGAACTGCTGCTTGCGTAATCCGTCTTCAAAAATGTCTGACTGAAGTGCCTTAGTTTCACCAATGTAGAACTCGATAGGTCGACCTGCGTAGATTTCCATCAACGGGTCGACAGTGAGGAAGTACTCACCATCGAAGACCGAAGCGAACTGAGTCACATAGTCGTCGATCACTGCGTGGATCAGTGTGCCATCTGGTGGGGGAGTTGATCCTGCACGCACTCGACCTTCATAGAATGTCGGAGCAAGAATCACAGGCGTTGCAGTCGGCGTAGGCGGTACCGGCGTGGGCGTCGCCGTTGCCAAAGGTGCAAACGGGAATCTTAGGTTCTGTTCACGAAGCTGCGGAAGACCCCAGTCGAGAATTTCGTTTCCGAACTGGTCCAGGAAGGAATACGGAGTTTTCTCGTCTGCCTGAACTTGATCGTCGAGCCAGAAGGTCACATCTTTCCCGATGAGTTGCACTGGGGCGTGAATGAACAGTCCGACGTATCCGTTGTCGGATTGCTCTCCGACAGTAACCGGGTTCGATACCCAGTCATCGATCTTCGCTGTGAGAGTCATTCCGTTCGCATCAGCACCACCTGAGATAAGAATATCTCCATGCAGTGTGATCGCTGCGATCTTCGGTATTTCGCCTTGGGCACTTGCTCGATCACCCACTCCGGTGATCAGGCCAGCCAGAACGGCGGCCAAGATCAACACTCCTGCCAATCTAGCTTTCATATTTATATTCTCCGGCGCCCGTGCTCGGTATTCAATATATCTATCAGCAGAACGCCCCCCTCCCGAATCATCGGAAGGGGGGCGCCCGTTATTACGTACTTACTCTTAGCAGCGGTCCTTACGGAACGATGTGTGGGAGCTGTCCGTTGTCCTGTGGGCTGATGAAGACCCAGATACCGGAACCAATGGTTACGTTGTCTGTGTCTACGAGCTCACGGAACTCAGAGTCTACAGTGTCGAATGTGTACGCTCGACCGTTGTTCACGGTGTTGAAGTACGCAGAAGACTTGACTGCGTTGTTTGTACCACCAGCATCAGGTCGAGTAAGGCTTGTGCCCTTGTTGTCGGCCTGAGTCTGTGTTCGGCTCTGGTCTACCACACCAACCAAGTTCCAACCGTTTCCAGTTGCAATCGTGGTCAGGCCTGGTCGAGCATCGCCAGGTCCAGTTGGTCCCTCGAGAGAGATCTTCTGGTCTTCGAAGTCCGAAGTTTCAACCCAGTAACCAGGTCCAGCAGAAACAGTTGACAGGCCAGGAGTGGTCTGTGAAGTGTATGCGCCAGATCCAACCTTAGAAGCAATTCTCCACGGCTGTGAAGGCGTGGTTGCATCGTAGGCAACAACCTGTTTTACACCGGTGTTAGACAGAACTGTGTTTACGTCGGTGTCGAGTGGGTTCGAAGGCAAGGAAACAGCGTTCCAACCAGCGAAGAGCTCGAGCACGAAGTCAGTTCGGTCAGACTTGGTGAAGGTGTTAGTTACAGTTGCTGTGTTACCAGCAGCGTCAGTTACCTTCACAACGTACGTGTGCTCTTTGTTAGTCAGAGCAGTTGTAGGCTGGAAGAAGAACTTCTTGCTGTTAGCAGAAGCAATTACCTGTGAAGTTACGTCAACATCATCGAGTGTTGCTTCAGTAACAGACAGTGCTGACTGGTCAGACGAGAAGTCTGTAGTCAAGAACGGGTTCGACTGAGTTGTAGAAGTCGCAGGCGAAGAAGTCGCTGCGGCTACTGCAAGGTCGAGCACGTATGTCTTTGTGGTGTCCTTACCAACGGTTGCAGAGTTACCTGCAGAGTCAGTAGCAACAACCTTTACAGCACGGTCACCCGAAGCTGAAGAAGACTTAGTAACAACCAGAGACCATGTGTTTCCGCCCTGAGCAACAGCAAGAGTGCTGTTGAATCCGGTAACAGTTACGTCTGGGTCTGGAGTGAGGTCAGTAACTGTGATTGCTGGAGGACCCTGAAGGTCTTCGTCAGAAGCAACAGAAACTGTCATCTTGTCGTTAGTTAGACCATCTGGGTCGCCAGCAGCTGAACCACCCGACTGGGTGACTGTAACAACTGGAGCAAGCTTGTCATTGGCGACGGCAGAACCGGCGTCAGTTGAGTTACCAGCAAGGTCCTGGATTGTGCCCTGGATCTTGACAGTTGGCTTGTTGTCAGAAGGAATTGTTGTGTCAAGGTCGAGGTATACAACAGCGTCCTTCACAGTAACGCTAGCAGGAACGAATGTTCCACCTGCACCACTGAAGACAACCTGGAAGTCAGAAGCACTGACTGAAGTGTCTTTGATCTTGCCGTCGAAAGTTACCTTGATTGTGTCACGAACGTTTGCCTTGTCGACAGTCGGTGAGACTGAAGTGTCAAGACCGACACCGGAATCAGCAGATGAAATCTGCGGAATTACCTGGTCAATCTTGATGGTGTGAGGCTGTGCTCCGTGTCGACCTGTTCCGTCGTTACCAACAGATGAGTCAGAGTCGGAGTAACCGTAGTTACCAGCAAGGTCAGCTGCTCGTACCTGGAAGTCAACTGTGTGATCCGGGTTTGTTACACCTGCATTCGGAAGAACAACAGTTTCTGTGTAGCTGAACGGAAGCGAAGTTGTTCCATCAGTGTGAGCGCTTACATCGATGCTAGCAACTTTACCAATAACGGTTGGCAGGGACAGGTTGTTACCGGCCGAGATAACCATGTTGGCATTTGCTGCGTCGGTGTTGTCGTCAATGTTGAGCGAGAATGCGCTTACATCTAGACCAGACTGGTTGTCAGTGACTGTACCCGTGAAGGTTGGCAGTCGGTTCTGAGTCTCCGAGCCTGAAGCTGGCGTGCTGATAGTAGCAGTCGGCACAGTTGTGTCGATCTTGTAGCTAGCTGTTCGGTTTACGTTAGTTGCAGTACCTGAAGTAGCTGCATCAACGTAAGTAACAGTAATTGGGCCACCTACAGCTGGAATTTCAGCTGGGTCGCCTGTTGTACCGTCACCTGCGAGACCTGCTGTGAACTGTCCGGCGCCTGCATTTGCCCATCGTTCTCGAACGAGAACTTCACCCTCAAATCGACCGGTGTTTCGACCTGTCTCTGTGAGAGTTAGAACTGCAGTTCCGCCTGTGTCAACAACACTCTTTACAGTTGCAGTAGTAACGTCAACCTTGGAAGACGGGTACTGAATGTCAAGAGCCTGACCGTCGGCGTGAGTACCGAAGTCAACATCAAGTCGAACAAGTGGTGGGTTAGTACCGTCACCTGCGAAGTCGATAGTAGCTGTAATACCAGTCACAACAGTTGATGTGCCGGCGATCAGTACTTTGATGTCGCTGTCAGTACCAATGATTGGGTTGCTGACTTCGTCGGTAAGCGTTAGCTGTACCGCGTCATCTGTGGAGTCCAATCCAGTACCGTCAATCTGCAAAACGTCCGTTCCAACGGCGTCGGCGTCATAGCCTGTTCCGTCTTCGTCGGAGGTGATCGTCGTTGTCGCGTTAAGATCCGCGTCAATGATGGTCACAATGAATCGATCTGAGTCAGCGACGATGTCTCGTGCGCTGGTTCCAGTCGATGCATATGATTTGTAAGTCCCATACACCGTAGTTGCAGAAGTTCGACCACTAACAGCCGTTGAAGGCTCTGTAGTCAGACCGGATGCTTTGTTGGTGACGTACACCTTTGCATCCGCTGCAGCACTGGCGGAGTGAGAGAGGCCTACAACAGCTACCGCAACCAACGCAATAAGCGTAAGTCCGGATAGCAATTTAACTGATAGCTTCACAGCTTCAGTCCCCCTTGCATCCGCGTTATCACCCACAACAATGGCAGGAGGCAGAAATAAAATTCCTCTGCCATTGCCCGGTGGTATGAAACCCGGAGATCTCCATACTTTGTACCCCCCACAGATGTGGAGGGCTTGCCGGTTCCATTAATACTGTCCAGTCCAATTACCAGCCAACCGGCGCGCGCGGTAACGGACTTCGGGACAAACCCAAGCGATTTAATCATCGCAGTGAATACGATGTCAACCCATTCGGTGTAGGCCCTTCGACGATTTGTACGAATCTTTATGGTTTACACGCATCCGTTACCGGATACACCCACAAGAGCCATTCAAACGTGTTCTCACGAACTATAAAGAGCCTATTGAACGAGAGTCAACGAGTCCCGTAACAATATAAAGCCAGTTTGCGTTACCAAAGAATTACATCTGCGTAACGCAATTCTGTGATTATCCGCAAACTGGCTTTGTTTGAACTAGACCTTTTCGGGTTTTGTGATCGATCCCAGGAACTCTTCGTTCGTCTGGGTTCGAGACATCCGTTCGAGAATTCGCTCTGCTGCTTCAGTTGGGCTGTTCGAGTCTTGCCCGATAATTCCCATCATTCGGCGAAGTAGCCAAACCTGCTTGAGAGTGCCATCGTCTTGAAGAAGCTCTTCGTGACGAGTTCCACTACGTTCGATGTCGATTGCTGGCCACAGTCGGCGCTCTGCCATTCTGCGGTCGAGATGCAGTTCCATATTGCCGGTACCTTTGAACTCTTCGTAGATGAGGTCGTCCAAACGTGAACCGGTGTCGATTAGCGCTGTGGCGATGATCGTCAGGCTTCCTGCTTCTTCACAGTTTCGAGCTGCACCGAAGAAGTGCTTCGGTGGGTAAAGAGCGTTCGGGTCCATACCACCAGAAAGTGTTTTACCGCTGGAAGGTACGGAAAGGTTGTAAGCACGAGCGAGTCGGGTAATGCTGTCGAGCAACACAACTACGTTCTCGCCGCTTTCAACCAGGCGGCGCGCTCTGTCGAGAGCGACCTCTGCTGTACGACAGTGGTCTTCGATTGGCTCATCGAAAGTAGAACTGAATACTTCACCTTTAATGGTGCGGCGCATGTCAGTTACTTCTTCAGGTCGTTCACCAATAAGTGAAACGATGATGTAAATCTCAGGATGGTTCTCGGTAATACCGGCAGCAATCTGCTTGAGAAGCATCGTCTTACCGGCCTTAGGTGGAGCAACGATAAGTGCTCGCTGACCTTTACCGATAGGAGCAACCATGTCGATCATTCGAGTAGACATCTGTTTAGGAGTTGTCTCAAGCTTGATCTGGTCGTTCGGGTAAACCGAAGTGAACTGGTCGAATTTCGGTCGCTTCGATGCCGATTCAGGGTCGTAGCCGTTTACCAGTTCTACACGAATCAGGCCGAAGTACTTTTCACCCTCGTTTGGTGGTCGAACCTGACCCGCCACCATGTCGCCCTGGCGAAGTCCGAATCGTCGAACTTGGCTCTGCGATACGTAAATATCTTCTGTGCCACCACGTTTGCCTGGTGTGCGGAGGAAGCCATACCCGTCACCGAGAAGGTCGAGGATGCCAGCTCCGACAAGTTGGTCGGTGGATTCCGCAACGCTTGCGAGAACTTCCAAAACCAATTCGGTTCGCTGGGTTGGAACTCGCTTGATGCCCTTGTCGATGGCCATCTGCCGTAGTTCGTCGTTGGTTTTAGCACCCAGGTTACCCAGATCGGGTAGCGTGCTCTCATCTACCTCGAAATTATCTTGCGGTAGTCCGCTGGGGCGTCCACCGCCACGAGGTCGGCGTCGGCCTGATCGTCGGCGATTGCCGCCGCGAGATCGCGATCGAGATTGGGTTTCGGTAGTCAGCTTAGGTTCCTCCTGCTGGTATCCGGACGAATTGCTGGACTCAGCGAAAGTAGTGTTAGCCAACGTCGGCTAACGATCTGCACTTTCAGTTCAGCGAATGTTCTTAAGGAAAAATGAAGTAAGTAGTGAAGACTGTCTGAATATGGGGGACATCGTGCTAGTTAGTCAGCGGATGTCGACGAGTCTAGTTTTTGGTTGCGCTTTGAGCGGTGTTCGATCAGGCCCTGTAGCAGACTGACGATGTCGCTCGCATGAGCGGGTATCTAAGTTCCTGTAAAGGGAAAGCCCGTGAGCGGTAATAAATCATCACAGCGGTGAGGGCAGAGATAAAGTGTGGGCGAAGATCCAGAAGTGGTTCATTCGCTCGCGTTTTTCAATGGTATCAAACCTGTGGGCAACAATTCCAGTGCCTGAGTTTGAAAGGCGGTCCCGCCGTGCCAGCCGAACTACTCTTCTTCAAAGAAATCGTGCTGGCCACCCTCGCGCAGGGTAGTTTTAGCCACGCGTATGAATTCTCTGAACAACGGGTGCGGTCGCTCCGGTCGTGAACCAAACTCGGGATGGAACTGGCTACCAACCATGAACGGGTGTCCGTACACCTCGGTTACTTCTACAAGCGAGCCGTCGGGTGAAGTGCCCGAGGCGATTAATCCCGCTTCTTCGAGTGGAACCCTGTACTCGTTGTTGAATTCGTATCGGTGGCGATGACGTTCATCGACCGTTTCTTGTTCGTAAGCAGCACGAACTTTAGTTCCCTCTTTAAGGAAACAAGGGTAAACACCGAGTCGCATCGTACCGCCGGTGGAGTGCAGCTCTTCCTGCCCTTCCATAAAGGCGATTACTGGATTCGCTGCTTCTGGATCGATCTCCAGAGATGTGGCGTCAGCGATTCCCAGCTCGTTTCGAGCGTACTCGACCACCATGATCTGCATTCCCAGACACAAGCCGAGATAAGGAATATTCGAATGCCTTGCATAGTTTGCTGCCGCGATCATGCCTTCCAGCCCACGTTCACCGAATCCGCCGGGTACGATGATGCCGCGTGCCGACCCGAGCAGCTTTTCTGCTCCGTGCTCTTCAATATCTTCGGCTGCAACCCATTGAATATTTACTTTCCGATCATTGTGCAGGCCAGCATGGTGCAACGCTTCAACGACGGACAGGTAAGAATCCTGCAGCTCAACGTATTTACCGACTAGAGCGATATCGATCTGCTCGTGCTCTTCTTCATCCACTCTGACAATCGCTCGCCACGATTCAAGGTCGGGTTTGGTATCTGGCAAATCCAGACCGTTGGTGAGAATCGAACCGAGTCCTTCAGCCTCAAGATGCAATGGCACCTCGTAGACGCTAGAAAGAGTTGGGAGTGAAATAACAGCTTCTGCATTTACGTCGCAGTAGAGGGCGATCTTCCGGCGCTCGTCTTCACCGGTTTCCTGATCGGCCCTGCAAAGAATGGCGTCGGGCTGGACACCCATTCCTCTTAACGTGTTCACGCTGTGCTGGGTTGGTTTCGTCTTCAGCTCGCCCGTAGCCCCTAGATAAGGAAGAAGGGTTACGTGCACGTAGAAAGTATCTTGCTGTCCGACCGTATTTCGTACTTGTCGGATTGCTTCGATAAATGGCTGACCTTCGATGTCACCGACGGTTCCACCAACTTCGACCACTACTACATCGGCTTGAGATACCTCAGCGAGCTTGAGGACTCGCTCTTTAATGAGGTTAGTAACGTGGGGTACAGTCTGAATCGTGCCACCTAGATATTGCCCGGCGCGCTCGTTTGCGATCACTTCGGAGTAAATCTGACCAGCTGTGACGTTTGAAAGCTCTGTCAACTCAACGTCGATAAAGCGTTCGTAGTGGCCTAAGTCGAGGTCGGTTTCGCTTCCGTCGACGGTTACGAACACTTCTCCGTGTTGGTACGGCGACATCGTCCCCGGGTCGACGTTCAGATAGGGGTCGAGTTTCAAGACCGAAACGCTCATCCCTCGGCTTTTAAGCATTCTGCCAATCGACGCGACAGCAATACCTTTACCTAGAGAACTAACCACGCCACCCGTTACAAAAATAAACTTGCTCATTTGCCGGCTCCGCCCGCTTGAATGTTAGCGGTTTTGCATACCGCCGATGTGCCAGCCAACAAAAAAGGCTTATTTGAGGGGAAGTGCAACCGCCTGTCGATGCAGGTGAAAATTAATACCGATGCAGGTATCTGGTTAAGGCGGCTCTTTACAGAGATTGCACACATCCTCGGATAGGGGTACGACAGCGAAGTTGCTGTTACAAAATAGCCCTACACGGGACTCGATTCTAGGCAACCAGAATCAGAGGTGTCAAACATCACAGACCCGCTTTCCGGGCGTTTCATTCAACCCTCACCCTTTAACGCGCTGCTACACTCGATTATTCGTTACGAACAATGCATCGATGGATTGCGATGATTGATATGAAATATCAACTTGCAGGTCCAATCAAAATATTCGGAAAAAAATGGATCCACTAACTCCAAAAGATGTCGAGCACATTGCCCAGCTGGCGTATATCAAACTCTCTGATGAAGAGTCGGAGGACATGCGAGTGCAGCTAACCAACATTCTCGGCCACTTCGCATCGCTCTCAAGTGTCGATACCGATGGTGTCGAGGCGACTGGGCACACCACTGATTCAAATTCGGTAATGCGCAAAGATGAGCCACAGCCTCCACTCGACCGAGACGATGTACTGAAGAACGCCCCTGATCGGGATGGCGAATTCGTACGGGTGCGCCCAGTACTCGAATAGCCTCCGCAAGCATCTCTTTTAACGAACTATCCGACAATACAGAAATTCCGAATGACCACTCAGTCAGCTAACTCCGATCTTTACTTTTCAACGGCACGAGAACTCCGAGCTAAATTCGACGCAAGAGAAATCTCGTCAGTAGAAGCGACTCGTGCAATGCTCGACCGCATCTCAAATCTCGAGCCAAGCCTGAATTCGTTCATCACGGTAACTCCTGAGAGAGCTATTGCCGATGCTGAAATGGCTGATCAACGTCTCAGGGGCGCAGGGCAAGAGCCAACCGCTCTGACCGGTATTCCGATCATGGTCAAAGACAATTTTTCTACGAAAGATGTTGAAACAACGGCAGCTTCGAAGATTTTGAAAGGCTACATCCCTCCCTACGACGGCACGGCTGTTAGCAATCTCAAAGAGGCCGGGGCTGTAATTCTCGGAAAAGGAAACCTTGACGAATTCGCAATGGGATCGTCGAACGAGACATCAGCATTTGGACCGGTTCACAACCCGTGGGACACCGACCGTGTTCCTGGGGGTAGTTCAGGTGGAGCTGGTGCAGCAGTCGCAGCAGGTGAATGCTTCATCGCATTTGGTTCCGACACTGGAGGAAGTATTCGTCAACCAGCGGCTCTTTGTGGTGTCGTTGGAATGAAGCCTACATACGGTCTGGTAAGCCGGTTTGGCCTGCTTGCTTTCGGTTCTTCGCTCGACCAGATAGGACCGCTCACTCGTAGTGTCGCCGACACTGCTGATGCCCTGAACATTGTTTCGAGCCACGATCATCGCGATTCGACTAGTGTGGCTGCGCCTTTCACTGATTTTGCGCAGGACATCGATGGCGGTGTTGCTGGAATGAACATCGGTGTTCCGAAGGAATATCTCGTCGACGGTATCGAGCCGGGTGTTCGTGCTGCTTTCGAAAAATCACTGGAGACTCTCGAAGGCCTGGGCGCCAACATCAGCGAAACATCGTTGCCACTCACTGACCATGCGTTAGCCGTTTACTACATCATCGCTCCGTCGGAAGCATCTGCGAATCTTTCAAGATACGACGGTGTGAAATACGGTCTCGGTTCGCTCGATGCAAAGACATCCGCTCAGGCGACAGAAGCTGCCAGGGGCGAGGGATTCGGTGACGAGGTAAAACGCCGCATTTTCTTGGGCACTTACGCACTCTCGGCTGGTTACTACGATGCTTACTACAAGAAGGCTCAGCAGGTTCGAACTCTCATAAGAAGGGAGTTTACCGATGCGTTCTTGAAGTTCGACGCATTGGTCACACCAACTACTCCGGGTGTTGCATTCAACATTGGCGATAAGACCGAGGATCCGTTCCAGATGTATTTGAACGACATCTGCACAATTCCAGTGAACATCGCAGGTCTGCCTTCGATTTCAATCCCCGGTGGAATGTCTGACGGCTTGCCCGTCGGGCTACAGTTCATCGGACCTCAGTTTGGTGACACTACGGTAATACGAGCCGCTGCAGCATATGAGCGTGCAACTAACTGGCACCAAAACCACCCGCTAATATGAACCTCATTACCGTGACCAATCACAAACCATTGATACGACTTGGGCTAGCTTCACTTGTTGTGATGATTGTCGCTCTCGTCGGTTGTTCGTCGACTGAAGTCGAGCCAACTCCTTACGACCGTGAAATATTCACTCCGGTTGCAGGTCCTCCGCCATTTCCGATTATTTTCGAAGGAACATTCACCGTTGATGGAGAACCTGGACCTGCCGACTCCACGATCTACGCCGAGTTTATTCACGGTGGTTCGCCAATCTCGACTACTTTCGAAGGCGAGTACGTTCAGGTGATTCTTGGACCTGTGAGTACCGAGGATATCGAGCACGGAATCATTAGCTTCTATCTCGGAACTCGCGATGGAGATCACGTTAAAGCCAACGAGACGTGGGAATGGGACACTGTCGGAAAACCGACGAATCAAGTGCTCGACCTGACGTTCGACAGGCTTCCTGAGAGCTAAGCTTTAGCCCAATTACAAGTAACGCAACCAAAAACGCGGAGACATTCGTAATGATCAGATCACTCGATGGTAAAACACCAGTTATCGACCCCACGGCGTTTGTGTCTGAGACTGCCTATCTGGTTGGCGATATCGAAGTAGGACCGCGTTCGAGCATCTGGCCTGGTGTGGTTATCAGGGCTGACTCGGGCAAGATCAAGATCGGCGCTGGAACCAATATTCAAGACAACTCAGTGCTACATGCCGACGACGATGCGCAAATAGGCGACAACGTCACGATTGGCCATGGAGTCATCTGTCATGCACGAACAATCGGTGATGGCAGCTTGCTTGGCAACAACAGCACCCTGAACGATGGAGTTGTCATCGGCAAAAACTCATTAGTGGCCGCCGGTAGTGTACTTAACGAAAACAAGGTTTATGAAGATAACGCCTTGATTAGAGGTACGCCGGGAAAAGCCCTCGGCACTGTCAAAGAACGGCACACAGAGCTAATGCTTCGGGCGGCTGCTTCCTACGTGAATCGAATTTCCCGCTATACCGAGTCCGGGCTAGGGCACACAGGTCAGTCAGTAACGTAAGACCTTATAGCCGAACGATTACATGCTTTCTGGTGAGCTCATTCCCATCAGGGTAAGAGTACGGCTCAAAGCTACTTTCGCGGCTTCAACCAGCTGTAACCGAGCTCGTGATATTTCGAGCTCGCCTTCTTCTGACGACACCACTCGGCAGTCCTCGTAGAACCGTTGCAGTGATCTTGCAAGATCCATGGCGTAGTGCGGAAGGTGGTGTGGCTCAAGTCGCTCGGCAGCACGTTCTACAACCGCAGGAAGCTCGATGATCTTGCGAATGAGTTCCAGTTCGCGGGCATGAGTCAACAATGAAAGATCAGCAGTGTCGTACGAAATCTCTCGTTCCGCAGCTGTGCGCAATATCGAAGCCATTCGAGCGTGGCCGTATTGAACGTAGTAAACCGGGTTTTCTGACGACTGGGTCTTGGCTAGACCGAGGTCAAACTCCATGTGGGATTCAGGAGATCGACTCAGGAACGTGAATCGGCATGAGTCGGCGCCAACTTCTTCGATAAGCTCTTCAACCGTCACCATGACGTTGTTTCGCTTGCTGAATTTCAGCGATTCGCCTTCGTTTTTGAAATTGACGATCTGGTTGAGAATAATGGTCAGACGGTCGGGGTCGAGTCCGAACGCCTGCAATAGTGCTTTCATGCGGGCGACGTGACCGTGGTGGTCTGCACCCCAAACGTTGATAACCCTGTCGAATTTTCGTGCCAAGAACTTTTCGTGGTGGTAGGCGATGTCTGTGCCGAAATAAGTCGGGCCACCTTCGCCGCTTCGAATCACAACGATGTCTTCTTCGAGACCAAGTTTTGTGGCTGCGAACCACTTAGCACCGTCGCGTTCGACGATTAGGTCAGCATCTTCCAAGAACGCGAGAACCTCTTCAAATCGGCCAGTCGTGAGCAGATCGCTCTCGTGGAACCATTGGTCGTACGAAACGCCGAGTGTCGAGAGAACCTCTCGAATGTCGTCGAGGGTTCGTTTGAGCGATTCAGGAGCGAGATCGGCTATCGCATCAGCTTTCTCTTTGGAAACCGAACCGTCACCGAGGTCTTTCAGCAAATTTGAAGCGAGGTCTTGAAGGTACTCGCCAGGGTACGCCGGATCTGGCAGCGGCACATCGTGACCAGCAGCCTGCATGTATCGAGAGTAGAGCGTGTCGTAGAACACACGCATCTGGTTACCTGCATCGTTTACGTAGTACTCGCGCTGAACTTCGTAACCAGCTGCGGCAAGCACGTTCGCCAAGCTACTGCCGATGACCGCCCCTCGGGCGTGACCGACATGCAGCGGACCTGTTGGGTTCACGCTTACAAATTCAACCTGAACGCTTTTGCCTGCTCCAGATGTAACAGATCCAAAATCTTCGCCAGCCGATCGGACAATGTCGATCTGCGACTGAAGCCAGGTAGTCGAAAGAGTGAAATTGACGAATCCCGGTGCGGCATGAGCAACGTTTCCGACCATCTCGTGTTCGGGAATCGCCTCTGCAATCGCCTGTGCGATCTGAATCGGAGCCATACGCATCGAACGGGCGAGAGCGAGCGGCAAGCTTGTGCTGAAATCGCCATGCTCGGCTAACTTTGGCCGTTCAATTTTGATCTCTACGTCGCCAGCGGCGGGTAGAGAAGCGGATGCCTGAGCGGCTTCGAGTGCTTCTGAAACGAGTGTTGCAAGTGTGTCGGTGATCTGCATAGACCGTTCAGATTAGCATGTTACTTCTGCTGCGGGTCTATACTGCCGATCAACTGAAAAAACAGTTTTTGAGAATCCTGCAAATGCCGATACCCAACAACCCACAAGAATTCGTCGATCGAGCGAAAGAAAATAACCTGTCGATCACTGCTGAAGATGCAGCCGGGCTCGGTGTTTTTGCCGACAACGTTTCTTCGACATACGAGGCGATACGCGAGATCGACACGACAGGATTCGAGCCTGCTGCAATATTCGTGCCGACTCCTTCAAAAAGAGAGTCGAACTAACTTTGACTCCCAACGCTTCTGAACTGGCTTACGAATCGATAGCCGAGCTAGCCCCACGAATCAAAAGTGGAGAACTTTCTCCTGTCACTCTTGTCCAAACGTCTTTGGAGCGAATCGCTCGCTTCGAACCCCAGCTGAACGCTTTTCTAGAAGTTTGGGGCGACTCAGCACTCGCTGCTGCCGAGCTCGCAGAGAAGGATATTGCTGCTGGCAGGTATCTTGGCCCATTGCATGGAATTCCTGTCGGACTTAAAGATTTGATCGATGTTGCGGGTTCAAAAACAACTGGTGGGTCAAAAGTTTTGGCTGACAATATGGCTGATTCTGATGCGACGGTCGTGACGAACCTCAAAGCTGCCGGTGCGATTCTGATAGGCAAGCTAAATCTGGTTGAATTCGCCTTCGGAACCACCGGCCTAAATCCGCACACCGGCGATGTGAAAAATCCCTGGGACACTACTCGTATTACTGCGGGTTCCAGTTCAGGTTCTGGAGCTGCCGTGTCCGCGGGGATGGTAGTCGCAGCTCTCGGCTCCGATACCGGTGGCTCGATTCGAATGCCTGCTTCTCTCTGCGGTATCGCAGGGCTGAAACCTACGTACGGCCGAGTACCGCGTGCTGGAGTCCTTGATCTGTCATGGAGCATGGATCACGTTGGACCAATGACGCGTACCACAGAAGATTGTGCCCTGATGATGAATGTTCTCGCCGGGCATGATTCTGCCGATCCGGGTTCATCGCACGAGCCGGTCTCTGATTTCACCAGCAAGCTCACCGAGGGACTCGATGGCATCAGAATCGGTGTGCCATCGCACTATTTCTTCGAAGATTTTGTAGATGACGAAATCAAAGCATCGGTTCGAGCGGCAATCGATCTGATGGCTTCAAACGGCGCTGAAGTAGTCGAATTGTCGATGCCATGGGTTGGTAAAGGTCGACCCATCAACTTCGGCGTGATTCTGCCTGAAGCGGTGTCTATCCACGAAAAAATGATCAGTGAGCACGCCGATCTGTACTCACCGGCTGTGCGGTCTCGGGTTCAGTCAGGACTCAATGTGTCAGCAATTGACTACGTTAGAGCACAACGGGCGCGTCAGTGGTTCAATCACCAGGTCGCTGAAGCAATGAAACAGGTCGATGTTTTAGTCACGCCAACGGTGCCGATTCGCACTCTCACAATCGACGAATGCACGCCGTCACCAGGCAATCCCGGTGCTGGAAGCGAGCTTCCGATGTTCACTGGAGTGTTTGACGTCACTGGGCAACCCTCACACTCAATACCATGCGGGTTTAGTGCAAACGGAATGCCCATAGGAATGATGATCACTGGTCACCCATTCGATGAGGCGACCGTTCTTCGAGTTGGGCACGCATACGAGCAACTCACAGACTGGCACCAACGGCAGCCAACGGATATTTCTGAAACAAATTGACCTCTGAATACACACCACGTTCCAAACGAAACCTTGATCGACGCATCAAGCGGAAGTCGACTTTGGCTCAGCGCGGTTTCGCGTGCCTCGCATTCGACCGGCCAAAAGACGGAGTGAACGTTGGTCATTCTTTGAGGGCGGCCCTGGGATTTAACGCCAGAATGGTGATTCTTGGAGATAAAGATCCCGGAATCAACGTTCGAAAGCTGTCGACTGATCCCGGGCGAGCGTATCGCCACGTGCCGATTCTTGAAGTCGATGACATCTTCGACGCCATGCCGAACGATTGCACTCCAATCGCAGTCGAACTCACCGACGATGCTCTCGATCTTGCAACATTCGTTCATCCCGAACGGGCTTGCTACATATTTGGTCCTGAAAATGGATCGGTAGCTCCCGAAATTCTCGACAAATGCAAATACGTCGTGAAGATTCCAACCACGATGTCTCTGAATCTTGGAATGACAGTCAACATCGTGATGTACGACCGCCTCGCTAAATCGACCAGGAATCGCGATTCGTGAGCACAACCGATACTGAACCCAATGAGTTAGACGATCCTGACGAGATAGCCAAGTCGACAGGTAAACCAGCTAAGAAAAAACGATTCTTTGGTTGGAACATAGTCGCTGCTTCGGCGTTGATGAACGGGTTCGGCGGGTCGGTTCATTGGCAGGGATTCACGGTGTTTTTCATCCCGATCTCTCAAAGTCTTGGACTTTCAGCGGCTCAGACTGCGATTCCGTTTTCGTTATCACGGGTTGAGAACGGTTTAGTTGGTCCAGTAACGGGCTGGCTGATCGATAGATACGGCGTGCGGCGGCTCATGTTGATCGGCACACCGCTGGTAGGCATTGGCTACATTCTGCTATCACAAACCAGTACGTTCTTTTCGTTCCTTCTCGTTTATATATTCGTAATCTCGCTCGGTGCATCGACGAGTTTTATGCAAGCCTCGACCACTGCCTTGAACACATGGTTCTCACGTCGGCGCGGCATGGTGATGTCGATCAACAGTGCAGCATTCAGACTCGGTGGAGCGTTTATGGTTCCGCTGCTCTCGGTCGCGGTGCTGAGATGGGGTTGGGAGACGGCTGCGCTGTGGGTCGGGATCGGAATGCTGGTGTTCATCACGCCATTAGCAGTTGTTTTCAGGCGTTCTCCTGAGTCCATGGGTGTTGGTCCAGACGGCGATCCTGTTAAAGCCGACCTTAAAGAACTCGACGTAGATCACGGCGAAATTCCTGATAGCGATGACGACTGGACTGCCAAAGACGCCGTTCGCACTCGTGCGTTTTGGACACTCGCGGCGGGAACCGTGCTGAGAATGTCGGTGCACGGCACGATATTCGTCCACTTCGTGCCAATTCTCGTCTGGAAGGGCGAAACGCAGCAGATGGGCGCAAATCTCATAGGGCTGCTCGCGTTGGTGTCAGTACCACTCATATTGTTCTTCGGCTGGTTCAGCGATAAAGTCGGCCGCCCCATATTGTTGTTTGGTTGCTACATCTCCGCCGCCAGTTCTTTGGCACTGCTGAACATAGTCGATGGCACATGGCCGATTTTCGTGGCGTTGATTCTGTTCACCGGAACAGAGATTGGCTCGGGTCTGAACTGGGCACTGGTGGGCGACTTGTTCGGTCGCAAGCGCTTTGGGACGATTCGCGGTTTGCTGTCGCCGATATACAACGCAGCGTTGTTCTCGATGCCGATCACCGCTGGCTGGGTTTACGACCAAACTGGTTCATACGAGATCGTCTTGTGGGCAGGAACAGGGCTTATGGTCGCTGCAGCGCTGGTCTTCCTCTCGATCAGGAAACCGGTTCATTAGCTGATGCCCTCAAGCTCGATGCTGCGCCCGTGGGAACAAACAAAAAAGACTCACGAAAACCGTGAGTCTTTTTATTCAACAAAATGTGGTCGGGGCGACAGGATTTGAACCTATGACCTCTGCACCCCCAGTGCAGTGCGCTACCGGACTGCGCCACGCCCCGATGACCCAAAGATAACATCAGCATGCCCCGAATGGTCTGCATTATGGGTCGATCTGCTAGCTGAAAATGCGGGTATACCGAACGGCCTAGTTGATACAATTCGTGACTGCGAACACGGGCTGCACTGCTCGAACTGACGAAACAGTTCAACTTCGCCGACGTAAATATGGCTAACAACGAATCAACAACCTCGAACATGCGAACTCTCTTAGGCGATGCCGAAGAGTTGAACTCGCGCGTTGAGCAGATCGTGAGGCGACTTTGACCTCACTGAACTTCAGCGCAATGTCGATTCGTTAGAAAAAGAAGCTACCGAACCGGGATTCTGGGACAACCCAGATCACGCTCAATCCAAGATGCAGAAGCTTGCTGCTGTTCGCGGCGAACTTGAAACTTGGACAAATCTTTCCAGTGAAGTCGCCAGCACCGTAGAACTATTTGCTCTGGCTGTGGAAGAAGGCGATGACGCTCTCGGTGCACAGCTCGCCACCGACCTCAAGAAATTTTCCAAATCGGTTGAATCGCTCGAATTCGAACTGCAACTGAGCGGTGAGTACGATGCTCGTCCCGCGATTCTGTACGTGAAACAGGGAGCCGGTGGAGTTGACGCTCAAGACTGGGCAGAAATCCTCGTTCGCATGTACACCCGTTGGGCTGAACGCCGTGGATTCGCAGCTGATGTACTCGATCTCACACCCGGTGATGAAGCCGGGGTGAAGAGTGCAACCATAAAGATCGACGGAAAATATGCCTATGGATACCTTCGGTCAGAACGTGGCGTGCACCGACTCGTCCGACTATCGCCGTTCGATGCCGACCATCGTCGACACACCAGCTTTGCTCTCGTCGAAGTGCTCCCTGAAGCCGACGACAGAGAGGAAGTGAAAATCAATCCCGACGACTTACGAGTCGATGTGTTCCGTGCAAGTGGAAACGGTGGTCAGAACGTTCAGAAGAACTCAACGGCTATTCGTCTGACTCACCTTCCAACGAACCTCGTTGTGGCGGTTCAAAATGAACGGTCGCAGGCGCAAAACCGAGAAGTTGCGATGAAAATCCTTCACTCACGACTTGTCGATCTAGATATGCAGAAGAAAGCGGAAGAAAGAGCCGCTCTCAAAGGCGAACACATATCAGCGGAATTTGGCAGACAAGTCCGCAGTTACGTTCAGCATCCCTACCAAATGGTCAAAGACCACCGCACTGATTTTCAAACTCCCGATGCGCAGGGAGTTCTCGATGGCGATCTCGACGATCTGTTGAAGTCGTACCTCAGCTCGCAGATGGAATCAGCATCAGTGGGATCGAGCGAATGAATATATGACGAACGAAAACCTAACTAGCACTTGCTGCATCTGAATGGTCGAGGCACCAAGCCAGAACCAAACATGCAGCGAAACCGTAATAAGCACATAACAACCCCGAACAGCTGAATCTGTTGAGGCAGTTCGTTAGATAGAGAAAACAAGTTGAATTCAGGATCTAGATTGATGCGAAGAATTATTATCGGCATGGCCCTCAGCCTTGTCGTCGTAGCTGCAGTCGCTTGCAGCGGTGGTTCTGGCTCGCCGACCGAGGCAGCAGCGCCACCAACATCGACTCCGCCTTCTGCAAGAGCCACTCAGCCGGCGATTGCGCCAGACTTGCAGGACGATTCGAAGTCCGATGTTTCTGCTGGGGCATCAGGCCCTACTCAGGGTGGCATATTCAACACGCTGTGGAGCGATCCTCCAACACTCGACCCTCACCTCGTTACCGACGGAACCTCTTACGGAATCGTCATCGAAGTGTTCTCTGGTCTGGTGCGATTGGGCTCCGACACGTCGAATCCGTTCGAGCCTGACCTAGCTGAGTCATGGTCGGTACTCGAAGGCGGAACCGTTTACGAGTTCAAACTCCGAAACGGACTGACTTTCTCAAACGGCGACCCTGTAACTGCTCAAGACTTCAAATGGTCGTTTGAGCGAGCGGCTCACCCCGACACTGCCTCGACAGTTGCCGAAGAGTTCTTGGGTGACATCGTCGGTATTCACGACATTGTCGAAGGAAATGCAACTACAGCAGAAGGTATCGAAGTTGTAGACGAGCGAACCCTCCGACTAACTATCGATGCTCCAAAGGCGTATTTCATCGCCAAGCTCACATACCCAACGGCGTTCGTTCTAAACAAGAACAACGTTGAATCGCTCGGACGAAACTGGGTCGACGAACCTGTAAGCACAGGTCCGTTCACACTCAAGGAATACCGAATCGGTCAGCGAATTCGACTTGCCCGAAACGATAACTTCTGGGATCGACCCGCATACCTCGACGAAGTTGTATTCAACCTCGCCGGTGGTGTTGCAATGGCAATGTACGAGAACGATGAAATCGACGTCACTGGCGTTGGTCTTGCCGACCTCGAACGTGTTCAGGACCCGACAGAAGAACTCAACAAAGACCTTGTTGAGGTTCCGCCAAACTTCGCTGTCTCGTACGTCGGATTCAACATCAACGAAGCTCCGTTCGACGATGCGAACTTCCGACAGGCGCTAAACCATGCAGTCGATAAGCAGTTGATCGCCGATCAGGTGTTCTCGAATCTCGTGAAGCCTGCCTACGGAATTATTCCTCCTGGATTCCCCGGATTCTCCGCTGATATTCAGGGGCTTGAGTTCGACCCTGAACTTGCTCAAGACCTACTGAACCAGTCGTCTTATGCCGATGCTGGCAGCCGCCCTCGAATCGTTCTTACTGTTCCGGGAACCGGTGGCTCGCCGGGTCTTACGACTGAAGTTGTTGCCGACATGTGGCGACAAAATCTCGGTATCGAGATCGAGATTCAGCAAGTTGAATGGGCAACATACATTCAAGACCTTCACCGTGGACGTCTTCAGGCATGGAGCGGCTTGTCTTGGCAGGCTGACTACCCAGACCCGCAGACATTCATCGACGTGCTGTTCCGATCTACAAGCGCTATCAACTACGGTGGATACGCCAACAGTCAGGTAGATGAATACGTGGTCAATGCTCAGACAGAGCAGGACGCCACAAAGCGTGTTCAGTACTACAACGACGCTGAGCAGATTGTTGTATCTGAAGCTGCATGGTTACCACTCTGGTGGGGTGTCGATTCAAAGGCGCTCGTGAAGCCATGGGTGCAGGATTACGCCTTCTCGTCGTTGACCATCGCCAAGTTCAAGGATGTTTGGCTCGACAAGTAGTGCTAGCACTAAGTAAGTAACAAGATTGCCCCGGCAAAATACGACGTATGTAATATGTCGTCACCCAGACGAATTGCAGATTGCAATGATCTGGGAGCCGGGGCAATTATTTATCTGCTGTCAGATCGACTAGGCGTTGGTTCGATAAGCAGCGAATCCAAACCCCGTATTCAACCAACAGCGAACACGCAGAGAGGAATGTAACCGCACATGCTGGCATACATTGTCCGTCGTCTGCTGTGGACGCCCGTGCTGCTGGCGTTAGCCGCTTTCTTTGTGTTCTTCATGGGGACGTTCGCCCCCGGTGATCCGGCGGAGCTTCGACTCGGCAATAGAGCGACGCCAGAGCGTATCGAGCGTGAACGGGAACGCCTTGGTTTGGACGATCCAATCCCTGTTAGATATTTCAGATATGTCGGCGATGTACTTAAAGGCGATTTCGGTGATAGCTATCACTATCAGGGACGGCCGGTTCTCGAAATAATCGCACCACGCCTTTGGGTGTCGATGCAACTGAACATCGCTGCCCTGATCGTGGCGATCTGCATCGGGCTACCACTCGGATTTTATGCTGCCAAGAAACAGGGCACTGGCCGTGATCCCGCGATCGTCATCTCGATGCTGATTCTCTACGCTATGCCAGTATTTTTCACTGCGCCATTTTTGATTTTGTTCTTCGCAGTAAAACTGCACTGGGTTCCAGCTTCGGGCTGGGGAGGATTCTTCTCCCTACAAATAATCCTTCCCGCTTTGACAATCGGAATCCCAGGGGCTGCAGTGTTTGTTCGCCACATGCGGGCCAGCACTTTAGAAGTTATTGGGCAGGAGTACGTGCGAACTGCACATGCGAAAGGTATGTCGAACTTCGTGGTCAACTATCGGCACGTTGCTCGAAACGCCTTGCTGCCGATCCTGACGATCATGGGGTTCACGCTGGCAGGGATGTTTGGTGGTTCGCTCATCGTCGAACTGATTTATGGAATTCCAGGTGCTGGACGACTTTCGCTCGATGCCATATTCCAGCGTGACTTCCCCGTTCTGACAGCATTCGTGCTGCTAGGTGCAGGAATGTTAGTGCTGGCCAATTTGGTGATCGATGTTGCATACACGATTGTCGATCCACGGATAAGGCTGCAGTAGGCATATGACATCTACTACGCCAACAAGTTCAATAGTTCAAGATCTACCCAAGTCACGCGGCCATTGGCGAAATATATGGGCGAACTTCCGCAGACGCCGCTTAGCATTCGTCAGCCTGATACTGATTTCATTTATCTATCTACTCGGTATCTTCGCCCCAGTGATCCAAACGCACGATTATCAAGAAACGAACCTGCGTGAAACTCAGCAAGGGCCGAGTACCGATCACTGGTTCGGCACCGACCGTGCTGGCAGAGATTTGTACACACGAGTAGTTTGGGGCATTCAGACCACAGTGATCATCACGATCACATCCTTCGTCACTGGCAGCCTGTTCCTCGGCGTGAGCATTGGATTGGTGGCTGGCTACTTCCGTGGTTGGATCGATGCAGTCATCATGCGAGTTGGTGAGGTGATTTCAGCGTTCCCCGATATCTTGTTGATCATATTGTTGGCAGCGACGCTTAGGCCTCGAATCACAGAATTTGCGCGAGATGTCGAAGATTCGACAGGCATATCTGGATTGGTCAGCTCAGGAATAGTCGACTACGTGGTGATTGGCATAGCACTGCTTCCACTCAGCTGGTTCGGAATGATGCGATTAGTGCGTGGGCAGGTATTGGTCCTGCGAGATGCCGAGTACGTTCAAGCTGCCCGAGCGATGGGCACGTCGACTCCACGAATTTTGTTCAGGCACATTCTGCCAAATGTCGTCAGTCCGATCATTGTTTCAGTCAGTTTCGGTATTGGCGCAATTGCTCTTTCGGAGGTTGTTCTCAGCTTCTTTGGACTTGGTGTTCAGCCGCCCCGACCTAGTCTTGGTGTGATGATCGGTGAGGTGACTGCCCGTGGTGGTGCCAGTGTTTCTGTGCTGAGAGATCACCCTGAGCAACTGCTCGCTCCGATCATCGTCGTCTGGCTGCTAATCTTCAGCTGGAATATCGTCGGTGATGCGCTAAACGATGTCCTAAACCCACGAGCACGCTGAGTGGTGCCAGTGGGCACCTCTTCTAAGCGTTGTACGATCGCTCTGGCACGTCGGTGATCATCTCACCACCGATGTCGGAATCTGCTCCTGTCGCGTCGTCAGGCGTCACAGCGCAGAAACCGTGTAAAACGCTCACCGTGTAGCTACACGGTAATGTGTCGCACTCAAAACAGCCGGTTACGCTTCCGTGTAAACAGTTCCGTGTAGCTTTACACGGTCGCTTCGCTTGGGAGACCTTTAGCCGAATACTCGAAAATTCTCCCGACCAAATGCTTTGGCGCAATTGGCGAACAGCAACGATGAACGGTGCTACTATGGCTCGACTCGCCGAATCCGTGCGAAGTGTTATGTGTTTTGGAGCATCCCTAGATGAGTTACTTTAAGTCCCGAAGATCCGCAGTTGTCGCCCGAAACGGCTCTGTGGCAACCAGCCAACCGCTTGCGGCACAAGCCGGATTACAGATGCTCCGAGACGGTGGAAACGCTATCGACGCAGCCGTCGCAACGGCAGCTGTTCTGAACGTCGTCGAACCAATGTCGACCGGAATCGGTGGCGACATGTTCGCTCTCATTTGGGACAAGAACGAACGCAAAGTTGTATCGCTAAACGGATCGGGTCGACAGGCGGCAGCAGCCAACGTTGCTGATGTTCGAAAAGCCGGATATGAGTCGATTCAAAATAACGGTGAAGGCAGCCACTTTGCTGTGAGCGTTCCCGGTACTGTCCACGGGTGGGAGACCGCGCTAAACCAGTACGGTCGCATGACTCTTCGTGAAGTTCTTAAGCCTGCTATCGACTACGCACTGAACGGATTCCCAGTTTCCGAGGTAATCGCTCATTTTTGGAGTTCCGAAGACACAATCACCAAGCTAAATCACCGTCCGTCTGGAAGGGAGCTTCTTCCCGGAGCCGCCGCAAATGGTGGGCCTAAGTACGGCGAAATCGTAAAGCTGCCCGAACTCGGTCGAACACTTCAGATGATTGCCGAAGGTGGAAGCGAAGCGTTCTACAAGGGCGAAATCGCAAAGAAGACTGCCGACTTTATTCAAAAAGAGGGTGGTTGGCTTACTGAAGCTGATCTCGCAAACCATCACTCCGATTGGGATGAAGCAATCAGCACCAACTACCGTGGTGTAGATATTTGGGAGTGCCCGCCAAACGGACAGGGCATCGCAGCCTTGATCGCATTAAACCTAGCTGAAGGGTTCGACATTGGGTCGATGGGCGCTCAGTCTGCGGATCGATATCACTACCTCATCGAATCAATGCGCCACGGTTACGCCGATGCGTTCCAATACGTCGCCGATCCACGTGTCGCCGAAGTTCCAATCGACCCCTTGCTAAGCAAGGACTACGCAAACCGGCGCCGAGCTGGAATTTCTGGAGTTCAGGCTGATCCGAACGTTTCTTACGGTGACCCAATGGGCAGCGCCGACACTGTTTATCTGACTGCTGTGGACGGTGAGGGAACTGCGGTTTCGTTCATCAACAGCTTGTTCAACGGATTCGGTACAGGGCTTGTAGTTCCTGGCACCGGAATGGCTCTCCAGAACCGTGGTTCATTGTTCTCGTTCGATCCTAATCACCCGAACTATCTCGAAGGTAACAAGCGTCCGTTCCAGACGATCATCCCAGCGATGGCGACGAAGGACGACGAGATGTGGTTGAGCTTCGGTGTCATGGGTGGATTCATGCAGCCACAGGGACACCTTCAGGTTGCGTCCAACATGATCGACTTCGGCATGGACTCGCAGGAAGCGCTCGATGCTCCTCGGTTCAAGGTCGAGGTGGAAGGCAATCAGGATGTGATGGTCGAAGAAGACCTATCGCCTGACGTTGTGAAGGAACTCGAGAAGCGTGGGCACACTGTGAACGTTGTATCAGGTTACGACCGAGCAAACTTCGGTGGTGGTCAGGTGATTTCTCGTGATCCTGAAACCGGTGTACTAACCGCTGGCTCTGAGCCTCGTAAAGACGGTGCAGCTGTCGGTTACTAAACCCGCAAAAAATAGCACTTCTGAAAAGCCGTCGGCACTTTTGTGTCGACGGCTTTTTTTTGTGGTACGAGCCGTATCCAGGCGTTAACCGTTGAACGAATATTTGGGATGATTTAGTATTAATTAGGAATAATTAGGATATTTTGTAAGCCATTAGGAACATACGGGTCACAAATGAGTCTAAGTGTTAGAGATGTTGCTGTTCGTCTGAATGTAAGCGAGAAGACGGTTTATAAATGGCTTAAGAACGGGCTGATTCCCGCAAGCCGCATAGGAAAATCGTGGATCATTACCGAGGAATCGGTCAAAGGACTTATCGAGCCCACGGTCACGGTCGCTCCTGTGGCAGCATCTAGATATTCACCGGGAGCCGTGATGCCCGTAGCTGCCGATCCGAGCGTCGTAACGGTCGCCTCTCTGGAGCAGAATCAGGAAGCTGGATACCTGACCAAATTCACGAATGTACTGACCGGCGCAGTTAGTCACGGTGTTCAGGGAATTTTGGGACCGCGTGGCTCCGATCCCGCAACATCGGCGACCATCGCCACCGCTCTTGAGAATGCATACGACGAAGTGATATTGCAGGGAATTGGTCTGCGCGAGTTTTTCGGGGATAGAGGCCATACTGCGATTCTGAAGCAGATGGCTGCTGAGGATCGTGCAGTTCAAATTCGCGCAATTCTGGTGAACCCTGTAAGCGAGTTCGCTAGAGCGAGAGCGGTCGCTGAAGACGGGGCACAGTTCGAAGATGAAGATCGATTCAAAGCAGGCCCGCTATACAACGACAGCTGGCGTAGCTTGAACGTAATTGCGGCAATGAAGAAAGACGCTGAGTCACGTGATCACTTCGGAATCGACGTTCGATTCGTCGATCATTGGCCCTCGGTTTATCTTGTGATGACGAGCGAATCGACATTTATTGAGACATACCACTTCGGTAAACCAAACGCGGCAGTCGACGGAAGCTCTATCGATGGTCTTGTGCCGATGTTCCAGTTCGATTCGAGCAGTTCATACGCGGCGATTCTGAGGCAGCACTTCGACTACATATGGTCGGGAGCGAATCCTCATGTGAAGACATATTCGCTGGCGGATATCGCCGACGCCATGCAGGTGGATGTTTAGGACTCCTCGCAATGACAGCGATCTGGCTTGGTTATTTCCGGAACTTTACGGAACTAATTGCTAACTCTTTGAGAAATAGTTCCTAATAGCTCTGCTCTCTAGCTTCTACTCTTACCTGCGTTAACAGAACACGCGAGTGCTGCAAGCCGAATAGCTATAGGCACACGGACGTCTCGCTGTTCACTAATTTGAATCTTTTTGGAGGCTCGATCTTGGGCAAAATCAACGTAGCGATTGTCGGAGCAGGTAACTGCGCATCATCGCTAGTACAGGGACTACACAAGTACAGCGAAATCGACGAAGGCTCTGAGCGAATTCCTGGCCTTATGCACAACGTGCTCGGCGGATACGCCCTCAGCGATGTAAACATCGTTGCTGCATTCGATGTCGACTCTGAGAAGGTTGGCAAAGACCTCTCAGAAGCACTCGTTTCCAAGAACAACAACGCTATCCAGTTCCACGACGTTCCAAACATGGGTGTGAAGGTCGACCGTGGAATGACTCACGACGGAATCGGTGAGTATCTCGAAGACCTCGTTGATGTGAACCACGACCCAAGCACTCCTGGTGGTCAGACTGCCGATGTAGTCGGAATCCTCCGAGACCGAGAAGTTGACGTAATGATCAACTACCTCCCTGTTGGTTCTGAACAGGCAACCAAGTGGTACGTCGAGCAGGCACTTGCCGCTGGCGTAGCGTTCGTAAACTGCATCCCCGTATTCATCGCTCGTGAAGCTTACTGGCAGAAGCGATTCATCGACCGCGGTATCCCGATTGTTGGTGACGACATCAAGTCGCAGGTTGGTGCAACTATCGTTCACCGAGTACTTGCCCGTTTGTTCGAAGACCGTGGCGTACGACTCGACAAGACCTACCAGTTGAACTTCGGTGGAAACACTGACTTCTACAACATGCTCGAGCGAAACCGCCTGAAGTCGAAGAAAATTTCGAAGACTAACGCAGTTCAGTCGCAGCTCGAAAAAGAGCTTCCTACTGACGACGTGCACATCGGTCCATCCGACCACGTCCCGTGGCTCGAAGACCGCAAGTGGGCTTACATCCGTCTCGAAGGTACATCCTGGGGTGACCAGCCTCTCAATGTCGAGCTGAAGCTCGAAGTTGAAGACTCTCCAAACTCTGCCGGTGTTGCTATCGACGCCATCCGAAGCGCCAAGATCGCTATGGACAAGGGTGTTAGCGGAGCCATTGAGCCTGCTTCTGCCTACTTCATGAAGTCGCCTCCAGTACAGATGCGTGACGACGACGCTCGTGTTCTCGTTGAGAGCTTTGCAGACGGAAACGACCCGGAAGCTTCAGACTCCGCTGAGTAGACTTTCGTTCTAGAACGAACCTAAAAAACTACATAGTGCCGCTGGAAAACCAATATGATGACCTCGTATTGATCCAGCGGCACTTTTAGTTTTGGTAGTTCTGGCACAATGGCTCGCCTGATCGATGCTGAATACGCTGGAACGAGAATAATCGGGGGTAAGAAGTGCGAATCGCTCAAGTATCGCCCTACGACTTCGCCCATCCCGGTGGCGTGCAACGTCACATCGCCTCGCTCAGTCGTGAACTGCAAGCCCGCGGTCACGAAGTATCAATACTCGCACCGTGTACACGCGATGAACCCGCTGTCGATATTGGTGACGTTGATCTGAGGACTTTTGGTAGATCCGTTCCTGTGCCAACTGCCGGCTCGATAGCTCGTATTTCATTCTCGGTCTGGCACGAGTGGCGGCTAAAGTCGATGCTTGAAAATGAAAAATTCGACATCGTGCACATCCACGAGCCGCTTATGCCGATGTTTGCGCTCACGGCGTCACGATTCTCTCCTTCGACGACGATAGGCACATTCCATGCCTACAACGAAGGTCGAGGACGTGGATACATGTTCTGGAAGAAAGTGCTGAACCGGGGCGCAATTCGTCTTAACGGTCGAATCGCAGTTTCTGAACCTGCAAAACAGTTCGCCAACCGCTATTTCAAAGGTGATTACACCGTAATTCCGAACGGTCTAGATGTTGACCGCTTTTCGACGCCAGCAACCCGTCCGTCGATCCTCAAAGAAGATGCGATGAACATGGTGTTTGTTGGAAGAGTGAACGAACCTCGCAAAGGGCTTCGATACGCACTTGGGGCATATTCGCTGCTCAAATGGCAGTACCCGAAGCTGCGGCTGATCGTCGTCGGCGCAGGTGTGCCTGATAGAGAGTCATACCAAATCATGGGCGAGCGCTCGCTCGATGACGTTATTTTCACGGGACCGGTCTCCGACGAAGAGCTTCCAGGCTACTACCAAAACGCCGATATATTCCTGGCGCCAAATACAGGCAAGGAAAGTTTTGGATTCATCATCATCGAAGCGATGTCGGCATCGACCCCGATAGTCGCTTCGAACATCCCGGGATTTGCTTCGGTGATGACTGATGGCAAAGAAGGTCTAATGTTCGAGCCCAAAGATGAAGCAGCGATGGCGGAAGCAATCAAACGACTCATCGAAAATCCGGGACTTCGGGCACAACTCGCTGTAGACGGCAGGGCAACGGTGAATCAATATCGTTGGAGTCACGTTGCCGACAACGTTTTGAACTACTACAACAAGGTTCGGGATCAACAACCCGTTCCGCCTGCTAAATATCAGGGCTGGTAACTACTTGCCGGATCTTCAAACTCTCCGCTACGGCCTGCGAGGCGCAGTAACCAAATGGTTCGAAAAGCCAGCGGTTTCATTGCTGGTAGCGCTCAGAATATCGCCCGATATGGCGACAGTCATCGGCATGCTGATTGCCCTCGTAGCTGCCTATTACGTGAGCCAGGGTGATTTCGTATTAGGCGGAATTCTCGTGCTGGCTGGAGCCGTTTTCGATCTGCTCGATGGCGGCATTGCACGCGCAACCAATAGCGTGAGCAAGCGTGGTGCCCTTACCGATTCCGTTTTCGACCGGATTTCCGAGTTAGCGCTGCTAATCGGACTTGGTATGTACTTCACTTCTGGTGCCGATGCGGATGAAACAGCCGTTCTGCTGGCATTTGCTGCTGTTGGTGGATCTTTGATGGTCAGCTACGTGCGAGCAAGGGCAGAAGGACTAGGCGCCAAAGGTACGGCTGGATTCTTGACACGTCCCGAACGGATTGTCGTCACTGTTATCGGTCTGGTGCTCGGGTATCCGATGGCAGTACTGTGGATTCTCGGCATCGGAACTCCACTCAGTGCAGCGTGGCGATTTGTCGATGCATGGCGAGCAATCGAAACTGATTAGCACTAAAAGTGCATCCTTTTCACCCTGTTTTGGCGTAAAACGATTGGTACAGCAATTTTTAAAAGCTTTGCCAGCCGCACGATAAGAAATTTCCTTCAGTTGCCTGAATCCTACCCACAACTACTCACAAATAAGATCCGCATCATCGTAATTGCAGCCTTGGTGATGGTCGCGTTTGGGTTTAGCACGTCTGCGTTCATTGCTCACGCCCAAAGCGGTGAATCGATCAGGGTTATTTCTTCAAGTGTTGAATCGCAGTTCCCTGAAGGAATGACGTTCCAGATCGACGTCGAATCCGATCTTCGCATCGACGATGTTCGAGTTACCTTCGAAATTGGCGACAGAGGCACTACTCAATATGCCTATCTAGATCTTGATCAAACCAGTCGTCCGTTGGTAGATGGCGAGCTATTTCATCGAACAAATAGCCGAGACAGGTACATACCACCAGGGACTTCTATTAAGTACTGGTTCGAAATCACTGCTGACAATGGCGATACGTTGATCACCGATCCAGAGTATTTCAGATTCGATGATGCCCGATTTGAGTGGGAAGAAGTCACCCTCGGATCCGTAACGATTCTTTATCACGGTCCCGTCCGCACCCGTGCGGAGCGATTGGCTGAAGCTGCGGTCGAATCGCTCGAAATTATGGGACCTGTCACCGGTGCCGACACCGAGAGCCCAATCGTTATGACGTTGTACAACAACAACGCCGAGATGATCGAAGCTGTGGTGGCACGAAGTTTGGCAACCAGTCGTGAATTGATCACCGAGGGGCAGGCGTTCGATTCTGAAAGCGTCGTGCTAGTTCTGGCTGGACGGTCGGACATCGGCACGGCTACTCACGAAATGACGCACATTCTCGTTGCTCGTGCGGCGAATTCCAGTGGCGCCGTGCCACTCTGGCTCAACGAAGGATTGGCAGAGTACGGAAACCTCGACCAGACCGTCTCTTACGAGCGATTTCTTGAATGGGCAGAAGGCACCGACAGACTGATTCCACTCAAAGGCCTGCGATCATTCCCTGGCGACCCAAATCTGACACTTGTCGCTTACGGACAAGGTCGAAGTGCTGTGAAGTACATGATCGAGGAGTGGGGCGAGGCCAAAATGGCCGAACTGCTTGCGACTCTCGGCACTGGCATCGGAATCGATGCAGCTTTGGACGTTGTCTACGGTTTCGGGATCGACGAATTTGAAAATCTGTGGCGAGCGCATATAGGTGCCGATCCGTATGTCGAAGCAACTCCGGGACCCACGCCAACAGTGATTGCCGAGCCAACGCCTGAATACAAACTGCTAACTTCGCCGCCTGAATCGAGTAGCTCGGGTTCTGAAGAGTCGGAGAGCAAAGACGCTGATGAAACCGTTCCATCAGAAATTATCGAAGCCACCCTTGATCCAGAACTGAATGTCGTCGACGACGAGCTGGTGCTCGACGAGAATATTGCGAAGCTTGAAGCGGAAGAAACGTCGAGCGGAACGTGCTCAGCGCCTTCAGCAGGCTCCATAGACGGCACATCGGGTGCTTGGCTGCTCGTGGTTGTGGGACTCGCCGCTGGCGGTCGCTACCGCAGCCGTAAGAGTAAGGCAAGCCCGAAACGCTAGACAGCGTTGCTTGAACTGACTAAGCAGCAGCCTGAGGAGTCGCCTCGCCAGAGTCGATCCCTCGTGGCGGAAGCGGTTCACTTTCGTTCTCGATTTCGACGTTGCTCAGATCGTGAATCTGGAACTTGAACGAAGTGCCAACTCCGACCTTACTGTCCATCTCCATCTGACCACCGTGTATCTCGACGATACCCTTAGCGATTACGAGCCCGAGACCTGTTCCCTCGATAGATCGAGTTTCTTCGGTATCGACTCGGTAGAACGCTGTGAACATTTCCTTCTGGTTCTCTTCCGAAATACCAAATCCTTCGTCTCGAACTTCAAAGTTGAGATGATCGTCGGCAGCCGCTACGTTCAGCCATACTCGCTTAGATTCCGGTGAGTATTTCGAAGCATTGCTCAGCAAGTTGGTAAGAACTTGAGTGACCCGGTTCTTGTCAGCGTAAATCAGCTGTTCAGAGCCCGGTACATCGACAATTAGCGTCTGTTCTTTAGCTTCGTAGATAGGCATGAAGCTCTCGGCTAGATCGTTCACAGTTTCGACAATGTCGAACTCTGACGGCTCGAGCGCAAGGTTACCCATATCCATTCGAGAAACATCGAGTAGGTCCTGAATCAAGACGTTCAACCTTCGACCGTTTTTGTCGATGATGTCGAGCTGTCGCAGGTTCTTCTCAGTTAGATTGTCGTCCTTGTTTCGCTTTAGCAAGCTGGCAAATGCAAGCATGCTTGTAAGCGGAGTTCGCAGCTCGTGCGAAACTGTCGACAGGAACTTGATTTTGGCTTCGTTCAACCGCTGAAGTTCAGTGTTCTCAGCGTCGAGCATTAGCTTTGCTTCGTTGGCTTCTGCCAGTTCCATAGCCTGAACGAACTGTCGTGAGTTGTTGATAGCGTTGACGATCTGGCCACCGATTCGTTCGGCAAGCGAAAGCTCTTCGCCCCTGTACGCGCTGACACGTCGTGATTCGAGAATCAGCGTGCCGATTACCTTGCCACGAGCAATGAACGGTACGGCCATCATCGAGTTGAGACCCATGCTCACGCTAGCTTCTCGCATGTGGTGAAGTGGCTTGCGACCCGGGCTGTCGTTCATTCCAAGCGTAATACCCGAGTGGTACTCGAATACAGGCTGAAGAGGTGAAGACTCGATAGGCGCAATTGCACCTCGTTCCCAACCGGGAACGCTGATGCCGTACACGTAGGTGTATTCAAATACTTCGCCCTCTTCGTCGGCGAGTGCAATCGAAATTCTGTCTGCAGGTAGCAGCGTTCGAACTTGCTCTGCACATCGTTCGAATACAGTCTCGATATCCAGTGTTGAGCTGACTACTCGGCCGAGTTCCGCAAGAGCAGATCGTTCACTCGCTTCTTTTCGAGCAGCGGCATAGAGGCTGGCATTTCGAGCAGCGACAGCCGCCTGACCCGCTGCTGTCTTGATAAATTCCGCGTCTTCATCGAGGAAGCCTGAACCGACGAGTTTACGTCCGCCAGCAAGTAATCCAACGAGGTTTCCTGCAGCGATCATCGGGACGATCATTCGAACTTCGAGTTGTTCAAAGAGCTTTGCTTCGCTCTCATCATCCGTTGCTGGATCGACCGTTTCGGTAGCGGGGTCGAACATCAGCATTTCGCCGAATCGCTTCAGTTTTGAAATTGCTGATCCGGTAGTCGACAGTTCGAAGTGAGGAGCTGCCTCTTGAGTGTCGGCAACAGAAATAAACGACTTCCCATCGTGGGAAGGCAATAGAACAGCAACCCAGTCGGATTGGGCGGCCTCACGAACAGTTGTGACGATACCTTCTGCCACAGTAGGAAAGTCGGTAATGTCTTTTGTTAGTTCGTTCAGGCGTGAGAGTGCTGAGATTCGATCGTGTTGTTCGCGGTAGAACGCCTTGTCTACAAGTGCTTGAACACGCTGCATCACAGGCTGGACCATCACACCAACAATAAGAACCGCACCACCACCGAAGAGCAGTGCCGCGATAGCACTTAGGTCACGAGTGACCAGCAGTACTACACCAATACAGATTCCGTAGACAGCGAACAGGAATGAGCTTACCGCGCTGTAGGCCAATCCTCGTCTGAGCATGAGGCGCAAGTTCATCATCTTGTAGCGAGTTACACCGAAAGTCGTCAGAACAATAAAGAAGATGTTTCCGACCACTCCGAGTGGGTAGACGTTTAGTCCTAGAGACGGGAAGAAGTCGGTCGTTGCACCCGCAACCGATGCCATAACACCAAGCTTCAGAAGGAATAGCTGCTGGCGCCGCTGCTCCGATGTTTCGGTCTTCGAAGCTCGCTGCAGTCGAACGAGAGAAATCAGCACGGCCGGATATGACGCCAGAAGCACGAGTGGGAACGCCCAACCTAGCTCTGGAGCAAATCCATAGAACTTTTCGACCATTCCGGTGGCTGTAAATCCGCCAAACGACAATAGTGCTGAGATTATTCCAACGGTGTAGAAGGCATAAAGGATTGGGTTCCCACTTTTTGAGCGGGTGTATCGCAGCACGAAGTGCAGGAAGAAGATACTGCTGAACGGAATTACAGCGAGGGCCCATGTTTCACGGGTGTAAGCAACCGACGCATCAGGGAACGCATCTCGCATTGCGAAGATGGTAATGCCCCAAGCGGCCATCGCTACTAGGAACAGCGTGAATAGCCTATTCAGACGATCTGTCGGGTCTGAAAAAAGCACAAGCACTCCCAAGAACGCACTAATGGCGAACTGTACGAATGGGAGGGCTATGTAAATTTCGTTCATAAGTTCCGGTCAGTACGCTGAACGGCCATATAGCCGAGCAGCAGTGGTTCTACGCCGTAAGCGCTAGAGCTCGATCAAGTGCAACGAGTCTTCCTACGATCTCGTCATTAGGGTTCATTCGCGGAGGTCGACTACCTACCAACGAAGCACCCTGTCTTAGTTTCATATCTGTAAATGCATCGAACGTTCCTGGTGATAGAACAGTCACGTTCAACGGGCAGATGCCAAGCATAGATTCGAGGTCTGAATAGAGCGGATCACAATCTTTCAGTGATCGGTGCAAGGTTGGAACCAGTCGACCTGCCTCGTACGGATTCGAAAGTTCGATATACATATGTAGCTCTGGAACAATGCCTTCGATTTCGCGTCTGATCGTCCAATCCCGAATAGGCAGTTCTGCGTTTGAAATTGCTTTCCAAATCGTGCTTTCATCAACACGAGTAAACCCGCCGATATCGATTCGTTCATCAGCTCTGCCCACGAACAGAAACTCGTTTCCAAAGCCTACGTGTGCGTTAGTAAATTGAACGATGTGACCGAGGCGGTACCGAACAAATGGCATGCCGAAGAAGCTCGTTGCAACAACCTCGTACGATTCGCCGGGTTCGACTTCGTCAAGCAGGCAGGTGCGTGGCTGGTAATTCGGGTCGATCCGTTCGTTTTCGAGTTCGGATTCAGGGATGAATTCGTAGAAACATGTGTGGGGGTTTAGGGCGAGTCCGCCGTATTCCCTGAACTGAACGCCCATTGCGCCGATTTCTGTCGAGGCATATAGCTCGTACGGAGGTCGTCCCCAGGCATCAGAGATTTGATCGCTGTAGAAACGGGTGTCGAGACCCCAGCCGACAATCGATTTAGGTTCCCAAAGATCTTTTGGCTTCATCGTGTGATGGGTGTACGTGCTCTTGAGCTTTGCTCCTGCTAACCGAAAAGCACCTTTAGCGTTTACTTTCTTGATTAGTCCACTCGATCCACCGGATTTAACCGTGCTTGGGTCGAATCGCTCTGCGACACGTTTCAGAACCGATGTCATCGAAATCAAAATATCGACACGGTCGTTCAGGGCGTTTGCGAATCCCTCTGAGATTCGCTGCTTGAACTCCATGTCTTCGCCCGGTTCCAGAGGTATGAGAGGTTTGAAACCGTACTTATTTGCGAGTTCGAATCCAACATGACCCGCCAAGTAGGGGCGAGGTGGGATGTTGAATAGCGCTCTATCGCCGTAATTGATATTTGCCGACTTGCCGTCGGTAGATGCGGCTAAGCCAATTGAAGCCACAACTGAATCGGCAAGATGATCGAGAGCGGCGCGATTGAACGGAGCCCACTTTGAATTGCCGGCGCCGAATTGGGTGTACGCCCAAGTATCGGTTGAGTTTGGATTGTTCGGGTTTAGATGATCAGCATAGTCATCCCACGTACTTAGGCGTACTCGGGCACGAAAATCATCTATCGATGTGAAATCGGTTCCGCCGGCAGAGAGCTGTGCCATTGCTGGATTGTTTGACATCGCTCCGAATTGATCACGTAGACCGTTCGATTGCACTTGGGCGAACTGGTCCCCAGAGTAGTCGAGGAATTTCCAGAGTGATCGCCAGTCAATTGCCGTCATATATGTGCGAGTCCAACCAATTCAACCACTCGAGAAGCGGTTCCAGTAACAGTCGAGTAGTTCTCGACCGTTCACCCAGTTATATCTAGGTCCTGAATAGGCTGTGACCATCGCTGAAATCACACATTACATCGAACGTTTGTATCGAAGTTTTATTAGGTGTGGAAACGGTGAAGGTCACTGCTTCCCCCTAGTTCACCGCAAGTACGCCATTACCGACATAGGTGAACCCCCTATTGGTGTGGTACTAAAGGGTCATATTGCGTGAACCGTGTAGAGTGAATTGGGCTATTTGCCTAATTTGAATCTGTACAAACGACAGCTCGCGCTACTTGTTTACGGCACGAGTTTGATCGAGCAATCGTTCGAGTGTTCCACCCAAAATCGCTGCTTTATCGGCATCGTTAACGAAATCGCAGTGGGTGCGGAACGCTTCGATTGCCTGCAGATGAGTCATCGATTTCTTGACGACCGGGAAGTCAGAGCCCCACACCATGTTCGTTCCAAACGCCTCGTAACACTCTTCGTAGACCCAGCGAGTGTCTTTATAAGGAAAATTCCACGTCTTGTCTGTTAAGTAGTGGAATCCTGAAAGTTTTAGATAGGCGTTTGGAAGCTTGCTAGTTTCGATTACGTTGGTGACGTTGACTTTTGCATCATCTCCATACGCACGTAAGCCCGACATGTGGTGGAACAGAAAGTTCAAATTAGGGTGGCGTTCAACTGCTTTACGCAACTCGTTCTGATGATGAGGTCCCATCGAAATACTGGCGATTAAGCCCAGTTGTTCGGCGGTTCCGAGGAAATCAATGCCGTCTTGCGAATTGAACCAACTGCCGTCATCTTCGCCTGCCACGTAGTGAGTAAATGCTCTCATTGGCCAGCGTTCAGCAGCCTGCTCAAGCCGTTTCGCCGCACCCGGTGTGTGATACGTATCCGACCACATTGAATCGACATCTGCGAACTGCTCTAGTCGATCCGGGTACCTATTAAGCGCGCCCGCTACGTAATCGTTGTTATCGAAATTCTGGAAAATCTGAGCACAAACTATCGTCGCCCGATCAACACCATTTGTGTCCATCTGGTGAATCAGCTGCTCCACAGATCCGTGATTTTCCGGATCTGGAACAGCGGGTAAATAGGGCCAGTAGCCCCATGCGTGGCAGTGTGAATCAATAATCATTTGGCAACATCGTGAATCATTTTCGACCCGTGCGCCAGTCATTCTTGCCAGAAGTAGACGCAATTTCCAGTGTGTAACCGAGGCGTCACACCTGCGCAACATTTCCGAAACACCTGAGCCATAGATTCATATCCGAGCTGTGTCTGACAGTTTTATTTCGGGGAGAGATTTGTAATGGATTCTGGATCAGTAGCGTGGATGCTAATGGCATCTGCCCTCGTACTGTTTATGACTCCTGGGCTAGCATTTTTCTACGGCGGACTTGTTCGCGGTAAGAACGTTGTTAGCACGGTCATGTACAGCTTCGTGTCAATGGGTGTGGTTAGCGTTGTTTGGGTTCTGTGGGGCTACAGCCTTGCATTCGGAGAGGGGGGGCAGTTCATTGGTAACTTCGACTTCGTTGGATTCAAAGATGTTTCTAGTGACCCCGAAGATGGCGCAATGTTGTTTGCCATCTTCCAGATGATGTTTGCCATCATCACACCTGCACTTATTACAGGTGCTATTGCCGAGCGGTTCAAGTTCACGACTTACCTCGTGTTCTTAGTAGCTTGGATCACATTTGTTTACGCACCTATTGCCCACTGGGTTTGGGCTGGCGATGGTTGGTTGTTCGAAATGGGTGCGCTCGACTTCGCTGGTGGAACGGTAGTTCACATCAACGCAGGTATCGCAGCTGTTGTTGCAGCTTTCCTTGTAGGCAAGCGACGAGGTGTTGACCGTGGTGTCGAGCCTCACAATGTTCCTTTCGTAATTCTTGGTGCAGGAATCCTGTGGTTCGGTTGGTTCGGTTTCAACGCCGGTTCAGGCCTCGCTGCTGACGGACTCGCAATCAGTGCGTTCCTTGTAACTAACGTGGCTGCCGCTATGGCGCTCGTAGTCTGGGTAATTCTCGGACACATCCACACTGGAAAAATGAGTGGTGTTGGTGCCGCAACCGGTGCAGTTGCCGGACTTGTAGCAATTACTCCAGCTTCCGGTTTCGTTGGTCCTATGGGCGCAATCGCAATCGGACTTGGTGCCGGTGTACTCACTTTCTACGCCGTTCGAATTCGACACATGTTCGGATTTGACGATGCTCTTGAAGTGATGGCCGTTCACGGTATTGGTGGAATCTGGGGTGCTATCGCCACGGGTATCTTCGCAGTCGGTGGAATTGGTCTTGTAGACGGTGATGCAGAAGTGCTTGGCTACAACGTAGTCGCCACACTGGCAACTATCGCCTACTCATTCGTCGTTACCTTCATCATTTTGAAGATTCTCGATGTAATACCTGGTCTGGGTCTCCGGGCTGATGAAGCGGATGAAGACGCAGGTCTCGACGTGGCACTCCACGGTGAGCGAGCGTACGTCGGCGACGGAGCTGACTAAGCATTCATTCAAACTGCGTGGTCGGCATCGGATCGGTCACGCAGTAGGAGAACATTGATCATGATCAAAATTGAAGCGGTGGTTCGTCCTGAACGAGTCAACTTGGTTGTTGAGGGCTTGATCGAAGCTGGTGTCGGTGGATACCACGTATCGAACGTAACAGGTAAGGGAACTCAGCAGGGTGTTGAGGTTTTCACTGGCCGAGGCGCAACAACTACTACCCGTGCAGCACTTCCCAAGACTGTTGTGACAACGGTAGTGAAGGCTGAGATGAAGGATGCTGTTGTAGAGGCAATCGTCACAGCATCTCGAAGCGGAGCTGATGGACAGATTGGTGACGGCAAGATTTTTGTCTCACCAGTTAGTGAAGTCATTCGAGTTCGAACAGGTGAAAAAGACGCCGCTGCGCTCTAAAAGCGCTAGCTGAGTTTCGCCACCAAACGAAAACCAAATAAAAATAGATAGGCCGTCGGCTTTCTCGCAAGCATTCTTCTAGGTATGATTGAGTGCTGCGGATGAGCGACGGCCTATTTATTTGGCTGAAGATTGTCCCATCGCAGGAGCGTAGCTCAGTCCGGCTAGAGCACTGGTCTCCAAAACTCACAGTGCAATCGGGATTTGTAAACACTTATTATGTTTCCGAGGGTGGAATCGCCCTCGTTTGTCCCTGAACGCTAGCACTTTTGTCCACTCTCTAAAACCCTCTCCAGCACCAAGGTAGGGGGTATACCGAGGAGGGTCTGGAACTGCCCACGGGTACTAATAAATGGGTAGGTTAGGTACTTACGGATGTGAGGGTGATTTGAGCATTGCCGAGATGACTTATTTTGCCGCAATTGCGGTTGTCATTCAACTTTGACTAGCTATCGCCGATACGCCACTGAGACCCGCAGTTTGAACATTGATGTGTTGGTTGCCCACGGTGCACACCGCAGCCACCTAGAACCACCTTTCCTTGAGTCGATAGTTCTTCCAATCCAGAGTCACGGGCTGGTAATCCGTAGACAATCGGCGTGCCTGTAGTGCCGCATATTTCACAATCTTCACCGCCAAATGCTGCTTCTCTCGAGCGAGAACGACGAGCAATAGGGGGTGATTGTTGAGGTTCTTCGACAGCAGTATTCTTGCGTCGAAATAATTTACGTAGTGACATTTCCTACACTCCCAACTACTTTGTGATACGAGACTTGAGTTTGGTGTGAGCCAATAGAGACGGATCTATGTCAGGTAGATCACCATTCGTTTGAATATATGTATCCACAGTGATGATTACGTCGTCGTATAACTCAGGGATTGATGTGTGAGGTTCTTCTCCTTTATATCCTGCACTCTTCGCTTGCTTGAACTTCGCACCTATTTCGTCTATTTCTTTGCCGAGTTGCTCATTTGCTTCTACTGGATGAAGTAATGACCAAATCAGACCCTGCAAATATCCGAAGGAAAAAATACTAACTGTTTCTTCATTCCACAGTTCTTTCCACGGAAAACTCTCGTCCATCTCCTTTTTCGTCTTCGGTTGCATCACTCCGGCGTTCAGAGTTTTCCAAGGTAAGTTAGGTAGTGATGCCATTATTTCCGTGTGCGGGTCCACTTCTGCAATAAAGTCGTCTGCTGGACTACCGTCCCATGTCTTTATATCTGTCAGCAGTTGTAAGGCTAGATCGGGTGATTGGACCCCGATGACAACTGCCGTTCGATAAAGCTGTTCGAAAACTAGAAATGTCAAATGGGTGTTTACGACAAGGTTTTTTCTGAACCTACCTGTTTCTTTCGGCCACCCATCCTGCCGAAGTATGCTCCCGACAAAATGTGCAGGAAATGTGCCATATGTATACATAAATTTTCGCTTCCTGATTATTGATGAGAGATTGTGCCGAATAGGAATCTGAATGTAAGGGATTTTCAGTATTCAGAGATACGAGTTTCTGATACTTATTTGCTCAGCAATTTGGCTTTCGCTTGCTGGAACTCGTCATCAGACAACACGCCTTTTTCTTTCAGATCGGCGAGTGCCTGTAGTTCTTCGGATAGTGAATCCGATGGCATGACTACGATGCTCGGAGAAAGAGAATCTATCGCTGTATCGATATCAGACTCAGTTGATCGCCCCTGCTCTCCTGATTGACCAAAACTTTTCACTATCCAATAGACGGTGGTTACGGCGATTGCTAGGAGAATGCCCATGATCAACATCCCAGTGATCAGCTTTTCTCCGGAGCCAATCCCGTCGTCAGCGACATCCCCGAGCGCACTGAGCACTGCCCCCACCATAAGAGACCAGCCAAATACAGTGCCGTAAGCTGCGCTTGCCTTCGCAGGGCTTGGTTGTGGCAGCATGTTGGAATTTGACTCCACATAGCCTGTGTCGTTCGGCTTTATCAAATCAGGTCGGCACTGCTTGCACATCATCGGCTCATAGACCGAGACGAAGTTGAGAATCGAAGTTTCTTTATTGCAAATGGAACACTGCAAAAGATGGTTCCTTACTGCACAGGTGTGATCGTTCAGAACAAGTATTGCTGGTACTAGTTCAACTGTTCGGCATTCTACAGCCGCATTCAGACGAATTGCCTGACAGTCATCATATGACCTTGATTTTTACCTTAATGCCACCTTGATCTACCTTCATCGGAGCATAACGAAATCAGGTGGAACATAACGCCGCTGAGAGGGGAATCAAGTTTTTAGCGGGCTTTTCGCCCCAAAGGGATCGCTACTCCTGATTTGTTACAAAAATCAACCTATCGGAGCAGGCGAAGCTAATTTCTTGAATGGAGACCACTCGACGAGGCGTTCAAAGACAAGCGTCCAGTCCTTTGATGTTTTGACTTGAATTTGATAATGCGCTGACCAGTCCTTCAAATGTCCCGCTGAGTCGGGGGACATGGCACCGCCTGCATAGTGTGTTATGAATGGGGGGATTTCCGCTTCTCCACCGAACTTCGGGAACAATAACTGTTCTGTTACATCGTTGTTTATCAAGATTCGATACGCATCTCGACCTTCATCAGTCCAAGGCTTGAAAGCCAACATCGTGTCCAACCAGTCGGTGCGCATTCGTTGATCCAATCCGGTTCGCATGGTTAGTAAGCGTTCGTAGGTGACTACGAAGTACCAACTTGAGATTGGATCTAAGTCTTGAATTTCTTCCCTTAGTTGCACCCCCCAAGAGGCTTGTACTTCGGTGAGAGGTTTGCCGAAAACCAGTCTGTTGATTACGTCGAGTTGAGACAGAAAAGCGTGTTCTGCAGCTGACTCAATCAGTCGCCACCGAGACCACTGCACACCTTTCGTTGGATCGAAAGTCTGTTCGCCTTGCTCCGCACCAACCAGTTTTTTCCAATTGCCTACTGTGCCTCTGCCAGGTGGACGTGTGCCGTCTGGGAATTGCTCTGGAAACTGCCCCAGATACCACTTCAGGTACTCGTGTGCTTGGTCGATTGTCCCCCCTCGTGCGTAATTTTCAGCGAGGTATTTCATCGCTATTGTGTACATTGCGTGCTTTGATTTAGCCATATTGGATAACCGGACATGATACTGGATAATTTGTATTTACTATTAGATTATCTGGATTATACGTCCATATTGGTGTTCTGTAATTTTGAGGAACGGGGGTAACACGCCCCTTGTAAGTTCTTCAGAAAGTGACAGTTTTATGGATCGGATAAAGAAACTCTACGTTGATGCACATGGCGCAATTGATGCACTGCTCAAGGATGCCGATCACGAAGCATTTGATCTCGCAGCGGCGTGTGTGCTCGCCAATGGTCGAGAGGGTGATGCGACGGCGGTCGTTTTGGTAGCCCCACCCTCAACAAGCAAGACCGAGATGGTCAACGCATTTAGCGGAGTCAAATGGACGTACGAGCAAACATCGATGACCGCCCAGACATTCGTCAGCGGGTGGAAATCAGGCTCGTCTACCGACCCCTCATTGCTCGCCCGACTCGAAAAAAAAGGGAAGACTTGCCTTCTCAATAAGGAGTTCACAACGGTGATGGAAATGCGCCAGTCTGAACGTGACACCGTTCTAGCCCACATCAGGGAGGTCATGGACGGAAGTCTGAGCAAGGACTTTGGAACTGGCAAGACTGTTAGTTGGAGCGGCAAGCTGGGTTTATTGGCAGCGATTACTCCCGCCATAGAGATCCGCTGGGGAGCACACACATCGCTAGGAGCTAGATGGGTGTGGGTGAGAATCGAGACACCGTCTGACGCCGAAAGTCGTGTCGAAATTGCAATTGCCGCAATCGAGTCTGACGACAGCGCCAAGGTGCTTAGGCGAGAGTTGAAAGATGCGACTACTAAATGGCTCGAATCTTCAAGATCGGTTCCGAGTCCGGGAATGTCTGAGAAATCCAAGCTGTACTTGGCAAAACTTGCTGATCGTACCGCCAAGGGACGTACGGAAATTCCTAAAGACAAGGATGGTCACCCATCTGGAGTAAAACCCGAGCCGGAAGGCACGGGGAGGTTGGCTCGCTCGTTCCATCGCTTGGCAGAGTCACTTGCGATATTACGGGGGCATGCGGAGATCAATGCTGAAGACCTAAGAGCCGTTACAAGGGCTGCGTTGGATACCGCTCCGGTTCCAAGGGCGAAAGTTTACAAAGCGATTGCTCAGCGACCGCTCACCATTGAGGAAATTGTCCAAAAGACGAGCATGAGCAAGTCAGCGGTGAACCGTACGTTGAAAGATCTTGAACAGGTCGATCTCGCCGTGTCTGAACCTGTTTCGACTGGTCAACGGGGTAGACCTTCTGAGAAGTGGAGGGTGGTGTGATGTGCAAAGTATTTATTCTCATGGATCGGCAACCCACCCTAGTTACAGACCCTTATTTTCTACTCTTTCGGGTAGTCAATACGTGGTTTTAATTAGATATGAAAACGCCCCGGCGAACCGAGGCGAATTCTAAGACAACTTAGTCCACATTCACACACTATTATTTAGCGGGTGTATACGTAACCGAAGATGCCTGTTTCAAAGTCTCAATCCACTCGTCTCCACTAAGTAGAGGCGTTGTTTTTGCCGACTTTACAGCGCCGCCTGATGCAATCGCGACTGCAATCGCAGCCGCAGTCCTGTTGCTATCTGCTTCTAAAATAACGGCGATATCATAATCCCCGTACGAGAAACCTCCAGCTAATATTTTGGCTCCAACCGACTTTGCGACCATTTCGCCTACTTGGGCTAGGCGATCAGCAGGATTTTTCATTTGAGCCGCAAGTGACTCGGGGGTATAGGCGGCTTGGTATAGGTATTGAGGCATTCATTTTTTCCAATTCGTAGAGATCTGTGCATCTGCACAATGAGCAGATTGGCGAGGCGAAATTATATGCCAAGGTTTTACCCACAAGGTCGGTACACGGTCTAGTTTCCAGCACAACTCTATTTCTAAGGTTTTGGGCATAAACAAGTCGTGAGTTATCCCTCATAATCCGCCGACCAAATCAATCACTACTGTGTGAAGTAGAGGAATTTCATGCGGAACCGTATCTACCTAGGGCTGGCTGCTATCGTGCTTATGATGGCGTTCTCGGTCTCCACAACCTCCTATGTGTCCGCAAACGAGGGAAAATCAGCCGCCGCTGGCGGTAACGTCTGTATATCTGTAAACGGTCACGATGCTGGTAACCCGAATGGAACTGCTAACTGCTCTTCAGTAGACGGTGGCACAGAAACTAACCGGGCTATGGCGTTTGGTGATGGTGCATCTGCACGCGCTGGGTCCATCGATACTGATTCCGGTAACACAGCCATTGCTACTGGTGATGGCGCGAGGGCTTCTGCAGCGTTTGGCGACAACAACACAGCCATTGCTACTGGTGACTGTGATGCCTTAGCATTCGGCGGCGGCGTAACTGACTCCTGCACAGCTCCGTAGTCGTTCTCTTTAGTCAGTAAAAAGAAGCCCCTCACGTCACAACAGGCGGAGGGGTTTTTCTTTACTGGTTACCTTGCAGTCATGCACAAATTCCAAAGCTGACCAGACGTAACCACGACTCACCCCACCCGCATCCATGCCCAGAACCCACACAGCGCGCGTGCAGGCTGCTAGCAGTGGCTAACTAGGGCAGGCTGGGTTGGAGCGATGTGGGTGGATGGGTATGCCGGGTACTTCTAGGGCTGTTGGCGTTGGTTGGTGGTTGTGAGGGCGTACAAATTCCGCGCGGGATTTTCAGAGTGCAGACGCGAAAACGCCCCGACCGGAGCCGAGGCGTTTCATTTTGTCGATGTTATGTATGTCTACGAAACAGTTGAATCGTAGGCTTGACCATCATCAACAGGGTCGTTCCCTTTTTTCTTGTCGTGCGGTACACCAACGTTGACAGCACCCGTGCACGTACCACCATTTCCGTCGTCAGCCGTGAAGCTGATCTCGTAAACACGACCATTGCTGCCATTCTTGCCATTAGTCCCGGTACGCTCTGCTCGAACACTCGCAGTGCCGGTTCCAACGCCTGAACCGTCAGGTGCAAAGTTTCCATCGCCCTTGTCATTGACAGGCTCGTCCTGCGTGATTCCATCAATCGTGATGGAGATCGGGTCATCGTCAGGATCGGTAACACCCAGTACGTCCACACTCACCATTTTGTGGTTCGGTGGCCATATTGATGCAACTGAAGGAGATGCTAGGTCGCATTCAGGGGGCTCGTTCGTGGTGCATCCACTGGTCACAAACTGAATCTCGTTGAGAAGCAGGTTGTATTGGTTGCCTTGATATCCAGAGGCTCCGCGTAAGCCGTGGAAGTCCATGTCCGGTCCCTGGACCAGCATGCAACCGACGTCTGAACCTCCATAGAGACCGACTACATCAGTCCGATCAAAAGAAGTGTTGGTGATGAACGGAGTGAAGTCGGACGTCCAGCCAGTCAAAGCAAGGTGATTGTTGGCAAACGAATCGACTATGCCATCGGTAAGTCCGGGTACTGGCCCTCCAGTGAGTGTGATTCCGGCACCTCCAGTGTTCCAAGTAGAACCGATCACGGCAGGTGCCAAGTCACCGATATTTCCATCGTCCTCGAATATCACACCACCACCCAGATCGATGTAAGGCTTGATCCGAGTAGCCCAGTCTGCATCTAGGCTGGTTGGTGAATTCCACGTGAAGATCAACACGTCATAGGCTGCTCGAAGATCCGCAGGGGACATTGCGTTGTAGGTTGCTGCGGAAATCCTCGAAGTAACGGTCCCGGGGATGTCAAGATTCACAGCGTTAGCTGCTTGATTGCCGGAGTTGCCTCCGACACCGGCGATCCTTAGATGGCCTGCTGCCGTAGCTGAGTCCTGACCCAAACCTACGACAGCGACCGTGGCGATAAAGAACGCCACGAAAATAGCTCGTAATGAATTCAAATTTATCTCTCTCCATGCTCGCGCACCTGAGAGGTTAGCGAGCGCAATTGCTCACGCCCCTAACCAGGCAAAATTGCATGGGAAGAAATGAAAGTAACCTCACCCTACCTTGGTAATGAACGGTTAAGTCGATTTCTGCGACGAATACTGAAAAATACCGGCCGCGTTCTTGATGGAAAAAGCCAGTCGTTCATTGTCAGCCATACGAAAAACGAAGCCGTGCCTTCTCCACCGTCTCCAACTGCATCCTAATCTCCCGCGCGTGGGGGTTGCTAGTGGCGGCTAACTAGGTGTAGCTGGATTGCGGCGATGTGGGTGGATGGGTATGCCGGGTACTTCTAGGGCTGTTGGCGTTGGTTGGTGGTTGTGAGGGCGTACAAATTCCGCGCGGGATTTTCAGAGTGCAGACGCGAAAACGCCCCGACCAGAGGACGAGGCGAATTCAAACGATCTATCCGAGTGTACTCAGAATTAGCTGTTTGGTCCGGACGGAGGGTTCTTCCCGCCAGTGACAACGTAACTCACGCAGTCACCTTGGTTTTTGAACAAACCGTCATAGTCTTCCCAGCCACCCTTTTTGCAATCCGACTTTGAGGTCGGAGCAACAGGTGCGCCGTACTGGTCGTACTCGACCACGAAGTATTGGGTCGCAGCGGTCGGGTTCTGGTCGTTCCATGCGCCATCGTAGATGTACAAAGGAGACGTGCCGTGGCCATCGTGGAAGAACTCGGTCACGTTTAATGCAAAGTTGTTGTTTGGCTCGCCAGGGGACCAATTCGTGTCACCCCAAGTTTCTCCCGTCACCCATTGCCAGCCGTCCGCCGACGTAGCGCCCGAGTCCTTGTGGCGGAATCCACCGAACCAGGCGAATGCGCGAGGAACGTCGAGCGTGCCGGCACCCAGATATTCGTCTTGGTAACCGACCACGTTGTCGTGGATGAAGTCATTTTCCGCATCCGACGTGATTGTGGCTAGGTGCCCGTACACACCATCGTGGCTGACGATCTGGGCGTACGCCTCTGCGTCGTACCAGTTCTTAGCTGTTTCTATCAGTTCGTAACAGTGACCATTTCCGCCATCAACAACTGCCCAGCACTTCACAGTCGCGCTGTCGGAACTAGCCGTTGCCACTGAGTTTGGAACTAGCAGCGTGGCAAACGCCATTGCTGCCACGATCACTAACAATCGGCTCAATGCTGGCAGGCTTATCTTTGTACCTGTTGTATACATTTTTCTCCTCATTCACACGTTTTGCCTGCCAAATAATGTCAGGACTTACTGCAACGAATTTGTTGTCGCCGAGACGTTATAGCGATCCCATAGAGTGATTGGTCGGGATTGAGTGTGTTTATTTTGGAGACAAGTGTGGAAATGGGAGTCGTTCAACGGCAGCGATAGCTTCATCGACAACAATAGCCTGAGCGTACCTCAATGTAGTCTGAGGATCGGAGTGTCCTGCGTACCTCTGCACTGACCGCAATGGCACTCTAGCCCTCAACAGTCGTGTGATCGCTGTGTGGCGAAACCTATGGGCGTATAGCCCATCTGTGAACACCTCCGGGTGCTTGCTTTCTATCCTCACGAAGAGACTTCTCAGTCCATCACTGGTGAGTCGTTGACCTTCGTACGTCTGCCATAGCGCACCACCTCTATTCCCTCGTTCGACGAGGTAGCAGTCAACAGCCTGTAGTCCTGACTCACCAATGGTCACCACCCGCTGTTTACTGCCCTTCCCGGTGACCATCACACGCCCTTTATCGCCTATGTCGTTCACATTCATGGAGAGTAATTCGGAGGCTCGTACAGCGGAGTTGAGCAGTACCGTCAACATTGCTCTGTTCCTTAGCCTCAACAGCTCGTCAGAACCGCTGTCGACGGTCTGGAACATCCGCTCTATCTCTGAGTCAGAGTATTCAAGAGTCTCAGCCTGACTGCCCTTGACCTTGATACCGTCGAGGGGATTTTTCCAAGTGAGTGGAATATCGCATGTCTCACCTATGTAATTGAAGTAGGTTTTCAGCGTTTGGTGGAACAGTTTGATCCCTCCGGTATTTAGCGGTTTTGGGACTGAGGAGTTCCCTTTGCGCACATGGGCTAAGAATTCAGAGACGTTCGCCCGTCCAACTTCCCTCACGTCCACAATCTGTTTCTTCTCGCACCAAACTGCAAACGGTCGCAGCTTGAATCGGTAAAACTCTAGTGTCGATGCCGCCAGATGGGATGACCGGTCGTTGATGAACTGATCAACCAGTGCTGATGGGCAATAAGCCCGATCGGTAGCCACGGGTGTTCTCAACCACTTGGACAGCCTTCGAGACATCGCTTTGCTCGGTTCTCGCTTCTCGCTGAGCACCAAGGACAGCAGCGTAGGAGATACTTCCAGTTGCTTAGCAAGATTGCGCAGTGACAGTCCGAGATTCTCTTGTCGTGATCGTATTTTCGTCAGCATGTAAACACTCCGGTGTTCAAAAGTGTTTACAAAATCCGTTCTAGCCGGGCATAACTCGTCACAAATTTCCAAATAAAACGTCATCCGTCGGCTTTCTCGCAAGCATTCTTCTAGGTATGATTGAGTGCTGCGGATGAGCGACGGCCTATTTATTTGGCTGAAGATTGTCCCATCGCAGGAGCGTAGCTCAGTCCGGCTAGAGCACTGGTCTCCAAAACCAGCGGTCGGGGGTTCGAATCCCTCCGCTCCTGCCACATATGAATGCGCTTCCAAAGCGTAAACAGAGCGGCTTAAATGCTGCCATCCCAGTGCCGGGGTGCTGAAATTGGTAGACAGGCTACGTTGAGGGCGTAGTGTTCGTAAGGACGTGTGGGTTCGAGTCCCACCCTCGGCACCATATATTTAGAGCTGAGTGATCAGTCTCAGATTTGAAAATCTGAATCAGTCACTGAATAGAGGTCTTCAGACCGCACAGCTCGTGAACATCTCGATGTTCAAGGCGACGTGGCCAAGTGGTTTAAGGCGGAGGTCTGCAAAACCTCTATTCGGCGGTTCGAATCCGCCCGTCGCCTCCATATTGCAATTGATCGAAAACAGCCCCGATGACAATCGGGGCTGTTTTGCGTTTTGTGAAGCGGTGGAAATCTGTGGCGTGTCGGGCGTCCAGAGGAGCTTGATAATCAATGGCAGAAACCTGCTGACTTCATGTCGAACCCTTGTTCACCCGATTTCACCCCGGTTTCATCACCTTACTTCTGTTCCGACAGGCGTATCATCCGTGCCCATCTGAGATGGACGAACCTAACTGAGCCGAATAACTCGGCAGGAGCGCACGATGAGTAATGTCAAAATCCGAGATGTGAGAGTGATTCTTACTGAGCCGGAACCGGGATCACGATTTACTGTGGTGAAGATCGAAACCACTGAACCGGGGCTATACGGCATTGGTTGCGCCTCACTCCGTACCCGACCTCAGGCTGTAAAAGTTGCCATTGAGCAGTACTTGCGCCCGTTCCTCATCGGCAAAGATCCTGATGACATCGAAGATATCTGGCAATCGGCATACGTATCGTCGTACTGGCGCAGTGGTCCGATTTTGAACAACGCTTTGAGTGGTATCGATGAAGCACTGTGGGACATCAAGGGTAAGGTCGCCGGATTACCGGTGTACAGCCTCTTAGGTGGAAAAGCACGAGAGGCCGCAGCTGTGTATGCCCACGCCTCAGCATCGACACCAGAAGAGGTTGAAGACCAGGCTCACGCGTTCGTCGAAGAGGGCTACCACTATGTGCGAATTCAAGTGGCAACACCAGGATTTGCGACTTATGGTGCGTCTGGAGGAGAAGGTCGAGACCGTGACCCCCAGGACGGTCCAAAGTGGGTTACCACGAAGGCCGAGCCTGCTGACGACCGTTTTGCCTATGCCCAACGAACTGGTGTCTATGAGCCGAAGCCGTACATGCGTTCAGCTATCGCACTGATGGACCGTATTCGATCAAACGTCGGTTGGAAAGTCGAACTCATCCACGATGTTCACGAACGACTTCCAACCATTTTGGCTGTCGATTTCGCCAAAGAGGTAGAGCAGTTCAAACTCTTCTATCTTGAAGACCTTTTGCCACCACAAGAAATCGGATGGTACGAACGGGTTCGTGAGCAGACCACAACCCCGTTGGCTATTGGCGAAATCTTCAATAATCCGCTTGAAGTTGTGCCTCTGCTAACTGGTCGATTGATCGACTTTGTGCGAACACGTCTTTCTCCGATTGGTGGTATTACACCGGCAAGAAAATACGCTGCAATGGCGGAACTGATGGGCATTCGAACAGCGTTCCAGGGACCTAGTAACGTTTCGCCGGTGGGTCAGGCTGCGCACCTGAACGTCGATTTAGCGATTTCGAACTTTGGTGTTCAGGAAGAAGCGATCTACAGCGACAAGATCAAAGAAATCTTCCCGGGCGCTCCCGAAATCCAAGACGGCTTCATGTGGTCGAACGGTGAACCTGGACTCGGTATCGACATCAACGAAGAACTCGCCGCCAAATACCCTCACAACAATGAGGGCGGCGGACATTTTGACAATGTTCGACGAGCCGATGGAACTGTCGTCCGACCGTAGTCTCGCAATAACGATGCACAAATAAAAATGCCCCGACGGATGACTGTCGGGGCATTTTTATATAGCTGCCTGCATATAGATAGGGGGACTCGTAATGTCAGGCGGCCATTCGTCCTGCTGAATACTTCAGCATCTTTCTATTCGAAATTCTCTTAACTGCTACACGCACGTCAGGAAGCGGGTAGAAGTTCGCCAAATATTCGGCACGGGCAACGTCGAGAGTTGTTGCTGAAAATCCGCATTTGGAACAGCTTGCGATCATGTTGCCAGAGAGATTATCTGTGGGCTCAGACTCTCGTTGGCATCCGGGGCATGATTTGAATTCTGTCGACATTAATAGTTTTTCTCATTCGCTTTTTGGCGAATTGGGAGGTGGTATCACGTAACTAACTTCGATCAGACTAGCTCGGTGTTGTTTACGATTCCGCCCCGGTCGGCTCACGCCAACTGCGGTGCATCCCGCGTTGGTATGTGTGAAACCAACTACGTGTCTTCAGCCTTCGATAACCGAAGAACATCAGACCAATGCCACAACGCAATTTCCGTACTTATTCCGATGAGGTAACACCACCAACAAGTACGGAAATTGAAACTTGGAAATGACTATTCAGCGACCCAGTCGGGGTGCAGGTCAGCGCGGACTGCATCCATGTCGAGGTCTGTACCCAGGCCTGGCTTCCCGTTCAGCACCAGCTTGTTGCCTTGCCAGTTGAACGGCTCCGTCATGTATCGGTCGTAACCGGGCTTGAAGTCGAGAGCGTGCTCGAGTCGGTAGAAGTTGGGTGTGCTGATAGAAACGTGCGCACCAGCCATGATCTGGCCAGGACCCTGTGCGTTGTGAGGGCTGATCGGGATGTAATACGTCTCGGCCATCGTAGCGATCTTTTTCGTTTCGGAAATACCGCCAGTCCAAGTCACGTCAGGCATGATGAAGTCGGTCAAACCTTCTTGCAAAACCCTTGAGTAGTCCCAGCGCGTAAACAGTCGTTCACCCGTGCACATGGGGGCTCGCAACTGCTGACGCACTGAACGCAGCGCATCAACACCCTCAGGCGGGCAAGGCTCTTCAAACCAGTCGATCTTTGACTCGTCGTACAACCGGTTGCCCAGTCGAACTGCAGTTGCGACGTTGTAGTGACCGTGAGCATCGATAAGAACCTCGACGTCTGGACCAACAGCCTCACGAACGGCCAAAGTAATGTCGCAACCAAGATTCTCGCCAGCAGCCGAAATCTGACCGTCCTGATACAGCGTGTGGTACGGCTGCATTTCGAGGAACGGGTCCATCTTCATGGCGTCGTGACCCTGAGCAACAACCCTCTTGGCAGCAGCTGCGTAGTCGTCCGGAGTCGAGCATCCGCCGAACCATGCGTTCGCGTACATGCGTACGTCGTCTCGCATCTTGCCGCCGAGCAAATCGTAAACAGGCAGACCTGCTACTTTGCCCTTGATGTCCCACAATGCGATATCTATGCCGCTGATGATCGTTGTTGGAAAGCCGCGTGAGCCCATGTAGGTGTATCGGCGGAAAAGCTTGTGCCAGAGACGTTCGATATCAGCGGGGTCTTCGCCTACGAGTGCCTCACGAACAGCTCGCACGCCTTCTCCCGTGAGTAGCGATCCGTTCCGAGGCGAACTGGAAGATTCACCCCAGCCGGTAATTCCTTCGTCTGTTTCGATAGTGACGAATGTCCACTGCCATTCGCCCTGATAATCCTTGAGTCCGCCGAGATCTGGCACTACGACCCATGCGTCAACGTTCGTGATTTTCAATTTTTTCTCCGGTTATTTGTGTTTTGGATTGGAAAGATGGTGAGATAGGGCTAATCGTCGATTGCGGCGTTAACCAGCGTCTGTAGTTCACGCTTAATCGGGTACGTACCTGAAGGCATGAGTTGGGTCATGAAAATTACTAGAACTTCTTCTTTGGGATCGACCCAGTACTCGGTGCTCGCCGCGCCACCCCAGCTGTACTGACCTGGCGAACCAGCAATTTGTGTTTTGCCGTGATCGAGTGCGATTGAAAATCCTAGTCCCCAGCCTTCACCTTTCCTGTATTCCTCTTCAGGCGTTGTGAACGCATGGTCATACACCGATTTTCCGTCGGGTAGGTGATTAGCAGTCATCAATTCGACAGTTTTGCGGCTAAGGTAACGGCGACCCTCGAATACGCCGTTGTTGGCAAGCATCTGAAGGAATCGATAGTAGTCGGTTGCTGTCGAAAGAAGCCCTCCGCCCCCGGATTTGAATGCCGGCGGATTCAGGTAAAACACTTCGTCGGACCGAACATCGACTGCGATGCCACCCTCAGGAGTTGGCACGTAGCAAGAAGCAAACCTGTCCTTCTTGTCGTTTGAGATATTGAACGATGTGTCGACCATTCCGAGCGGTTCGAAAATTCTCTCGATGAGGAACTTTTCAAAATCGGTACCAGACAGTACTTGGACTAAATATCCGCAAAGATCCGTTGCCAGCGAATAGTTCCATGCCGTTCCGGGTGAAAAAAGCAACGGCATCTTTGAGAGACGTTTCGACCACTCGTCGAGTGGCGTGGCGAACATTTCGTCCCATCCGAACTGTTGGTATGCCCTGTCGACCGCGTTCAAATCATTGAACCCGTAAGTGAGCCCTGATTGGTGCGAAAGCAAATCTCGAATGGTCATCGGGCGATCTTGAGGTCGGGTTTTGAAATCCGGGTACTCTCCACTCACCCAAACTTCTGTGTTCTTCCATTCAGGTAAGTAATTGTGCACCGGGTCATTGAGCTGAAACCTACCCTCTTCATAGAGCATCATCAGCGCCACTGAGGTGATCGCTTTGGTCATCGAGTAGATGCGGAAAATGGTGTCTTTGGCAGTTGGTTTGTCGTTCTCAATATCCATGCTGCCCAGTGCGGAAAAGTGGGCGATTTCCCCACGTCTTGCGACAAGCGTCAGCACCCCTGGGAGTTTTCCGGTATCGATATATTTTTCTTGAAAATGCTGGTCGATTCGCTTTAGGCGATCTGCGGATAACCCGGTAGTCATCGTTGGTGTTTCTCATCGTTCCGAATGTGAAAAAAAGTTACTCGGCGGAATGATAATCCTCTTATCGGCAGAGAGTGCTCGTCTGCTCGTGTATTCGATATCAATAAAGCAGGGATGCCGTTACCAACTAGCTGTGTAGAATCTCGATTACTCAAGGTGTACCAATCACGTATTAGCCGAGTACCACAAGGAGTCGAAGATGGAATCCAGCGATCTGCTCGTCGAGGCTTACTCTCATATCACTCGTATCGTTCATCAGGCTGCCGATGATTTGTCGCAAGAACAACTCGCATATCGGCCAGAAGAGGGCTCGAACTCCATCGCCTGGCTTGTGTGGCATCTGACACGAATTCAGGACAGTCATCTGAAGAACGTCGTTCAGCTTGAAGAAGCTTGGCTCACCGAGCAGTGGGACGAGCGATTCGGTATGGCAGGCTCGACTGGGATCGGATTCGGCGATGGCCCCGAGGAAGTCGCCGCAATGCGACCGCCTCGTGCGATTCTTCTGGGCTATCACGACCGTGTGGCAGGGCGTGTACTCGACTATCTGCCAACCGTCGACGCTGAAGAACTCGACCGCATTGTCGATACGAACTACGACCCGCACGTCAAAGCCGGGATCAGGCTAATGAGCGTTGTGCAAGACAACACCCAACACGCCGGCCAAGCACGTTACCTGCGAGGAATGATCGATCGATTGGGGGTTTAGCCTGTGTTCGGCACTTCAATAAATGGCTGCACTACAACCAAAATCTTCTGTCGACCGAACTGTCCCCCGGGGCGACGTACGAAGCCAGCCAACCGAGTTCACTTCGCGTCGGTCGGCGATGCCAAGAAGAACGGTTTTCGAGCGTGCAAAGTTTGCAAGCCAACTACGCCTTCAGACGGTAAAGCGTGGCAGCCAAAGGCCGGTCGCTAAGGCTCTAAACACCCCAGGTGTGACTCACCGTTTTAACTGTCGGTGAGATGGTGTCAGCGTTTTCCATGATGGCTGCGAAGACCTCGTCGTGGATTGGTCGAGCTACCCATTCGAGTCGGAGTTCTTCCGATTCCCAGTACGAAACCACTTCGATGTCTTCCGACGAATCGTCGCCAAACGGTGTCAGCATGGCTGCTTGGATGAAGCCGGGTTGCTCTTCCATGGTGTTGATCCACGGATCAACAATTGCAGCGCGTAACGCTTCGGCTTTGCCGGCTTTGGGAGTTAGGTAAACGTGAAGAGTGATCATTTATTGAACCTCCAGAAATCGAACTAACCAGCTCGAATCGTGGTTTGAATATTTAGGAAATGCTTGGGCCGGGGACGTTAACCCGAGTGCGGTACAACGAAGTAGATGCAGTCATGTAGATAGTCTTCAAATCGTCATCGCCCCAGGTGAAATTCGCAGTCACTTCTGGGACTTGGATTACACCAAGAGCCGTAGCATCGGGCGCATAGACATGTATGCCGCCCGGACCCGTGCAGTAGAGATTGCCTTCGCTGTCGAGCTTCATTCCGTCGCAGCCGCCCTCACCAGCACCTTCTGGAACTGCCCAGATATCGCCACCCGAAAGACTTCCATCATCGGCGACATCGAACACTCGAATATGCCCTTTGTCGGTGTCATTGATGAAGAGTTGATTCTCATCCAGTGAGAAGGTTAAGCCGTTTGGCTGATCGAAGTCATCCGCCAGCAATGACAGTTCGCCAGAGACTGGGTCGATGCGGTAAACGCCCTGATAGTCCATATCTTGCTCACGAGGCAGACCAAACACGTCCATACGACCGTAAGTAGGGTCAGAGAAGTAAATAGCACCGTCCGACTTTACGATCACGTCGTTCGGGCTATTTAGTTCTTTGCCTCCATAGTGGGTAGCAAGAACTGTGATTGAACCATCGTGTTCTTCTCGGGTTACGTTACTAGCCGAGTGAGAGCAGGAAATCAGCCGACCTTCAAGATCGAAATAGTGGCCGTTCTGCTTATCGGAAGGCTGCCTGAACGCTGTAACGCCATCTGCTTCCGACCATTTGCGAACAATATCGCCCGGCATGTCACTGAAAACCAGCTCTTTGGTCTTGGCATTCCACATCGCACCTTCGGTGAAGATGAAGCCTGTTGCAACTTGCTCCAAAGGAGCGTCATCGCCAACTACCTGCCTGAATTGATCGTCCCTGATTTCTACTGACATGTTTTTCTCCCCGTTGCGGCTACTTGCGTAGCAGCCAGTTCACAGCGTTAGTAATCAACTTCTGCACCGGCTCCTGTTGAAGCACACTCAAGCGGTGACCGTTTGCGAGATATGCAACTCGACCATCGCCGTATTCGTGCGAAAAGCCAGATGCTGACTGTCGACCATCATCGCCCTTGCTCACGGAGAACAGATCGACTCGGTCATTGTCGAACCAGATGAAGTGCTGTTCGTCTTCGATCTCGTAGCTATCGACACCTTGAGTGATCGGGTGATCGGGATCGGTAATATCGACACTGAAGTGCTGGAACGGAGGGTGGAACTGGAAGTAGCCGGCGACCGTGCGTCGGTAGCCGCCATCGAACGGATAGTTCCAGGCAGAGTTGTGCATAACGAGGAATGACCCGCCGCCAAGAACGAACTTTTCGATAGCTTCTTCCTGATGAGGCTGCATCCATCGAACTGGCTCAGCATCGTGACCGTTTGGCCACTCCATGCCGTCTCGCAGGAACACTAAGAGTTTCGCACCTTCTAAAAGATCGGCGTTGATCGACGCAAAATCGTCGGTGTAGTGAACGCTGAGTCCTGCCGCTTCGAGAATTGGACCAATTCCTGCGTGAGCCTCTTCGGCCTTGTGATATCGGTCGCCACCAAGAAATACAGCGTCTGCCATCTCGTTCTCCGGAATTTTTTACTTTTACGTCGGCCCACAACGGGCAAGTGGGCAGATCATACGCCTGTTTCGATGATGAAAGTGTGATCAATTCATCTTGAATAACATCGGTGCGTTGACAATCGACAACACCGCTCCAAACCTGCGCCAAACGGTTAACGCCTTTTAAGGGGGTGCGGTGTTATTCTCGATGTATACCTAATTTTCTAGTTTGGCTTCCAAATGAGAGTCATCCTTCAGATACACAGCCGATCCGGTCGAGATAGCCGGGTCGTTTCGCGCAGACGATATTCGCTGCGACGAGCCTGAAAGCCCACATGACAAAGACCCTCCGCAACGATCGACGTAACGTCGCGATCATCGCCCACGTAGACCACGGCAAGACCACTTTGGTCGATGCCATGCTCAAGCAGTCCGGTTCTGTCGCCTCTCACAAAGAGCTCGACGAGCGCGTGATGGACAACACCGATCTTGAGAAGGAAAAGGGCATTACGATTCTCGCCAAGAACACCGCTGTTCGATGGGGCGAGACCAAGATCAACATTATCGACACTCCGGGTCACGCCGACTTCGGTGGTGAGGTAGAACGTGGTCTGGCAATGGTCGACGGCGTGCTTCTGTTGGTCGACGCCTCAGAGGGTCCGCTTCCGCAGACTCGATTCGTACTGCGCAAGGCGCTTGAGGCTAATCTCTCGGTCATTCTTGTGATCAACAAGATCGACCGACCTGATGCACGAATTTCAGAGGTGATCGACGAGGTCTACGAACTTTTCATCGACCTCGATGCGACTGAAGAGCAGATCGACTTCCCGATTATTTACGCTGTGGCTCGTGACGGTATCGCCACGATGGATCTCGATCAGCCCGGTACCGACCTAAAGCCTATGTTCGAGCTGATTCTCGAAAATATCTCGGCACCTTCATATGAAGAAGGTCACCCGCTTCAGGCTCACGTAACGAACCTCGATGCCTCGCCGTATCTCGGTCGACTCGCAATTTGCCGAGTTCACCAGGGAACCATCAAGAAGGATCAGATCATCTCGCACTGTCGAGTTGACGGTTCGATTGTTCAGTCAAAGATCACTGAGCTCTACATCACCGAAGGTCTGGAGCGAATCACTGCCGATGAAGCCAGCGCGGGCGAGATCATCGCTGTTGCTGGAATGCCCGACATCACGATTGGTGAGACCATCGCTGATTTCGAAGACCCGCGACCGCTGCCAACTATTCGAATCGATGAGCCTAGCTTGTCTGCGACTATCGGCATCAACACATCTCCATTGACTGGTCTTGACGGCAAGAAACTCACAGCTCGCATGATCAAAGATCGTCTTGAGAGTGAGCTGATCGGTAACGTTTCTATCAATGTTCTTCCTTCAGATCGACCCGATTCTTGGATCTTCCAGGGACGTGGTGAACTTCAGCTCGCAGTGCTTGTTGAGACCATGCGACGTGAAGGGTTTGAAATGACCGTTGGCAAGCCAGAAGTTGTGACCAAGATGGTCGACGGCAAGCTGCACGAGCCGATGGAACGACTCGCAGTTGACATCAACGAAGAGCACCTCGGTGCTGTTACTCAGATGCTCGCTCACCGCAAAGGTAAGATGGTGAACATGGTCAACCACGGCCAGGGTCGAGTCCGAATGGACTTCATCATCCCGGCTCGTGGACTGATCGGATTCCACAACGAATTTGTTGTTGAAACTCGTGGAGCGGGTCTCGCCCACCACGTGTTCGAAGGCTACGAGCGATGGCAGGGCGAGATGCGATCTCGACCAACCGGTTCTCTTGTGTCAGATCGACGTGGAGTAACCACCACTTACTCGTTGCTAAGTGCCCAGGAACGGGGACAGCTGTTTGTTCCGGTTGGCGCTGAGGTTTACGAGGGAATGATCGTTGGTGAGAATCCACGTCCGCAGGACATGGATTTGAACGTGGTCAAGGCGAAGAAGCAGACCAACATGCGGTCGGCGGGTGCGGATCACGCACAGCACCTTGATGCTCACAAGCAGCTTTCGCTTGAAGAAGCGCTTGAGTTCATGATGGATGACGAATGTCTTGAAGTTACTCCGAATTTTGTTCGGGTACGAAAGACCATTCTCGATCAGAACAAGCGTGGTAGGGCAAAGAGCTCCAAGAAGCTCGCCGCCGTTTAGAGCTTCGACGAACTAACAGGTTCGTAAAAAAAAACGAAAATAACCGCCTCGCTAGTATTTGTTACCTGCGAGGCGGTTTCGCGTTTGGTGACCATCCTGATGGGGCGATTCTTGTCACCCAGCAATCGAACACAATTAGCAAGCCTGTCATTCTGAACTTGATTCAGAATCAGCGTGCAAACACGACTTCTTTCGAGTGCGAAACCGACGTGCTGTAGGAAATCTGAAACCTACGGACAGCAAATTAGGCTATCGATCATGATTCTGGATCAAGTTCAGAATGACATCGATAGGACTCGCTGACTGTAGCGGGGCTGAATCCTTTTTCAATTCATGCGCATCATATTGGTCTGCACGCGAACTGGCGGGCATTTACCGGGCTGGCCACTAAAGGAAATGACCCATGGCACTACTACTCGGGGACACCGTCCCTAACTTTACCCAGGCATCTACTGATGGCGATCTTGACCTGTACGATTTTCTAGGCGACGGCTGGGGCATCCTCTTCTCTCACCCTGCCGACTACACCCCGGTATGTACTACTGAACTTGGCGCTGTTGCCGGTTTGAAAGAGCAGTTCGAAAAGCGCAACACGAAGGTTGTGGGCCTAAGTGTGGATGAACTCTCTTCACACGCTGGTTGGGTCAAAGACATTGAAGAGACGCAGAACGTGAAGCTCAACTTCCCGATTCTTGCTGACACCGATCAAAAAGTTGCGAATCTGTACAGCATGATTCAGACCGAAGACAACAAGATGACGGTTCGGTCGGTATTCATCATCGATCCTGCAAAGAAGCTCCGACTCACGCTGACTTACCCTGCTTCGACAGGTCGTAACTTCGCCGAGATTCTTCGAGTGCTAGATTCGTTGCAGCTGACAGATGGCTACAAGGTCGCAACTCCTGCGAACTGGCGTGATGGTGACGATGTGATCGTTCTACCAACGGTTTCGAACGAAGATGCCGATGCCTTGTTCCCGAAGGGCTACGAGGCAGTGAAGCCTTACCTCCGAGTAACTCCACAGCCGAACAAGTAAGTTCGCTTTTTGTGAAATATAAAGCACTCCGGTGATTTGATTCGCCGGGGTGCTTTCGCGTTCGGTGAGTTTGTTAACGCCCAGAGCCCAGTCATTCTGAACTTGATTCAGAATCATGTTGTTGGGCGAGATTCGCTTCTTGAGGCAAGATCCTCATTTCTAAATTCAATTATTGGTAGCCGTTTCGTGGACTGATTCTGAATCAAGTTCAGAATGACAACTGTTGGAGCTAACCCCTTGCGAGCAACCTCGTAGAGGTTCATTCTTTTTCTTTAGAAAATCGTGCCGCTGGTATAGACACCCTTAAGAAAGAGAAAAAATGCTCGAGCGATTCCTGGTTCCTGAAAAAGATCGTGTGATTGTGCGACCTGAGCGCATGCTTGCTGCGACCACTGAAATCTTTGAAAAGTGTGGCCAGTCACCGGAAGACGCAGCGCTATCTGCTGAAGTACTTCTCACTAGCGACCTACGTGGATGCGAATCACATGGAGTTTCGAACCAGCTTCGTGTCTATGTTCAGATGTACGGCGATCAGCAGATCAACCCGACGCCGGACGTCCGAGTGACTCGTGAAACAGATGTGACCGCCAACCTTGATGGCGACACCGGTCTGGGTTTGCACGTTCTGCCGAAGGCCATGGAAATGGCTATTGAGAAAGCCGACAAACACGGCATGGGAGCCGTGACTGTTCACAACTCACGCCACATTGGAATGCTGGCGTACCACTCGATGATGCCGCTCAAGCACGACATGATCGGTGTCACCACTTCAGCCGGCAACCCGCTTTCAATGGTGCCAACTTTTGCCAGCGAAAAAATGTTCGCCACCAATCCGTGGGCGTGGGCGGCACCTGCTCGGAACGAGGCTCCGTTCGTATTTGATGTCGCTACAACTCAGGTTGCTGGCAACAAGCTACGCCTTGCTGAACGCATAGGCGCGCCTATGGACCCGGCTTGGATCACCGATGGCGAGGGAACTCCGATCATGGAAGAAGGTCCGCTTCCTGACGACTACCACATCCTCCCATTTGGTGGGACTCGCGAGCAGGGGTCTCACAAGGGATATGGATTCGCAGCAATGGCTGAAATCATGGCACCAATTCTTTCCGGAATGGGGCCTGGCTTCCTGATGCCAACGTCTCCACGAACGATCATGGGACACTACGTTCAGGCGATCAAGATCGATGGATTTATCGACCCTGAGCAGTTCAAAGACGATATGGATAAGTTCTTGGGCGGGCTGCGAAACGCAAAACCAGCTCCGGGACGAGAACGTGTTGTCTACGCTGGTCTGCCTGAAGCCGAAGAAGTTGCAATTCGGGAAAAAGAAGGCATTCCTTACCACCGAGAAGTGGTCGAATGGTTTGAGTCGATCAAGGCTGAGCTGGGACTCGGCTTCGATCTGGTTTAGGGTACTAATCGTCTTCCAGATCTAGGCTTACTCTCCGCCCTGCCGCTGTCATCCTGAACTTGATTCAGGATCAGTAGGCAGCGCGGAACGATTGCTCTAGTCAGCTTTAGCCAAGCCTGCTTGATTCGTCCATTCGGCGGTGATTCTGAATCGAGTTCAGAATGACAAGGTGAAAGCCCCGTTAGACGACCGAAATAATCACAACTGCCCCGACGACCATGGTGGCTGAAACAAGCTTCAGCGCCATGTCGGGGCGGGTGAACTTTTCGTAGATCAAGTTGGGTGCCAGCCACGCACCCAGCGCGCTCATGCTGAATACGAAGATCGGCCTCGCACCACCCAGCGACGACACCAGCGCAATTGGTCCTTTCCCGATTGCGTAAGTGATGAGCAAGTGACCATTGAAGGGCATCACGCCTTCGGCCATGATCAGCCACGGGGCCTGTTTAGGCTTCTTGAGAAAACTGCCGAGTCCTCGCAAAGCGTCGGGGCGGGCAAATACGAGCCACATCACCGTGAACAGTCCGGTTCCTCGCAACGAAACGATGTGAATTGTCGAAAGATCTTCCACAATTGATTTCGTTATTAGCTGAGAACTTGCCATCAGCAAAGCTCCGACGGCAAGCAGTAAAAACAGTGGCTGAAAGACGATATTTCCTTTGCCACTCAGCGATCCTATCTTGATCGAAGCAAGCACGCTTCCACCTACTGCAAGGAAGACTGAGATCCACTGTAAAGCAGTCAGTGATTCGTCGAAAATTACCCATGCAAGAAGTGCGACGTAGATTGGTGATGTCTGCATTGCCGGGATTACTCGGGACGGATCTTCCCGCTTAAGCATCCAGAACATGAAGATCAGAGTGAACGCCTGAAGTACGCCAATTGACCATGCCTTTGCCAGAATTTCAAACTCGACTCCGGCAGGAAAATTGAGCAACAGTACCGTCGCTCCAAATAACCCCTGGCTACCGCCAACGAACAAATTGAAGCTTGGTAGACCTAGCTCGAAGCCCGAAAGCACCCGCTTATCGATTAGCGTGACAATCGAGAAAATTAGCGGGTTAGCGAGCGCCGCGAGAATCCATAGTTCCAACGGTTATGCGCCATCCCATGATTCGGTTCGCTGGAACGCTCGAATGGTTTCCAGATGTTTTTCTCGGGACATCAAAGGCTCAAACTGGCCGATGATTTTTTTGCCTCTAATCGCATCGTTTGCAAGTAAGTCGATAACTGTCATTGCAAGAGCTTTACCCGCATCGATGACGTTCAACTCCCAATCGATAATCTCGAACTCATCGCTGTGCGAACGGCCGGTGACACCGCTGGTGTAAGAGTGAAGGGTGGGCATGATCATCGAAATGTCGCCCATGTCGGTTGAAGATGTGCGGTGAGGAACTCGTCCTGTTCCCGATTCGCCAAGCAGTTCAACAACCGACTCGTCGTATATCTCGCTCATTGCGGGATCGAACTTCGAAGGCATGTAGCCGGGTGAGGTGCTTATTTCGACCGACGCCCCGATGGTCATCGCTGCACCTTTAAGCGCCCGATCTACTTTTGCTTCGGCATCTTGAATCGCTTCTACGTTTGACGCCCTGATAAACATTTCCATAGTCACGTTAGCGGGCACTGACGATACCGCTGCTCCGCCTCGAGTGATTATTGGGTGTATTCGAACATGGTCTTCGTCTTGGAAGGTTTCTCGGAGAAGAGCAATTCCTTGCATCGCCAGATTAGCTGCATTGAGAGCGTTGATCCCCAGATGTGGTGCTCCACCAGCGTGCGCAGATTTGCCGATGAATCGAACAGTTTTAGCGATCATTCCGTTGTGGCTCACGCCAGGTCTCAGCGAACGACCTTCCCACACGTTGGCGTGGGTGAGCATCGAAATATCAACATCGTCTAACTCGCCAAGTCGAACAAATTCCTGCTTGCCAGCAAGAAATTCGAGATCGCCCGATTCTCGCAGCTGCTCTCGGTACTCGATCTCGATGTATTCCTCTGCAGGAACTGCCATGAACGAAATCGTCCCGTTTAGCTGTTCGAGCACCTCGGGTTGAGAAAGCCCCACAGCGGCAGCCAACATATTGCCGATCTGAATGTTGTGCCCGCAAACGTGAGCTGCTCCCGTTTCAGGATCGGCGTTACGGTGCTCCGGCACTATTAGCGAATCTAGCTCACCCATCACGGCGATGTGCGGACCCGGGCGACCGGTTTCCACTTTAGCGACCACTCCTGTGATAGCCACGTTCTCACGTGGCTTGAGTCCAAGTGAACTCATGTAATCGCTTGTCAGCTTCGCACTACGGTGTTCACGAAATCCCGGTTCAGGGTGATCCCAAATATCTTTTGATAGGGCGATTAGTGCTTCGAATTCGGTATCGATAGCAGCAATTGCAGCTTGTTTGGCCGATTGGTTCGTAGGTGAGTGTTCAGACATGCGGGGATTCTAGTCTTCTCGATGCCAATTCGGGCACTCAGAAGGCTAGAAATCCAGTTATTCAGCTAACACCGACCGCCAAGAGTCAGCCGCTAGATTGAACCCACTTTTCGAGTGAGTAGACCTGCTCGAAGCTAATCGATTTGTAGATCGGCAGAGTCGCACCCACATATGCGACTTCAGCTCCCAGCAGTGTCGCACGTCTAATCGATTCGGTAACCGCCGCTTTGCCGAGTCCTTTCAAACGGTATTCAGGGTCAGTGGCGACAGGCTCAACGTAGCAGTACTTGTTAGTGGGTTCGTACCACATGCCCGAATACGAAACCCAATCTCCGTTGGGTGCAACAGCGACGACGTTTAGATCGAATGCAAAGTTTGGAGCTGACTGCATGAACTCTCGCTCGGCGATACCGTTCGAAAAATCATGCTCCACCAATCCGTTTTCGTCCGGATCACCTTCGTGATTGAACCCGCGCCAGAGCACCTGATGAGATTTCTTCGGCGAGTTCTCGTCGGCGAGACTTATCAACTTGAATCCGTCTGGCAGAGGCGCTGAATCTGGAACCCGGTCAGTCGGAACAATCGACATAGGCTCAGCATCGTCCGACTTCGTATAACCAGCATCCGACGCTATTTGCCCGAACTCGCCATCACCGCCCATGAGATAAATACCTTCATGGTTGTCTAAACCATCGGGAGTAACCCGTATCTCTCGCTCGTAGTAGTCGAGCATCTCAGCTTTGATCGGTTCAAATCCCGGCCGAATCTCGAAGTACGCCGGACTTCCGGGATGTTCTGGATGAGCAACACCAACGATCTTGCCATTCGATTCCCATACACCGATCTTGCTGCGATCTACATCAGTAATCATGGGATGGAAATGCATGTACTCCCATCTACTTTGCAGCCAATTGATGTGCCCGCGCTGAGCTGTCGCTGGGTCGTAGTAGGTATCTACGAGAAACTGGCTGACTTTGTCGAAGTCGGATTCGAAATTGAAAGAGCGTTGTGTGATTGTCATTCGAAGAACGCTAACTCGATTCCTTTTGGAATGTAATGAAAATTTGATGCCAAGAATTGACCACATTTACTTATTGAAAACCCACCTAAGGCAACCGATCACACCTTGAGCAAACCACACCAACTCTTGACGAAACCGTGCCATTCATAAGCTGGTTCGAGATTTTATGAGAAGGCGACTTCTCTAGTGAGGAATGAACGATATGCGAAAGATTTTTGCGGTAGTACTGGCGCTGGCACTGGTTAGCGTCATCACCGTCTCGGGTACTGCCACAGCTTCGGCAAAAGGCAAGAACAAGCAGCCAATTGAGTTCAACGCAACTCTGGCTGTTCAGGAGATAACTGGACTTTCATCCAACGGGAACTCTGACTGGTCAACCATCGAGCTTGAGACTCTTGCTGGAATCGGACTTGTAAACGTCGTTGAAGGACCTGCCGAGATAAGCAACCTTTATCTGACAGCCGCACAGAGCTCTCGTGAGCAGTTCACTTCGAACCCATTGCTGACACCCTGGGACACCAGCGTCAAAAAGGGTAAGTCGAAGGGAACGTTCCACCTATCTGTTCCAGTGATCGTAAATCACCCTGTGTACGGACCAATCCCAACCGCCGGTGGCGAAGTATTGGTGGTTGGCAAGTACAACCTAAAAGTTTCGAGTTCAGATGCCTGCCAGATTGAAGGCAAGGGCAAATGGAAGTCGAAAGCAAAGAACAGCATTATCGAAGGCAAAGGTGAAATCACCGTTTGCACGAATTTTGTACCGGCATTCGGCACGTTCGTTTCGAGCGTTTCCGTAACTGGTAATGCTGCGGTGGCTGACTAAAGTTTCTTTAGACCTCCGTACTAGCTCCCCTCCGAATGTGCGTATTCGTTGGGGAGCTCTTCGTTTAACGGAAGATCTTAAGGAACGTCACGAGTGTGACCCGACTAACCTCGAGTTGCCTGCCACGGTTTTGCCATGATCTTCTCGAACCCCTCGGGGTCGAGTTCAATACCGAGCCCGGGACCTTCCGGCACAGCAACAAATCCATCTTCGTCGAGCACGTACGGGTCTTTGAAGAAGCCGGCACCGATGACAGTTTTGCCAGCGTGTGGGCCGCTCGTTGGACGTGAGTCATTCACTTCGTTGTGTTCTTGAACTAGGAAGTTCGGCGTGCACGCATCGACCTGAATCGAAGCAGCCAGTGCCATCGGACTTAGCGGACAGTGAATCGCCATCTTCGCGTAAGCCGCTTCAGCCATGATCGCTATTTTCTTCGTTTCGGTAATACCGCCAGCATGAGCGATATCTGGCTGAACGACTGAGAGCAGTCCACGGCTCAGCGCATCGAAGAAAACGTGCTTACCCATCCAGCGTTCACCGGCTGCGATTGTCGCCGTCGACCCATCAACTATCTGAGCTAGCGCATCGACTCGTTCCACAGGCATTGGTTCTTCGATGAAAAGAGGTCGATGAGGTGCAAGGGCTTCAATTAACTGGCGACCAATCGCTGGGTTCGGATTGTGAATATCGATTGCCACGTCCACCTCGTCAGCGCCAGCGTTTTTCGCTCCTTCAGCAGCACCCTCTTTGGCCGCCGCAAAATTCTCGGCGATGCCGTCAACCTTTGTTGTCGCTTCGAGTCCGTCACCAAGCGATATGTGCATCTTCAGCGCACGGTAGCCCCAATCTTCGATCAAAACTCGGGCAGCCTCTTTGTAGGTTTCAGGCTGATTCGGCTTGAGATCGGTTTGTGGCGGATTGCCGGGGTGATACGGCTCGCCGGGTTCGATGGCCCAGGGAAGTTGACCGCCGGTGGCTCGATACATCTTGATGCGGTCGAATATTTTTCCACCAAGCATCTGGTAGATCGGAACGCCGGCCGCTTTTCCTGCGAGATCCCACAACGCCATATCGATGCCAGAAATAGCCGAAAGCTTGATCGGGCCACCAAAATACCCGGTGCCCGATTCGTACATGACCTTCCACAGTTTTTCGACCTGCGTGGGGTCTTTGCCAATCAGGAACGGCTCTAGTCGCTTTACCTCTGCGATGACCGTTTCGGGATGGTTTTCGAGGTACGGCTCACCGAGTCCGACATGTTCAGTGTCAGTGTGAATCCGCAGCCAAACCCAGCTGGGCGGGACTTTGATGATTTCAAGCGATGTGATTTTCAAAATTTTTCTCTGAGAGATCGGTTGATGTTGGCAGATTCGAGAGGATATCGCTTCTGGGCGACGTTCGTAGGGTTTGTTTGGGTGGTCGATAGGAATTTGTTTGTTGCTTGGCTAACGATTGGCGGGTGAAGGAGTAGAGTTTCAGCCGACTAGTAATCGTGCATCGAAATTGGCATTGGATGAAGGAATTCGAATGAAGTACGGGCGAATCGCAGGCGTCGAGAAGGACATTTCGCAAATCGTGATGGGGACGCTGTTCGCCAAAGACGTCGAGCAGGCGACACCGGTGTTCGACGAGTTCGTTTCGCAGGGCGGCAACTGTTTCGACACGGCGCGGCACTATGGCGATGCTGAGCTGGTGTTCGGCGAATGGATGCGCCTTCGTGGCAATCGTGACGAGACGGTTGTGATTACCAAAGGGGCGCACACGCCGAACTGCAATCCCGAGGCTGTGACTTCGCAGTTGGGCGAAAGTCTGGAACGACTACAGACCGACTTTATCGATATCTACTTTCTTCACCGCGACAATCCAGATATTCAGGTGGGCGAGTTTGTCGACGTGCTGAACGAGCACCGGGATGCAGGACGTATTGGAGTGTTTGGTGGATCGAACTGGTCGTTGGAACGGGTGGACGAAGCGAACGAGTACGCCGCTCAGAACGGACTTGCCGGGTTCACCGTACTCAGCAATCACATGAGTCTGGCACGAATGGTCGAAGCGCCGTGGGACGGTTGCCTCGCCGCCTCGGATGCTGAATCCCGGGTGTGGCTTGCGGAACGTGAAATGCCACTGTTCCCGTGGTCGGCTCAAGCACGAGGGTTCTTCGTGGATGGCAGGGCAGGAGTCGACAAACTCGACGACCCCGAATTAGTCCGCTGCTGGTACTCCGACGACAATTTTGAACGCTTGAATCGAGTTCGTTCGATTGCCGAACAACAGGGAGTCGACACCGTCAGCGTAGCCCTAGCCTACCTCCTAAACCAACCAAACCCGGTCTTCCCGCTGATAGGGCCAGTCAACGTTGAAGAAGCGAGGAGTTCGCTTGCCGCACTTGATGTGGAGCTGACGGCGCAGGATGTTAGTTGGTTGAATTTGGAGGGGTGAGAGTGGGCGGCTAAGTAGCTTCCCAGTGATCATAAACTCGCGCTAATTCGGTCATGAGGAACTCATCGTCGTCCATACTACTGTCAAGAAGATCAAGTTCTTACGCGAGAGAAAAGAAACCCTCTCCAGTGGAGTTTTTCTCTTTCAGCAATACCACGGCAGATAACATTGGATGTCCGAGCTGGTGTTCATAAGTCGATATGCGACCCAGGATGCTGGAAATTTGGGTCCGATGGTCTGGGTCGATCATGTCGAGACCTGCGAGTGGTGCTATGTCTGAGTAGAACGTAACTGTTCTCGACTTTGCTACTTCTACCAATTTCTCGTAGATAGCTGCGTGTAATTCATTAAATGCAATCATATGTAGGTCAGCCGATCAGAGTTTATTTAAGAATCGCCTCTAGGTTTTCCCACGTCCAGTTGTAGTAACGTCCGGCGTTTGCGACTGACGTATGCCCAGAACCCTTCTGGGTGACTTGCACGAGTTTCACACTTTCTTCTCGGGCCATATTGACTTCTTTCAGCACACCCGGAGCGCGATAAGTGTCAGCACCAACCAATACCAGAACAATATCCGACCGCTTAATACGGTCTCGCGCTTCTCGCTCCCAAGTCGTTGATGGAGCTGCTTCCTTGAGCGACCAATTTGCGAGTGTGAAATCAGTGCGTTTATTTCGAGCTTGTCCGACTAACAGATTTTTCAAATGCTGATCGTTATCAAAATCGAAACTGACGAATACTCGTTTCATGATGGTGTAATCTCTTTGCGCTATTAAATGCCTTTTGCTAATAGTTATTGTATAGGGTTACCTTAAGAACTAGACGTCGGCGTCGCAGGTGATATTAAGCTGATGAGGCATACTGTAATTGCTAGTGGAGCATAGAATCCGAATATCGTGCGATTAAGCAAAACTCGGAACCATGTCTCTACATATGAACTGTGAGGTGAAGTGTCCATAGAGAACTGACCATGAATTTGTTGGTCATGCTTGCCTTCCCGAACCCCGTCATACAACGCTCTGAATAATTTTTCCTGCCATAGATAGTAGGAATCGAGTCCCCAAAAAGTGATTACAGGCAACATTCCGATCCAGAGATACCTGGGCTCAGCCTGATTTTCAGACAGTGCGAAGATTGCGGAGACCAGAATCACTGTCCAAGCTTTGAGCTGAAATGAATTGCGTCCGAGACGATCAATGGTTCCTTGAATGAGTTTCAAATGTTCAATCATTTGAGTATTCAATGCTTACTCCGATTCGAAGCTGCTGGATTGCGATCTGATTACAAATGATAATGCAGGTATAGATCACTAGGTTTTCCTAAACATCAGGGTACACATGGCAAAGGCAGGAGTTCGATTGTTTGTCTCATTCGAATACGATCAAGATCTACAAAACGCAAGAAATTTCGTGACCCAAGCTCGAGGCCGTGGTTATGCCCGTCCGATCCTTGACAACTCTCTGAACGAAGAACGTCGCTCCCAAGATTCAGCATGGATGAAGAAAGCAAGACATCTGATTAGGGGTTCGGATATCGTGGTCATTATTCTCGGTCCAGACACGCACAATGCCCCGGGCGTAGCGAAAGAGATTCAAGTTGCGGTGGAATTGAACAAGAAAATCATCCAAATTCGGCCACAAGGAAGCACTTACTCAGGACACCCGAATTTGAAGTCACAGGTTTTGGTGTGGAGGTGGAAGAATCTCGATCCTGTGTTGCAACCCATTCCTACCACCCGCCAGCATCGATAACCCTGCCAGCTACAACTCCTAACTTCGCTACCAACTCTGGGTCACGGTGCTCTGGCGCGGTTGCTACTGCGTGTTCCAGGCTGGTGTGAGCACCTGATTCGAAGGGGGCTTCCAAACTTGCTAATTTGGGCACTAGTGCTTTGATGAGTTCTTTGGCGTGGACTGTGTTGGTTTTGAGGACTTCGAGGATTGAGGCCGTCGAAACGTCGTCGTGACCGTTGTGCCAGCAGTCGTAGTCGGTGACCATTGCGACTGTTGCGTAGGCGAGTTCGGCTTCTCGGGCGAGCTTTGCTTCGGGCATGTTGGTCATGCCGATTACGTCACAGCCCCAGCTTCGGTAAAGCTCGGATTCAGCCCGACTAGAAAATTGCGGACCTTCCATCGTGAGGTACGTTCCACCAACTGCATGGTCCAGCCCAAGTTCGGAAGCCGCCTCGGCAACAACACCCTGAGTGGTCGAGCAAATCGGATCGGCCATGCTGACGTGAGCCACGAATCCGGTGCCGAAGAAGGTCTTTTCACGAGCGAACGTTCGATCGATGAACTGGTCGACCAATACGAAATCTCCAGGCTTGTGTTCTTCTTTCAAAGACCCGACAGCCGAGAACGAAACCACTCGGTCGACCCCGGCTCGCTTAAGCGCTTCGATGTTGGCTCGGTAGTTGATCTCGGTGGGCGGAATGCGGTGACCTCTGCCGTGTCGAGGGAGAAAGACGAGTCGGTGACCTTCGAAATCGCCTATGAGCAGTTGGTCGGATGGTTCACCGAAGGCGGATTCGATTGTGAGCCATTGCGCGTTCTCAAATCCGTCAATATCGTAGAGACCCGTGCCACCGATGATCCCGATAGCGTTGTTTGTCGAGTTAGGCATATTTTTCGTCAGGCTCCGGGCGTCATCGAATGACTTGGTCGCTCGCTGCATGCTCCGCAAGGGTGGGCGTTCTCAAATCCGTCAATATCGTAGAGACCAGTGCCACCGATGATTCCGATGGCGTTGTTCTGTGAGTTATTAGGCATGCGGAGGATTGTAGCCGTGACCTGCCTTATTCGAGAAGCTCAGAATGGCATTATTACGAATCATGAGGGGAACGACGAGTAGTAGGCGGTTCGTCCAAGGTCCCTCCACTTCGCTTTGCTTCGGTCGGGACGAGGGATTTGAGTGCATGCCAATCGTGGGACAACTGTCGACGGGTTCTGCCACTGATCGCCATTGCTCAAAATAGGAGCGAATTTACGATTGGATGCGTGGCGCACTGACACTCGGCACGCGCGAGCGCATCGCCGCTTCGAAAAATAATTTGGTACCGAGGGTGGGACTCGAACCCACACGCCTGTAAAGACAGAGGATTTTAAATCCGCCGCGTCTACCATTCCGCCACCCCGGCCCAAATTGATCGATTCTTGCGAACCGACGATTCATTTTAGCGTCGAGAAATCGCTTCGTGCCCAGAAACTAACGTAAGAAGCGGCAAACTAAGTCGAAATAACTTGTTGTCAGAGGGTCTTCAAGTATTCGACGAGAGCCGCAATCTGCTCATCGGTGAAGAAAGAGAAGCTGGGCATGAACGGCGGGTACGCCGTAACGACATATGCACCCGGGTCGACAATCGACTGGATTAGATATTCCTCTGCTGAAAGTCCCTCAACACGGGTTTTGGCTGTTTCATACACGCCTCGGTGCCCAGGTCCTACGATTCTGTCTTCAGCCGTCGAGTGGCAGCGAGCGCAGTTGGTTGCATAGATCCCGTTGCCTTGAACCGCCAGTTCCTGATTTATCTCGTCGATAGGAGTAGCGGTTGGCACGACCGCCGTTGGCGTTGGTGATGGCGTTGGTGATGGCGTTGGTGATGGCTCGGGAGTAGATGTCGGGGGAGTATTTGTAGCCGTCGGAGGTACGGAAGTAGGCGACGGGTTCATCGCTACTGTCGGTGGAATAGGGGTATCCGTCGGATCGGGAGCGGTCGGCACGATTGGTGTAGGTGTCGAGGTAGGCGTGGATGTTGCCAGCGGTTGGGTTGGAGCAGGTGGAACAGGCGACGGTTCTGTTGTTGGGCTTGGAGAAGGGCTCGAAGAAACTGATTGTGTCGCTGTAGGTTGCGGGGCGATGGTTGCCGTTGGAACCGAAGTAGACGTCGGCAGCGGTTCGGAGTTGTTGATGGCTTCGACTGTGGCTTGCGCTCCGGTTGCGCATGCAGCCATCACCAAATTGGCTACTACAAAGAATGAGAGGGCTAACTTTGCAGTGAGGGACGGCGACGGCTGTTTACGCGTTTGAGGCGTAGAACAACCGAGTCGTTTGTGTCGAATCGAATTCTTGGTCGAACCTAATCTCGCCATCAGACCAACCCCTAACAACAGCTTCCTGCTTACTGGATATTAACGTGTCTGAGTGCTGAGCGGATTCAAGACGCGAAAACGCCGACTTCATGTGATTGTTCCGGAGGGTACACTCGGAAAATTCGTGAAGTCGGCGGTTTCGATGAGTAAAACTTTATTTACTTGTTTGCGTCTCTACGCAGCTTTTCTGTACTGGGCTAGGTTTTCATGTTTCCTAGTGCGTTCAGCTGTTGATGTTGCCGAGCACGTGCCTTGCTCGATACATACCGAACACGGGTTACTTGAATTCCTAGCTCCTGTACTTGAAAGCCGGTCGCGGTTGTTGCGTTGTTGAGTACTAGCGCTGGTTGGGCGCATGGGGCTCTCCTTACGCTGCAGCCTCCGCTGAATCGTTGACACCAACTGCGTCTGAGAGGTCTCGAGCGAGATCGTCGAGAGTCTGTGACGAAGCTATAAGTTCTTCGATCTGAGCGTTCATCTGCTCGGCAGATGCAGACATTTCTTCCGAGTTAGCGCTGTTCTCTTCTGCAATTGATGCAACAGAATCGAGAGCCTTGTTCACTTCATCGCTGGAAGCGGCCATCTCTTCGGCGGCAGCGGAACTGTCCTGAGTGCTGGCGTTGACCTGTTCGATGATGGTGACCATCTCAGCTGATGATGTCTGAACTGTAGTCGACTTGGAAGCGATGTCTTCAACCTGGCTGGTAACGGCCTGAACCGATTCCATGATCTGGCCAAGAGCTTCACCAGCTTCTGCAGTGAGTTCAGTTCCCTTGAGAACTTCTTCAGTTCCTGCTTCAGCTGCCGATACTGAATCTTCAACACCCTGCTGGACGCCTTCGATCAGACCTGCGATTTCTGAAGTAGCTGAAGTTACACGCTCTGCAAGCTGTCGAACTTCGTCCGCAACAACTGCGAATCCACGTCCCTGCTCACCGGCTCGTGCTGCCTCGATGGCTGCGTTGAGCGCTAGCAAGTTGGTCTGTGCAGCAATGTCGTCAATAACTGCGACGATCTTGCCAATTTCAGCAGACTGTGTGCCGAGCTTCTGAATTACTTCTCCAACTGATTCAACAGCTGATGAAATTCGGTTCATACCTTCAACAGTCTTGTTGACTGTGTCTGCACCGTGATCGGCCGACTGTCGAGCAGTCTGAGCTTCTTCGAGTGCAGTCTGGGCGTTGGCTGAAACTTCGTCGGCGAGTGAAGAAACGTTTCCAACGATAGTGTTGGCATTATCGACTGCCGATGCCTGTTCCTGCGCACCCTGAGTGATCTTGGTGATAGCGTCGGTTAGCTCTCGCATTGAAGCGGTCGTAACCTGAACGTTCTCGGCCTGGTTAGTTGCACCAGATGCGATTTCCTGGCTAGCAGAAGCAATGTGTTGCGTAGCGGAACCTGCCTGCTCGGCAGTGTTGGACATTTCGTTACTGGATTCTGCAACTGATTTTGCAGCAACCGTTACTTTATCGACGGTTTCCTGAATCTGATCAGTCAAACCCTGGATGTACTTGTCCATGATGATCGCCTGGTCGAATGCCATAAGCGATGAAAGTGCTCCCAAAACCTTCTTTGCAGAGGTTCGGCTCAAGCGAAGGTGCTTGGTAACCATTGGGAAGAAAATTGTTTCGTACAGTCGGTAAGACGAGATGTACCACTGTGGTGTTACACCGATGTCTGCGTGACGTTCACCAATCAGCTGGCGGTACTTGATGTAACCCTCATCTGGGTATCCGCTGAACCAGCCGAGCATGTAGCCAGCCTGCGCACCCTCAAGTGTTGATCGAATAGATCCATAGTTCGACACAATCGCGCTGAATTCAGCATTCTCGAACTGTGGGTCGTAGAACTTGGTAGCGAATTTCTTCGCAATGCTCTCAGCCCATGGCTTGAGTTTTTCGAGCGTTCGAGCGTCTTCTGGAGTGAACCCCATGTAGTCGAGTCGGCTCTTGTACTCGTTCATGTTTATGGTTCCAGCGTTGGAACCGTGTTCAGTACTCATTCCCTTATATCCCCCTGGCGATTTCGTGCAATCGCATAGTTTTGCCGGTATCAGATCGGTGGACGCTTTTCCGTTGTTTGCGGTTGATGGAACAACACCTGATACCCGACCTCACTAGAATCTACTTTTACGCATATTTAGCGTGGAAAGTAGGTAATTCTTCCGCGATGTAGTGCGAATTTATTACAGCGGGCTGTGGGCGTGAATCACCTGATGCTTTGTGCCTGTAGGAAACACGTGGGTGAAATGCACAGATGATTAACGAAGCGGAAAATCGTTCGAGGATTTATTTGGTTCACACCGGGTTTTTCAGTATGAATCAGGAAGATATCGTGCCCGGTGAGATGTGCCTATATCTTGAGAATTGAACGTAATTCAGCGAGAACTGATTCCAGAGTTTCGGTGTCGGGAGTTTCGGCATAAATTCTAACCAGTGGCTCTGTCCCTGACATGCGGACCACTGCCCATGATCCTCCGGCAAGGTTGAATCGCACCCCGTCTCGTCGGTCTTCAGATTCCAACGATAGGCCGCCAAGACTGTCTGGTGATACCGATTCAACTGTGTTGGCTAATTTGGTGCGCTGGGATTCATCGTAGGAAACATCGATTCGCCGGAAGGTGTGAGGTCCGACTAGCTCGTGGAGATCGGATAGCAGTTCAGAAGGTTTCTTCCCGCTCATGACCATCGCTTCGAGGAACAACAGTCCAGATAGAGAACCGTCTCGCTCTGGGACATGACCTTTGAAAGCGTAACCTCCGCTTTCTTCTCCACCCATTGAACAACCGTTGTCGATCATCGTTGGTCCGACGAATTTGAAGCCGACCGGCGTTCGATAAATAGGCGCACCGTAGTGAGTCGAAAGCTTATCGACCATTGACGACATCGTGATAGTGCACGCAACACCGCCGCGCTCGTTTCGTCGACCCATGAAATGATCGGTTAGTAGCGAGAAAACTTCTAGGGTGGAGAAATATTTGCCGTTCTCATCAACAATTCCCACTCGATCAGCATCGCCATCAAGTGCGATACCGACATCAGCACCAAGTTCTCTCACAGCTGCCGAAAGCGGCTTTACGTTGTGTTCGATAGGCTCTGGCTGATCCATACCCGGGAAGTTGGGGTTTTGCTCAGATCGAATTTCGATAACTTCGATTGCTCCGCCCGCCAGGACTAGAGGGATAATCACAGCCCCTGATCCATGCATTGCATCCACCACTACCTTTAAAGGCTTTTCCTTAATAGGCGCGACATCGATTACTCGATGGAGTTGCTCGATATAAGGAGAGATCACGTCGAATACTGTGTTCGCACCTGTCCCCGAGCCGGTTTGATCGCCCTTACCGTCTAATACTTCCGCTAGATGATCTTCGATCTGCGCTACTTCGTCCGGCGTTGCCGATCCACCAGCTGAAGATTTCACCTTGAAGCCGTTCCACTCTGGTGGATTATGGCTGGCAGTGATCATCACACCGTTGGCTGCCGAGTGATCGACAACTGCGAAGCTACAGGCTGGCGTTGGGGCCGCAACATCGAACATGTGAGTGTCGATGCCGTAGCTGTTTACTACTTTGGCGACTGCTTCGGCGAATCGAGGCGAACCGTATCGAGTGTCGAAACCTACGACCAAACCCTGATCGGCACGATTTGTAGCTATGAGATTTCGCGCCACAGCTTCACCACACGCTCGGACATTGGCAAACGTGAAATCTTCTGCGATGATCGCCCGCCAGCCGTCGGTGCCGAAATTTATCTGGGGGCGGTCAGTCATTCTGGTTGCAGCCTTCTCGTGTTAAATGAATCGGGGCAGTCCGCATATATGGCAGACTGCCCCGAGTTTATTCGAGCTATCGAACGGGTACTAGGCTTTTAGAGCCTCGACTCGATCGAGTTTCTCCCACGGGAGATCCAGATCATCGCGTCCGAAGTGACCATACGCAGCAGTTTGCTGGTAGATCGGTCGTCGGAGGTTGAAGTGATCGATAATCGCCTGTGGTCGTAGGTCGAAGTTCGCTTTTACCAGTTCAACCAGTTCGGATTCAGGCTTGTTGCCTGTTCCTTTGGTGTCGACCTGAATCGAAATCGGAGTCGAAACACCAATGGCGTACGACAACTGAACTTCGGCTCGTTCGGCGAGACCGGCAGCAACAAGGTTTTTTGCAACCCAGCGAGCCGCGTATGCTGCTGAACGGTCGACCTTCGTTGGGTCCTTGCCAGAGAAAGCTCCTCCACCGTGGCGAGCGCTTCCGCCGTAAGTATCAACAATGATCTTTCGACCAGTGAGACCTGCATCACCAACTGGACCACCAATTACGAATCGACCCGATGGGTTGATGTAGTACTTGGTATCAGCATCGAGCAGGTCAGCAGGAACAACTTCACGAATGACGTGCTGTTGAATATCTGCGGCAATCTGTTCGTTGGTTGCTTCAGGATCGTGCTGTGCCGAGATGACAATAGTGTCGACTCGAACCGGCTTGTGATCCTCGGTGTATTCGATAGTTACCTGGCTCTTGGTGTCGGGCCGGAGGTAAGAAATCGTGTTGTTGCGTCGAACATCAGTCAACCGTTTGGTCAACTGGTGAGCGAGTGCGATCGGAAGCGGCATGAATGTGGGAGTTTCGTTGGCAGCGTAGCCAATCATCATTCCCTGGTCACCCGCACCAACTTCGTCTGCTGAATCCTCGCCTCGAACTTCGAGCGCTTCAGTCACACCAGCCGAAATGTCGGTCGATTGTTCGTCGAGAGCAATCAGCACTGAACAGCCGTCGCAGTCGAATCCATAAGAAGGATCGTCGTAGCCGATCTTGCGGATCGTATCTCGAACGATTCCGCGGATATCGACATCTGCGTTTGTTGTGATCTCTCCGAATACCAGCACGAGTCCGGTGGTAACAGAGGTTTCACATGCCACTCGGCTCATAGGATCTTGAGCGAGTAGTGCATCTAGAACACCATCGGAAATCTGGTCGGCCATCTTATCGGGATGACCTTCGGATACAGATTCCGAGGTTAGTAAGTAATTTGTGTTGACCATATTTTGCTTTGAATAGTCCGTGTCGTAGAAGTGCCCCGGCAATTCGATTGAAGAATTGCCGGGGTCATTTTAGCCAGTTATCTAGCAACTAGGTGCTAGCCAGAAACTCAAGTTCCGACTTCCCAGCTGTTCAGGTAAACGTCTTGCTCTTTGGTTAGAACGTCGTAAGACATTCCCATTGCGCCGAGCTTGATGCTTGCGATGTCGGTATCAACTGCTTCAGGAAGTGTGTAAACACCGGGGTCGAGCTTCGAGTGATTCTTCATGATGTACTCACCGGCGAGTGCCTGGTTAGCAAAACTCATGTCCATCACTGAAGGTGGGTGACCTTCTGCTGCACCAAGGTTGATCAGACGGCCTTGAGCAAGCAAGAAGACTTTTCGACCGTCTTCAAGTGTGTACTCGTCAACGAAGTCTCGAACTTCTCGTTTTGCCTCGGACATCTCTTCGAGTGCCTTAACGTTGATTTCAATGTTGAAGTGACCGGAGTTGGCAACAACTGCGCCATCTTTCATGTTCTCAAAGTGCTTGCCATCGACTGCCTTCATACCGCCAGTAACGGTAAGGAAGATGTCACCGAGCTTGCAGGCTTCGTCCATGCTCATGACCTGGTGACCGTCCATGACAGCTTCCAGTGCCTTCACAGGGTCGACTTCACACACGATGGTGTGAGCGCCCATGCCTTTGGCCCGCATTGCAAAGCCCTTGCCACACCAGCCGTAACCAATGGTGACAACAGTTTTACCCGTGATGAGCAAGTTAGTTGCACGAATGATTCCGTCGAGCGAGCTCTGACCTGTGCCGTAGCGGTTGTCGAACATGTGCTTGGTCTGCGAATCGTTTACAGCAACGATTGGGTAAGCAAGCTTGCCTTCACCGTGAAGTGCCTTCAGGCGGATAACACCGGTAGTGGTTTCTTCCATTCCACCGATAACGTCTTTAAGGAGGTGGGTCTTGTCCTTGTGGAGCATTGCTACCACGTCGGCACCATCATCCATGGTGATCTGTGGCCCCGTGTCGACGGTTGCCGACATGTGGTCGAAGTAGGTCTTTTCGTCTTCGTCTTTGATAGCGAAGATGGGGATACCAGACTCAACGAGGTGAGCAGCGATATCGTCTTGAGTCGAAAGCGGGTTCGAAGCACACAGAGTGAGATCGGCGCCAGCCGCTGCAAGAGTGTGAGCAAGGTTCGCAGTTTCTGCTGTGATGTGTAGGCA